>JBBQSP010000023.1:0-63912 GCA_038213735.1 Vicinamibacterales bacterium | reverse complement strand
ATGTTCGCCGGCATCTACTACGGCGCGATGTACGGCGGCTCGACCACCTCGATCCTGCTCAATACTCCGGGCGAGAGCGCCACCATCGTGACGGCGATCGACGGCCACCAGATGGCGCGCAAGGGGCGCGCCGGCGCGGCCCTGGCCACCGCGGCGATCGGCTCGTTCGTCGCCGGCACGCTGGCCACGCTTGCGCTGAGCCTGGCGGCGCCGGTGATGGTCCGTCTGGCGCTGGCGTTTGGCTCCGCCGAGTACTTCGCGCTGATGGTGCTCGCGTTCGTGATGGTCACCACGGTGCTCGGCGGCCGAGGCGCCCGCCTGGCCGGTTGGGTCAGCCTGATGCTGGGCCTGGTGCTTGGCAGCGTCGGCATTGATGGCCTCAGCGGACAGGCGCGTCTCACCTTCGGTATTCCATACCTGCTCGACGGCATCGACCCGGTCATTGTCGCCATTGGCCTGTTTGCCGTCGGCGAGACCTTGTGGATGGTGAGCCGCGGTCCGGGCCTTGACCAGGTGCTGCCGGTACACGGGTCGTTGTGGATGACGGGCGACGAGTGGCGACGGTCGTGGAAGCCGTGGCTGCGCGGCACGGCGCTGGGCTTTCCGATGGGCGCACTGCCGGCCGGCGGCGCCGAGTTGCCGACCTTGATGTCGTACGCGATCGAGAAGCGGCTCGCGGCGACGCCCGAGGAGTTTGGTCACGGCGCGATCGAAGCCGTCGCCGGGCCCGAAGCTGCGAACAACGCCTCGGCGGCCGGGACTCTGGTGCCGCTGCTCACGCTCGGCCTGCCGACCTCGGCGACCGCCGCCGTGCTGCTCGCGGCGTTTCAGCAGTTCGGCCTGCAGCCGGGTCCGCTGCTGTTCGAGCACGAGCCGAAGCTGGTATGGGGCGTGATCGCCAGCTTGTATGTGGGCAACGCCATGCTGCTGGTGCTGAACCTGCCGCTCGTGGGGCTGTGGGTGAAGCTGCTCTCGATTCCACGGCCATGGCTCTATGGCGGCATCCTCGTGGTCGCCTCGCTTGGCGCGTTCAGCGTGCACCGCTCGGCCGGCGACCTTCTCCTGGTCGCGCTCATCGGCATCATGGGTTTTGGGTTACGCCGGGTGGGGGCGCCGATTGCGCCGGTCATGATCGGCCTCATTCTGGGACCGGCGGCCGAGCAGCACCTGCGCAGGGCCTTGTCGATCAGCCAGGGCGACTGGTCGGTCTTCTTCCTGCGGCCGCTGTCGGCCGCTCTGCTCGTTACGGCGCTCGGAATTGTCGTGTTCGGCGTGTCGCGAGGACGGTCCACGCCGGGTAGAATCGATCCATGAAAGTGAATGACCTCTTTGGCGGCGGCTCGGATGTGCCGGCCGATCAGTTCCCCGATCCCGCGATCGATGCGCCCGCGGATCCGACGGGCGCACCGCAGTCGATCGTGCTGGGCGGCGGCTGCTTCTGGTGCACCGAAGCGGTCTTCGCCAAGCTCGATGGCGTGATCAGCGTCGCCTCCGGCTACGCCGGCGGCACCGCCGACACGGCCACCTA
This sequence comes from Vicinamibacterales bacterium, assembly GCA_038213735.1. Lineage (GTDB taxonomy): Bacteria > Acidobacteriota > Vicinamibacteria > Vicinamibacterales > UBA2999 > 12-FULL-67-14b. The sequence continues at coordinate 62,384 of JBBQSP010000023.1, read as the reverse complement.
CCAGGCGGTCTGCAGCGGCACGACCGACCACGCCGAGGTCATCCGCGTGCAGTACGACTCGAGCCGCATCACGCTCGGGCAGATCCTCAAGGTATTCTTTGCCGTCGCGCACGATCCCACCCAGTTGAACCGGCAGGGCAACGACATGGGGCGGCAGTACCGTTCGTCGATTTTCTACGCCAGCGTGAACCAGGAGGGCGTGGCGGCGGCGTACATCCAGCAGTTACAGGGCGCCAAGGTCTTTGGCCAGCCCATCGTCACCACGCTGGAGCCGCTCGTTGAGTTCTTCGAGGCCGAGGCCTATCACCAGGAATACGTGGCGCGGAACCCCAACCAGCCCTATGTGGCGGCCGTGGCGGTCCCAAAGGTCAAGAAGCTCGAGAAGAATTTTGCCGGGAAGTTGAAGAAGGGCCAGTCGGGAGGGTGATGCTTGTCGGGAGGGCACAGCTTGTCGGGAGCGGTCGCTAGCGAGAATGGTGCGCTCGGCAGGACTCGAACCTGCGACCCCCGGCTTCGAAGGCCGATGCTCTATCCAGTTGAGCTACGAGCGCACGCCCAGCCATTGTGCCCCAGCAAGTTGCCGGACTCAACGCTCGATTACGGACCCTTTGAACTCCCTTAACTCCTGAACTCCTGTGAGCGCCCCGTTTGACCTACACTCTTGGGTGCGCCGATGCCCAGCACGACTGCCCCTCCCAACTGGGCCGAGCTCCCCGACGAAGAGCTCCTGAATCTCCGCCTGGCAGCGCTGCCCCTCAAGCTCGATGACACGGTCATCCAGTCTCGCATCGAGCAGCTGAAGTCCGAGCTGGCGGCGCGCGGTCTCACGTTTCCCCTGCACTTCTATCTCTCCGACGAGTGGTTCACGCCCGACGGCCAGGCGTCGATGGCGGTGCCGTTCTACCTAGCGCATCCGCGGCTCGAGCGCCTCGAGAAGGCGCAGATGCTGGCGGTCGAGGGCGGCGAGCACGAGTGGTGCATGCGCATCCTGCGGCACGAGGCCGGCCACGTCATCGACAACGCCTACAAGCTGCGGCTGCGGCGTCAACGACAGCAGGTCTTCGGCAGTTCGTCGGAACCCTATCCGGAGTTCTACGCCCCACGGCCGTACAGCAAGAGCTTCGTCCAGCACCTGGACCCGTGGTACGCCCAGAGCCATCCCGACGAGGACTTCGCGGAAACGTTTGCGGTGTGGCTGACACCCGAAGCGCAGTGGAAGCCGCGCTACGCCGGCTGGCCGGCGATCAAGAAACTCGAATACATGGACGACCTGATGAAGTCGCTGGTCGCCAAGAAACCGCTGCTCGAACGCACCGAGGAGATCGATCCGCTCCACAAGCTCCATCGCACGCTCCGGTATCACTACCGGAAAAAGCGGCGGCACTACGGCGTGGATCACCCGGCGTTTTACGATCGCGACTTGCGCCGCTTGTTCTCGGATGCGCCCGAACACGCCAGCCGGATCACGGCGGCACAGTTCCTCAGCCGCATTCGCCAGCCGGTGCGCAAGATCGTCGCCGAATGGACCGGCATCTACCAATACACCATCGACAAAGTGCTCGAGGACATCATCGTCCGCTGCCGCGAGCTCAAACTCCGCCTGGCCGTGCCTGAAGAACAGGCGCGGCAGGAATTCACGGTGCTGCTGACCGTGCAGGTGATGAACTACCTGCACAGCGGCCGCCATCGGGTAGCCCTTTGAAACCACAGCGCGTCCTGACTCTCGTCCACAAAGGCCTCGAACCGCCCGATGTGGCGCCCGACCAGGCCACCGCCTCGACCGCCTCCTGGCGCATGGAGTACGACGTCGTCCGCACGCTGAAGGTGCTGGGCCACGAGGTGCGCGTCATCGGCGTGCACGACGACCTCACGCCCATTCGCGCGACGATGGACGACTTCAAGCCGACCATCACGTTCAACCTGATGGAAGCGTTCGACGATGTCGTGGTGTTCGACCAGAACGTGGTGAGCTACCTCGAGCTGCTGAAGGTGCCGTACACCGGCTGCAACCCGCGCGGCCTCACGCTCTCGCGCGACAAGGGGCTGGCCAAGAAGCTGATGGCGTATCACCGCATCCCAGTGCCCGACTTCCTGGTCGTGCCGCTCGGCAACAAGGTCAAGCTGCCCAAGCGCCTGCAGTTTCCGCTGATCGTCAAGTCGCTGACCTACGAGTCGTCTACCGGCATCTCGCAGGCGTCGGTGGTCGAGAACGAGGAGCAGCTGAACAAGCGCGTCCAGTTCATCCACGACACCATCATGACCCCCGCCATCGTCGAGCAATTCATCGACGGCCGCGAGCTCTACGTCGGCGTGATGGGAAACGATCGCCTGCAGACGTTTCCGGTGTGGGAGATGTCGTTCTCGAAGATGCCGGAGAACAACTGGAAGATTGCCACTGAGCGCGTGAAGTGGAGCGTCAAGTACCAGAAGAAGCACGGCATCGACACCGCGGTGGCGACGCTGCCCGACGACATTTCCGCCAAGGTGCAGCATCTCGCCAAGCGTGTGTACCGCGCCCTCGACTTGTCAGGCTACGCGCGCATTGACATGCGCCTCAAGGCGAATGGCGAGCTGTCGGTGATTGAAGCCAACCCGAACCCGCAGCTGGCGCACGGCGAAGATTTCGCCGAGTCGGCGCAGCGGGCGGGCGTGACCTACGCCAAGCTCATCGAGCGGATCATCGGTCTCGGCTTGCAGTGGCAGCCGTCGCGGATGGCCTAGCCCACCCGGACCGGGGCCTGACCCCCATTTCCACCAAATGGTGGATTGGGGCCACCCCTCAACCAGCCCTGTTCGCGGAAACAAGCCGCATTTCGACCGACGTGGCAGATGCTAGCTGTCCCCAACCCACAAATTTGTGAGAATGGGGGTCAGTCACCCACCGGAGGCCTGTCCCCGACGCACCATTTGGTGGAAAAGGGGGTCAGGCCCCCACCAGGCGCTTGAATTCGGGGAGGTTGGCAATTTTCGCGAACAGCGGGTCGGCGGCCGCCTGCTGCTTCCACTGCTTCGGCTGGCGCCGGATGGCGTGACCGAGGTGTTCCAGCGCCTGCTTCGTGTCCCCCGCTTGCGCGTAGCGCTGCGCCAGCGCGTACATCAACTGCTCGCTGCGCGGGTTGATGTCGAGGGCCTTGCGCTGTTCGACGATCGCCTCCGCAAACTTCCCCGCCTTCGCCAGCTCCGCCGACTGTGCCGTTAGCCGGTTCGGCACGCCCGTTGTCATTTGCAGCAAGCGCCGCAATTCCTTGAACGGCTCTTCGTGATCGTCCACGCGGATGTCGACGATGCGCTCGACGGTGGAGTCGGAGTTGGGCGGCAAGGGCCGCACCACGAGAATGCCGGCCGACTGCATGCCGCGGGTGTCGCCGCCCTTCGCCTGCCCCGCATCGAGCGCGTCCATCAACCGCTCGGCCATCGACCCCTTGCCCGCTTGGTATGCCGCGGCCATCGCCTTGACGACCTCCTCGCTCGCCAGCGTGTTGCCCTGCGCCGAGAAGTTCGGCCCGGCGGCAAAACCGGCGTAGCCGCCCAGGTGCACGAGGTCCTTGGGATCATTGTTGCGATCGAGCACGCGCTTGCCGGTGTAGACGGCCGAGCGGCCCTTGGCATCGATCACCGCCACCTGTCGCGAGTCGCGGCCAGGATCCTCGTCGGTGATGCGCTTCACCACTTCGGCCGGCGACAGTCCCTGTTCGAGCATGGCGATCGCCTTGGGTCCGTATTGGCGGTTCGCCGACGCCTGCGTGGCCACGGCACCTACACCGGGTTTCGCGTACGGCACCGCGGCGCCCGCCCCGAACGCCCGCGACTGGACCCCGACGCCGAGTTCGTTGGTCGCCGGATCAAAGGCAATGATCGAAAAGGTGCCGAACCATGAATCCCCGGCCGAAACCGGTCGCGGGGCGTCTTGAGCTTGTACGGTCACCGTCAGGAACAGCGCGGCAATGAAGAATCGTGACATGGCGGCCACAGTTTAGCGAACAATTAGACCCGGGTGTCGATGATGAAACCAACCGTGCTGGCCGTCGCGCTTCTCGCCTGGATGGCGCCACTCGCGGCGCAGGATCCCCTTACCACGATCCCCGAGGCCTACAAGGTCCAATTCGAGAACGAGTGGGTCAAGCTGGTGCGCGTCCACTACGCCGCCGGCGCGAAGCTGCCGGTGCACACTCACCCGGCCGGCACCACGGCCTACCTCTACCTGAACGATTCGGAAGGGGTGGTCTTCCGCCACGAAAGCGGTAGCAGCCGCGCAGTCACGCGCCCGGCGGTCAAGGCCGGCAGCATGCGCGTGGCCGCGGGGCCGAGCGAGGCGCACAATGCCGAGAATCCGGCCGCGACCCCCAGCGACTTCCTGAAGGTGCAATTCAAGACGGATGCAAAGGGTGAGCGCAACTTGCGCCGTCGCATTCCGCGCAACGCGACCGATGGCGCTCCCCTCAACCGGGAGGAATTCTCGAACGTGCAAATGAGCATCTGGCGGCTGATTGTCCCCGCCGGCAAGTCCGTGGAGGTCCGCACCCCGGACGGCCAGCCGGCCTTGTTGATCACGCTGATGAGCGGACAGGAGCGCTGGGTCAACGCGGCACAGGTCGAGCAATTCGCCAACACCGGCACAGCGCCGATGGAAGTGATCCGCATCAGCTTCCTCACCGCACCGGCGGCCGGCGGCTAGTTGCGCCATACTGGGGTCGATGTCCACGCTCGATCCCGCTGACCGCCCCGCCAATCCGGCCTGCCCTGCCTGCCAGGGCACGCTCGTCTATGTGGACACGGAAGTGTCGTCCGGCTCCTTTCGGCCACAGGCCGCGTCGATGCCGCAGATTTCGGTGCACTTCTACGATTGCCCCGCCTGCCAGACATGCTGGAAGCTCGGCACGCAGCTGCTCCCCGACCCGATCCGGCAAATCCTGAGAGGCTGACGGCGCAGCCCTGACAGGCTTGATCGACAAACCTAAAGGTTTGTCGCCACGACCCGAAGGTTTGTCGCCACGACCCGAAGGTTTGTCGCTACGGCTCAGAGGTTGGTCGCCGCTGTTACGCCGGCGTCCGATCCATCGCCTGCAATGCCTGCACGCCGGTCCGCATGCCCAGCAGCCAGATGGCCAGGCTGAGGATGGCGGCCGAGGCGAAGCACACGTAGAACATCACCTGCTGCATCTCGGTCAACGGCCGGTTGCGGACCTGGCTGAACAGGTAGACGCTCGACGGCCAGCCCAGCAGGCCGATCATCACCAGGATGAACAGCACCGCCACGATCATGAAAGCGACCCCGCCATACGACCCGGCCACCTGGCTGGGATTATCGGCGGCAAACCGCGGGTAACGCGCGCCGAGGCCGGTGGCGAGCCCGACCAGCGCGAACGACATGAAGACGATGGCGACGGCCGACATCTGCTTCAGGAACGGATCGACCCCGAGCAGTTCGTTGCCGGCGACGATCAGGATCTCCGACAGCAGCAGCACCGGCACCAGGCCCGACCAGAACTTCGACCACAGGAAGTCGCGCAACGAGATCGGCGCGGTGCGAATAATCCAGAACGCGGCACCCTCAGCCGAGACCGCCGGAAACACGAACCGCACCGCCACCGTCGCCATCACGAACGCCGCCATGGCCAGGTTGAGGAACGCGTACAGGTTCTTCACGACGCCGCTCATGTACGGCAGGCGATCCAGGTCGAGCACGCGGAAGTTGTAGAGATACACCAGCATCAGCGCCACCAGCAGCAGCAACTGCGACCACTGGCTGACGTCGCGCAGGAACACCTTTACGTCCTTGATCAGCAGGTGACGCCGCACCGGCGACAACGGCAGCATGCGGGCCACCGCATCGAGCGCGTGGAAGTGGGTGAAGCGCGCCTTGCGCGCCTCCTGTGACTTGCTGAAGCCGCTGAAGTGCCACCGCTCGAACGCCGCACCGACCAGCACCACCAGCGCCGCCGCGGTCGTCCACAGCGCGCCGATGTGCAGCCAGTCGCTGCCGCCCTGCACGCCGGCGAACAACGCCTCCCCCGCCCAGAACGACGGCAGCAGCGGGGTGATCGGCGACTGCAGCGTGGCAAAGAACGCCGTCACTTCGGGCATCGACTCGACCCGCAACAGCCGTTCGGGCTGCAGGAAGCGGAGCAACAGCACGAGGCTGGTGGCAAACACCAGGCCCATGAACATCAGGATGTCGCGGGCACGGCGCGCCGGAAACACGTTCACGAGCGCCAGGGTCATCGCCGAACCGAGCGCGACCGGGATGGTGACGAAGGGCACGACCGTGAGGAGCACGGTTGCGATAAATGCCCACGGCGCGCACTTGGCAAAGCCGATACCGGCGAGCACGGGCACCAGAAAGACGACCACCATCCAACCCGACTGGGCCAGCGTTCGCGTAAAGCGCGCGAAAAACAGGCGCCGCGACGCCACCGGCGCGACCATGATCAACCGCAAGTCGTCAGACAGAAAAAAGGTCGACAGCGACGCCACCACGGCGCTGAACGCGAGGAACGACAGGAAGGTGAGGAACAACCACGACAGGCCGATGCGGAGCAGGTAGTCGCCGAGCTCGTCGTAGCTCGCCGCCTGCCAGGTCACCCAGAACGCGCCGGCAGACAACGCCGCGAACACGACCAGGCCAATGGCGCCGAACAACAGGCCCCGGGTCAAATCGCCCTTCTCGCGCCGGCGGGCGCGGTTGCGCGACGCCCACCACATGGGCAGCAGCAAATACGGGAAGGGTCGGGTCAGCGACTCCATCAGATCTCGTCAATCTCCTGCAGCGCGCCGCCGCCGGTGAGCTTCAAGAACACCGGCGTCAGCTCCTCATCCGGCGTGCCGGCCATGGCGCGCACGTCGGCGACCGTGCCATGAGCGATGATCTTGCCCTTGAGGATGATGCTGATCAGGTCGCACATCTCCTGTGCCACTTCGAGCGTGTGCGTGCTCATCAGGATGGCGACGCCGCGCGACGCCATCAGCCGGAAGATGTCCTTGATCAGCCGCGCGCCACGCGGATCGAGCCCGACCATGGGCTCGTCAACCAGCACCGCCTTGGGCCGATGCAGGAACGCCGCGCTCATGACCAGCCGCTGCTTCATGCCGTGCGACAAACTCTCGACCAGCTCGTGCTGCCAGCGGCCCAGCTCGAAGATCTCGAGCATCTCGGTGATGCGCACGTCGGTGTCGCCGCCATCCATGCCGTAGAGCCCGCCGTGAAACCGCAGGAACTCGCCGGCCGTCAGCTTGTCGTAAATGAACGGCCGATCGGGAATAAAGCCAAGCGCGGCCTTGGCGGCCTCGGGTTCGCGGGCCAGGTCGTGGCCGTTCACCAGGATGCGGCCCTCGTCTGGCCGCAGCAGGCCCGCGATCATCCGGATGCTCGTGGTCTTCCCCGCCCCGTTCGGGCCGAGAAAGCCGTGGATCTGGCCTGGCTCGACGTGAATCGAGACGCCATCGACCGCGGTGAACGAACCAAAGCGCTTGACCAGGTTGTCGACGGCGATCATGGGCGACCCGGGCACGGAACCCAGCAGCCGCACTCCTGGCGCCGAGGCACGGGAATGGACAGGGGCCGCGCATCCGTGTCGGATCGGCCCACGAGAATCGGCGTCGAGCCCGGCGTGACGTCCACCTGCAGCACGGTCATCTTGACGCGACCGATCAACGGCAGGATGGCGGTCTGCTGGTCGAGCCCGCCCCGCGCCAGGCGCACATGCGTGGCATCGGCTGGAAACTGGTTGAAGGTCGGGTCGACCGGCAGCCACAGCCCGCGGCCACCGCCTTCGTCGAGGTACACCTCGGGCCAGGCGTGGTAGTAGAACGCGCCCCGCACGTAGGCCAGGCCGACGTTGATGCGCGACGGGATGCCCAGCGATCGCGCGAGCGCGACGAACAGCACGGTGTGCTCGTTGCAGTCGCCCACTTTCGTGCGCAACACTTCGAGCGCCGACGGCAGGCTCACGGTAGGCTTCTTCTCCACCAGCTGGTTGACCTCGCGCATCAGTCGCTCGGCCCGGGCGCGCGCACCGGTGATGCCGTGCACCATGCGCTCGGCCTCAGCCAGGATCTCGGGCGCATCGCTTTCAATGAACGGCTCGGGCCGCAAATAGCGATCGAGATCGGCTGGGGCCGGGCCGGCCGTGAGCCCGCGCGTATCCACGAGCTCGACGATGTTGCCGGTGACGGTCTGGCCAACGCCCTGCAGGTCGTCGCCCGAGAGGACGGCGTTGTCGATGCGCATCCGCAGCCGCGTCACGTCGCGCGGCTCGGTGATGAACGATCGCCGCGGCATGGTCGGCACCACTGCCGACGCGGTCAGCATGTCTTGCTGCATCATGTTCGTCACGGCCAGGGTCGTGGCCTGCTCCTGCGATTCGCGCACGGAGATCAGCCCCATCGGGCTTTCCTCGCGAACGATCTCGCCGGTGTCGGTGATCCACGCGGTCGTGCTCAGTCCCGAGAAGGCCAGCTCGACGCGAAACGCCGGAATGAGGCGGCCGGCGGCGTTGACGACCTCGCGTTCGCCGATCGCCAGCTGCACCGGCGCGTTCTTCAGGGTGGCCGGGTCGAAGATCTGCCATTCGTGGCGGGTGCCCGCCACCAGCCCCTCGCGGGCCAGGCGGCGACCCATGCTCAGCATGAGGGCGGGAGGCGCCTCGAGATCCCGCATCTCCGACCGCGTGCCGCTGGCACTGGTGATGTCGAGGGACAGCCGCAGGCCGTCGAGGCGGCCGCGCACGGTGGTCGGCCCGGTGCCCGGATCAAGCGAGAACTCGAACGTCTGCAACGCAAAGGCACGGTCCACGCGCGCCGTCGTCCGCAGCACCGCCGCGGTCGTGGCGCCCAGCAACGAGAACTGCAGCCGCCCATCCTCGCTCAGCTCGAAGCCGTCGTCCGTGCGCTCCACCTGGCTGACCGTAAAGCCGATCTTCTCGCCGCGGTAATAGACGCCGCGCCACTGGGCGGTCGAGCCGTAGCGGGCCAGGTCGGTGGCCAGGTTGGTGGGCGACGCCTGGAGGTAGGCGCGGTTGACCATGACCACCATGGTCGCCATCCACGCGACCACGGCGAGCACCGAGAGCGGCCGCGTGATCGAACGCGGCAGCGGACGAAGAACCCTGAGGCGCGGCACCGCCACGATTAGACGCCGCCGGGTTTCACGAACAGCTTTTCGTCCACGGTGACGTTGTGATCCACTTTGGTGACGCTGATGGTGAAGCTCTGTGCCGCCGACGACGACTTGATCAGGAACGGCACCTTCACGCCGTCGACGTCGCGCTGATCGGAAAAGTCCGAGGTCTGGTCCAACACACCCATGCCGGGCACCTCGACCGCCGTCACCATGCGCACCGGCAGGTACGACTCGGCATCCAAGTACTGACGCACGACCGCGCCATCCTTGGGCGTCACGACCAGCACGTACGCGTCCCGCTCGCCCACCTTCTCCTTGCCCTTCAGCTCGACGCTGGCGCCCCGCTCCTTATAGTTCAAGAACGCCGAGGGGAACACCGCGCTTTTCATGCTCTGGAGCTGGGTGCCGGTGATGGGGCGGTCGCCTTGCATGCTATCGAGCATGTACCCGGAGGTGCCATCGAAGCGCTGATCGATCTGGATGGGCCCGGCGCCAAGCGCCGTCAAATCCAGCTTGATCAGCGTCCGCGCCTTATTGGGGACCGCGTTCAACGCCTCGACCGATCCGGTCACGTCCCCGCCGACCGGCAATGAGAGCGTAATGGTGCCGACCATTTGCCGCGACTGCAACTTCGCCAGCGCCGCCCGGCCGCCGAGCGCGGCCAGGTGCTTCTCGACCACCTCGTCGACCGTCTGCGCCGACGCTGGCAACGCCCAGCCACACAATGCCCCGACCACGAGCAGCCGCTTTGCCAACGTCACCATGGTGGTTTCTCCTGGGTTGAACGATTCCGGTCTTCAGCGAAACAAGTCGAACATGTAGGAGTACTTGACGATCAGCGAACGGTCGGTCCGTTCCGGCCGATCGTTCAGTTCGTAGAGGCCGCGGGTGTCAGTGTAGACGACGAACAGGCCGGTGTTGGCCGCCTGCAGCCAGCCGAAGCGGAAGTTCATGGACCACAGGTCGGCGCGGTCGTTGTACTGAATCAGCGCCTGCGTGAACACGCGCGACGAGAACGAGTACGACACGCGGGTGCGGACCAGGTTGGTGATGAACGCGCCACCCGGCAGGTCGACGTCGTTGCGCTGATAGGTCAACTCGGTGGTCAGCGCATCACCGGCGCGAAACCTGACCGTCGGGCTGAGGCTCAGGCGATCGCCACCGAAGAAACCGCCGGCGGTCACGCGCATGCTGACGCTGAACGGCGCGCCCTGGTTGCTCATGCCCACCAGCTGCGCTTCGGCGTGTTCGTAGGTGCCGGGCGGGACGAAGATGCCCGGGTAGATCTCGAACGGCGCCCGCACGCCCTCGAGCGTGAGGTTCATGCCGGTGTGGATCTCCGTGCTGTCGCGGAACTGCCAGTGGTTGTCCAGGTGCAGGTAGCCGGTTTCCTGGAAGCCGTCGAGACCCCAGAAGCCACGGAAAGTCGCGTGCGGTCGCAGTTCCTGAATGTTGATGAAATCCTGCGGACGGAAGCGGGTCATCAGGAACACGTCGGGCTTGCGATAGCCCTTGCGGCTCAGGAAGCCAATCTCGGGATTGAAGCCGCTGCCCACTTCCTGGTAGCCGAGATTCAGGTCCCACTGCGGCCGGTTGGTCTGCGAGCGCAGGTTGAACGCGTGGTCGCTCTCGGTGATGCCCTCGGTGCCGGTCTTCGCGAAGAAGCCGGTCACCATGCTGGTCTGCCCGACTCCCCACTTGCCATCCACGCCGTAAGTGCGGCCGGCAGACGACTCGCGGGCCAAGTCGCCCACTTCCAGGCGGTTGGTGAAGATGGCGCCAATCGACGACCGGTTCGGCAAGTCGCGGCTCACGCGCATGACCGTGAAGTTGGTGCTGGCCACGGCGTTGTCGAACTCGTCGGTCTGCATGTTGAGCACGCCAACGTTGAAGCGGCCCGCTTTACCCGAGATGCGGCCGCCGCCGAGGATGGGAATGGCCTCGCCAGCATTGCTGATGCCGATGCGACGGCTGAAGAACAGGTCCACTTCGCCCGGGTTGCCAACGCTGAAGAAGCCCGCGTTCTCGAGGAAGAACGGCCGCTTCTCGGGGAAGAACAGGTTGAAGCGGTCCAGGTTGACCTGCTGGTCGTCAACTTCCACCTGCGCGAAGTCGGTGTTCACCGTCGCATCCAGGGTCAAGCTTGGGGTGATGCTGTACTTCAGGTCGCCGCCGACGTCGCCCAGCAGCTCGCCGTCGACCGGGTTTTCGCCCGACTCCAGTGCGTTGCCCAACACGTACGGAGTAATGCGCAGATTGCGCAACGCCGGGGTCTGCACGCCCGTGAGCGATCCGGCCAGCGACAGCCGATACAGGTTGAACTGGCGCGGAATCGGCGCCCAGTAGGCGCGCTCGTTCTTGCGGCGAATGTTGCGCTGAAAGTTGATGCCCCAGGTCTGCTCGGTGGCGGCCGGGTACCGGATTGTGCGGAACGGGATGGCAAACTCCGCCGCCCACCCCTGCTCGGTGATCCGCGCGCGCACGGTCCACGCACCGTCCCAATTGATGTTGAAGCCCGAACCCGAGCCGCCCGACTGCCTCTGGCCGAACCCCAGGCCGCCGCCGCCTTGCCCTTCGTTGGTCACCTGGCCGTCGTACTCAAGACCCGTGGGATTGGTGCCGAAGACGAACCCATTCTGGCGATCGCGATAGGTATCGATAATCATCTGGAAGCTGTCGCTGTCGTCCAGCGGCGAGTCACGGCGCGCGTCCGAGACGATGATGCCGCTCGGGTCTGAGTCGTACATCACCACGCCGACATACAGGGTATCGGCGGTGAAGATCACGCGGACCTCGGTCTTCTCGGACGCAGGCTGCCCTTCGTCTGGCTGTTCCTGCACGAAGCCGGTAATGGGCGTCGCCGCCTTCCATGCCGGGTCGCCGAGCACATCGCCATCGACGGTCGGCGCTTCAGTCGCGCGGACCGCCGTCGTCACGTTGGCGGAACCAGGCTTGGTCTGGGCCACCGAGCTCGTAGCCGTGGCGATACACAGAAGTGCAGCCACGGAAACAGTGAACAGGTATCGATTTGTATACATACAGAGACAAACTGTGGATTGAGGCGGCAGTCAGGGTACTACAGGCCACCGATTAGGCACAGATCAGACACCGCTTGAATCGTGTCCCCACGAGGCGCGAAGCGCCGAGCCCCAGGCTGCGAGCGGAGCGAGCGACCCCGACGAGACGCGGAGCGTCGAGCCCCACGCGCCAGAGGCGCGCCTACACGCTGTCGCGCGCGTCCAGTTCCAAGACCGCGCCAAGCAGCACATTGGCGCCGCGCGTGCAGTCGTCCCACGTGGTGAGCTCTTTCGGCGAGTGGCTGATGCCGCCGACGCTCGGCACGAAGACCATGCCCATGGGGCACAGCCGCGCGATTTGTTGCGCATCGTGGCCGGCACCGCTCGGCAAGCGGCGCGTTTGCAAGCTGAGCGCACTCGCGGCCTTACCGATGGCGTCCTGCACGCCGCTGGTCGCGGGGGCGCCGATGTTGGCGCTCGCCAGGGCGAAAGTAATGGTCGTGTTGGTGTCTTTGGCAATCGCGGCGCCGCGCGCCTTCACGGCGTCGCCCAGCTCGCGCAGCACCTGCTCCGACAGGTCACGGAACTCCACGCTGAGTGTGACACGGCCGGGAATGACGTTCGGTGAATTGGGCTCGACCTCGAGCCGGCCCACGGTGCCGACCTGCTTGCCCTGAGCGGAGTCGAAGGGGCGGCCGACCCCGCGCGCAGCGATCTCGCGGACCGCCAAGGTCAACTGCGACGCCGCCACCATGGCATCCTGGCGCTCGCCCATGGGCGTGGTGCCGGCGTGATTCGCAAAGCCCTCGATCACCACGTCGTAGCGGTGAATCGCAACAATGCCTTCGACAATGCCGATCGGGACCTTGGCCTGGTCGAGCGTGCCGCCCTGCTCGATATGGAGCTCAACGTACGAGTGCCACGCGCCCTTGCCGCGCACAGCGGTTTCAATCTGATCGGGACTGCCGGCAATGCGCCTGATCGCATCGGCGCGGCGCATGCCGTTCCACGTCCGCTCCATGTCACCGGCCTGCAAATCGCCGGCGACAATGCGGCTGGCCGCGGTGCCGATGCCAAACGCCGTGCTCTCTTCGTGCGCCCACAGCACCATTTCGAGCGGATGCCGGGTCTGCAGTTTCGCCGCTTGCACGGCCTGGATCACCTCGAGCGCCGAGAAGAAACCGAGGTTGCCATCGAAGTTGCCGCCGTTCGGCACCGAGTCGATATGCGACCCGAACAGGATTGCCGGCTGGTCGGGTTGCCCACCGTAGCGGGCGAAGATGTTGCCGGCGGCGTCGATGCGCGGCACGATGTCGGCCGACTTGATCTCGTCGATGATGAACGCCCGAGCCGTGAGGTCGGCCACCGAATACGCGACCCGCGACACACCCGAGGCGAACGTGCCGCCGGGCGGCCGGCCGTGCGTGCTCAGGCGCTCGAGCCGGTTGCGCAGGCGCGCGCCGTCAACGGCAGGCCGTGACGGTTGGCGGGACCAGGCTGTGGTAGGAAGGGCCAGCGCCGAAGCGCTGGCCAGCGAAACAAACTCGCGACGAGAGATTTTCATTCGTGTTGTTGGGTCGGGGCCACGGGGCGTTCAACGACCGTGCCCCAGAAGCCGATCATCATTTCTTCAAATGTCTGGTCGCCCCAGCGGACGTCCTTGGTGGGATCGGGATTGAACTTGTTGTTCGGCGAGTTGTCGAACGTCGCGATCACCTCGATCGCCGTCCCTTTCGGAAACAACCGCGGCTTGGCCAGCTCGTAGCTGACCTGCCAGTTGAAGTCGTACTTCGGCACTGACAACAACGTTTCCTTGGTCCCGTCCGGGAAGGTGGCGATGTAGGTCATGCTCTTGCCGCGCACGTGCATGTGCGGCGTGAACGACGTGATCAGCGTGTCGGCGGCCAGCACGCGCGAGCCACGCACCTCGTGCGCCGGGGCGCCGGCGGGGATCACGAACCGGGGCTGCATCACGCTGCCGCCGCGCTGCTGGAACTTCGGTGGCTCCTTCGCATACACCACGCCGATCTGCGTGCGATCAGTGGTGGCCTCGCCGTTGGTCGTGTAGTGCATCTGCAGCACGATGTCGGTATTGGCGGCGAGCAGGCGGCCGACGCCCGGCTCGAACACCACCCCGGGCTTGTTCGGCGTGACGCCGCCGATGTTGCCCGGGCCGAGGGCGCCGCCTTCAGTCAAGGGCGAACCCGTGGGCTGGGTGAAGGCAATCACGTGATGCACGTGCGCGCGCGCCTGCGGCTTGATTTCAATGGCCTGGATCCACTTGTCTTCGGTGAGGTGGGTTGGCATTCGCAGGTACTGATACTCGACCACGCCGGTCGCCGGAATCTTGAAGTCCTCGGTCATCGTGAAGATGGCGTCCGGCTTGCCGATGCTCCAGCCGTCGGCGAACTTCGGCGCCACCGGCAGGTCCCGGTCGTTGCCCTTGGGCGCGCCCGCATCCACCCACGCCACGATCGTCGCGATTTCCTTCTCCGACAGCCGGGGATCGTTCTTGAACACGCCGTGCGCGGGGTCGGCGCCCCAGGGCGGCATGGTGCGCGCCGAGACGCGCTGCTTGATCGACCGCGCCCACGGCCGCGCCTCGTCGAAGGTCACGAGCGACATCGGCGCGAACATCGTCGGACGATGGCACTCGACGCAGTTGGAATAGAAGATCGGCGCGACGTCCTTGGCGAAGGTCGGCGCAGTTTGCGCCTGCGCCAACGGAGCCCACGCGAACACAGCCGCCACGACGATACCGATGCGAGCGATTCTCATGGCCCCTCCAAAAGATCCGGACGGGGGAAGTATATAGTGTCTGGCGAAAGGGGTCTGCCTCATGCGTCGAGTATTCCTGGTCCTGGTTTCCCTGCTCCTCCTGCCCTCCCCGGCCCTGGCCACCTGGTCGGTTATCGCCGTCGATCGCGTCTCCGGCCGGGTCGTGATCGCCTCGGCCACCTGCGTCGATCGCGACGACCAGTTCCTGATGGGCGTACAGGCCGTGGTGGTGCCCGGTAAGGGAGTGGCCGCCTGCCAGGCCGGCGTTGACGGCACGCACAAGAACCAGATGCTCGTGTTCGAGGAGCTGCAGAAAGGGACCGACCCGAAGCGGATCATCGAGTTGCTCAGCGCCGACCCGGCGTTCCAGAGCCGGCAGTTCGGCATCCTCGATTTGCAGGGCCGCAGCGCCGGCCACTCCGGCCTCACCAACGGCTATGTCTCGCAGGACATCCAGGGCCAGGTCCCCGGCACCGAGATCTTTTACTCGATCCAGGGCAACATCCTCCGCGCGGGCAACGTCATGCCGAACGCGGTGCAGGCGTTCATCAAGAGTGCCGGCTCGCTCACCGATCGCGTGATGGCCGCCATGGAAGCGGCGGATGGCTCGGGCGGCGACAGCCGCTGCGTGTGCCCGCCGTGGCCGGCGGACGGCGTGGCCCCGGCCATCCCGTGCGACGGCCGCACGTCGCACATCGCGTACATCCTGGCGTCCGACCCGAAGGACACGAGCGGCGACTCGCACAACAACGGCAAGTACGCGATGTATCTCACCGCGTCGCAGCCGGGCGCTGACAAAGGCCCCAACCAGATCAAGGTGGGCGAGAATCTCAACCCCGTGAAGACGCTGCGCATGCGTTACGACGTGTGGAAGAAGACCCAAGGCCCCGGGGTGGCCGGCTTGCCCAATCCCCTGCCGCCTGCCTCAGCACCGGCGTTCGGGGGCAGCGGCGGGCAGAACCGCCGCGGTCCGATCCAGGTGATGTCGTTGACGACGGCGGCGTGGACCGATGGCGGCACGATTCCCGCGAAGTACACGCAGGCTGGCGCGCAGGTCTCGCCGCCGCTGGCGTGGACGGCGCCGGACGATGCGGTCAGCTTCGTGTTGATCGCGCGTGACGCGGACACGGCGATTGGCAACGGCACCGACGATATCCTGCACTGGATGCTGTGGAACATCCCGAAAGGCACCCGCGCGCTGGCGGAAGGCGTGCCGCAGGGCAGCCAGTTACCCGACGGGACGCGGCAGATCAGCGCCAGCGGCCCGTACTATCGCGGCCCCGGCGCGCCCGCGTCAGGCCCCGCGCATCACTACGTATTCGAGATCTACGCGCTCGACTCGACGATCGAGGTGCCGGCCGTCGGCCAGTCGCCGGCACTGACGCGCGCAGCGGTGATGGCCGCCATGGCCGGCAAGGTTCGCGGTAAGGGAGCGTTGGTCGGGTTGTTCAGGCGCTGATTTGGCGAACTCGTGATTCGCGAGTTGCTCACCGAGGTGCGCGCGCTCCGCGTTGCGAGGCCTTGCCAATCAAGCAGTAGGTGGGCCAACTATGGCGCGAAGAGCCGGTTGAGCGGAAAGGCGAACCCGGGCAGCATTGGGGTCGTCAGGACGCCGCCGTCATCAGCCGCAATTTGACCGGCCAACGTCAACGACCTGCCGGCCTCGCGGCGATGGAGGTCGATTCGATCCAGCTTTCCGTCCACGATCCAATATTCGCGAACACCGGCGCGATCGAATAACTGACGCTTGATGCCGCGGTCTCGCTTTCGAGTTGACGGCGAGAGCACCTCGATCACGAGCGCCGGAGCGCCCTGAACGTTCTTGTCGGTGAGAATCTCCATCTGATCGTCAGCGATCAGGATGAGGTCTGGTTCAACGACGTCATGTTCCGACAGGACGCAGTCAAGGGGAACACCGAACAACTGCCCAACCCCGGGATGCGCTCGCAGATACAACTCGATCTCGAACGAAAGCCGGCCGACCAGCAACTGATGCCGGGTGATCGGCGTAGGCGTCACGAAATGCACCCCGCCGATGAGCTCGTGGCGCACGTGAGTCTCGTCCGGGAACATCGCCCAGAGCTCGTTGACCGTGAGCTTATGGATCGCGGGCATCGGGTGTTCGGACATCCCCTCCTCCTTCCCCAAATCCTAGCATCGTCTTCGCACATGATGCGCCGATCACGAGCTAACTCCGTGCCGGCATCTTTACCGAGGAGAAGCCCAATCGGGCGCCTGCGAGTACGCAGTTAGTGCCTACAAGAGCCTGAAACAGTGTTGCGGAAAGTGCGGGGATGGATGATGGCCGACCAGACGTTCAATGAGGCCAGAAGATAAGTAGTGTGTCCTTCAAAGGACAACTCCTCACCTCCTGACCTCCTGTTAGTGGCGCCGTCTAGAACTGGAAGCGGACGCCGACGCGCATGGTGCGCGGGGCGAGGACGGCGGTCGGCCGCAGGAATGACGTGCCGGTGGCCACCGTGCGCGTTTCCGCGGCATTGCTGTTCGTGATGTTGAACAGGTCGAACATCGCTCTCAGGCGCACCGTCCCGCCGAGGCTGAACGCACGCTCGGCGCGCACGTCGAACACCGTGATGTTGTCGTGGCGGCGGGCATTGCGCGGCTCGGCATTGATCGTGCCGCTGTAGATGGCCCCGGCGGCGGTCGCCGCGGCCGATCCGACCGAGATGGTGCGGGCGAAATTGGCGCCGGCCTGATGTCGCACCAGCGGCGAGACCCGGATCTTCAACGGCGCCTCGTAAGTCCCCGACAGCTTAAAGTCCCAGCGGGAAGTGTCCTCATCGAACGAGCCGTTCGGATCGTTCGGATAAGCGCCGGCGAAGTCGTGCGCCCAGGTGTAGCTGCCACCGGCCTGCGCCGACCAGCGATCGCTCATGCGTTTCACGAGCGAAGCTTCGACGGTCTTGTACTGCGAGAAACGCGGCGTGTTCTGCACGACGTTGGTCAAGGGAAAGCTGGCCGCCGACGCCGATGGCACGCCCAGCAGCGTCAAGGTCCGCTCGTCGCCGGTGTTGGCGCGGCCATCGACACCAATGTCCACGAAACTGAACGGGACGGTGTAGGCCGAAATCGGACGGCCGGGCACGTACTGCGTGATGAGGTCATCTTCCGACTTGTAGACAAAACCGACGCGCGCGCCGAGACTGGCGGCCAACTGGCGCTCGACATACAACGACACGTCGTGCGAGAACGGCTGCGCGATGGCCGGATCGAGCTGAATCGACCCTGACAGCGTGGTGTTCGTGACGGCACCCTGCTCGCCGAGTTGGAAACGGCGGTCGCCGTTGAGATCGTTCCAGTTATAGGTCACGCTCTTGTTGTTCTGGTTCGGGTTGGCGTCGGCGCTCACGCCGGGGCCGGGGTTGTGCCAGAACAGCCCGTAGCTGGCTTTGACCACGGTCTTGCCGTCGCCGGCCAGGTCGTAGATCACGCCGATGCGGGGGCCAAACGAGTTCCAGGTGTAGTACGAGC
Organism: Vicinamibacterales bacterium; assembly: GCA_038213735.1. Classification (GTDB taxonomy): domain Bacteria; phylum Acidobacteriota; class Vicinamibacteria; order Vicinamibacterales; family UBA2999; genus 12-FULL-67-14b. Next base: position 43,979 of record JBBQSP010000023.1, on the reverse strand, counting down.
GTTCGGCGAAGGCCTGCGCCGGCACGCTGACCGGGCCGTTGCTGAACGCCAGCTGCTCCTGCTCGGGGCTCCAGCCGCGGTAGCGGTCCCAGCGCGCGCCCATGTTCACCGTCACGCGGCCCATCGTCCAGGTGTCATTGATGAAGGCATCCTGCTGATCGAGCTTATTCACCACCAGCAGGTCGCCGTTATCGCTGGCCTTGAGGCCGCTGACCGATAACGCGGTCGGAATGCCGAACACCACCGAACTCGACACGCCGTTGGAGTAGATGTGCTCGATGTTGCCGCCGACGTTCTGCTGGCGGCCGCCCCACTGCGACTCAAGGTAGAGCTCGCCGCCGACCTTGAAGGTGTGGCTGCCGCTGGAGGTATCGAGGAAGTAGGTCGCCGCGCCGGTCAGCTGCTTGCGATCGCGATCGTTCTGGCTCTGGGCGTGCGCGCCGGTCAGGGTCAGGCGGCCGCTGTCGCGCCAGAAGTAGGCCTCGTCGCTGTTAGCGAGCCGGGCGTCGTAGTAGCCGAAGTCGCCGTAGCGCGCCTCCAGGTAGAGCTTGTCGCTGACGGTGCCGTTCCACTCACCCTTCCACACCCAGCTCGGCGACTCCTGCCGCGTGGTCGGACCTGCGCTGTCGTAGGTATAGGTGCCCAGCGGCAGGCGGTTCGGTTGCACCTTCATGTTCCACTGGTAATACCCGATTAGCTTGTTGCGCTGGTTGATCTGGTAGGTGGTCTTGATCGACGGGTTGGTGTTCCAGGTCTCGAAGTCGCTGTCGAAATTGAACAGCGGCTGCTCGACCGAGTTGAACTGCTTGCGCCAGGCGGTGTGGAACCAGATCTTGTCCCGCGCGATCGGGCCACCGAAGTTGACGTTAAAGTCGTAGTACTTCTGCACTTCGTTGCTGCCGACGCGCAGGCCGGTGGCAAGCTGTTCGTCCGACAGGTTCGAGCCCTGGAAGCTGTTGTTGTAGAAGTCCTGGTAGATCTCGCCCGCGAAGCGGTTGCTGCCCGACTTGCCCAGGAACTGTGACTGCACGCCGGGGGTGGCCGCTTCGGCACCCTGGCCGGCGACGCCGAGGAACACTTCCTCGAACGAGCCGGAGTCGAAGTAGAAGCCGGCGCCGCCGGTGCCTTCGGTGGTGTTGATCCCTTCGACCGAGACCCGCACCTGGCCGTTCAGGCCGTACGCGGTGTAACCCGTCTGCGTGCCGGCGCGATTGCCCCCCACGTCAATACGGCTCATCACCACGCCCGGCGTGGCGGCCAGCAACGCCCACATGTCGCGGCCGTTCGGGATCGAGTCCAGCTGGTCGAGCTTGAAGTTCTGTTGCACACGGCTGGCGGTGGTATCGATCACCGGCGCGGCACCCGAGACCGTCACGGTCTCCTGCAGGGTCGCCAGCGCCAGCTCGGCGTTCACGTTGGCGGTGAAGCCCAATGAAATCGAGACCCCGTCGCGCCTGACGGTGCTGAAGCCGGCCAACTCGAAGGTCAGCGAGTAGACGCCGGGCGGCACGGCCGGAAAGCGGAACGTGCCGTTCTCGTTGGTGACCTGGGTCTGGGCGCCAATCATCGACGGGCTGACCGCGGTCACGGTGACGCCGGGCAGAACCGCACCGCTCGCATCTGCGGCGCGGCCCTGGATGGTGCCGGTGCTACTCGCGCCGCCACCCTGGGCTGAGACGGCGCTGGGACTTAACAGGCTGAGGGCCACGACGGCCGTCAGGTTCCGAATAATCTTTCCAGTCATGTGGGGACCCCTTCGATAGACGCAGGAACAGATGTCGCAAGCAAGAACACAAGCGCTGAATCTTGACCGGCCGCGCGCCGGTTGTAAACCCGTTACCTCCGATTTCCCGCGCTCACTGTGCCGGGCGGGCCCAAGCGAGGGACGGACTCGCCCCGACGGCACCGCTTGTGGCGCCGCCACCAGTTCATTAGACTAGGCCGTCTTCACCAACAGAGAGGGCTCCATGACCCAGGTATCCATCACGGTTAACGGCAAGATCCGGAAAGCCACCATCGAACCCCGCCTGCTGCTGGCCCACTTCCTGCGCGAACACCTCAACCTGACCGGCACGCACCTCGGCTGCGACACCAGCCAGTGCGGCGCGTGCACCGTGCTCGTGGACGGCCGCAGCGCCAAGTCCTGCACGCTGTTTGCCGTGCAAGCCGACGGCTCGTCAATCACCACCATTGAAGGACTGGCCAAGGACGGCAAGCTGCATCCACTGCAAGAGGGCTTCTGGGAAGAGCACGGTCTCCAGTGCGGTTACTGCACGCCCGGCATGATCATGTCGGCGGTCAACCTGTTGAACGACAACCCGGCGCCGACAGAGCAGCAGATTCGCGAGGGCATCTCTGGTAACTTCTGCCGCTGCACCGGCTACCAGCACATCGTCAACGCCGTGCAGCACGCCTGCAAGAGGTAACCCATGGCCGCCACCCCCGTCCTCCCGAAACTCGTTGGCCAGCGCGTCAAGCGGCGCGAAGACCCCCGCCTGGTCCAGGGCCTAGCCACCTACGTGGACGACCTCAAGGTCGCCGGCATGCTGCACCTGGCGTTCAAGCGCAGTGATGTGGCGCATGGCCGCATCGTGTCCATCGATACGACGGCGGCGCAGGCCATGGACGGAGTCGAGGCGGTGCTGACCGGCGCGCAGATTGCCGAGTTCGTCCCGCCGATGCCCATCGGCACGCCGTTCCCGTCGCCGGCCCATCACGCGGTAGCGACCGACACCGTCCGCTACGCCGGCGAGCCGGTCGCGGTCGTGGTCGCAAGCGATCGCTACCTCGCCCGCGATGCCGCGGATGCGATCGTCGTCCGCTACGACACGCTCCCCGCCGTGGTGGACACCGAGCTCGCCATGACTGGCCAGCCGGCCGTGATCCACGCCGCCTTCCCCAACAACCTGGCCGTGCCGTTGGTGCCTGGCGGCACCGGTGTCGGCGCCGATGGTTCGGTGGACGACACGGCCATCAACCAGGCGTTTGCAGACGCCGAGGTCGTGATCTCGCAGCGAATGCTGAACCAGCGGCTGGCGCCGACGGCCATGGAGGGCCGCGGCGTCCTCGCTCATTACGAGCCCGGCCGCAACACCATGACCATCTGGTCGTCCACGCAAAACCCGCACATCCTGCGGACGATGATCGCCGCGATGAACGGCCTTGGGCAGGATCAAGTCCGGGCCATCGCACCGGAAGTGGGCGGCGGCTTCGGCGCGAAGATCAATATCTACGGCGAGGAGTACGTGGCGGCCGCCATCTCGAAGCGTCTCGGCGTTCCCATCAAGTGGCTCGAGGATCGTTCCGAGGCGTTTGTGGCGACCACCCATGGGCGCGACATCCTCGGCTACGTGGACCTCGCCGCCAGGCGGGATGGCACGGTGCTCGGCCTGAAGCTGCGGTTGATTGCCGACATCGGCGCGTACAACATGCTGCTGACGGCGGCCATCCCGACGCTGACCATGATGATGGCGAATGCGACGTACAAGATCCCCGCCATTCGCGTGGCGCTGACGGAGGTCTTCACCAACAAGACCCCAACCGATGCCTACCGCGGCGCCGGGCGTCCGGAAGCGACCTACTTCGTGGAGCGGGCCATGGACATGCTCGCGCGCGAGCTGCAGATGGATCCGGCCGAGGTGCGGCGCAAGAACTTCATTCAGCCGCACGAGTTTCCGTTTGCCACGCAAATGGGCGCGGTCTACGACTCGGGCGACTACGACAAGGCGTTGAGCCTGGCGTTGCAGAACGCGAACTGGACCGCGCTCAAGGCCGAGCGCGACGCGGCCAAGTCGCAGGGGCGGCTGGTCGGTCTCGGCCTGGCGATGTACGTGGAAGTCTGCGGGATCGGGCCCTCTTCGTCGCTGCCCACCGGCGGCTGGGAACACTCCGGCGTCACGATTGAGCGCGATGGCCGCATCAGCGCCACGACCGGCGCATCGCCGCATGGCCAGGGCAACGAGACCACGTTTGCGCAGATGCTGGCCGACCAGTTCGGCGTGCCGATCGATCACGTGACGATCCTTCACGGCGACACCAGCATCGTGAAACAGGGCATCGGCACCTTCGGCAGCCGCTCGCAGGCAGTGGGCGGCACGGCGCTGCACCTGGCGGGCGGCAAGGTGAAGACCAAGATGGCGAAGTTCGCCGCGGCCCTGCTGGAGGCCAGCGAAGACGACCTCGTCTTCGAAGGCGGCCGGATCTTCGTGAACGGCGCGCCCGCCAAGGGCAAGACGTTCGCCGAGGTCGCCGCCTACGCCTATGTCCCGGTACCGCTGCCACCGGGTCTCGAACCGGGATTGAGCGACGAGGCCTTCTTCGAGCCCGCCAACAACACCTACCCGTTCGGCTGTCACATCGCGATGCTCGAAATCGATCGTGAGACCGGCGAACCGAAGCTGCTCAAGATGGTCGCGGTGGACGATGCCGGCAACCTGATCAATCCGCTGATTGTCGAGGGCCAGATCCATGGCGGGCTCGCGCAGGGCATCGGCCAGGCGATGATCGAAGAGGTCGTCTACAACACCGAGGGCCAGATGGTCACCGGCTCGTTCATGGACTACGCCATTCCACGCGCGACCGACTTTCCGCGTTTCGAGCTCGGCAGCACAGTGACACCGACGCCGGTCAATCCGCTGGGCGCCAAGGGCGTCGGCGAGGCCGGCACCCTGGGCTCGACGCCGGCGATCGTGGCCGCGGCGGTGGATGCCCTCAGTGAGTTCGGCGTCAAGCACATCGACATGATGCTGCGGCCTGAAAAGCTGTGGCGGATCATCCAGGGAGGCCGGGCATGATTGCCACGACGTTCGAGTACCAGCGCGCGGCCTCGGTTGATGAGGCGATCCAGAAGCTCCAGGCCGCGGGCGGCCGCGCGAAGCTCGTCGCGGGCGGCCACAGCCTGGTGCCGCTTATGAAGTTGCGGCTCAGCGAACCCGCCGTGCTGATCGACATCGCGCGCATTCCCGGCCTCGCCGGCATCCGCGAAACCGGCGGGCAGATCGAGATCGGCGCCGGGACCGTGCACACCGACGTCGCCGCCTCGCCGCTGCTGCGCGCGCAGTGCCCGGCGCTCGCCGACACCGCCGGCGAAATCGGCGACCCGCAGGTGCGCAACCGCGGCACGCTCGGCGGCAGCTTGGCCCACTCGGATCCGTCCGCCGACTACCCGGCGGTGATGCTGGCGCTCGATGCCACGATCCTCCTGAAAGGACCGAACGGGGCGCGCTCGGTGAAGGCCAGCGCGTTCTTCCAGGACCTGTTCACCGTCGACCTCGCGCCCAACGAGCTCATCGTCGGCGTGCAGATCGCGCCGCTGAAGGCAGCGGCATACGCCAAGCTCCACCAGCGCGCGTCGCACTATGCCATTGTCGGCGTGGCCGCGGCCCTGGACGTCAAGGACGGCGTGATTCAGTCGGCGCGAGTGGGGATCACCGGCGCCGGATCGCACGCCACCCGCCTGGCGAATGTCGAACAGGCGCTCGGTGGGAAGCCGCTGTCGGCGGCCACGATCGAATCAGCCGCGGCCGTCGCCGGCGCCGGGATGACCGACGTCAATGCTGACATTCACGCGAGCGAGGCGTATCGGCGCGCGATGATCCCGGTGTTCACGCGGCGCGCATTGACCGCGGCCATGGCGCGGGTATAGCGACAGGTCGTCAGACCCTTCAACGGTGGTAGGGGCGGCGACAGCCCGCCCCTACAACTTCGTCTGCAGGCAGGCAAAGAAGCGATCCTGCATCATCTTCGACACGTTGGCGATCAAGCGCTGACCCAGTCGCGCGATCGGTCCGCCCGTCTGGACCGTGCCAGCGACCGCCAGCACGGTCGTATCGCCGTCGGCGCGCAGTGTGATGACCGCATTCCCCTTGACGAAACCCGGCTTGCCCTGCCCTTCCACCGTCAAACGGTACGAGCTCGGCGGCTTGGTTTCGGTGATCACCACTGTGCCGTCGTAGGTGCCGGTGATCGCCGCGAGGCCGACCGTCAGGCGAGCCTTGTAACGGCCCTCGCCGTCCGGCTCGAGTTGCTCGCAGCCGGGGATGCACGACGCAATCACGACAGGATCCATCAGCAGACCCCATACGCGATCGGGCGAGGCGTTGAAGGTGTACGAACCAGTGATGTCCATGTATCGTTAACCGCGAACCTGTGCCGGCAGCGTGTTCAAGTGTAGCGCCAGGTCGGCGAAATTCCGCAGGGTCCGCGCCGGCAGGAAGTCATCGACAAACGGCAGCGCGGCCTGCAGTCCGCGGGTCAGTGGCTCGTACCCGACGGTCCCAATCAGCGGATTCAGCCACACCAGGCGATGGCAGCTTCGCTGCAGCCGGGCGACCTGTTCGCGAAGCACGAGGGGATCGCCGCGGTCCCAACCATCGGAGACGAGCAGGACCACGGGACCGCCGCGCAGTGACCGGCGGCCCCACTGCTGGTGAAACTCGCGCAGCGCGCCACCTATCCGCGTGCCGCCCGACCAGTCGGGTACGGCCTTCGCGATGGCGCTAATCACGTGATCCGGCCGGCGGACCCGCAACTGGGTGGTGATCCGCGTCAACGTCGTCGAGAACAAGAACGTCTCGACGCGACCGTGGCGCCTCGACAGCGCGTGGGCAAAGTGCACCAACAAGCGCGAGTAGCGTTCCATGGAACCACTGACATCGCAGAGCAGCACGACCGGGCGCGGACGCGTGCGGCGCCGACGACGCGGCAGCACCAGCACGTCGCCGCCGGAGCGGACGCTGCGAGCCACGGCTCGCCGCAGGTCGACGCGGGCACCTCTGCCCGGCACCCATCGGCGCGTACGACGCAGGCCGGGACTCCACGCCAGCTGGTCGAGCGCATACCGGGCCTGCGTGAGTTCTTCGGCGGTGAGCTCGGCCACGTCCGTGTCGGCCAGGGTGCCGCGATCGCTCCACGTCTGCTGACCCCCGGCCGGTTCGGTGCCTGGGCCCTCCCCGTCGGCGGCCACGGGCGCCAGCGCTTCGGGCGCTCCAACGGGGGCCGCCGCGTCTGTGGCAGGGCGATCGTCGGTCACGCTCGTCGACGCGCGCCTCTCTCCGGGCCGCCAGAAGGCCGCAAACGCGCGGTCGAAGACCGCGAGGTCCTCGTGCCGATGCACCAGCAGGGTCCGGCAGGTGTAAAACACTTCATCGCGAGAGCCGATGTTGACGTGCTGCAGTGCGGCGGCCACGTCAACCAGGCGGCCGACATGCACGTCCAGGCCGAGGCGCCGCAGCAGGCGGCCAAACACCAGCAGGTGGCCGAGAAAGTCAGACACGGTGTGCCGTGGCTGCGCGCGCGAGCACCGCGGCCAGCCGCTCGCCCTTCAGGGCGTCGAGATCGTCCTTCGACTTGAGGACCACCCCCATGGTTTCAGCCACCGCATCCGGATCGAGCGCGTGGCGGTCGAGGGCCACGAGTGCCGAGACCCAGTCGAGCGTTTCCGACACGCCCGGCACCTTGTAGAGCTCTTCCACCCGCAGCGCCTGCACGACGGCGGTGACCTGTGCGGTGAGCCGCTCCGAGGCCTGGGGCACACGCTCGCGGACAATCGCCACTTCCCGCTCGAACGCTGGGTAGTCGATCCATTGGTAGAGGCATCGCCGCTTCAATGCATCGTGCACTTCCCGCGTCCGATTCGACGTCAGCACCACCAACGGGGGGTCCGTGGCGCGAACGGTGCCCAGTTCTGGAATCGTGATCTGGAACTCGGCCAGCAGTTCGAGCAGGTAGCCTTCGAACTCCTCGTCGGCGCGATCGATTTCGTCAATCAGCAGCACGGCCGGACGCGAGCGGGCCGGATCGATCGCCTGCAGCAGCGGGCGCTTGAGCAGGAACGCGTCACTGTACAGTTCGCGTCTCGCCTCGTCACGATTGAGCGAGCCCGCCGCATCCATTAGGCGCAGCTCCAATAGCTGGCGCGGGTAGTCCCACTCGTACACCGCGTGACTGATGTCGAGGCCCTCGTAGCATTGCAGGCGAATCAGATCGGCGCCCAGCGCAGCGGCCACGGCGGTCGCCAGCGACGTCTTGCCGACGCCGGCCTCGCCCTCGAGGAACAGCGGCCGTCCCAGCCGCAGCGCCAGGAAGACCGACACCGCCAAGCCGTGGTCGGCCAGGTAGTGCTGCGCCGCGAGCCGTTGCTGCAGATCGGAGATGGAGCCGGAAAAGATGGGTGACCTCGCCGCCCGCCATGCTATCACCCTACGGGACGAAGTAGCCGGGCCGCGCGACCACGTCGCCGCGCGCGCCCTTGAGGGTGACCTTGACGCCGTGCCAGCCAATCAGCCAGGCACGACGGCGGCGGCCGGCCAACCTACGCGCCGGGAATCGTGACCGGGTCACCCTTCTTATGGAACACGATCGCCAGGATCCTGGTGGTCGCCGTCGGGCTCGCGTTGCCCGACACCGCGTGCACTTGTCCGGGCGCGTCGAACGACTCGAAGAACATCTGCCCCGCCGCCAGCACCGTCGGCGCGTCGTTATTCACCGCGAACTTGTACTGGCCCTCGAGCACGTAGCCAATCACGAACCCGGGATGGCGATGCTGGGCCGACGCTTCGCCGGGCGGATAGGTCACCTCCGTGGCGCTGATCTGCCAGCCGTCCAGGTTGACCGCGGGCGTGGCCTTCTGCGCCAGCGGCTTCGCCGTCACGGCGGCGTTGGCCTCGTGCGTGGCGATGAAGGACGCGGCCAGGCCCATCAGGCTGGCGGTGAGAAAGTCGCGGCGATCGTTCATGTGTTCCTCCGGCAGCGCTAAAGCGCTGCCCTTCTGGCACTACTTGTTTACAACCGTTACGGTGATGCTTGACGGGTACTGCTTCGAATGGTGCACGGCGTTGCGCGCGACGACGCCCTTGGCCTCGTCGAAGTTGCGGCCGCCGGTGTTCAGGTTGCGATCGAAGCGCGGGAAGTTGCTGCTCGACACTTCAATCCGCAGCCGATGCCCGGGCGCGAAGTAGTTGCTCGTGGTCAGCGGCTGCAACGTGACCTTGTAGACCTTGTTCTTCTCCATCCACGCCAGCGGCTTGTCGTAGCCCTCGCGATAGCGCATCCGCTGGATCGACTCGTCCAGGTTGTAGGCGCGGCCATCCGGATAGACGTCGAGCACCTTGACCGTGAAGTCGGTGTCCTTCGCGTCGGACGAGACGTAGAGCGTCGGCGTAATGGGCCCGCTCACTTCCACGCCTTCGGCGAACGGCTCGCTCGTATAGACCAGGATGTCGTGGCGCGACTCCATCTTGCGCTGGTCGAACGAGCCGGCCGTGATGGCGTTGCCGGTGCAGCACACGTTGCCGCCGTACGACGGCACGGGATTCATCGGGTCGTAGGTGAAGCGGTCGGGCCGGTCGGTGTCGGGTGGCGCAACGGTCAGTTGCCCATCGCCATTGAGCGAGTTGGCACTGCCGCCGCTCGACAAGTGGAACGTCATCGGCTGTGCGCCGGCCGGTGGCCACACCTCGGAGGTCTGCCACTGGTTGCTGCCCATCGTGAAGTAGGTCACCTTCGCCTGCTTCTCGATGCGGCCGTTGGCATCCCCCTTCAGGAACTTGTCGAAGAACCCGTACATGATCTCGTTGTAGTCGAGCCGCGCGTCGCCCATGCTCCGCTCGCCGACGATGGTGTTCTCGGTAGCGCGGGTGAAGGCACAGTGCGCGACCGGCGCGATGATCGCCCACTGCTGGTTGGCGACCTCGCCCTTCGCGGTGCGCCTCACGTGGTTGAACATCTCGAGGTTCGGTCCCACCGACACGTCGTACCACGACATGAACCACAGGCCGGGCACGTTCAGCGCCATGTCGTCATGCCACAGGCCGCCCTTGCGCCACGCGTCGGAGCTCGGCTCGCGCTGCTGCATCATGCCGCCGGACTCCACCGGCATCTTGTCGGCGAAAATGCCGCGCGGGCCGCCCACGTTCTTGATGATGTCCTGGGTCGGCAGGTGCCACAGGGCCTTGTCCCAATCAACCGGCGGCATCCGCGGCGCCAGGTCGAACAGCCGCGACGCCGCAATCAGGTCGGCCTGGGGCGTGTCTCTCGGGAACATCGGCCGCACCTGGTTCTGCTCGCCGTAGATCCACGTGATGAACAGCATCTGCATAGCCCCGCCGCGGTACCAATTGCCCTGCTCCCAGTAGGGACCGACCTTGCCGACACCGGCGCCGAAGCCCTGGACATTCATGGCGGCAAAACCGGGATGGCCGAGCGACGCCACCGCCGGTTGCCACTCGGCCGTGGACGAGCACCCGGTGGTGCCCACCTTGCCGTTGGACCACGTTTGTTTGGTCAAGTAGTCGATCGTTTCGTAGCCGTCGGTGATCGGCGCGCCGAGGATGTCGTAGTTGCCCTCGGAGAAGAAATGCCCACGCTCGTTCTGCCCAACGTACGCGTAGCCGCGCTTGATGGCTGCCAGAATCGTGCTCATGTCGGCCGGCACGCCGTTGCGCACATCCCAGAAGTTGAAGTTGTAGGGCGTCTTGACGAAGACGATTGGCACTTTCCCGGCGGCTGCTTTGGGCCGGTAGATGTCGGTGGCCAGCCGCACGCCGTCCTTCATGGGGATCATCACCCGCCGTTCAACGATGGCAATCTCCTGGAGTTCGGCTTCGAGATCCTTGCGGCGCTGTTGTTCGGCTGGGGTGAGGGTGCCCTGCTGCGCGGACAGAACGGTCGTGGCGAGAACAGCAACAACCACGAGCCACAGAGGACGCCGGGGACTCAGAGACAATCTCATAAGGACTCCTGCAGAAAAGGACCCTGCGTCCACGGCTACCGACGGGGACGCGGTCAGTATAGGCCGGTGCGGTGCGGCGTGGCCATGCGCTCTGGCCGCACCCACTCGTCGAACTGCGCCGCGGTGACGTGGCCCGACGCGACCGCCGCCTCGCGCAGCGGCAGTCCCTCCCGGTGGGCGGCAAGCGCGATCGCCGCGGACCGCTCGTAGCCAATGTGCGGCGTGAGCGCCGTGACCAGCATCAGCGACTGCGCCAGGTGTTCCCCAATGCGCGCCTCGTCGGCCTGCAATCCGCGCGCGCAGAAGGTGTCGAACGAGGTCACGGCATCGGCCAGTAACGCAATCGACTCGAGCACGTTGTGCAGGATCACCGGCTTGAACACGTTCAGCTGGAACTGCCCTTGCGAATTGGCAAACGCCACCGCGGCATCGTTGCCGTGCACGTGCACCGCCACCATGGTCAGCGCTTCGCACTGGGTCGGGTTGATCTTGCCAGGCATGATCGACGAGCCGGGCTCGTTCTCGGGCAGCCGCAGCTCGCCGATGCCGGCGCGGGGACCCGAGGCGTACAGGCGCACGTCATTCGCCATCTTCATCAACGCGCCGGCCAGGCCCCGGAGCGCCGCGCTGGTGGCGGCCATGGCGTCGTGGCTCGACAGCGCCGCGACGTGGTTGGCGGTTTCGTGAAACGGCTGGCCGGTGCCGCCGGCGAGATGGCGCGCGGCCGTCGCGCCGAACTTCGGGTGCGCGTTCAACCCGGTGCCGACCGCCGTCGCGCCGAGCGCGAGCGCGTGCAGCCCAGGCAGCGTGGCGGTGACGCCGGCCAGCGTGTCGTCAATCTGCGCGACCCAGCCGCGAACGACCGCGCCCAGCGTGATCGGCACGGCGTCCTGCAGGTGCGTGCGGCCCACCATCACGATGGGATCGAAGGCGCGCGCCTTGGCGGCGAGCGTGTCACGCAAGGCGGTGACGGCGGGCACCAGTCGATGCACGATTTGCTCGGTCGTCGCGACGTGCATCACGACCGGGAAGCCGTCGTTGGAGGATTGCCCCTTGTTGACGTGATCGTTGGGATGCACGGGGGCATGGGTGCCAAACGGCGCGCCGGCGAGCTGATTGGCGCGGTTGGCGATCACCTCGTTGGCGTTCATGTTGGTCTGGGTGCCCGAGCCGGTCTGGAAGACGACGAGTGGAAACTCGGCGTCGAGGGCGCCGCTGATGACTTCGTCAGCGGCCTGAATGATCAGGCCGGCGCGATCGGCGCCAAGCTCCCCCAACTCGGTGTTGGCCTGCGCGGCGGCCTTCTTTAACAGCCCGAGCGCGCGGATCACCGGCCGCGTCCAGATCATTCTCGGGCCGCCAATGGCAAAGTGATGCCGCGACCGTTCCGTCTGAGCTCCCCACATTCGGTCGCCGGCTACCTCAACTGGGCCCAGGGAATCGTGCTCGATGCGCGACATGGCCCCATTCTGGACCCTTCCGGGTGGTTCGCAACTTGCAAACGCCGGGGCAGAGGAAAACAACCGATGAGCTTAAGAGACAAGTACAGCCACGCCATCCTGACCGCCAAGGGCTTCCGCATGCAGGGCGCCGCGGAAGAACGTGACGGGAAGCTTTATTTCAAGGGCATGGTCCAGAACCAGGACGAAGTGAACGAGATCTGGACGGCCATCAAGACCGTGCCCGACTGGCGCAACGACGTCGTGGCCGAGGTCACCATCGACCCCAACGCCAAGCCCGCTGCGACCACGTACACGGTCAAGGCCGGCGACACGCTCAGCAAGATTGCCAAGGAACACCTGGGCGACGCCAACGCCTACATGAAGATCTTCGAGGCCAACAAGGGCACCCTGACCGACCCGGACAAGATCAAGCCCGGCCAGGTCCTGACCATTCCCAAGGCCTGACATGCCACAGGTGAGCCAACAGCTCATCTGGCTCTTCGTGCTCGCCGCCCCGGTCGCATGTATCGCATGGACGGTGACGCACGAAGAGCTCTTTGCGGAGCTGCGTGACTGGTGCGACCGGAAAAGCCAGCGCTGCAAGGCGCTGTACCAACGCAAGTTTTTCTACCTGTTCACCTGCGAGTACTGCTTCAGCCACTACGTGGCCGCCGGTATTGTCTGGATGGCCGGCTTCCGGTTGCTGGTGCCCGGCTGGCGGGGCGCGCTGCTCGCGTGGTTCACGCTGGTGTGGGTGGCCAACATCTACATGAGCCTGTACGGCCGGCTCCGTCTCGACATCAAGCGCGAGCGCGTCGAGATCAAGGCCGAAGAGATCGCCGTCGGCATCGATGCCGAGCCGGCCACGACCGTCAAGCGCGCGTGAGCCCGATGTTCGCCGGGCCGTTGATCACCTCGCCAAACTTGTCGAACCGCGAGCCGTGGCAGGGGCAATCCCACGATTTCTCGGCGTGGTTCCAGGCGACGATGCAACCGAGGTGCGGACAGGCCGCCGACCGTTCGTGAAGCGCGCCGGTCGGGTCGCGATAGATGGCGACCTTGGCCGCGCCGCGGCGGACCACCGCGCCACTGCCTTTCTCAATCTCCTCGACGGACTCGACATCGCCCGGCATCAGCCACGTGGCGTACTGGGCCGCCACATTTGCGGTCTCACGGACAAACTCCCCCGCGGCGCGTAACGTCTTGCGCGCGGGGTCGTACAAGGCCTGCCACGGGTTGGGCCGGCCCTGGATCAGATCGGTGATCAGCATGCCGCCGATCGTCCCGTGCGTCATGCCCATCCCGGAATCACCGGTCACGATGAAGACGTTGTCGTGATCGAGTGGGTTGCGGCCGATGAAGGCGAGGCCGTCCACCGTTTCCATGACTTGCCCCGACCACGTGTATGCCACCTCGCCGGCCATGGGGAACCGCTCGCGCGTCCACGCCTCGAGGCGCGCGTGACGCGCGTCGCCATCGTCGGACTGCCCGGTCTTGTGGTCCTCTCCGCCAACAATCAGCACGTCGTGATCGCCGTCGGGCAGCGACTGCAGGCGCACGTAGTGATACGGATCCGCAGTGTCCCAGTACAACGCGCGGCCGATGGCGCCACGCGGCACGAGCATCCCGATCACGTACGACAGGTAAGGCGCCTGCTTGGTGTGGATCACCACCAGGTCGTTCACCGGGGTGTTGGTCGCCACGACCACGGCGCCGGCGGTCACCACGCCGCCACGGGTCGTGACCGTGACCGGCTGGCCGCCCTGAATGACATCGGCGTGCGAGCCCGCATAGATTCGGCCGCCATTGCGCTCGATCACCGCGGCCAGGCCGGTGAGGTATTTCAACGGGTGAAACTGTCCCTGGCTGGGAAAGCGCAGGCACGGTCCGGTGTCCCACGCCAGCGGCGCACGGCCGATCTTCGCGACGTTGTGAAGGCCGGCGCGATGCGCCGCCGCCAGTTCGAGGTCCAGTTCGTCCTCGCCCTGCCCGTTTGCCGCGAACAGGTAGCCATCGACGCGTTCGAAGTCGCACGCGATCTGCTCGCGGCCGACGATCGACTCGATGCGGTCGATGGCGGCGGTATGGCTTTCCGCGGCCAGCCGCGCGCCGCCCTCTCCATGCAAACGCTCGAGGTGGTAATAGCGATCGTCAAGGGCGTTGGCCAGGTGAGCCGTGGTCACGGCGGTCACGCCGCTGCCGATGCGGCCGTCATCAAGCACCACCACCGACTTCCCAACTTGAGTAAGCAGATAGGCCGTTGTCAGCCCGGCGATGCCGGCACCGACCACGCAGACGTCGGCGGACACATCAGCAACCAGGGGGGAGTAGGCGGGAATGCTCGCAGTCGATTCCCAAACCGGTTCGTTGCGTGGCGGCATGGCCGTACCAGCAAGCAACGGCCATGCCCGCTTGATTACGGTTGAGTCGCCAGCGCGCTGTGCACAGTGACCATCAACTGCGCGTCGGACGGAAAACCCTTGTGGTCCTTCTGGGCGACCTTGCGATCGTTGACCCACACGCTGAGTTCGCCGCGGCCGCCCACCTCGATGGCCGCGTCAAGGCCAGTTTCCTGCTTGATCAGCGCTGCCACACGGGCGGCGCGCGGCAGGAAGTTTCACGCCTCGCAGTAGCGAATGCGGATGAGGTGCATGCCTGTATTATAGGGAGATGGCTGCACTGCTGGAAGCGATCGAAATCAAGCGCAAGGCGTACTTCGAATACGAGAATGCCCCCTACCACTGCCTGGACGTGGAGGTCTCGAAACCCACCGCGCGTGGCGGGCAGACGCTGGTGCGGCTCAAAATGCGCAACCTGATCACCCGGGCCGTCTTCGACAAGACCTTCAAGGCCGGCGAGCGGTTCGCCGAGCCGGACCTGGTGATGTCGACGGCGACGTTCTCATATTCCGACGCGGACGGGTTTCACTTCATGGACCAGGAATCGTTCGAGACGCATACGCTCGGCAGCGAAATCCTCGGCGACGACCGCGGCCTGCTGGTGGACAACGTCGAGGTGCAGATTCACCGCTACAACGGCCAGCCGATCGGCATCGTGTTTCCGCCGCACGTCGAGCTCACGGTGGCGTCCACCGAGATGGGCGTGCGAGGCAACACCGCCAGCGGCAGCGTGACCAAGCCGGCGGTGCTCGAGACCGGCATGGAGATCCAGGTGCCGTTGTTCATCAAGGAAGGTGAGAAGGTGAAGGTCCACACCGAGACCCGCGAGTTCGCCGGCCGAGCGTGACAAATAGGAACAGGAGATAAGGAGATCAGGAGAAAACTATTCTCTTATTCTCTTGAACTCCTGTTATTACAGGCGAAGTAGCAAGCCAATCGTGAATCGCGAATAGCTGATCCGCCGGCCCACCCGGGCCAGCGACCCATCGTCGTCGGTGAAGCTGCGCACGTGCCGCAGGTCGGCGCGGATGCCGACGTTGTTGGTCAGGAGCAGCGCCTGGACGCCAATGCCGATCTTGAACGCCGGCACCGTGCGCCGGATCTGGAAGATCTCCAGGACGTCAGCGGCTTGCGCGTTCACCAGCCCCACGCCCACCATCGCGTAGGGCCGTAACCCGCCGCCCGTGACCGCCTCCGGCAGCGCCAGGAGGACGCCACCCGACAGATCGATGACGTAGCTGCCCGGCTTGTACACCGGCGGGCTCTCTTCGTTCTTGAAGAAGTTCGGCATGTAGCCGAAGTCCACCTCGTAGCCGAACACCCCGTTCCCCAGCACTACCACCGACGCGCCCATGGTGAAGGTTTTCTTGTCGGCGGCAAACTCGAGATCGAAGATCGAGGTGGAACCGCCAAACTTCACGCCCGCGAACGGCACTGCGAAAATGTCCTGGGCGCGGACCGGCGTGGCGAGCGCCACCAGCATCAGGGAGAGCAGGGTCGCGCGTTGAAGGACTGGCAGCGGCATGCGGCGGCAGTCGCAGTCTAGATGAAGAGGCGCAGGAAGACCCTCACAAACGGCGAGGTGGTGACGTCACCCTTCTCGAACTCATTGCCGTTGGCCAGGCCGCCGCTGTTGGACAACAGCACCAGCGTCAGCCGCTTCGAGGGCATCTTCACGATCAGCGCCGAGGCCGCATCGGGAATATGTCCAAAGGTCCACACCAGCCGTTCCTGCGAGGTGGTCTGGACGAACCAGCCCTGCCCGGTCGGCGCGGCGGCGCCGGTCCCGAGCATGAACGGCGTCCACATCTTGTTGAGCGTGCTGAGGCTAATCGGCACGTTATTGATGTTGTCGTCGAGTTCGGCCTCGAAGCGGGCCAGGTCGCGCGCCGACGACACCATGCCGCCCGATGCGTCCAGTCCGTAGGGCGGATACCCGGAGGGCTGGGCGCCGTTGCGGTCGATCCGGTACGGCTTGGCCAGCCGGGTCAGCCGGTCCTGGTACTGCGCGACGCGCGCCGCATCGAACAGGTCGCGGGCGGCCTGCCCGCCGGGCTGGCCCAGGTCGAGTCCCGGCACCGACGAGGTCATGGCGAGGCTCTGCAGAATCTCGTCGGCGAGGGCCACGCGGAAGGGCCGCTTGGTGCAGTCCTCCACCACCGGGGTGAGGGCGGCATACCGGCTGGGGTCGTAGATATAACGGCCTTCGGACACATGGGCCAGGACGTGGCGAACGCTGGCATCCTCCGGGAAGGCCGGCACCCACTTGCGCATGCCGCTGTCGACCTCGAGGGCGAGCCGATCGGTGCAGATGGCGAGGAGCACCGCGCTCATGGCCTGCGTCACGCCCCCAATGGGATAGAGGGTATCGGGCGTGGCGCGCACCTTGTTCTCGACGTCGGAGTAGCCGTAGCCTTTCTCCCATTCGATCCGGTTGTTGCGCACGATCACCGCCGACAGGCCGGGCATGCCAATCTGCTGGGCGAGCGGTTCGAGGTACCGCTCGAAGATCTGGTAGGGCAATTCCTGTGCAGACCCCCTCGGGGCCAGTAAAAAGCTGGCGCCAATCGCCGCGATCAGGGAAAATAGCCGGAGTTTCATAATTTTGGGGCGCAGACCGGATCATACCAGTCCCAATTGGCCGTTACGTGTGCTAAAGTCTGCCCGAACTTCGATTTAGCTGATGATCCTAGCCCGTCTGTACTCCGTCCGAAACCTCGTGAGAGCGATCTGCCTGCTCAGTTTGCTGGTCGTGTCGGCGGCCCCAGCAGCGGCCCAGGAGGCGGAAACCCTTCGGGTCCGGCCCCTGATTCGCGACGGCCAGGTGCTCGTGACCTTCTCGCTCAACGGCGGACTGACCGACGAAATGAAGGCCGTGGTCCAAAGCGGCCTGCGGACCGTCTTCACCTACACCGTTGAACTCAAGCTCAAGGTGCCGGCGTGGGTCGATCGCACCGTGGCCTCGGCCGTGGTCTCGACGAGCGTCGATTTCGACAACCTGACTCGTCGACACACCATTTCGCAGGCCCTCGATGGCCGGGTCGCAGAATCGTTCGTCGTGGAAGACCCCGCCCAGGTGGCGCAGATGGTCACGCAGTTCGACCGCCTGCCGCTGTTCGACACCAAGGTCCTCGAGGCCAACCGCGAATACTACGTCGTCGTGAGAGCCGATGCGCGCCCGCGCAGCACCGCTTCGCTCTGGCCCTTCTCGGGCACCGCGAGCGGATCGGCCAAGTTCACCTTCATCAAATAATCGCGCCCCGGGGCGATGAGCAACTCGCGCCTCGTCTACTCCACCGATAAAGGTCAGACGTGCCCGAAGTGCGGCTGGCCGGTCGGCGATTGCCAGTGCAGCAAGAGGTTCGCCGCCGGGGAGCAGCCGGTACCGCCGCGCGTGGTCGCCAAGCTGCGGCTCGAGAAGGCCGGACGCGGCGGCAAGTTGGTGACGGTCGTGTACGACCTGCCCCGCAACACTGCCTTCCTGAAGGAGTTGTGCGGCGAACTGAAGCGCGCCTGTGGCACGGGCGGCGCGGTCCGCGAGGACACGGTCGAAATCCAGGGCGACCTGCGCGAGCGCGTCCGTGAGGTCCTGGCCAAGCGCGGATACGCCATCAAAGGCTGAACTGGCCCGCTTCGTGCATCCCTGCCAAACGGAGGATTTCGCATGCAGATCTCACAGAAAGTCGTCACGCTGTTCCTAGTTCCGGCACTTCTTCTCTCAACTCAGGCATTTGCGCAGCAGGCCCGCGTCGTCGACGCCTCTACGCTTCAGCTGGCACTGGCCAACAAGGCCGAGACCGAGAACTCGCAGCGCGAGCTGGTTCGCCGCGTGCTCGATCGCTCCGACGCCCGGGAGATGGCTGAGCGTTTCGGCCTCTCCGTCGAACAGGCGAACTCGGCCGTGTCGACGTTGAGCGGCGTCGAGCTGAACACGCTGGCGCAGCACGCCGCGGCGGTTGACGCCGGCGCCCTCGCCGGCGGCGCGAGCACTGTCGTCATCTCGGTGACGACCCTGCTCTTGATCCTGATCATCGTCATCCTGCTGGCGAGTTAACCGCCCGCGCACGACCACGATGGCGCGCCTCACGGCGTTGTTGGTGATGGCGGCTGTAGCCCTGTTGGCGACGGCCGCCACATTCGCTTTCGCGCAAACACCGCTTGCCGATCCGGCCGGCAGTCGGCGACTGCTGGATGTCCCCTACCTTTCGCAAACCGAAGACCTGTGTGGCGGCGCCGCGATGGCCATGGTGCTGCGTTATTGGGGCGACCGGCGGGTGCATCCCGAAGACTTCGCGTCGCTAATCGATCGCAGTGCCGGCGGCATTCACACCGATGTGCTGACCGCCGACATCCGGCGGCGTGGCTGGCAGGGGTTTCCGATCGACGGCGCCGCCGGCGCAACCAACGACTGGATGCGCGATCAGATCGACCGCGGGCGTCCGATCGTGGCGCTGATCGAGGTACGACCGAACCGCTATCACTACATCGTGATCGTGGGGTGGACGCCGGCGCAGGTCATCGCGCACGATCCGGCGAGCGCACCCTTTCAGACCTGGACCCGACCAGATTTCGATCGCGCCTGGGCCGCGGCGGGCCGCTGGGCCGTGCTCATCCTGCCTCCTGCTGATCCGGCGGTCACGGCGCCGCCGGCATCCGGCGACCACAACACCGGCAGCATCGCGGCATCCACCAGTGCGTGCAGTTCCCTGATCGCGCGCATGGTGGACCTGGCGCGCGCCGGCCAGGTCGCCGACGCCGCGCCGGGACTGTTGGCCGCGACCGAACTGTGTCCGGCGGATCCGGCCGCATGGCGCGAGCTGGCCGGCGTGCACTTCCTGCAATCGCGCTGGGCCGAGGCGGCCAGTACCGCGGAACGGGCGGCGGTGCTCGGGCCCGAAGACGAAGCGGTGTGGGATCTGCTGGCCACCAGCCGGTTCCTGAACGACGAACCGTTGGCCGCGCTCGACGCGTGGAACCACATCGATCAGCCGTCTGTGGACATCGTCCGCGTCGAGGGCGTCCGCCGGATACCGCACCCCACGGTCGCGGGCATCCTCAAGCTGCCACCGCGCACGGTCCTGACACCCGAGCGGCAGGGCCATGCGGCCCGCCGGCTGGCCGAGTTGCCGAGCGCCGCGCAGACCTCCCTGCGCTATCGCCCGTCAGGCGGCGGCACCGCCGACATCGACGCCATCGTCGTTGAACGGCCGGCGCTGCCGCGCGGCGTGCTGCCGATTGCCGCGACGCTCGCCCGTGGATGGCTGCAGGGCGAGGTCCGGGTGGACGCGGCTTCACTCGCGAAGAGCGGCGAGCTGCTCACCGTCGCGTGGCGGTGGTGGGAGGCGCGACCGCGGGTGGCGGTGTCGCTGGCGGTCCCTGCCCTGTCATGGCTGCCGGGAGTCACCACGGTGGAGGGTTCGTGGGAGCGGCAATCGTACGGGGGCCCGATCATGGTCCGCGAGGAGCGGCGCCACGCGGGGCTGCGCGTCGCCGATTGGGCGTCGAGCACGGTGCGATGGACGGCGACCACGGCATTCAATCGCTGGTCCACCGATAGTTATCTGTCCGCCGGCGGTGGGGTTGACGTGCGGCTCGCCGGCGATCGCGTGTCGCTTGGCGCCGGCGCCGAGGCGGCCACGCCGCTTGGCTCGGGCACGGCCTTCACGACCGGCCGGCTCTCGTCGGCGTGGCGATCGACCACTCACGAAGACGAGCCCATGTGGCTGGGCGGCGTCGCCGTCACGACCGCGTCGGTCGCGGCGCCCTTCGCGCTGTGGCCCGGCGCGGGCACCGGCCACGGGCGCGAGGCGCTGCTGCGCGCTCACCCGCTGCTCGACGACGGTGTGGTGACGGGCGAGGCCTTCGGGCGGCGGCTTGCCAACGCCAGCATTGAATACCGGCATCCGTTGTGGCGGCCGGCGATGGCCAGGCTGGGCCTGGCGGTGTTTGCCGATGCCGCCCGCGCCTGGCATCGGCTCGACGGGACTGTCTCCACGCTGCATGTCGATGCCGGCGTCGGCGTCCGCCTGGCGCTTCCTGGCAAGGGTGGCGCGATGCGGGTCGACGTGGCACGTGGGATGCGCGATAAACAAGTGGTAGTCTCTGCCGGCTGGCAGCCATCGTGGACAGGACAACATCATGAGTGACGAGATCACGGCCATCGTTCTGCCCCCGGCGCTGACCACGAGGGCCTTCGGCCTGACCGATCGCGGCCTGGTGCGCGACGCCAACGAAGATCAATTTTTGATCGCCGAGCTCAGCAAGGCCCTGCGCGTGCGACAAACCAGCCTGCCCGAACCAAAAGTGCAACGCGGCGAGGAGCGCGCGCACTTGTACCTGGTCGCCGATGGCATGGGCGGTCACCAGGCCGGCGAACGCGCGAGCGCGATCGCGGTGGCGGCGATCGAGCACTTCACGCTCAACACCTTTCGGTGGTTCTTCGAGCCCGACCATATCGGCGCGCAGAAGGTGCTCGAACAGTTCCAGCGCGCGGTCAAGGAGGCCGATGCGCAGGTGACGCAGGAGGCCGCGGCCGATCCCCTGCTGAAGGGCATGGGCACCACCATCACCATGGCGTTTCACCTCGGCACGAAGGTCTGCCTGGTTCACGCCGGCGACAGCCGCGCCTACCTGCATCGTGACGGCGTGCTGCAGCAAATGACCCAGGACCACACCCTGGTCGCGGAGCTGGTTCGCCAGGGATCCGTGCGCGAACAGGACGTCGCCGCCCACCCGCTGCGTAACGTCATCACCAACGTGGTCGGCGGACCCGACGCCGGGGTCAGGGTCGAGGCGCGGGCGTTCGACGTGCAGGCGGGCGATCGCATGGTGCTGTGCTCGGACGGGCTCAGCGAGATGATGACGCCCGAACAGCTGGCCGGTGTGCTGGCCGCCGAGGCCGATCCCGAAGATGCGGCGAAGAAGCTGTTGGCACTGGCGCTCGAAGCCGGTGGCCGCGACAACATCACCGTGGTGGTCGTTCGCTTCGACCCCGCGCCCGCGTCCTGACCTCGGGTAGACTCCGTTTATGGCGCGGCCGGTCCTGACTCTCGTCGCCGAACACAAGGTGTCGGCGTTTCTTCGCCCGCCCAAGGGCAGCGCCGTGCTCGAATCCAGCGGCGTCGTCCAAAAGGACGGCGACTACTATGTCGTCTTCGACAACATCCGCCGGCTGGCGCGGATCCGCGGCGGCCTGGCCCTGGAATCGAGCGAGCACGGCTGGATCGGGCCGACTCGCGATGGCGAAGGGTACGAAGACCTCGCCGTCAATGCGCAATCGGGCCACTTCTACCTGCTGATCGAAGCCGAAAAGCACCCCGACGGCACCTTCAAGCCCCTCATCGACGAGTGCGATGCGCACGGCAGGTTCCGGCGGCGCCGGTGGGTGGAGGTCAGCTTCGACCGACGCAACACCGGCATGGAAGGGCTCGCCGCGGTTCGGCGGCAGAACCGCGACTACCTGCTGGGACTGTGTGAAGGCAACGGCGGCCATGGCGGACGCAAGGGCAAGAAACGCGGGCACGGACTGATTCACGTGTTGCGGCGCAAGGGCGCCACCTGGCAGTCGGTCGCGACCATCAAGTTACCCAAGAGCGTGAAGTTCGCGGACTACTCGGCGGTCGCGCTGCGCGGCCGGACCATCGCCGTGCTCTCGCAAGAGACGTCGCGGCTGTGGATCGGAACGCTGCGCTTCAGCGACTGGACCATCATCGGCCCAGGCACGATCTACGACTTCCCCCGCTCCAAGAAGGGCAAGCGCAAGTACCGCACACTCGAGGGCGTCAGTTGGTGTTCGTCCAACACGCTGGTCATGGTGTCGGACATGGCCAAGGCGCACCACTCACGGCGCTGCCGCAAGCAGGAGCAATCCATTCACGTGTTCCGGCTGCCCAAGGGCTCGGCCCGCGCTACTTCGACCCGGAAATCGTCCTGATGAATTCGGCGAGCTGCCCTGCGATCAGCGCCTCGCCCGCCTGATTCAGGTGCGACTCATCCGGAAAGTAGACATTCTCGCCGGCCGCCGCCCGAGCGGCCAGCGCAGGCGTGGTGTCGAGAAACGGAATGCCGGCCTCGGCGCACAGTTGCGCCATCATCTGGTTCTGCGCCAGGCGGTTGGCGAGCATGCGCTCGACGTCAATCACACCGCCGTACGATTCCAGGTAGAAGCCAAACGCCGACCGGATCGCTTCCTTCGATAGCGACACTTTCACCAGCGGCAGGTAGACCTGGCTCTTGAAGGGCACGAACACCACGACCAACTCGGCGCCGAACGATCGCGACACCACCTGCATCTCGCGAATCGCCGCACTGGTCAACGGCCAGCCGGGCCGGGCGGTCAGGTCGGCGCGCGAGAAGTTGAGCGTGTTCAAGTACGGCGGCATGAACGCCCACCGCATTCGGCGGCCGGCGACCTCGAGGTCAAACCAGCCGCGGTCGAAGGCCGGCGACGTCGCGGGCCACGTCTCGCTCGGCGGTGCGGCGGGCGGTTCCGCCGCGGCCTCGGCCGCCTGCTGCGTGGCCAGCAACTTCTGCCCGGCGCGCAGCGCGCTGACGACGAACCACGTATCCACGCGGCTGACGACGTCCTTGATCCGCCACCCTGGCTGGGGCCGCTTGATCGTGCCGCCCGAACGCTGGAAGGCGTCGAACGCCTCGGCATCGAAGATGTCGTTGCCGGCAAAGAAGGCCAGCACCACGGTCTTGGGCCGATGGGCCGCCACGTAGTCCTTCAGCACCATGAGTTCCTGCTGTGGACCAAAGCCCGCGGTGCCGTAGTTCTGCACCGCGACGCCCAACGTGGCCTCCAGGCGCGCCGGCCACGACGCCTCTTGCGCCATCGTCATCGCATCGGTGAACGAGTCGCCCAGCGCCGCGATCTCGAAGCGATCGCGAACCACCGGGTTGCGAAAGCCCTCGCTGTCGGTGTGGAACGAGAACCGGTGCAGCGGGCCTGGCACCGCCGAAGGCGGGATGAATCCCATCCGCACGATGTCCCCATCCCGCCATTCGTTCACGGTATCGACGCTCGCCCGGAGGCGGCGTCCGTAGCGTGGCGAATCCACCCAGTGCGGATCGCGGTTGACCTCCCCGAGATCGTGACGCTCGGCGGCAATGCCGCGGGGCACGTGGTCGCCCAGGGCGCGCAGGGCCACTTCCGTGACGAGCAGGGAAACGATCAGGCTGACCGCGACGGCCGCGGTCTTGAGCAACGCGTACGGGTTGAAGCCCATAAACGACGCGGGCGACTCCGTGCGACTGCGAAGGCGCCACGTCACCCAGCAGAGGAGCGACAGTCCGAGCGCCCACACGTACGGCACGAGCGGCAGGTCGCGAACCACCCGCGGGTCGACCCATGTGAGGGGCCCATCGCTCACGAGCTCAATCACGCCGCTGCCGGTGGGATACGCGAACGCGATCGTAGCCGGGCCGTCGACGGTGCCCTGGGCGAGCACCCGGCGGAAGGTTCCGCGCCGCCATTCGATGGCATAGCTGACCCGCGCCTGCGGGCGCAGGCCCACGTGGATGGTCGAGTCGTGCCCAATCTCGGTCACGAACGCCACACGATCCGCCGCGCGGGTGACGATGAGGGGGACGACGCGATCACCCTCCACGCCAAATTGTTGCGCGGAGTCGGATCGGGCCGACGCGCCAGGCTGGTCCAGGAACAGGCGGAAGGTGGGCGCATACGCCCAATCCTTGGCAATCAGGAGGAGGACCGCGACCAGCGTCACGAAGAGCGCGCGCTGAATCCACGGCCGCGGTGGCGTCGAAACTCGAGTCACGGTACCCCGCGCTGCAGGAGTCGTTCCACCTGGGCGCCAGGGACCGAACCAGGTCGATCGAGCGCGCTACCCCTGCAAGGGAACCCGTGGCAGAATAGGGCTCATCATGGCTGTTTCGAAGATCTCCGTGACGCTGCCATCAGAGCTCGAAGCCTTCATTGATGCACGAGTGGCTTCTGGCCGATTCGCTACTGCGGGTGACGTCGTCCGCGAGGGGCTGCGACTTCTCGAGGAACGTGAGCAAGAGCGCGATGCAGTGCTGGCGGAGTTGCGCCAAGAGATCGCAGTCGGTGTAGCGGAGGCAAAGGCGGGCCAGCTGCGCGACGGCAGGATGTTCTTCGACGAGCTGAAGCAGAGGGTCCGTTCTGCCCCATGAGCACATTCGTCCTCACGCCGGCCGCCACGGCCGATGTGATCGGTCACATCCGGCGGGATCTGGCCGGCAGCGACGTCCGCTTCTGGGCGGTCTTCTTCTGGGCGGTCTTCAAATACCTGATCGTGTACCACCCGGAAACCCAACCGCTGCAGGTCGTGCGTGTCCTGCATGGCAGGCGTGATCTCAAGGCGCTCCTCAACTGAGTAGATTCGCCCAAACGCGGGTCGATGTCTCTGACGGTCGAACCAATCAACGGTCCAAGGTGCGATGTGTCCGCTCCGCTGCGCACCACGCCCGCCATGATGAATGGCCGCAAGATCACGATCACTTGGCACGGTGAGTTGAAGGACGACCGTCTGACGTTCAGGCGGCAGTTGGGTGGAGGCCCTCAGATGGCGCCGCTGTCGCTGCAACGGACAGCGTCGTAGAGCTCATGTGCGTGTGTTGCCCAAGAGGGTTGAGCCGTGCGGCGAAGGCTGGCTTGCCATGAGCGAGCGACCGCTTCGCTGAAAGCGAACCGGTCGCGAGTCGAATGGCGCGCCCGGCTGGACTCGCACTGGCTCGCTCCGAGCGAAGCGAAGGAGCGGCCTGAGCCCGTGAACAGGCGGGAGCGGTCAAGTCGCGAAGCGACTTGGCGCGCCCGGCTGGACTCGAACCAGCTACCCCCGACTTAGAAGGTCGGTGCTCTATCCAGATGAGCTACGGGCGCGTCGTGGCAATTTTAGCAGGTGCGAGCAGCTAGAATCCGGCTGTGACTACCGCCACCCTGAATAAGCAGATCCACTTGGTATCGCGGCCCAGGGGCGAAGCTACCGCCGCCAATTTCAGCCTCGTCGAGGCACCCGTGCCACCGCTCGCCGACGGCCAGGTGCTGGTCCGCCACCACTTCCTGTCGCTCGACCCGTACATGCGCGGCCGCATGGACGATGCCCGCAGCTACGCGCCGCCGCAGGCGCTGGACACCGTGATGATTGGCGGCACCGCCGGCGAAGTCGTCGAGTCGCGGCATCCGGGCTTCGCCGCGGGCGATCTGGTAGTGGGCATGGGCGGCTGGCAGCAGTTCAGCGTGGTCTCCGGCTCGGCGCGCGGGGCCCTGCGGAAGGTGGACGCCACCCACGTGCCCCTGTCGGCGTATCTCGGTGCGGTCGGCATGCCCGGCGTGACGGCGTGGCACGGGTTGACGAAGATCTGCCAGCCGAAGCCGGGTAACACCATCACCGTCAGCGCGGCCAGCGGCGCGGTGGGGAGTGTCGTGGGCCAGTTGGCCAAGTCGCGCGGCGTCCGCGCCGTCGGCTTCGCGGGCGGCGCCGACAAGTGCCGCTATGTGATCGACGAACTCGGCTTCGACGCTTGCATCGACTACAAGGCGCATCGCGATCCGAAGTCCCTCTACAGGGCGCTGGCCGAGGCCGCGCCCAACGGCGTGGATGGCCACTTCGAGAACGTCGGCGGTCGCATTCTTGATGCCGTCCTTGCGCGTATCAACGACTTTGGCCGCATCGCGGTGTGCGGCATGATCAGCGGCTACAACGGCGAGCCGATTCCAATGACCCACCCGGCTCTGATCCTGCGGTCGCGCCTGCGCATCGAGGGCTTCATCGTCAGCGAGCACATGGAAAGCTGGCCCGAGGCGCTGGCCGAGTTGGGCGGCATGGTCGCGGCCGGAACGCTGAAGTACCGCGAGTCAATCGCGCAAGGCATTGAATCAGCGCCCGAGGCGTTCCTCGGGCTGCTGAAGGGCAAGAACTTCGGAAAGCAGCTCGTGAAGTTGTGAGTAACGCTATTTAGGATTGGGCAGGTACATCGACAACACTTGCACCGCCGACGTAATGTCCACGAACTGATGCGGCACGCCTGAGGGGACCATGATGAAGTCCCCCTTGGCGAAGACGTTGCGCGTGCCGCCCTCAATGCCCGTGCCCTGCAAGTTGCTCCCATTGCGCGTCGGCGCAATCAGCGTCCCGCCGGTGAGCATCGTCGCCGAGCCCTCGATCACGTAGAACAGCTCGGCCTGCGCTTCGTGCAGCGATGCGCCTTGCGGCTGCGGCAACCGGCGCTCGACGGCCACGTTGTAGGGCGACAGCGTAAACACCCGCACGGACGACGCCGGCCGATCGGCCGGCAGCTTGGCAATCGCGGCCTGGAGGTCGGCCGCCGTGAAATGGGTCGCCTTGCTGCGATCCGTTGGTGGCGGCGCGGGCGCTTGTGCGGCCAGCGAGCCAGACATCACAGCCACGAGGAAGACGACAGCGACAGTTTTCACGATGACCTCATCTCTTGACCAGCCTTCGCCTGATCAGGAGCGAAGGAGCGGCATAAGCCCGAGCCCGTTCGGGCGCGTTGTGACCATTCTAGCAGGCACGGCGACCCTGGAGAGTACGTCGCACATCTTGACGACTATGTGCTACAGTGCTGGCATGAAGGCCACGATCCACGCACGGCTGGCCCAGGCCGACCGGGCCGTGCTCGAAGAGCTGAAGCAGGCCACCGGGAGTTCTGAGTCGGAACTGGTTCGGCGCGGACTGCACCTGGTGGCCGCCGCGGAGCGGCGCCGCCGGAGCGCCCTCGACCTCGCGGGGACCAGCGTCGGGCGCTTCAAGAAAGGCCCCAGCGACCTGTCCGTCAACCGCAAGCACCTCGACGGCTTCGGCGAGTGAATCCGGCCGGCATTCTGCTCGACACCGGTCCCCTGGTGGCGCTGCTCTCCAGCGACGATGCCAACCACCAGCGGGCCCGTCGACTCTTCGCTGAGTGTGCACCGCCGTTCCGCTGTTGTGAGGCCGTCGTCGCGGAGGCGTGCTTCCTGATGCGAAAGGTGCATCCCGGCGGTCCCGCCGAGGTGGTCGCACTTGCCGCGCGCGGTCTCTTTGAGATCGCCATGGCGGCCGACGAACATTGGCCCGACATCGAGTCCCTCTTGAAGAAGTACTCGAATCGACCGATTTCGCTGGCTGACGCCTGCCTCATCCGCTGTGCGGAGATTCACCAGGAGGGTCGCATCCTCACCTTCGACAGTGATTTTCGCGTCTACCGGTGGTCGCGCAACAAGAAGTTCGAGCTGCTGTCGGTGGCCGGGCCGCCGGGATAGCTACTCCACGATCGACTGCATGACGGCGTTCTCGAAGTCGAGGCGCAACTGCCCCACGGGTTGCTGGATCATGATTAGCCCGACGAGTTGCTCCTTCCGATCCACCCAGAAGTAAGTCCCGAATGCGCCGCCCCACCCAAACGAACCGCTCGACACGCGTCGGCCGGCGGCGATGTGGTCGAGCACGACGTCAACGGTCAGGCCGAAGCCCATGCCCTTCACGGAGCGGCCGATGCCGGAATAGAGCTCGCCGACGTGATTCGACGCCATGAGGTCCACCGTCCGCGGACTGAGCAGGCGCTTGCCGTCGAGAACGCCACCGTTGACCAGCATCTGCCCGAACCGGATGTAGTCGTCGGCCGTGGACCACAGCCCGCCGCCACCCGAGAACAGCGTCTTGGTCGCCAGCCAGGCCGGCGTCTCGATGCGCACCAACTTGCCGTCACGATCGTCGTACAGCGTCACGACGCGAGCCGTGCGGTCGTCGGTCGGATAAAACGCCGTGTCCTTCATCCCCAGCGGATCGAAGATGCGCTGCTTCAGGAACTGATCGAACGTCTGCCCTGACGCGATCTCGACGATGCGCCCGAGGGTTTCGATGCCGGCGAGAGCGCTGTAGCGCCACTCGGTGCCCGGCTGGAAATCCAGCGGCACCGCGCCGAGAGTCGGCACGTAGGCGGCGAGGTGGCTGGCGGTGCTGCGCGGCGCCAGGCGCGCGCCGGGGCGTGTGCCCGGCCCGCCGCTCTGAAGGCCGGAGGTGTGGGTCAGCAGGTCGCGAATGGTCACGTCCCGCTCCGCCGGCACGGTGTAGATCTCAGGCTCGGGCGGCGGCTGCCCTGCGCGCGCGGCCGCCGGCGCCGCCTTGGCGATGGCGACCTTGGCGTTCTTGAATTCGGGAATGAAGCGCGACACCGGATCGCCCAGCCGCACCTTGCCTTCTTCCATCAGCATCAGGATGGCGACGCCGGTAATCGGCTTCGACATCGAGGCAATGCGGAAGATGGCGTCCTTGCGCATCGGGGCTTTCGCCTCGAGATCCATCAGGCCTTGCGCCTCGAAATGGGCGACCTGGCCCTTGCGCGACACCATGGTGATGGCGCCGGTCACTTGCCCGGCGTCGATGGAGCGCTGCACCAGGTGGTTGATCCGCTGCAGTCGCTCGGACGACAAGCCGACGTCTTCGGGTTTTCCGGGCGGCAAGGTGCCGGCCGTCAGCGCCAGCGCAAGCAGGATGACGCTGAACCGACGACCGGCCCGGAGCTTCATCAGGCGCTCAACACCTTCTTGAACACCACCATCGCGCGCTCCATGTCGTCCATGGTGCCGAGCGAGATGCGGGCGTAGGTCTTCTCCATGGGCGGGAAGTCGCGGCCGACCGCCACGCCCTGGGCGCGGCAGGCATCGCGGAACTGCACCGCGGGCTTACGGATGTTGACGAAGATGAAGTTGGTCTGCGAGTCGGGCGAGTCGAAGCCCATGGCCTTGAACTGCGCCTGCGTCCAGTCGCGCACGCGCTTGTTCTCGCCCTTTTCCCATTCCATGTGGGCGGTGTCCTTCAAGGCCGCGATGCCGGCGACCGCCTGCAGCTCGTTGATGCTGCCGAGGCCCCACGCGCGGCCGACCTTCTCCATCGTCGCGGCCTGGCCCACCGCGTAGCCCAGGCGCAGCCCCGCCATGCCGTAGGCCTTCGAGAACGTCCGCGAGATGAACACGCCCGGCAGTTCGAGCGCCAGTTTCACCATCGAGCCCGAACCGGGCAACGTGGCGTATTCGAGGTAGGCCTCGTCGATCAGGACAGCGGTCTCGGGCGAACGCTGCTTGATGGTCCGGACGGTCTGCTCGATGTCCGACATCGTGTGCACGCTCGACGTCGGGTTGTTCGGATTGCACAGGAAGACGAGGCCCGAGCCGATCGCGCCACGAATCAGCGCCTCGAGATCGAGCCGCAGGCGGGCGTCGACCGGCG
This sequence comes from Vicinamibacterales bacterium, assembly GCA_038213735.1. Classification (GTDB taxonomy): domain Bacteria; phylum Acidobacteriota; class Vicinamibacteria; order Vicinamibacterales; family UBA2999; genus 12-FULL-67-14b. The sequence goes on along the minus strand of JBBQSP010000023.1, from coordinate 14,197 downwards.
TCAGCTTGACCGGCGCGTTGATGTCGCGGGCCGTGCCCGCGGGCTGGGAGTACGACGGGTCGGCGGTGACGAAGGCGCGATCCTTCGTGCAGTAGGCCATGACCGCCGCGGTCAGGATCTCACCGGAGCCGGTGGAGATGATGACGTTCTCGGGCTTCGCGCCAGAGAAGGTGGCGACCGCCTCAACGAAGGCCTGCAGGGTGGGCGGCGGATAGCCGAGCCCGAGGTCCTTCGACGGATGCTGCCGCAGCGCCTCGATCACCTTCGGGCTGGGGCCCCTCAGGTTTTCGTTGCTACTGAGCTTGATCATGCCGGCCGGCATCGGCTGGCGCCCCTGGGCCTCGCCGACAAACGCCAGCAGGTCTTCCCGGCCGTAGCCGATGATGTGACCCGCCGAGGCGACTGCCGCCCCACCTCCACCAAACCGCCGAACGAACTCACGTCGTGAAAGCGCCATTTGACCTGTCCTCCGCGAGACGCATGGTAGCACCAGACGCGCGCTTATAGCGACGAACGCGCAATCGCGTCCTGGGGCCCGGCGCGGAGGTACTGGGCCGGCCACGTGACCTCTTGTCCCAGTTCGCGGGCCGCGCGCAGGGGGAAGTACGGATCGCGCAACAGCTCGCGCGCCAGCAACACCGCGTCGGCCTGGCCGCCCGACACGATTTGCTCCGCCTGCGACGCCTCGGTGATGAGCCCGACCGCGCCGGTCAGGATGCCGGCATCGCGGCGAATGCGCTCGGCGAACGGCGCCTGGTAGCCCGGCCCGACCGGAATCGGCGCGCGCGCGGCGTTGCCGCCCGACGAGCAGTCGATGAAGTCCACGCCGAGCGGCTTCAACTGGCGCGCCAGTTCCACCGATTGCTCGATGTCCCAGCCGCCCTCGAGCCAGTCGGTCGCCGAGATGCGAACGAACAGGGGCAGGCTTTCGGGCCACACGCCGCGCACGGCGGTGACGACCTCGCGCACCAGGCGCGTCCGGTTGTCGAACGACCCGCCGTAGTGGTCGTCGCGCTGGTTGCTGAGCGGCGACAGGAACTCGTGCAGCAGATAGCCGTGCGCGGCATGGATCTCGATCACGCGCATGCCCGCGGCCAGGGCCCGCCGCGCGGCGTCGGCAAACGCGGCGGTCACGCGCGCAATGCCATCCACGGTCAGCGCCTGCGGCATCGGGTAGTTGTCGGCAAACGGCACCGCGCTCGGCGCGAGCACCTCTGACCAGCCGCCGTCGGCCACCGCGATCGCCCCGGTTCCGCTCCAAGGCCGATAGGTGCTGGCCTTGCGTCCGGCATGGGCCAGCTGCATCCCGGCGACGCTGCCCTGCCCATGGATGAAGCGAACGATGCGCGACAGGAAGTCGACGTGATCGTCCTTCCAGATGCCCAGGTCCTGCGGGCTGATGCGGCCCTCGGGCGTGACCGCGGTGGCCTCGGTCAGCACGAGGCCGGCGCCGCCGACGGCCCGGCTGCCCAGGTGCACCAGGTGCCAGTCGTTGGCGAACCCATCGTCGCTCGAGTACTCGCACATCGGCGACACGAATACGCGGTTGGTGAAGGTCTGGCTGCGGATGGTGAGGGGATCAAAGAGGTGCGGCATGGGTGCCACCAAAGTAGCGTACCCATGCCGCGGAGGGTGATCGGAGGCACCGCTGGAAGGGGTGCCCTACTCGCCCTTCCAGGACTTGCGGAAGCGGGCATCGGTCAGCGCCGCCTCGTCGTTCTTGTTCTGTGCGCGCAGCGCCTGCGACAACAGCCGCAGCGTCCAGCCGTGTTCGGGGTTGCGCTTGAGGTCTTCCCAGAGCACGGTTTCGGCTTCATCGGCGCGGCCGGCGGCCAGCAGCACCGACGCCAGGTTCTGGCGAGCCGGCGCGTGCCAGTCGTGAGGCTCCTGGTAGACCAGCGCATCCTCGAAGCGCACGGCCCGGTCGAGATGCAACACGGCCTTGTCCCAGTCGCCGCGCTTGGCCGCGATCTCGCCGGCCACCACTTCGGGAGCGATCCGCATGATCGCGAGGCCGGTGTTGGCCGAGAACGTCGTCTGGCCTGTCAGCGACGGATCGGCGATGAGCGTTCTCAGCTCAGCCAATTCCGTGTCGGCCTCAGCAAGACGCCCGGTTGACGTGAACGCCATGGCCCTCGCGTACTGCCAGACGCTGCGCGTGAAGGCACTGTCGTACCGCGGACCGGGATCCGCGAGGATCTGGTCCCACTGGCTGAAGCGCACCATCGCCCAGTACGGCACGACCACAAAGCCCTGCAGAATCGGCACCACTGCGAGACCCTCGTCCGGCACGGCGGCGGCCAGCTTGCGCGCCGAGTCGAGGGCCAGTTGCCGTTGTCCGCTCCCGTCGCGCCCATCCAGATGAAGTGCAGGTTGTGCGGGTAGTACCCCAGCGGATAGAGGCCCTGGGCATTGCACTGCGCGATGTAGTCTTCGTCGGCCTTCGCCGCGAGCAGGTTCGAGCTGATCACGTCGGCGTGACGGCCGACGCGCTGGTAGATGTGCGCGGCCATGTGGACCATGTGGCCGGCGCCGGGCATGAGCGGCAGCAGCCGATCGGCTTCCGCCTCGGCACGTTCCGGCGTGTCGGTGGATTCCCACAAGTGGATCCAGAGATGGAGCGCGCCCGGGTGGTTCTTGTGCCTGCGCAGCACCTGTTCGAGGGCGGCCTGCACCTGCAGCGTTTCCTCGTACGGCTGGCCGTCGCGCGTCCAGTAGTTCCACGGCCGCAGGTCCATCAGCGACTCGGCGAGCAACGTGCGGGCGTCGAGGTCGTCCGGGTAGGCGCGCGTCACGACCAGCATCGCCTCTGCAAAAGCGCGGTCGGCCTGGGCCCGGTCCTCGGGCTTGCCGGTGTAGCGTTTCGCGAGCGCGTCGATGTAGGCGCGTTCGCGCGGCGTGGCGTGGGCCTTGAGCGCGACGGCTTTCTGCAGCAGTTCGAAGGCCACCGGCTCGGCTTCGGGCACCATCGGGGCGTTGATGTTGGGCCCCATCACGAGGGCCTGGCCCCAGAACGCCATCGCCAGCTTGGGATCCAGCCGCGCGGCTTCGGCGAACGAACGCTTGGCCTCGGCGTGGTTGAAGCCGAACGCGAGGTTCATTCCCTGGTTCATGAACAACTGCGCCCGTGCGACCTTGGTGCCGACCGGGAACGTGTGGACGCCTAGGTTCTGCAGTCGCGGTGCGAGCGGCATGCCGGGCGCCACCGGCGCCGCGGCAGCCTGCGAGTCGTCGTAATGCTTGTGGCCAGGAGCCGGAGCCTGCGCGGCTTGCCCTGAGCGAGCCTCAGGCTCGTCGGCGAGTCGAAGGGCCGCCCCGCCCACCACCGGCGAGCTGAGGGCGGCCACGAGAACCAGGGGGAACATCAAATGCGAGCTAGAACGTGACATGTATCAATCTCCAAAAACTGAACTTGATCCGTTATACGGAGTCGCCCGCCCCGAAGTCGTCGACAGTTGGTGAGGGATTGGTAAGGATTCGGTAAGATCCATCCGCTGAGCATGTCTCCTGACCGCATTCTCTCATTCGGCGAGTTCCGCCTGGATCCGATAAGCGGACACCTGTACCGGCAAGACGAGCCGGTGGCGCTGGTGCCCAAGGCGTTTGCCCTGCTGCAGTGCCTGGCCAACCAGGCCGGGCGGCTGGTGTCGAAACCGGACCTGCTGGCCGCGGTGTGGCCGGGTGTATTCGTCGGCGACGCGGTGCTGAAGAGCACGATTCGCGAGGTGCGCAAGGCGCTTGGCGACGATTCGAGCGAGCCGCGGTTCATTGAAACGCTGCATCGCCGCGGCTATCGCTTCATGGCGCCGGTGACGGTGCTCGACCCGGCGCCGGCCGCGCTGTCGCCGCGGGTGCGCTACGCGCGCAGCGGACACGTCAACATTGCCTACCAGGTGGTAGGCTCGGGTCCCATCGACCTGGTGTTCGTCATGGGCTGGGTGTCGCACCTGGAGTCGTTCTGGAGCGAACCGCACTTCGCCCGCTTCCTGAACCGGCTGAGCACCATGGCCCGGCTAATCCTGTTCGACAAGCGCGGCACCGGGTTGTCCGATTCGGTGCCGGTCAGCCAGTTGCCCTCGCTCGACGAGCGGCTGGATGACGTGCGCGCGGTGATGGACGCGGCCGGCAGCGAGCGCGCGGTGCTGCTCGGCGTGTCGGAAGGCGGACCGCTATGCAGCCTGTTCGCCGCCACGTATCCCGAGAAGACCGAAGCCCTGATCACCATCGGCAGCTACGCCCGGCGGCTGCGCGATCACGACTACCCCTGGGGACCGACCCGCGACGACCGCGACCGCTTCTGCCAGCAGATCATCGAGGAATGGGGCGGGCCCGTGGGCATCGACGAGCGGGCGCCCTCGCTGGCCCGCGACCGAGCGTTTCGCGACTGGTGGGCGTCGTACCTGCGCATGGGCGCCAGCCCCGGCGCGGCCGTGGCGCTGACGCGGATGAATGCCGAGATCGACATCCGCGACGTGCTGCCGTCGATCCGCGTGCCCACGCTGGTGCTGCACCGCACCGGCGATCGCGTGCTGAAGGTCGAGGAAGGCCGTTACCTCGCGTCACGCATTCCCGGCGCGACGCTGGTCGAGTTGCCCGGCGACGATCACCTGCCGTTTGCCGGCGACCAGGACGCCATGCTCGAGGCGATCGAGCGCTTTCTCGCGCCGGCGCGCGAACGGCGGCAGCCGACCACCGTGTTGTGCTCGGTGCTCACGCTCGAATCGGAGGCCGCCGGCGACGATCGCGCGTTGCTGTCGCGGGTGTTCGCGCGTGAGGCGGCGTTCTTCCGCGGCCGCGTCGCGCCGGCCGCCGGCGAGCGACTGGTCGCCGCCTTCGAGGGCCCCGGCCGGGCCGTCCGCTGCGCCATCTCGGTGGTCGCCATGGCGCGCCAGTCGCGCATAGATGCGAGGGCCGGCGTGCACATCGGCGAGTGTGATGTCGCCGCCGTGGAGGGCCCGGTCAGCGACATCAGCGCGCACCTGGCGCGCGCCGCCGACCCGCACGGCGTGAACGTGTCGCGCACCGTCGTCGACTTGTTACCGGGTTCCGGCGTCAACTTCGAGGATCGCGGCAGCGCGACCTTCGCCGTGGCCGCAACCTGACAGCGGACAGACCACCAGCGTTCTGGCCGGGACTAAAGTCCCGGCCCTACGGGCGCCAGGTCAGCCGGGTCAGCCCGGTGGCTTCGCGCACGAGCAACCCGTCGGGAAGCAACACCGGGAGGGACCACGTGCCGCTGGTCCCCACTTCGTAGCGCTTTTCTTCCTGATAGGTATTCACGCCCCGGCGCGCCACGATCAGCTGGCCGCCATCAGTAAGCACCATCACATGCCGCGGCGCCAGCAGGAGCGAGGCATGGTTGCCGTCGCGCCCCTGGGTGGCCCACGTCACCGCGCCGGTCGCCGCGTCGAGCGCGACCAGCTGGCCGCGGCGCTTGCTCGACAGCCCGTAAATGCGGCCATCAGCAAACACCGGCGAGGTCGTGTACATCGTGACCTCGGCGTTGCGCCACGCCTGGGTCGCCGTCCAGGCGCCGTTCGCCATCGCCAGCGCATAGGCGTGCGTCCCCTGGCGGGTTCCCGAAACCACCACGTGGCTGCCGGTCCACACCGGCGAGGCGATGTTCTCGTGCCACTCGTCGGGAAACGGCACCGACCACAGCAGCGCGCCGGTCGCGGCGTTGAGGCCGATGATCGATCCATTGGTCAGCGTGATCAGCTGGCGCACCCCCTGCACCGTGACGGCCAGCGGCGACGCGTACCCCGGTCCGAGGCCCTGCCAGGTCCACCGCGCCTTGCCGGTAGAAGGGTCAAGTGCCATCACCCGCCCACCATGCACGTCGCTGCCGACCTGCACGATCAGCGAACCGCCCTCAACGAGCGGCGACATGGCGGTGCCGCAGAACATCTTCGACGTGTCGATCGACGCCGAGTAGTCTTCGCGCCAGGCCAGGCTGCCGTCGGCGAGGTTCCACGCCGACAGCACGCCGGTGACACCGAGCGTGTAGAGCCGCGATCCCGAGACCAACGGCGTCGAGTTCGGCCCCTTCGCCATGTTCTTGGCGTACTGGTTTTTCTGGAACGGCGCCTGGTAACGCTGCTGCCACATCACCTTGCCGGTGGCGAGCTCGATCGCCGTCACGGTTTCTTCGGGATCAGAGCGGCTGTGCAGGTACGCGCGGCCGCCGGCGACCACCGGCGAAGCATAGCCCTCGCCCACCTCGACGTGCCACGCGCGGGCCACACCCGCCGGCCACGCCGCGGGCACGACCGCGGCCGGCACGGTTCCGTCGCGCGAGGGTCCGCGCCACTCGGTCCAATCCTGGGCCGAGGCATCGGCCCCGGCGAGCAACAGCACAAGGAGGGCGCAACAGGAGTGACGCATGACGGAATTTTAGCCGGTGGCGCCCATTCGACAGCGGCGCCCATCCCACCCATTCGCCTACGCGAGGACGTGATTCAGGGCTTCGCGCAAAGTCTTGGTGGTGAACGGCTTGGGCAGGAACGCCTTGACCTGATCGCTGGCCGCGCGCGCCGCCTCTTCGTTGGCGATGATGCCGCTCATGGCCACGATCGGCACGCGCGGATTGATCCGCGCCATCGCCTGGATGGCTGGGACGCCGGCCAGCACGGGCATGGTCATGTCCAGCAACACCGCGGCAATCGTCTGGTGATGGGCCCCGAAAACGGCCACCGCCTCGGCGCCGTCGGCCGCCAGCAGCACGCGATAGCCGCCACGCTCGAGCGTGCGCTGGGCGATCAGGCGAATGGCCGCCTCATCGTCCACCACCAGCACGGTCTGGCCACTGCCCTCAGGCCCGGGCGTTGCGTCGACGGCCACCGGCCCGGGCCTGGCGCCCGAGCCAGACGGCAGGTAGACCGCAAACACCGTGCCGCGATCGCCGTAGCTGACGACCTCGATCTCGCCGCCATGACTCTTCACGATGGTCAGCGAGGTCGACAGACCCAGCCCGGTCCCCTGGCCGGGCTCCTTGGTTGTAAAGAACGGATCGAAAATCCTGTCGACGATGTCGGGGGCAATGCCGGCGCCGCTGTCCTGCACCTCGAGCTTCACGTAGTCGCCGGGCGGCAGGTTGACGCCGCTCGATTCGTCGAGGCGCGCGCGCGCGGCGCTGATGGTCAGCTGCCCGCCCGCGGGCATGGCATCCCGGGCATTCACGCACAGGTTGACCAGCACCTGGTGGCACTGCGTCGGGTCGCCGACGAGCGGCGGCAGGCCGGGCTCGACCCGGGTGCGGATGTCAATGGTCTTGGGCAGCGTGTCGCGCGCGATGCGCGCCACGTCGGCGACCAGCGTAGCCGGGTCGACCTCCACCCGGCGGCCCTCGACGCCGCGCGCGTACGACAACACCTGCCTCACCATCTCGGCGCCGCGGGTGGTGCTGGTGCCGATCATGGCCAGCACCTCCCGATCGGCGGGAGCGATCACGCTCTCCTTCAGCAGCTCGATCCCCATCGCGATCGGCGTCAGCACGTTGTTGAGGTCGTGCGCAATGCCCCCGGCCAGGGTGCCGATACTCTCGAGCCGCTGCGCCCGGTAGAACTGCTGCTCCAACTGGCGGCGCTCCGAGACGTCAGTGTCGATCGACAGGACGCTCTGCGGCTCACCCTGGGCGTCGCGCACCAGCGTGAAGCGGCTTTCGACGGTCACCGGCCGGCCCAGCCTGTTGACCGGCCGCAGTTCACCGGTCCATTCGCCCTTCCTGATCACGGCGTGGTAAGCCTGGCTGGCGTCGTCTCCGCCGGCATCGCCGTAGAACAACTCCGTGATGACGCGGCCCACCGCCTCGGCCGACGTCCAGCCGTACAGGCGCTCGGCGCTCTTGTTCCAATAGGTGATCCGCCGGTCGAGATCCGTGACGATGATCGCGTCCTGGGCTTTGTCGAGCAGCGACGCCTGCTCGTGCAGGCGCCGGTTGGCCCGCTGCTGGCGGCCCAGCATCACGACACTGGCCACGCTCACGAGCACGACAAACAGCGTCGCCGCGCCGGCGGTCAGCGCACTGCGCTGCGCGCGCCACCGCACCGGGGCCAGGACGTCGGCTTCGAGCGTGCCGATCGTCGCGATCACGGGATACTCCTTCATGCGGCGGTAGTTGAACATCCGCACCTGGCCATCGACGCCGCCGGGGCCGGTGTAGCTGCCGACCGGCTGCCGCTCGGATTCGGCAATCAACTGCGACCCCGCGATGTTCTCGCCAAACTCCAGCATCGCGCCCCGGCGCCGGGCCAGCGTGACGCCGTTGATCAGCACCAGTGACATCACGTCATTCGGGCCGAGGTTGGTGGTCTCGAACAACTCGGTGAGATAGCGCGGCTCGATCGAGATGCCGACAAGTCCGCCAAACGAGCCGTCAGGCTTGACGATCCTCCGGGTCAGGGTGATCGCCCAGCGGCCGCTGACCCGGCCCATCACCGGCTCGGAGATCAGCATCCCCGGGGTCTCGCCACGCAGGTGACGCTGAAAGAAATCACGATCGGTGACGTTGGTGGGCTGGAACGGCTGCAGCGCCTCGACGATATCGCCGCGTTCGTTGGTGACGCCGACGAACGCCACCGACGGCTTGCCGATAAGCGCGGGCCCCACCAGCCGCGCCAGCGGGATCGGCGCACCCGAGGCCGGCTCCTGATACTGGTCCTGCATCAGCAGCAGGAAATCATCGATGTCCGACAGCAGTTGGTTGGTGAGGACGTCGAGGGCGAGCGCGAGGTTGGCGTTCTTGCTGAACTCAGCCGCGGTCGCTTCCCGCCGTTCACTGCGGCCGCGCTCGAGGGTGTACACCCAGAGACCGGCAATGAGCAGCGACGCCACGACCGCAATCGCGACGGTGCCATCGGGAATGCGGGCGCGGGGTGAACTGAGGACGCTCAAAATCTGGTGACGATGATATCAGCTCAATCGCAGCCGGCCTTGGCACAGCTGGCTCAGCCGTAGAGCTACTTAGTCGGCGCTCGACGAACGGCTTCGCCTCAGCAGGTCCGTGATGGTCTGCACGTATTTCCGCGTTTCGGCAAAAGGCGGGATGCCACCGTAGCGCTCGACGTTGCCGGGACCGGCGTTGTAGCCGGCCAGCGCCAGGCCGAGGTCGCCGTCGTAGTAGTCGAGCAGGTGCTTGAGGTACCGGGTCCCGCCGCGGATGTTCTCGCGCGGATCGAACGAATCGCTCACGCCCATTTCAACCGCCAGCTCCGGCATGAGCTGCATCAGCCCCTCGGCGCCGGCGCGCGACACCACGAGGGGATGAAAGGCCGATTCGGTCTGCATCACGGCGCGGATGAGGTCGGCGTCCATGTCGTAGTCGACCGCCGCCTCTTCGATCATGGCGTCGTAGGCCTCGTCCGGGGGCAAGGCGGAGTACTCGATCAGCACCTCGACCCGGGGCTTGACCACGGCGGTGGTCGGCAGCAGCGCAACCATGGGCCTCGCCGCGGGCGCGGACGACATGGCCGCGGCCAACAACATGGTGCGCACCCGCGCGCGCCGGCTGTGGTGCCGACGATCGGAGGTCGCCCGCTCGGTGGTGCGGCGGTCGAGCTGACGGCGTTCGGGGCCGCCAAGCGTGCCCGAGCTGTTCCACGGAGGCGTCATGCCTCCATGGAACTGCAACGAGCGTACCGGTCGAAGACCCGGCCTATTTCCCGACCGGCTTCAGGGCCGCCGGTTTCGCGCCGCTCGCCCCGAGGGCGTCGTACAACGCGGGTAAGGCCGTCATCAGGGCGTTGGTGTCATCGACGAGCTTGGCCATGTCCTCGCGCAACTCGCCGGCAATGCGGATCTGCTGCACGGTCGGCATCGAGGTCGAGTTCATGATCTGGCCCTTGGTCTGCCCTAACTGGCCACGCGTATTGGCCTGCTGACCACCGAAGCCGCCGCCACCGCCGCCGCCCTGCCCCTGGCCCACGCCGAGGCGACGGCGCAAATCTGCGAGCTTGGTGTTGACGTCAGCCAGCGCCGTCTTGCCGGTAGCAGACACATTGGCGGCGGTCTTGACGAGCGCCTCAGCCGCGGTCACCTGCGTGCCCAGCGTCGTCACCGCCTCGGCCGCGGCGTTGGCGACGCGCTGGAGGTCGTGCAGCCCGAGCGCCGTGTCGTGCCAGGTCTTGCGCTCGGCGTCGGTCATCGGCATGTCCTTGTCGCCGCTCACCCGCACCGACTTGGTGGCCACGTCCTTGCCGTCCACCACGAGGGTGACCCGGTACTCGCCGGGCAACACGTTGGGGCCGTTGTTGCCGCCCCCGCCGAAGCCACCACCACCACCACCGCCGCCGCCCTGCGGCTGGCCGGCCAGCGGCAGCAGCGGCTGGTGGCGCAAGTCCCAGTGGACGCGGTTGATCCCGGCGGCGCGCGCGGTCACCAGGTCGTTGCCGCTGAGCTCGCGGACCTGGGTGCCGGCAGCATCGCGAATGCGCAGCGCGACGTTGTCCTGCGGCTTCGACAGGTAATAGCTGATCGCCGCGCCGTGGGCCGGATTCTTGCCGAAGAACGGCTTGTCGCTGACAAACCCGCGATCGTTGGCGGGGTTGAACTGCATGGCACCGCGCATGTCGAACAGGAACGCGTCGCTCTTGAGCGCGTCGGCATACTGCTGCAGCGGCGTGGCATCGTCCAGGATCCAGATGCTGCGGCCGTGCGTGGCGACGATCATGTCGTTGTCGCGCGGGTGAAAGATGATCTCGTGAATCGGCACGGTCGGCAGGTTCGACTTGATCCTCGTCCACTTGCCGCCGCGATCGGGACTGACGAAGATCCCGAACTCGGTGCCGGTGTAGAGCACGTTGGGATTCTTCGGATCCTCGGCCATCGCCGTGACGGCGTGGCCCTTCGAGATCCCCTCGCCAATCGATCGGAAGTTGTTGCCGCCATCGACGCTGGCGTAGACGTAGGTGCCCATGTCGTTGGCGCGATGGTTGTCGAACGTGGCATAGACGACATTGACTTCGTGCGCCGAGGCCGTGAGGCGCGACACGTACGAGTTCTTGGGCACGCCCGGGAACTTGCCGGTGATGTTGGTCCAGGTCGTGCCGTCCTTGGTCATGTGGACCTGGCCGTCGTCCGTACCGGCATAGAGCACGCCCGCCTGCTTGGGCGACTCGACCAGCTGCACGATGTTGCCGTAGGTCTGCACGCCGTCGTTCTTGGCAATGGTGAACTCTTTCGCGGTGACGCCCATCAGCGTCAGGCCCTCGCGATCGGTCGCCTCGGTCAGGTCGGGACTGATCGCCGTCCAGCTCTGGCCACGGTCGGTGGACTTGAACACCCTGTTGGCGCCGACGTAGATCGTCGCCGGGTCGTGCGGCGACATCAGAATCGGCGTGTTCCAGTTCCAGCGCAGCGGCGTGTCGCCGCGGGCGGGCAGCGGCCGGATCGACTTGCGCTCGTTGCTGATCCGATCGATGCGCGAGATGTTGCCGTCCTGCGACTCGGCATAGATGATCCGCGAGTTGGTGGGATCGATCTGCGCCTCGAAGCCGTCGCCACCGTGGATCTGGAACCACTGGTCGTTGGCAATGCCGGTGCGGCTGCGCACCGCGGTCGGACCGCACCAGGTGTAGTTATCCTGCAGGCCGCCGCACACGTTGTAGGGCGTCTCCATGTCGTAGGTGACGTGGTAGAACTGGCCCAGGTCCATGTTGTAGACCGCCTCCCACGTCGCGCCCTTGTCCCAGCTGATGCCGATGCCGCCGTCGGTGCCGTCGATGATGTGGTTGGAGTTCTTCGGGTTGATCCACATCGCGTGGTGATCGGAGTGCAGCACGCCATTTTCGATGAAGGTCTTGCCGCCATCGTCTGAGATGTGAATCTGCACGCCGAGCACGTAGATGCGCAGGTCGTTATTGGGATCGATCCGCACCTGGCTGAAGTACATCGGTCGCGGATTGGTGTTCGACATCTTGCGCCACGACAAGCCGGCGTCGTCCGAGCGATAGGTGCCGCTCTCGGACGCGTGCTCGATGCGCGCGTACAGGATGTTGGGATTCGAGCGATACACATCCATGCCGATGCGGCCCAGGTGGCCGGCCGGCACGCCCTGCGTCAGCTTGGTCCAGGTGCGGCCCGCGTCGCTCGACTTCCACATGGCGCTGCCGGGCCCGCCGCCGTTGAAGCCCCAGGTGGCGCGCCGCCGCTGGTAGGTGGCGGCGTAGATCACCTTGTTGTTCAACGGATCCATCACCAGTTCGGTGGCGCCGGTGTCGTCATCGACGTGCAGGATGCGCGCCCAGGTCAGGCCGCCATCGGTGGTCTTGTAGACGCCGCGCTCGCCGCCCGCGCCCCACAGGCTGCCGAGCGCCGCGACGTAGACAATGTCGTGATCGACCGGGTCCACGATGATGCGGGCAATGTGCTTCGAGTTCGGCAGGCCGACGTTCTTCCAGGTACGGCCGCCGTCGGTCGACTTGTAGACGCCGTTGCCCCACGAGCCGCTCTGCCGATTGTTGTTCTCGCCGGTGCCGACCCACACCGTGTTGGCGTCGTTCGGGTTGATGGCAATGTCGCCAATCGACACCGCATCGTCCAGGTCGTCGAACAACACGTCCCAGGTGGTGCCGTTGTTCACGGTCTTCCACAAGCCGCCGGTGGCGGTGCCGACATAGAACACCGCCGGGTTCGACTCGAGCACCGCGAGGTCATCGACACGACCGCCCATGGTGGCGGGACCGATGTTGCGAAACACGAGGCCGGCGAATGGATCCGCGGGCACTTCAACCGCGGCCGCCTGGCGCGCCGGCGCGCCGGTCGCGGTTTGTTCGGCGCTTAATCGCGGCGTACCAGTGGGGGCAATAAGGGTGGCGAGCAGGACAAGCAGGCAAGACTTTCGAAACATCCGGGGCTCCCTCGTTAGACCGAAAACAGGCCCGGAATTTACCACAAGGCTTACTTCTGAGGTGCCACCATGTGTGCGCGGACGATGCGCTCAACCTCGTCGAGAGCCTTGACGATGGCGGCGCTGACTTGCGCGCGTTCTTCGTCGGTCAGTGCCGACAGCAGGCTGTGAGCGGCCGTGGTGCGGCTGCGGATACCGACCGTGAGGTGATAGGTGCGCGAGTCGTCCAGGAAGCGCTCTCGAGCGATCTCCATCCCCGGATTATACGGGCGGTGCAGAAACGAGAAGGCCGTCGGGGCCGAGCCGCACGACAATTTGGCCGCCATCCTTGACGTCGCCAAACAGCAGCAACTCCGACAGCGGCTTCTTGATCGACTTCTCCACCAGCCGCGCCATGGGCCGCGCGCCGAACGCGCGATCGAAACCCTTTTCGGCCAGCCACGCGCGCGCGGCCGGGTCCAGCTCGATCGCGATCTTGCGGCCCGCCACGAGCGCCCGCAGTTCATCGATGTGCTTGTCCACGACCAACTCGATCTCGCGCGTGCCAAGCGGCAGGAAGTGCACCGTTGCGTCGAGGCGGTTGCGGAACTCGGGGGCGAACACGCGCTCGAGCACCCCGGTCGCCTTCGAGCCCTCGCCCATTTCGCGGAAGCCCATGCGCCGCCCCGACAGGTCGCGCGCGCCGGCGTTGGTGGTCATGATCAGGATGACATGCCGGAAGTCGGCGTGACGGCCGTGCGTGTCGGTGAGCGTCGCATGATCCATCACCTGCAGCAGGATCGCGAACAGATCCGGATGCGCCTTCTCGATTTCGTCGAGCAGCAGCACCGCATGCGGCGCCTTGCGAACGGCGTCGATCAGCAGGCCGCCCTCTTCGTAGCCGACGTAGCCCGGCGGCGCGCCGATCAGGCGCGACACCGCGTGCTTCTCCATGTACTCCGACATATCGAAGCGCAGGAACTCCACCTTGAGCACGCGCGCGAGCTGCCTCGCCAGTTCGGTCTTGCCGACGCCAGTGGGCCCGGCAAACAGGAAGTTGCCCATCGGCTTGTCGGCCGCGCGCAACCCCGACCGCGACAGCTTGATCGCCGACGCCACCTCATCGATCGCCGCGTCCTGCCCGAAGATCACCGCGCGCAACTCGCTCTCGATGTTCTTGAGCGCCACCTTGTCGTCGCTCGACACGGCCTGCACCGGCACCCGCGCCATCTTGGCGATAACCCGTTCGATCTCGCCGACCGCGACGACCGGACGAACCTGAAGGTTCGTCCCGACATCTTCAAGTGGCGACAAACCATCATGTGGCGACAAACCTTTAGGTTTGTCGATCTCAGGTGGCGACAAACCTTTAGG
>JBBQSP010000022.1:0-64055 GCA_038213735.1 Vicinamibacterales bacterium | reverse complement strand
CACCGATCGATCCGTTCCTGCTATCCTTTGCCATCGCGTCATCCTCCGGCACCCGCCGCCAAGCGGGCGCGTCAGTTGGGTTGAAACTGCGCTGGATGATGACGCGATTTCTACTTTTCCACCAGACTCAAGACACTACCGTTCTCAAGTCCAACTGGAATCATTAGAGTACCGCATGAGATTTGCCTTTTGTTCGTCTCACTCATAGACTGATTCCACTTGCACGGAGAGATGTCCGAGTGGTTGAAGGCGCACGCTTGGAAAGTGATTTCGGCGAGGCTCACCGAGGGACATCAACGCACATGGTTGTGCAATCGTTTCAACCGTTTCCGCCTCTCCGGTATGCTTTGATGTGAGACGGTGCGTGCCGGTATTTTCACGAGGTTTGGACCCTACCTTACACAGTTTCTACACAGTCCGCGCGCTCACTTCGCGTCAGTGTTCCGCTCACCCTCCTGCCGTCAAGGCGCCTTGACAGTTCCCCACCATCCAGGTTGTCTGCACGCGCATGGCGAAACTGTGTGCTGACTGCATCACCGAACGAGGTGCGATTCTTCGACGCGGAGGGACGTCGGATGCTCGACGAACTCTTTGGCGACCTGCCGAGGCTGGGGGACGGTCGCGCAATCGCAACGCTGATGCCTGACGACGGCGACTTGCTTCTGAGCGGCGGTCGGGGTCATTGCACGGGCCGACTCACGCGGTAGCGGTCGATGGTCGACGCGCGGATGGGCCCCTCTTCGCATGTCCGCCGGGTTCTCGCATAGCTGCCGTTCAGCGTGAAGGTGTCAGCGCTGGTCTGCCCGAGCCGTTGCGGGTCGCTGAGGTCGTAGTGAAACGCCTCGACGGGGAGCCGGTTGCCGCCCATCATGCGCGACGCGACCGTCACGGTGCGGCGTCGCTTCCCGATCGTGTCGAGGTAGCGCAGCAGATCGTCACGCTGCCCGATGATGCCCGGCGTCATGTGGGCCAGCACCACCCAGAGGTCGGGTGCGCCGCGATAGCGATCGAGTTCGGTCAGGAACTCTCGACCGAGCCCGGTCGCGAACTGACACGTGCCCAGATCGAATGAGGCACGGTCCCAGCCGAACTGGGGCGCGTAGTAGTCGAACGGCGTCCCCCCATTGGCATGCACGTAGATCTTCGTTGTGGGCGTTGCCGCGTCGCGCAGCACCGACATGATCGGCTTGATGTCTCCGAAGTTGTAGGGTGGCGGCGTCCTGACAATGGGAACCACGACACCGGCGAGCAGCGGCACGGCGACGATGAGCCCGGCCAGCCGGTGCAGTCGCGCGGACTGCCGCACGAGCACCTCCACTGCCGCCCCGAACCCGAGGAGCAGCGACGGGAGCAGGAACAGGATCACACGATCGCGGAAGGGATACTGCTGGGCGACGGCCGCCGCTGCCGTCGCGACGACTGGTGCCACCACGATCCAACCGGTGCGGCGGTCTCGGGCCAGCAGCACGAGACCGACGACCGCCAGGCTGGCGTAGAGCCACGCCGCCGGGTAGAAGAAGGTGTTCTGAAACCCGGGCGCGCCGTTCCCGAACAATTCGCGGAGCGGCACCCACGGCCACCCCGCCTGGAGCAAGCCTTCTGCCGTGAGCGGAGGGAACCCGCCCCCCCAATAGCGTTTCATGTAGGCGCTGGTCGCCGGCGTCATGCTGGACATCGCAAGGCCCGCTGAGACGGCCGCGCTGCCCATCCACAACCCGACGCGCCAACGGCACTGCGCGATGGCGGTCCACCCGCCGCGGATTGAGGCGTCAAGCGCCAGCACACCCGCCACCGCCACCGCGACGATCATCGCGGGTTGAGAAAACCAGATCGCGAGCGCGCCGACCACGCCGGCCGTCACATCGCGCCGGCGGCGCGTGCCATCGGGGAGTGCCAGCAGCATCAGGAGAATCGCGACGGCCACGTCAGTCGAGTACTGCTTGACCTCTCCGGCCTGCCGGATCAGCGGCGCGGCGACGGCAAAGGCCAGCAGTGCGGCGAGGCTCCCCAACTCGGGGAGCACGCGCGACGCCAACCGCCAGAACAGCACCACCGAGCCCATCGACGCCAGCCACGGCCAGGCGCGCAGCGCGTATTCGCTCGGGCCGGCGAGCCGGACAGCGGCGAACGGCGAGCAGGAAGCCCTTGGGGGCGGTCTGGTCGTAGTCGAGTGGTTCGAGCAGCAGCCGGGCCAGGGGCCGTTCGATGACGTTGCGGGCCACGGCGATCTCATCCAGCCACAACGACAGATCCGCGCTGTACTGCCACGTGCGCAGGAGCAGCGCGGCGGCGACCAGGAGCAGCGCGAGCGTGCGGATGCCGCGTGCGGGCCGGGCGTCGACCGTGATGGGCATGGTGGCGGATTATAGCGGCGGCGCCAGGTCGCTGAGGGACAGTGCGTGGCTCGACGGTTGACACCCCCCAGAACCCCACGATAACGTACGGCCACGATGCCCGACGCCCCCGCCCCAGGGACATTGCCGGCCGGCACCCGGCTCGCCCACTACGAGATCGCAGGGTTGATCGGGGCCGGCGGCATGGGCCACGTGTACCGAGCGCGCGACAGCAAACTGCAGCGCGACGTGGCGCTCAAGCTCCTGCCCGACGACATGGCCGCCGACCAGGAGCGCCGGCAGCGCTTCGAGCGCGAAGCCCGTGCCGTCGCGGCCCTCAACCATCCGGGCATCGTCACCATCCACTCGTCGACGAGGTGGATGGCCGTCTGTTCCTGACGATGGAGCTGGTGAGCGGCCGGACGCTCACCGAGGTGATTCCGCGCGGCGGGCTGCCGACCGACCGCCTGCTCGCGATCGCCGTGCCGCTCATGGACGCCGTGAGCGCCGCGCACGCCCGCGGCATCACGCACCGCGACCTGAAGCCAGCCAACGTGATGGTCACCGCAGACGGCCACGTCAAGGTGCTCGACTTCGGGCTGGCCAAGCCGTCCGACGTGGCGAGCGCGGCCGGGGCGACGGTCACGGAAGCCCCGGAGCTCATCACCGGACAGGGGCGCATCCTCGGCACCATCGCCTACATGTCGCCCGAGCAGGCCGAGGGCAAGTCGGTGGATGCGCGATCGGACGTGTTCTCGCTCGGCGTGATGCTCTACGAGATGGCCACGGGCGAGCGGCCGTTCAGGGGCGACACCAGCGTGTCCACCCTGGCGGCGATCATGCGCGACACCCCGCGGCCGGTCACCGACGTGAACGCGGCGGTGCCCAAGGAGCTGTGGCGGGTCATCCGCCGCGCGCTCGCCAAGGACCCCGAGCGTCGACCCCAGAGCGCCAAGGACTTGCGCAACGAGCTGGAGGAGCTGCGGCGCGATCTGGAATCGGGCGAGATCCTGGCGCCCGCCGCGCGCACCGACAGCGCCGCCGTGGTGGCTACGCGCCCGCCGTCGTCGACCGACGCGCTCCAGTCCTCGAGCGCGCAGCCGGCGCCACCGTCATCGGGGTCCATGGTGTTGCCGGCGTCCGCGACAGGGGGCTTCCCCCGATGGGCGCTCGCCGCCGGTGCGCTCGTGCTGATCGCCGGGGCCGGAGCGGCGCTCCGCTGGTGGCCGGCGGGGGATGCCACCTCCGCGGCCGATCCCGTGCCGTCCCGCGTCAGCGTGGAGTCGGTCGTCTCCGTGACCGCCGAAGACGGGGTGGAGCTGTTCCCGAGCCTGTCTCCCGACGGCAAGTGGTTGGTGTATGCCGCCAACGAGCAGGGATTCGGACAGACGGACATCCTGCTGCGCGCCGTGGGCGGCCAGACCGTGATTAACCTGACGAAGGACTCACCGGAGAACGACACGCATCCGGCGTTCTCGCCAGACGGCGAACGGATCGCCTTCCGCTCGCAACGGGACGGCGGCGGGATCTTCGTGATGGGGCGTACGGGAGAATCGGTGCGCCGCGTGGCGACTGAGGGGTTCAACCCGGCCTGGTCGCCGGACGGGCAGACGCTCGCCTATGTCACCGAACCCGTGGGGCAGCCGTACGCCCGCGGTACCCGCAGCACGCTGTGGACGGTCACGCTGACCAGCGGCGAGCGGCGGCAAGTGCAGGGCGTCGCGGACGCCATGCAGCCCGCGTGGTCGCCGGACGGGCAGCGCATCGCTTACTGGGGCCTGCTGGGCGACAGCGTGCAGCGCGACCTGTGGTCGGTGGCCGCGAGCGGCGGCCCGCCAGTGCGGCTGACCGATGACCCCGCGGTGGACTGGTCGCCGGTCTGGGCGCCGGACGGGCGGCACGTCTACTATTCAAGCGACCGCACCGGACAGCTCAATCTCTGGCGCATCGGCATCGACACAGCCACCGGCGCCGCACGAGGGGAGCCGGAGCCGGTCACGCTGCCACGGCAGGGCGTGGGCCACCTGTCGCTCGCCGCGAATGGCGCCCTGCTCGCGGCCGTGTCGTTTGGCACGCAGAGCAACATCGAACTGCTGGCCCTCGACGCCGCGGCTGGCAAGGTCACCGGTCGCCGACGCGTCACCAACGTCTCCGAGAGCACGTCCGGCCCTTCGTTCTCGCCCGACGGCGAGTGGATTGCGTTCTGGCGCAACACCAACGGGCAGGATGATGTCTGGCTCGTGAAGCGCGATGGCAGCGGCCTGCGGCAGGTGACCAATGACGCCGCCCACGACCGCAATCCTCAGTTCATGCCGGACGGCCGGCGCCTCCTGTTCTATTCGGACCGCGGTGGGCGCTATCAGATCTGGACGATGGGCCTCGATGGCGGCGAGCTGCGACCGATCACCGACCACCCGGGGCTCGTCATCCAGGCGCGCGCGACGCGTGACTGGACGCGCGCGTTCGGCAACGTCTCGCTCGCCCGTCAGAACATCCTGTTCGATCCACGCGTCGCCGCAGCGGATCAGAAGATCGAGCGCCTGCCGGCCTTTCCCGGCCCCGTGGGCTTCAGCGCGGCTTCGTGGTCGCCTGATGGGCGCCTCATCGTCGGCAATGCGCTCCGCATCGGTGGCGGCGTCTTCGCTTACGATGTGAGCGGCCGCGAGTTTCGTGAGCTGTCGGCAACGGGCACCAATCCCGTCTGGATGCCTGACGGACGGCACGTCGTCTACCGATCGTCGAGTGGCGCCGATGGCTTTGTCTTCGGCGGCACGCTCGAACTGCTGGATACCCAGACCGGGACCACACGGCGGGTCTTTTCGACCGAACGCGAGACCATCGGCGGGCTCGATGTCTCGCCCGACGGCCGCGAGATCGCCGCCGTCATCGTCAACCGCCAGGCCGACATCGTGCTGGCGAAGCTGGCCACGCGCTGATTAGCGGTCGCCACCCGCGTTCGCTCCAACTTTATTTATGCGCTACCCAACCCTGCTCGTTCTCGCCGCGTCGCTCGCGGTCTGCCAGGTCTCCGCCCAGTCCACGCCGGGCACGCCCCCTGGCGCTGGCGCGCCGGCGGCGAAGCCGGCCTCACTCCAGGCCATCATCGACACCGAACTGCCGAAGATCACAGGCCGCGCCGGCATCTGGGTCAAGCACCTGACGACCGGCGAGGAGGCAGCGTTCCACGCCGACGACCAGTTCAACGCCGCGAGTGTCATCAAGATTCCCGTGGCGGTGCTGGCGATGCAGATGGTCGACGAGGGGACGCTGCGACTCGGCGAGCGCATCACCATCACGAAGGACGACATGCGCGACGGCTCCGGCATGTTCCGCCATCACGATCCCGACCTGCAACCGACCTTCCGCGACGTGCTGATGCAGATGATCGCCACCAGCGACAACGTCGCCACCGACATCACCATCCGCAAGGTGGGCGGCGTCGGCCGCGTCAACGCGTTCATCGCCGAAGCCGGCTACGCCCCAGGCATGCGGCTCGTGCAAACGACCGGCGAGCTCGACGCGAAGTACGCGAGCGTGAGCCGGGGCGCCGAGCGGATCGCCAAGACCAACGGCGATCCCTCGTTCCGGCTTGGCGAGATGACGCCTCGCGCGATTGGCCGGATGCTCGCGGCCATCGAGCAACGCACGATCGTTTCCCAGACGGCCGGCGACGACCTGGTGCGCATGCTCCTCGCCCAACAGGCGGGTGCTCGGCGCCTGCCGCACTACGTGGGCCTGCGGATCGGCCACAAGACGGGAGACATCCCGCCGGTGGTGGCCAACGACGTAGGCATGGCCTATCACGCCTCGGGCCCCATCGTCGTAGCCTTCCTCGTCAACGAGATCACGGGGAGCTACGGCGAGGCCGAAGACCAGATGGGCCGGACGATGCAGAAGATCGCCGAGTACTACGACGCGCGTGCTGGCGCGGCCGCCAGACGGTAAGGGACGTCGCCGCGAGGTGACTCACTCGACCACCCGGGGCCACGACCCCTTCAGTTGCCCGAAGTGCCGCCTGAGGCTCGACAACGACGGCGCGTCCGGGTCGGGGGTGACCGGCTCGCCACGCTCGTCGAGATACAGGCAGCCCACCTCGCTCACTGGCAGGCGAGACACCAGATCGCGCGCGCTGCGCAACATCTCCAGCCACTCGATCTTCAACGACTGGAGCGACACCGGTTCCCGCAGCCGCACTTCGGCGAGATCCTCTGGCTGATAGCGGGTGTGACGATTCAGCTCGTTGAGGATGAGCAGCGGCGACAGACCGGGATCTTTTCCAGTGGCCGCCCACGCCAGTGCGCCGAGGTGCAGGCAACTGCGGTGCAGGTGGATGAGATCGATGTAGTCGCGGATCACGAGCCGGCCGGCGCCGGCGAGCACCTTGTTGACCGCGAGGTCCGCGTCGTGCAGGCGATAGCCGAGTAGCGGATCCGGCACCACGGGGAAGAATCGGAACGCGGAGTCGTAGACCCACTCGATCTTCACGCCGTGCCCGTCCCGCTCGACCCAGGCGCGATGGAAGCCCTCGGTGCGGTTCTGCTGTGGTGCGGACGAATCGAGCCGTGCCAGGGTCTGATAACGCCGATTCCGTTGACCCCGGAACCCGTTCATCGTGACTATCGTCCACAGTCACGTCACAGTTTGCATTTGGCGGGATTCCCGCCCTCCGCTGAACTACTTCGAATCGATGAACGCCAAACGCTCCACAGGTGGGCGAACGCATCGCTTCGGTGGCGATTGGACGTCGGCGAAGCTCGACGTGATCGCACGGTATCTCGCGAGCTACACGACCGCTCTGAAGGATAAGCCGTCGGAGGAACATGCGTTTGTAAAGGGCTACATCGACGCTTTCGCCGGCACGGGGTATCGGGATGCACGGCGAGATGATCGCAGCGACGACGCTTCACAGGCACTGCTATTGCCCGATTTGGCGGAGGCGGAGCCACAGGCGCTGCTCGACGGCTCGGCACGGCTCGCCCTGAAAACCGCGCCGCGTTTCGACCGCTATGTATTCATCGAGCGAAGTCCGGGGCGATGCGCACAACTTGAACTCCTGAAGCAGGAGTTTCCAGATCTCGCAAAGGACATTCAGATCCGTCGCGGCGATGCCAACAGCGAGATTCAGGAGCTTTGCTCGAACTCGAAGGACTGGAGCTCCCATCGTGCCGTGCTATTCCTGGACCCATACGGAATGCAGGTCGACTGGACCACCGTAGAGGCGATCGCACGGACGAAGGCAATCGACCTTTGGGTCCTCTTCCCCCTTGGTATCGGAGTCAACCGTCTGCTCACCAAGTCAGGCGAGATTCCGGAGTCCTGGCGGCGACGGTTGAATCTTCTGCTCGGGACCGAGGAGTGGTACGAGGAGTTTTACCGATCCGAAAGCACACCTAATCTGTTCGGCGGAGCGGCGGAACGCGTCGTGAAGGCCTCAACGGAAACGATCGGCAGGTACTTCAACAACAGGCTCAGGTCGATCTTTGCCGCTGTCGCGGACGAACCCAAGGTTCTGCGGAATTCTGCCAATTCACCGCTGTACCTGTTGTGCTTTGCTGCTGGCAATCCCAGAGGAGCGCCTATCGCGTTGCGCATCGCCAATCATCTCCTGAAGAAAGGAACCGAGTAATGGCACAGGGCTCGGGCATTGAATGGACTGAATCCACCTGGAACCCGGTAACAGGCTGCTCCAAAATCAGCCCAGGCTGTAAGCACTGCTACGCGGAGCGGATGGCAGAGCGGTTACAGGCCATGGGCCAGCGAAATTACCGAAATGGATTTGCTTTAGCGCTGCAGCCTCACATGGTGGAGCTGCCTCTTCGCTGGAAGAAGCCACAGACCATCTTCGTGAATTCGATGAGCGATCTCTTCCATGACGGGGTTCCGCTCTCGTACATCCGACAGGTTTTCGATGTGATGCGGCGAGCGTCGTGGCATCGTTTCCAAGTTCTGACGAAGCGTTCGGAGCGACTGGCCGAACTCAGCTCGCAACTTGAATGGACACCGAACATCTGGATGGGTGTCAGCGTTGAGAACGACAAGTACAGATTCCGCATCGACAACCTTCGCTCCACGGCAGCGCAAGTGAAGTTCTTGTCCTTGGAGCCACTGCTGGGTCCATTGACGGCTCTCAACCTTTCGGACATTGACTGGGTGATTGTTGGAGGTGAGTCAGGGCCCCGCGCGAGGCCGATGGATCCGGATTGGGTCACGGATCTCCGCGACCAGTGCCGAAGGGCGAAGTTACCGTTCTTTTTCAAGCAATGGGGAGGTAAGAACAAGAAGCAGGCAGGGCGCGACCTTGAAGGTCGCACGTGGGATCAGATGCCTTCTCGTAGCGACTCTGGCTCGGCGGGGATAGCGCGCAAGCAAATCGCACTGGTAGCGGCGGGCTGAACCGCGCTCCCCGAGTTCCCTCGTTGCGACAATGCAGCGTCGTCCGTTGGTTGTACACAGCAACCAATACCATCTTCAGTGACCGGACTCGACACGAAGGTCAGTTGCGACTCGGAACCAAACTTCACATACTCGATGACATCGGCACTGGCGTGACCGCCATGGTGGCGCTCGGCGACATGCAAGCGTATGTGGGACAGATACGATCCACGCGACGACGACTGCGATCATGGCAGCGGCTCGGACCGCGACCCCGGTCGCCGCGGCAGTACGAGCGATCGCGATCGGGATAGGGACCGCCACCCGCGTGACTTATTCACGAAGGATCTCGACCTGCCAAGTGGAGGCGAACGCCGACCAGTTCGGGAGCGCGACCGTGTGTACGAG
This sequence comes from Vicinamibacterales bacterium, assembly GCA_038213735.1. Lineage (GTDB taxonomy): Bacteria > Acidobacteriota > Vicinamibacteria > Vicinamibacterales > UBA2999 > 12-FULL-67-14b. The sequence continues at coordinate 54,942 of JBBQSP010000022.1, read as the reverse complement.
ATCAACGGGACCGAGAGCCGTATGCTGGCTACCATCGGCGCTTTTCGGGTTGTGTCCGAGGCCGATTTGCACCACTGGCGCGACGATTCGAATTGTCCGCGTCGGAACGCTCGGCATCTCGAACGCGAGGGACTGATTCGGACGAGCCCGCTCAGCTGCGACGATCGCGCCGTCGTCCTGACGGAGCGCGGCCAAGACCTTCTCGAGGCTAACCGACACCAACGCCACGAGCGCACTCACGAGCCTCACCAAGTCTTCTATTCTGGTCTCAGGAAGCCGCGCGAACTGACCCACGACACCAAGGTCTATAACGCGTACGAGCGCGCCGAGAAGCGTCTGCGAGGGCAAGGCTGCCACGTGCGCCGTGTCGTTCTCGACTACGAGCTCAAGCGCGACTACCAACGGTTCCTCCACGAGCACAATCGCGGCAAGAAGCACTGCGACGGCCGGCCGGACCGCGAGCCCGAAGAGATTGCACAGTGGGCGCGTGAGCACGACTTGCCGTACGACGATGGGCACGTCCGGTTCCCGGACGCGCGGGTCGAGTACGAGGACCGAGACGGCCGCTCGCGGCATGAGGATCTCGAAGTCGTGACCGGCCACTACCGCGGGTCCCACGCCAGTAGCGCCGCCAAGTCCGGATTCACCTGCTATCCCTCGATCCGAGGCTCGGTCGGCGGTCGCGGTGGCGGTGGCCGGCACCCGCGAATCGCGGAGGAGTTGATCTGATGATGCTGCCGCTTGAACCCGACCGTTGGACCCTCGACCTGGCCAATGCCCAGCGGTTGGAAGCCATTGCGGCGTTCGGCTTCACCGAACGTCAGGCGCGATTCCTGTTGCACGTGCTCCTGCACTCGGGCGTGTTCGTCGAGCGCCAGTACTGCAGCTTCGCCGGCATCGTCCATGGCCAGAAGAGCACGGACTTCCTCAAGGCGCTGGTCGGCCCGCGATTCGCGACTCCGATCAGCACGGGCAAGCTCCATCGCGGCCGGATGTATCACGTACACTACAAGCCGCTCTGGACGGCCATCGGCGAGCCCGACAACCGCTTCCGGAAGCCCACCGCACTAGGCCGCATGATCGAGCGCGTCATTCTCCTCGATGCTGTGCTGGACGATCGCGAGTGCGTCTGGCTCGGCCCATCAACGGACAAGCGTCGTCACTTCACCCGGCACCTCGGCGACCGCCTGGAGGTTCGGGACTACCCACAACTGTTGTTCGGTGATGGGCCAGCCCAAACGGTCCGCTACTTCCCCGACAAGCTTCCGGTCGGGATGCAGGCGGACTCGGACACCCACGTCTTCGTCTACCTCGTGACGCGTCCCTCGCCGATGGACTTCCGGCTGTTCCTGCTGCGACACGTGCCGCTGCTCCGCACGCTGTTCCGATGGACGGTTCGGCTGCTTCTTCCGCGTAAGCTCGTGAAGGCCAGACTGGCCTATCTGCACGCGGCCCGAGAACAGCTTGCGACACCCTTGCCCCCTTCGGTCGTGGAGACTCTGGAGTGGCTGTTCCCCGAACGGAAGCGGCTCGCCGAACCGGGCGCCACGCTTGCTGACGCCCGTTATCTCACGGCTTCAAGCGCTTTCCGCACGCCGCGGTATCGAGCTCTCTACCAACGGTGGCTGGACGATCCCAGGAACACGCTTTGGATGGCCGGCTCGCGCATCACGGCCGACGCGATCGAACGCGACCACGGGCGCGTCGAGTGCGTCGAACTCTCGAGGCAGTACCTCCATCTCTCGCCCCTGGTCGACGTCGCCTGAGTGCGCGTTTGAATAGACCGCACGGGCACTAATACTCACAGACGTTATGTTATTGCCAAGGCCGCGGCGCGTCGTCATGACGCTCACCGCCGACGGGCACGTCTCGCTCTCCTGGCTGACGTGGTCTGACCCTCGCCTCTGAGTCACCCAGCGCCGCCACTCGCAACAGACGAGGACGACCTCGGGGCCGACCTCGAGAAATCAGGTCGTCCCCCTCCACCGAGACCCAACCGCTCGCTGTCGGCCAACCGCTCGCTGTCGGCCAACCGAGTGTCGCAGCGCGCGCATTCGACGGGCGCCGGTATCGCCTTCGTGCGCACAGACTTCGCCGTGGAGCGCGCAGGGCGTCCCTGATACGGGGCGGCGCTCTTTGCCGCCCACCGTCGGCGCAGAAGCCGCGATCAGAGCAGGAAACATGGCGTGAGCGACCCCGGTGCGCGCATTGATAATTGTCCTGCGCCCGTCCGGAGGGGTCGCTCACGCCATGGCTGTCAGTGTCGGCGTCAGTGCAGATGACGGCGCCGATCGCCGCGACACTGCACCGTCATGCGCTCGCAGATCTGCCGCTCAGTCGAGCCCACTTCGTCCCGGACGATCGGGTCGTGTTGGTGCGGGAGATCCGAGTCGCCAAGTCGGCCCTGGTTCGGCGTCCGATGGGCCTGCCAGATAGGTGCGCGGCGCTCACGATCGGTGCAGCGTTTGCTTTACGCGTCCGAGCCACGGTCGGAGTTCACGTTAGATACGTCGGCCATCACGCAATCGATGTTCGATCTGTGCTCGGCACCGTGCAAGGCTCGTCGCTTCGCTCCGCCCGCGCACCTGCGCGGCCTGCGGGCCTTGACGGTGCCTGCGCGCAGATCGTGTCCTGGCTCTTACGTGATGTCCGAAGTGTGTGCTCTCGGTGCGGAACACACTGTCGCAATGCGCTCGGCGAGGAACTGGCCCACTCGCTGGCTCTTGTCAAACCGAGATGCAGCCAGTAGATCGATCAGATCTTCGTATGCTGATACTGCCAGTCGCGTCCGGTATTCCGACCGCAGTACCTGCTGCCGGAACGTTGCTGTCTGCTCCTGCACAATCGAGCTGACTACCTTCGGAACGATGGCGAGAGTCGCCCACCCCGGCGCGCCTGACGACGCGGCAAACAGGACGTTGCGCATCAATTGGAAGCTTGGCCCCCGGAGCGGGCATGCTTCACTGAGACGCTGCTCGACGAACACCTCGTCCTGAAAGAATGCTCGCCCTCTCCGCCAGTACGAGCGGGCACCGCGACTACCGTCGGCAATTTCCAGCCGGCAGTTCGCAGACGTCCTCGTTTTCTTGTCCGAGCCGGGGCCGTAGAAGCCGTGGCACTGTTTGGGGAATTGTCCGCAGGATCCGAATCCCTCGAGTGCATCCGCAACGAACTTCGATTCGATGCAAACCGCGCTCGACGCCGACCGGCAAAAGACGTCGACTGAGGTGGGCGTGACGCTGCCAGACTCGTCGAGCACTTGGCGATCGGAGTGCTCCAGGGTCAGCGTCCACGGTCCCGTCAGGCCAACGTCTGGGAAGTGTCGAGTCAGAAGGGCCTGCAAGACGTCCTGGCCGTCAGGCAAATGGCGCAGGGAACCGAATGCGGAAACGCAGAACACCTGCGACGAGCGTGCCGATGAAGGAGAGTGCCAGCGGATAGCAGGCCCTTCCGACTCGCTCAGCGCACCAGCCAAGTACGTCGGATTGGCCTTAACAAGTTCCCATCGTTTAGGTGGCGTGTTCACCAGGGAAGGTTGTAGCACATCAATAAGGACCACTCCGATCTTCGTGTTGACGCCGCCGTCGAACGGCGTTAGCCTGTCCTCATCGTCCGTGCTCACTGCACACCCTCCGCGAAGGAATCATCACTCGTGGAGCGCTGAAGGTCGCCGGCCTCAGGGCCACGACAGACAGCCAACTTCCTGACTTCAGCACGGTTCTGAATCGAGATCGCACACGGTGCCATTTCGAGATCAGTGACTCGCAACCGCACACCGCACCGCCCTCAGGGCATGCGGCTGAGGTACTCACCGAAGCGTGGCTGTATCGCCTGGCCATTTGAGAGAACAGCGTGGCCAGTGTGACCCAGCGTTTCGGACCGCATGACCACGCGTCATGCAACGACCGCGGCGTTCGCGCCACGGTTTTCGATGCGGGCAGCATCAGCCCGGATCTCGCGCCACTGTTCCCGGCGCGTTGGCCAGAAGGTCAGCGCGCCAGCGCGCCCACCACATGGCCGTTCGGAAACAGTTGCGACGACGCGGAGACGCGTCGAGCGAGGTGAACCATGAAGGCTTGGTTGAATGTCGGTGAAGGTGCCGAGTACGCGAACGTGAGCCGGGACACGATCTACACCGCGTGCGAGCGGGGCGAGCTACGAAGCGCGCGCGTCAGCGGAAGACGTGCCATACGTCTACGACCAGCATGGATTGATGCCTGGCTCGAACACCATGCGCCTGATGTTCAAGATCGCCGGCGCATCGGTGACACGCAGAACGGAGCGGCGTCATGAACCCGCAGGCGAGGAAGACAGAACGGGGTCACGCGACAGATACCGCGCGTGCACTCACGGAACGCGAAGTCGCTGAGCTGCTCGGCCTCTCCGTGGCCACACTGCGTGCTTGGAGGCACCGAGGGAAGGGGCCGAGGTTCCTGCGGCTCGGGCGGTCGGTTCGGTATCTGCCTGTCGACCTGGCTGACTTCGTCCGCGCGAGCGCAGTTGACACGAAAGCGGTTTCCTTTTCAGATGATGATTCGGAACTCGGGGAGTTGCGACCATGAGCCTGTGGAAACGCGGTCGTCAGTACTGGACAGACTTCACCGTCGCCGGGAGCCGGTACCGCAAGCGCCTCGGCACGACGAACCTGCAGGTAGCGAAACGGCGAGAGCGCGAGCTGATCGACGGAGCCGGTCGCGGCGTACTGTCGGCGCATGAACAGGGACCGAAGCGCCTGTCTGCTGCGACCGAAGCCTACCTGGCTGCCAAGCGGATTCGATGCTCACCGCGGACAATCGAGCTCGAAGAAGAGCGCCTCAGCCTCGTCAAGAGGCACTTCGGCGATGTGCAGCTCCAGGCGATCACAGCGGCGGCCATTGCCGAGTTCCAGCGGACGCGTCACGAGGCCGGGATTGCGAATCGCACCATCAACATGGACGTCGGCGTGCTCTCGCGCGTGTTGAAGTCGTGCGGCCGTTGGCGGGCTGTGGCCGAGCACGTTCGCAACCTGCCCGAGCGTCAGCATCCGGTCGGGCGCGCTCTGACAAATGACGAGCAAACGCGACTCTTCGCCGCCGCAGCCTCGAATGAAGAATGGGAACACGTCTACTGCGCCGCGATCGTGGCGGCGAACACATCGATGCGTCCGGTCGAGGTCAAGCATCTCCGGCGCCGCGACGTCGATCTGGTCAGGAAGCTGCTGTTTGTCCGGCGAAGCAAGAACGAGACAAGCCACCGGGTCATCCCACTCAACGGGTCGGCCGTCGCAGCTGCCGCGCGCATGTTCGAGCGCGCAGACTTGCTCGGGCACACCGACCCGGAGCACTACCTCTGGCCGGCGTGCCAGTGGGGCCGCTACGACGCCACCAAGCCGATGTTGAAGTGGGATACGGCTTGGCGCGCCCTTCGTGACGCGGCAGGCCTACACGGTCTGCGATTCCACGACCTGCGGCACACCATCATCACCGAACTGGCCGAGATGGGCGTGGCCGACCACGTCCTGGAGTCGATCACTGGCCACCTGTCTCGACGAATGCTGGAGCATTACTCGCATATCCGGATCGATGCGAAACGCCAGGCGCTTGACGCCCTGGACGTCCATCGCGGCCGGGTACTGCCTGAAGCCAGAAACGGTCGCAAAGCAGAAGGCACCGTCCAGGACACTGAAATCGAGACGGTCGTCGAGGTCTCGGCCGACCCTACGTCACAGTCACGTCACAGTTTGACTTTGAGCGGATCCCCGCCTCACGGTAAACTATTGATTCCATTCGAACGGAGAGATGTCCGAGTGGTTGAAGGAGCACGCTTGGAAAGCGTGTGTACAAGAAATTGTACCAAGGGTTCGAATCCCTTTCTCTCCGCCATTCATTTCGGCTTCGCCTCCATTCATGGCGTCGAGAAGGGCTTCGGGCTCAATGGCCGCGGCCGCGCCGCGTCCACAGTGCGAATCCCGCTCTCTGCACCTACCCGCTCGGCTTCGCCTTCGCTCCGTTCATGCCGGCTCGAAAGGGCTTCGGGCTCAACTCGCGTCTCGCTCGATTAGTCCTGCGCGGCCCCTTCACGTCGCTGCGCGACATGCCAGAGCACGCCGCTGGGATCGTAAACGTAGGCGATTCTGAGCCCCCACGGCTGCATCATCGGGGGCTTGGGTGGCTGCACACCGAAGGCGCCGGGCAGGTCGAGACCGCTGATGTGCACCCACCAGGCGTCCAGGTCGTCCACCATCAGCTGCATCATGAAGTTCTCGGCCCAGTCCTTCTGGTAGTAGCGCTGCAGGATGAATCCGCCAGAACCGGCGTTGAAAATCGCGACCTCGCTATCGAGCGCCTTCTCGAAGCCAAGCGCTTCGTAGAACCGCTTCGACAGCTCGAAGTCTTTCGCCGGCATGAAGGGCCGCGCGAGCTCAGTGCCGCTTGGAATCACACTCATCGCGAACCATCCTCTCCATGGCCGCCCTTCGGTGTCTAAATCTGTGTAAATCGGTGGCCTAGAACATCAAGCGCACGCCGCCATTAATCGTGCGGCCGTCGAGCGGCGCCCACGCATCCACGGTCCAGCGGCCATCGGGCGCGCGGTCGGGGCGCAGCAGCGGGTCCCACTTCGTCTGGCGCACGCCGGTGAGGTTCTCGCCGTTGACGAACACTCGCAGCCGGCCGAATTGCTTCTCCGCGAGCAGGCCGACGATCATGTACGGCTCGCTCGCCGTGCGATACGGGTTGTGCTCGAGGCGCTGGACGCCGGTGTAGTACCACTCGACGCCAATGCGGCCAACGTCCTCGCGCTCCCACATGCCGACCACGCCGGCGCTGTGGCGGGGCGTCAGCGGCACATCATCGAGAACGCCACTCACCTGCTCGCGCGCGCGCACATAGGTGTAGCTGCCGGTCAGCGAGAACGGTTCCCGCCGCACAGTGCCCAGCAGCTCAACTCCGGTGTTGTTCGTGGGCTCCGCCAGGTTGGCCAGCACCAGGCTGTTTTCGCCGTAGTCCACGTGGACGGGGTGGTTCACGCGCGAGTTGAAGAGCGTGAAGGTATAGGAGACGGGACCGTCGGTGCGGCTGAGGTCGAACGACAGGCTCCGCCCCTCCTCGGCCTGGAGGGGGCCGGGAATCTGCAAGCGCGACAGGCCGGCGGCTTCGGTCTCCTCGGTCAGCGGTGACGGCCCGAAGAAGCCGGTGCCGGCCGACAAGCGCGCATTCCAGGCGCCCGAGCGCGCCAGCGCCGACACGCGCGGACTCACGAAGGTGCCGTACTCGCTGTGATGATCCAGCCGCGCGCTCGCACTGATCGACAGCCAGTCGGTCAGGGTGACATCGTCCTGCACGAACACGCCGGGCACGGTGTAGGTGAAGTCGAACTGGGGCAGGTCGGTGGCGCGATACGCCTCGCGCTCGATCGCCGCGCCGACCACCCAGGTGTGCTTGCCTGACGAACCGCGCAGCGTGACCTCGCCGAACACGGTGTCGTGACGGTCGCGTTCGAGGGTCTCGCCAAACCGGTGATCATGACGCTGCTGCGCGATGGCGGTGCGCGCGCTCAGCAAGAAGCGGTCCTTGACCAGCGTCTGGCCGACGGCGCCGGCGTCCCACCGCTCGGTGTCCAGCGCTTCGACGTACGGGCCGTCGCCAGAAGGCAGGCCCTGGCCAGGCAGGGTGCCGCCGGTTCGATCCTCGATCGTCACGCCGCTCGTGGCGAAGAAGGTGCTGCCCGTGCCGTTGTCCCACGTCAGCCGCGGCCGCACCACACCTCGCGAATAGCCCGGCACGTCGGCCCACGCATCGTCGTTCACGTCGGCCTGGTCCTGCCAGTGACCACCGGCGAGTAGGGTGAAGCCCCAACCGCGCGACCACGGCTGGCCGAGCCACACGACCGCGTCGGTGGCGCCGCGGGTCGAGCGATTGAGCAGGAATTCCTGCTGGCCCTCGGCGCCGGGCCGTCGCGCGATCAGGTTAACCACACCGCCCATGGCGCCGGCGCCATACAGCGAGGAGGCCACGCCCTTGATCACTTCCACTTGCGACAGGTCCATCGGCGGGATCTGCAACAACGACAACGCCCCGGCCTGTTCACCGAACAGCGGCAGGCCGTCCGACAGGAAGCGCGTGTAGCGGCCGCGCATGCCCTGGATGCGCACGCTCGCGGCGCCGAGTGACGGGGAGGTTGCCTGTACGCGCATGCCGCCCATCTCGTTCAACATCATCACGATGTCGCCGGGGGTCATCAGCATCTTCTCTTCGATCTCCTCGCGCTCGAGCACTTCGACGCGCATCGGCTGGTCCTCGAGGCGCTTGCCGGTCCTCGTGGCCGAGACTTCGATGAACTCCTCGACCTCGGGCACGTCTTCCTGGGCGGGTGGGGCAGGTTGGGCGGGTGGGGAGGGCTTGGGAGGATCCTGGGCCCACGCCGGCGTGCCCAGCAGGAGCATCACGAGAACGGCAAGTCGCAACACCTTCCCATTCTGTGCGGAGGCCGGACAAAAAGAAACAGGCTACGGCAACCGCAGCGTGAACATCGCGCGCACGCTGCGTTCGAACTCGACGCGGCGTGGCACCGAGGTACCGAACTCGGGATGCTGGTCATGCAGCAGGTCCTGTCCCACCAAGGCCAGCTCGACCCGGTCGTTCGGCCGCCAGCCGAGGCGGGCGTTCAACTCGGAGTAGGCAGGCCCGGCCGGGTCAGGCAAGGCGCCGACCGCGCGCCACCAGACGTCGGCCTCGACGCGGCGCGGCAGGCTGACGCCCGCGCGCAGCGTGACCAGGTAGCCGGGGTCGTTCGCCTCGCTGGCGCCGCCATTGACATCCCGGCTGCCCTCGGCGCGCGTGATGTCGGTGTCGAGCCAGGTGTAGCTGGCCTGCACGCGCCAGCCCAGGCCCGGCTGCACCGTGGCCGATGTCTCGACGCCGCGTCCCGTGCCAATCAGCGTGTTGGCCAAAGTGATCGGAAGCACACCCACCGCCGGCGCGTCCTGGCTGCGCAGGTTGCCGTAGCGATTGCGGAACGTGGTGACATCGAGGGTCATGGAGGGCAACGGCCGCGCCCGGTAGCCGAGTTCCCAGCCGACCATTTCTTCCGACTCGAACGCGTCGCTGCCCTGGATGAGCAACACACCGGTCTCGCTGGTGACGCGAACATCATCGTCCACCCGCGTCGGCCGGCGCACGGCCCGCGCGACCGACCCCCAGATTACCTGGCGGTGCGGGGCCATCCAGCGGGCCCGCACGTTGGGCTGCCAGTCGGCGCCGCTGAAGACGTTGCGTTCCACCTTGAGGCCCGCGGTCAGGTAGACCGAACCGGGGCGCAGGGCGAACTCGTCCTGCACGAAGGCCGTGAACAGGGGGTAGGTGCGCGAGGCCGGGTCGAACGACAGGGTGGGACTACCGTAAGTCTGGTCATGATTGAACCGCACGCCGGCACCGCCGACGACGGCATGACGCTCCGACGGCTGGGCCGAGTACTGCAGCTCGAGGTCGCCGGTGTCGAGGTAATGCGTCAGCTGCCGTTCGATGTTGCGGTACTCGCGACGGTAGAACGACTGTACTTCCAGGCGTCCCGTTCGCGACAGGTCGCGGATCACCCGGCCCTGCACGTTGATCTCGGTCCACTCGCCGTCGCGCCGGTCGGGGAACTGGTCGCGGCCGTGAAAGGCATCGGCCTTGAACAGCCACTGGTTGCCGCCGCGGGTCGAGTCCACGCGCAGGCCCACCTGCGCCCGCCGCCGGCGGTCTTGGGCCGACCCGCCGGTCGAGAACTGCTGGTCGGCGCGCCACGCGCCCTTGGCGTAGACCCGGTAACTGGTGGTGTCGGAGCCGGCGCCGTAACGCACGTCCACCAGACCCGGGTCTTCGTTGCCGCTGCCCACCGAGACGAAGGTGCCGCGGGTGTCGCGCGCGTGGCGCGTGATGATGTTGATGACGCCGTTCACCGCGTTGGCGCCCCACAGCGTGGCGCCGGGGCCGCGCGTCACCTCGATGCGCTCGATGTCTTCGAGCACGTAGTCGAGCGTGTTCCAGAACACGCCGGTGAAGAGCGGCGAAAACGCATTGCGGCCGTCAACCATCACCAGCAGCTTGTTGGGCGTGCTGCCGTTGAAGCCGCGCGCCGCGATAGCCCACGAGCTGCTGTGGACGCGGGCCACCTGCATGCCGTCGGCGAGGCCGATGGCGTCGGCGACCGTTGTCACGCCCGAGCGGCGAATGTCGTCGCGGGTGATCACCGCCACTGCCGCTGCGGCCGTGCCGGCCGCCTCCGCCTGGCGGCTCACCACCGTCACCTCGATCTTGAGCAGCTCTTCGAGCGACAAGCGCTTCAGGTCCTGCGCCAACACGTCTTGCGCGGTGGCCGCGATCGGCACCGCCAGGAAGACGACCATCAACGCCGCAAGGTTTCTAGGCATAGGGTTCACATGCGCGCGGCCTTGGCCACGGCCTCCACGAGGTCGGTTGCCGCATAGGGCTTGGCGAGGTGGCCAACAAAGCCCGCCGCCGACGCCCGATCGACATACTCCTGCGACGCGTGTGCGGTGAGGGCGATCGCGCGTACGCCGGCGCCGCCACTCTGCTGAATCATCCGTAGCACGGCGAAGCCGTCCACGTGCGGCATGGCCAGGTCGCACACCAGCACGTCGGGCGGCTCCTGGTGCCACTGGGCGACCGCGTCGTGGCCGTCGCGCGCCACTCGCACCGTCGCGCCGGCGGCCGCCAGCGTCGCCGCGACCACATCGAGCGCGTCGGGGTTATCGTCAACGGCGAGCACGCGAATGCCGGTAAGCGCCACGCGAGACAGGACGGCCTCGCGCGCCGGGACCGCGGCCGCGGCGTCGAGGGCCACGAGCGCCGGCAGCCGGACCACGAACTTCGTGCCCTGCCCCAGCCCGGCGCTGGTCACGGCGACCGCGCCGCCATGCAGATCGGTCAGCTCCTTGACGATGGCGAGGCCCAGGCCGAGGCCGCCGTACTCCCGCGTCATGGAACCGTCCGACTGGCGAAAGCGTTCGAAGACGTGAGGCAGGAAGTCGGCGGCGATGCCAATGCCGGTGTCGGCGACGCGAATCTCGTGCGCCCCTTCGACCGATTGCAGCGTCACGGCGACATGGCCGCCGCCTGGCGAAAACTTGACGGCGTTCGAGAGCAGGTTCGACACCACTTGCTGCAAGCGATCGGGGTCGCCGCTGACCAGGCACGATTCGGCGGGCAACCCCACCTCGAGCGTCACGCTCTTGGCTAGCGCCGACGGACGGTTGAGCTCGACCGCAGCCTCGATCGGCCGCCGCAGGTCCAGTGTCTGGAAGCGCAGGTGCAACTTGCCGGTCACGATCCGCGAGACGTCCACCAGATCTTCTATGACGCGGGCCTGCGCGTGGGCGTTGCGGCCAATGGTCGCGACCGCTTTCTGCAGCATCTCGGGATCGGGATCACCCATCCTCAGGATCTGCACCCACCCGACAATGGCGTTGAGCGGCGTGCGGAGTTCATGGGAGACCGCGGCCAGGAACTCGTCCTTGAGCCGGCTGGCCTCGCGTTCGCGCATGAGCGCGCCCTCGCGCTCGGCCTCGACGCGGCGACGCTCGTCGATCTCCTTCAACAGGCCGTTGTTGGCGTCCTGCAGGCGCTGCATCATGCCGGTCAGCGACTTCACGAGCTCGCCAATTTCATCCGGGTTGGCGCGAATCTCGGGAATGGCGTAGTCGGGCGAGCCGATCTGACGCGCCGCGGCCGCCAGCTCGGCAATGGGCGTTGAAACGCTCCGGTGCAGGCGCTCGGCCAGGACGTACGCCAGCGCGCCCGCCAGGATCAACGTCAACAGACCGGCGCCGGCGGTCACGGCAATGCGCGAGCCCAGGTCCGGCAGATCGCGTTCGGCAACGACGGTGCCCAGCACGCGGCCATTGCGGGTCACGGGTACGCGCGTTGCCGCGGTGGACCAGCGATCAGGCACATCCGGCCGCTCGGCGCATGGCTGTTGGCCATTGCGGTTGTAGGCGGCAAACAACACATCATCCGGCAGGTACAGGCACACGCGCATCACGGTGGGCCGCACCCGCGTGGTGGCCAGCGTCTCAGTAGCAGCTTCCGGATCGTCGAAGACCAGCGCGGCGGCGCTGTTCTCGGCGATCACCCGCGCGAGCGACTGGATGTCGTCGGCGGCGGCGATGCGATAGCGCCAGATATCGAGCGCGATGAGACCGGCGGTGGCTGCCACCAGGGCCACCATGGTGGTGGCCAGTGCCACGGCGACCAGCTTGCGGTGCACGGGCAGCGCGTCGTACCAGCGCCTCATCGTCCACCCCGCACGTCGGCGGCCAGCCGAAGCAGTTGCGAGCTCAAGGTGATGCCGGCCCGAGCCGCGGCCGGCATGCTGATCTCGAATCGCACGCGGCGGTCCACCAGCTTCAGCTGGATGATCCCGCCATCGTCCAGAAACGACTCGCTATCGCCGACGGTCAGAATGGGCAGGGTGGCCGCGCGCGCCAGGAGCGCGCGATGCGGGTGCTCCTCCGCCACCATCAGGACGTGACACGAAGAGAGGGACTGGACGGATGGGTCCTCGCGGACAACGAGCCGGCGCCCGTTGAGCGACTCGCCCGACGTGAGGTCGCGCAACGCGTCGCCGGTGTCCGACCCCGCCACGCAGATCTCGAGGGTGTTGCGGCCGGTGGTGGAGACCGGCGGCCAGGTCACGAATTGGGGAAATCGGAAGACGAATGCCGCCTTGAGGCGTTGCTCGTCGCCGCCCTGGGACAAAAGAGGGCCGGCGCTCAGCACGAGGAAACAGACGGTGAGGAGCGGTCGCTTCACGGTCGGAACCACCGGGCGCCTGTGTCGGAGCGCGACCGGAACACGATCACAGCCCGTTCAGTTTATACCAGCGTTTGCATGTTCAATCGTACGGTGGCGTACTGCCGGCGTACGGCCGAGGTGGCAACGCGTCAAAACGCAACACGTGTGTCCCGAGGAAGGTCCTATGCGCCGCAGCCGCTGCTCAGGAACTTCGACTTCTTCGTCAGGCCGGCATCCCGGTGATACGCAAACACCAGGCCGCCGCCCTTCACGCGGTCGATCATCTCGCGGGCGATGTCGTTGCGGATCGCGGGGCAACCGTGGCTGCGTCCCAGCCGGCCGTTGTCGCGCACGAACTGCTCACTCACATAGGGCGCGCCGTGCATCACGATGGCGCGCTCCCGCGCGCGGTCGTTGATGCCGGCGTCCAGGCCGTCGAGCCGCAGCGAGTAGCCGTTCCTGCCGACGTAGGTGCTGTCGGTCCGGAACAAGCCCAGGCTCGTGCGATGTGTCTCGGGCTCGTTCGAAAACATGTTCGCGGTGAGGCCGCCAGTGCCCTGTCCGTGCGCGACGAGCTCCTCATAGAGCAGCTGACGCGTGGTCAGGTCGATCACCCAGAGGCGCTCCTCGGTCGACGGCCGCGAGTAGTCGATCACGGTCAGCGTCTTCGGCTTCACGGCCGCGCCCGTGCGAACGGCGCAACTTGCGGCGCTCAGGGCCAGCTCGAACACCTCGGCCTCGAGCGAGCCGAACGATGCGCCCGCGAAGTCTTCGCGCGTAAACGCAGCGTCGCTCTTCGCCGACGCGCTGCCGGCAGCCAGGGCCGCCGAGGCGAGGACTACGGCCAGGCAGGTAGAAAGAAATTGTCTGGGATGCACGCCGAACCAGCATAGCAGCCCCCGGACCGTATCTATCTCTGCGTTACGGCAGTTTCTCCAAACCGGTCGTAGCCGTAAATGTCCTGCTGGAAATGCAGCCCGCCGTTTTCGTCCACCCACGAGGTGAAATAGACGAGGTGGACCGGGACTTTTGGCTTGAGTTTGACGTGCTTCTCCACCCCTGACTGCATGGCAGCAAACAGCGTTGGCTCGTCCCACTCCGGAAAGTCGCGGAGCACATACTTGGCCAGCTTTTCGGGCTCCTCCACGCGCACGCAGCCGTGGCTGAACGCGCGGCCGGGCTTGGCGAACAGGTCGTCGGCGGGCGTATCGTGCAGGTAGACGTTGTAGGAATTCGGGAACAGGAACTTCACGTGCCCGAGCGCGTTCTTGGCGCCCGGCCGTTGACGAAACACCAGTCCCTCCAGCGAGCCTTCGTCATCCCAATCCACGTCCGAGGCCTTCACGGCCGTGACCCCGTCGCCCGACCGGCGCAGCACTTCGATGTTCTGCCGCGCCAGGTAACCGGGATCCTTGGCAATCGCCGGCACGGTCTCGCCCTCGGCAATGGACTCTGGGATGTTCCAGTACGGGCTGAGCACTACCGTCTCCATTTCTTCGCTGAAGATCGGAGTGTTGTTGCCAGGCTTGCCGACCACCACGCGGATGTCCATCACGGTCTTGCCATTCTCGCGCGCGACGAGCAGGAACTGGGGGATGTTGACCATGAAGTAGCTGTCCCCAAGATCGTCCGGCATCCAGCGCCATCGCTGGAGGTTGAGCGCGACCTGGCGGATGCGGCGGTCGAGCGGGACGTTCAACGCAGCGAGGGTGGCGGCATCGACGACGCCGGTGGCCTTGATGCCGTGAAGGTTCTGGAACGACTTCACCGCCGCTTCGACGTCGGCATCGAAGCGACTCGCGGGCTGGTCGGTCGCCTCGAGGTGACCGCTCGCCCCCAGCCGCTGGCGCAAGGCGATGACGGCCGCACCCGAGGCGCCGGGTTTCGTCACCCCGGCCGGCACGTTGCCCCAGCCGCCTTTCTCCTTCTGTCCGTGCAGATCGTTCAGCGCCTTTTGCAGGGCGGCGTATTCCGCATGCGGCGGCCTGAGCGACTCGATCCACTTCAGCGGATCGTCGAGCGCCTGGCTGAACGTGCCAGCGTAGTCGGGTGCGGTGCGACGCGCCTTCCAGCTGCCGTCGGGCGACTTGGGCTCGGTGCGTCCCATCGCGACATCGCGGCCGAAGGCGAATAGCGCCGCCGTCATGCGCACGTCGAACTCGGCGACGCGCTGTAACCGCTCCGGCGACTTCGGGTCGAGGTCTTCCACGGCCTGGCTCAAGGCCAGCAGGTCGCCGGCCCCGTAGTCGTTCGCGTCGAATCCGTGCTGGCGCGCGGTGTTCAGCGCGTTCAACGCGTCCGCGGCATTTTCCGTGGGCCTGCGGCTGTTCACCCAGGCCGGCGCTTCGGCGCGTTGTGTGTAGAAGGCGCGCACATCTGTCCACACAGCCGACTCAACTGAGGCAATCGCTTTCCCAGCCAATATTTGACTGAGAGCCGGCGTGACCTCGTGGACCTTCGCGGAGCCGTTGCAACCGGCAGCAATGAGGCCAGCCGCGAGAACGGTGGCAAGTGTGAGGGATTTGGCAATGCGCACGCCTGCCTTTTTTGCAACGGCTGTGCCAGCGGCCTCGCACTTTCAGCGGCTCGGGTTATCCTTTCCGGATGAGATGGCTGGTCAAGGAAGAACCTGAGAACTACTCGTATGCGCAGTTCCAGGCCGACGGCCGCACGGTGTGGAGAACCTAAGCAGGTTTACCGATTGAGTCGAGCTCGTCCCACCTCGCCATGGCGGCGAGCAGTTCCTGCTCCACCGCCTCGACGCGCGTCATCGTCTTTTTGATGGCGTCGGCGCCTTCCTTGTAGAACTCAGGACGCGCCATGGCGTCCTGGAGCTGCTTCTGCTCCGACTCGAGCGCCGCGATGCGCTTGGGCAGGTCGGTATATTCCTTCTCTTCCTTGAACGAGCGTTTCGTCTTGACCGTGTTCTGCCGTGGGGCCGAGCCTTTAGGCTCGGCCACTTGCGGGCGAGCCTGAAGGCTCGCCCCTACGACTGTCCGGCTCTGCCGGAGCCAGTCCTCGTAGCCGCCCACGTATTCCTGGACCTTGCCGTTTCCTTCGAACGCCAGCGTGCTGGTGACCACGTTGTCGAGGAAACGGCGATCGTGGCTGACCAGCAGCAGGGTGCCCGACCATTCCACCAGTTGCGCCTCGAGCAGTTCCAGCGTTTCGAGATCGAGGTCGTTGGTCGGCTCGTCGAGCACCAGCACGTTGGCGGGGCGGGTAAAGAGCCGCGCCAGCAACAAGCGGTTGCGCTCGCCGCCCGACAGCGCGCGCACCGGCGAGCGCGCCCGCTCGGGCGAGAACAGGAAGTCGGCCAGGTAGCCGTGCACGTGCTTGGGCACGCCGTTCACGGTGACGGTGTCGGCGCCGTCGCCCACGGTATCCACCACCGACCGGTCGGGATCGAGCTGCTCGCGCTGCTGGTCGTAGTAGGCCACCTGCACATTGGCGCCGCGCCTCACCGTGCCCGCCTGCGGCTGGATCTCACCGAGCAGCAACCGCAGCAGGGTCGTCTTGCCGGCGCCGTTCGGTCCGATCAGGCCAATGCGGTCGCCCCGCATGACGCGTAGCGAGAGATCTTTGACCACTGGTAACGACAAACCTGAAGGTTTGTCGCCACTGCCTGAAGGTTTGTCGCCACGAGCAAAGGAATGGCTGAGGCCCTTGGCTTCGAACACCATCTTGCCCGAGGCGTCGGCCTGGTCCACCTGCATGCGCACGTTGCCCATTTGCGCCCGGCGCGCGGCGCGCTCGGCGCGCATGGCCATCAGCGCCTTGACGCGGCCCTCGTCGCGCGTGCGGCGGGCCTTGACGCCGCGGCGCAGCCACACTTCCTCCTGCGCCATCTTCTTGTCGAACTTGGCGTTCTGCAGCTCCTCGTTGGCGAGCCACTCCTCTTTTTTGCGCTCGAACGTCAGGTAGTCGCCCGGCCACGAGGTCAGCGTGCCGCGGTCGATCTCGACGATGCGGGTGGCGACCTTTTCGAGGAAGGTGCGGTCGTGCGTGACGAAGATCACGGCGCCGGCGTACTCCATCAGGAAGGTTTCGAGCCATTCGATGGCCTCGATGTCGAGGTGATTGGTCGGCTCGTCCAGCAGCAGCACGTCGGGCTGGCTCACCAGCGCGCGGGCCAGCAGCACGCGGCGCTTCCAGCCGCCCGACAAGGTGTCGACGATCGACTCCGACGGCAGATCCAGCTTGGTGACGATTAGTTCGACACGTTGCTCCAGGCTCCAGCCATCGCGCTCTTCGAGCTCGTGCTGGTAGTTGCCGAGCCGCGTCATGGCGTCTTCGCTGTAGTCGGTTGCGACCTCCACCGCGGCGTGGTGGTAGTTCGCAATCAGCTCGCCGAGGTCGCCCAGGCCCTGGGCAATGACATCGAACACGGGCAGGTTGGCCGACAGGGGGACGTCCTGCACCAGGCGGGCAATGCGCGCGCCGGGCTGCGTCCACACCGTTCCGGCATCGGGCGGCAGCTCGCCGCCGATGATCTGCATGAGGGTGGACTTGCCGGTGCCGTTGCGGCCGATGATGGCGATGCGTTCGCCGGGCTCCACCTGCAGAGCTGCCTTGTTCAGCAGCGGCAGGTGGCCGTAGGCGTGAGAGATCTGGTCGAGGACTACTAGGGGCATTGGATAACTCCCTAGCGTACCAGCATTTCGGCTCTAGGGTATTCTCTTCGCATGACGAAGCGCGTTCTTGTTGCCCTGGCTCTCGCCTCCTTGGTCTCGCTGGTCCACGCGCAGGCCCCGGCCGCCCAGACAGCCATCGAAACGGAGACCTTGCAGCACTTCCAGGCGCTGCTCAAGGTCGATACGCAGAGCCCTCCGGGTAACGAGACCCGCGCGGTGGAGTACCTCAAGCAGGTGCTCGACAAGGAAGGCATCGCCTACCAGGTGTTTGCCAAGGACCCCCAGCGCGCCAACCTCGTGGTGCGCATCAAGGGCAACGGCAAGAAGCGCCCGATCCTGCTGATGGGCCACACCGACGTCGTCACCGTGGACGAAAAGAAGTGGACGTTCCCGCCGTTTGGCGCGGTCCGCGATGGTGGCTACGTGTATGGCCGCGGCGCGGTGGACGACAAGGACAACCTGGCGGCGGCGCTGATGGTCATTCTCAGGCTCCATCGCGACCGCACGCCGCTCGACCGCGACGTAATCCTGCTGGCCGAAGCCGGTGAGGAAGGCGCTCCCGCCATCGGCGCGCAGTTCATGGCCGACAACCATCTGGACGCCATTAACGCCGAGTTCTGCCTCGCCGAGGGCGGTGGCGTGGTGCGGCGCGGCGGCCAGGTGGTGCAGGCGAATGTCGGCACCACCGAAAAGGAGCCGCGGTTCGTCGAACTGGTCGCGCGAGGCCCGGCCGGCCATGGTTCGGTGCCGTCGCGCGGCAACGCCGTGACCAAGCTGTCGGCCGCGGTCGGCAAGGTCGCGGAGTGGACGCCGCCGCTGCGCGTCAACGAGACCACCGGCGCCTACTTCAAGAAGCTGGCAACCATGGTGCCCGCAGACATTGCCCAGAAATATCGCGACGTCCTCAGCCCCGATCCGAAGTTGTCGCGGCCGGCCGCCGACTGGCTGCTCGACAACCAGCCGAATCACTGGTCGATGCTCCACACCTCGCTCGTGCCAACCATCGTCGGTGGCGGCTTCCGCTACAACGTGATTCCGTCGGAGGCCAAGGCCACCATCGACGTGCGCCTGCATCCGGACGAAGACCAGGAAGCATTCCTCGACCAGGTGCGCAAGGTGATCAACGACCCCAGCGTCGAAGTGCGTTGGGGCCGCGAGCGGTATCGGCCGGCGGGCGGCTCGAAGATCGACACCGAGGCGTTCGCGGCGATCGAGGCGCAGGTCAAGAAGCACTACAACACGGTGGTGCTGCCGACCATGGGCACCGGCGCCACCGACATGTCGAACATCCGGGCCAAGGGCATCCAGTGCTACGGCATCGGCCCGGCCATTGATACGGAAGACGGCCCCAAGGGCTTCGGCGCGCACAGCGACCAGGAGCGCATTCTCGAGAGCGAACTGCACCGCTTCGTGCGCTTCAACTACGACCTGGTGCTGGAGCTGGCAAGGGCCCGGTGACGGTCCGGCTAGAGCCGGACGCCACATTGATGTCGACGTGGCATTGAATCGGGGGTGGTCGTATCGAGAACAGGTCGGGCCGGCCGGGGCCGGGCTGACCGTTCTCGAGTACCTGGCCAGCAGCAGGACGCACTCGACCCTGGAGGAGTGGACCGGCCGGTTCGATCGCGGCGAAATCGAGGTCAACGGCTTACGCGTTGACCCAGCCTTCGTCCTGGAACGCGGCCAGGCCGTGGTGTGGCATCGACCGCCGTGGGACGAACCGGTCGTGCCGACCGAGTTCGCGATCGTTCATCACGACGACAGCCTCATCGCCGTGGACAAGCCGAGCGGCTTGCCGACCATGCCGGCCGGAGGTTTCCTTGACCACACCCTCATGAACCTGCTGCGGCAGCGGTTTCCCGAAGCCAGCCCGCTGCACCGGCTGGGCCGGTGCACATCGGGCCTGGTGCTGTTTGCGCGAACTCGCGCGGCCGGGGCGGCGCTGGCCAAGGCGTGGCGGGACCACGAAGTGAAGAAGACGTATCGCGCGCTGGCCAGTGGCGTCGCCAACGCCGACCGGATCGAGATCGACGCGGCCATCGGGCCGGTGCCCCACCCGCAACTGGGCAGCGTCCACGCGGCGACGCCGGGCGGCAGGGCCTCACACAGCGTGGCGACGGTACTTGAACGCAGAGCTGATCACACGCTATTCCGCGTTGCGATCACGACCGGCCGGCCGCACCAGATCCGCATTCACCTGGCCTGCGCCGGGCATCCGATGGTGGGCGATCCGCTCTATGACCTGGGCGGCGTGATCCTGGCGAATCCCGGCTTGCCGGGCGATGGCGGCTACCTGCTGCACGCCGAACACCTGGCGTTTGTCCATCCGCTCACAGGCGCTGCAATGACCCTGACAGCGCGCCCGCCGCGTCCGCTGCTCACACTTGCTGGCGCCTGACGCTTGTCCGAAGGACAGCCGCAGATTACACAGTGATGACACAGATTCAGATCCGGCGAGCCTCGCGCGAACCAGACATGAGAGGACCCGCGTCGCCGGGCTGCGCCCGGCTGACCAGTGAGGTCACCGGCGCGATTTCGAGAGACTTGTAGTCGCGGGTGTCTCTCGAATTCGTGCCGGCGACCTCACTGGCCGGCCGAAGGCCGGCGCGGGTCCTCGTGTCTCTGCGTTAATCTCCGGAATCTCTCTGGCCCGTGAAGACTGGCGCGGGCCCGACTACTGCGAATGGCCGCGCGCGGTGATGGGCCACACCGCCTCGACGCGGTCTTTCCGAATCCCGTACATGTAGTCGTAGAGATTCACGACCGGGTCGCAGTGCGGCACGATCATCTCCAGGCGATCGCCCATGTTGTAGGTCTTGCTGGCTTCCTTGAACGTGATGACACCGAACTCGTCGGAGCCGGGGTTGTAGTCCATGCCCGGCTCGCCGATCACGCCCGGGCGCGGTACGTTGAGCGTCAGGGCCTTGGCGCCGGCATCGGTGGTGAGGCGGCCCGGGAAGCGGTTGTTGACGATGGTCGCCAGCACGGTCAGCGACGGAGCAAAGTCCGAGTAGACCGGGTTGCCGTCTTCGCTGCCAATGGCGAGGTACTGCATGTCCATGAACAGATAACTGCCCACCTGCACGTCGGTGAATCCGGGCACGAGGTGCTGGATGCTGTAGGTGCCGGTGCCGCCGCCGCTGAAGATCTCGGTGTTGAGGCCGGCCTTCTTCATGGCCTCGTACGTGAGCGCGTTGGCTTCAATGTTCTTCAGCGCGCGTTCCTTGCGCGCCGCGAACCCGTTGATGTGCTGCGCACCGCCGTCGTACGACAACAGGCCACGCAGCTGCAAGTTCGGCAACTGGTCGACCACCTGGGCCAGCGCCAACGCCGCGTCGCCGGCGGGCACGCCGCTGCGCGTGCCGACCGCCACGTCGATGACCACGTCGGCGACAATGCCAGCTTCTTTGGCGGCGGCGTCGAGATCGTGCGCGTTCGGCTCGTAGTCAACCGCCTGGATGAACTGCCGCGTGCGCTTGCGAAGCTGCATCGCCCGGCGGATCTTCGACTTCGACAGGTTGCCGGTGGTCATGCAGATGCGATCCAGCCCCTGGCCGGCCAGCGCTTCGGCCTCGCTGAGCTTGGCGGTGCAGATCCCCAGCGCCCCGGCGGCCATCTGCAGCTTCGCGATGGCCGCGCACTTGTGGGTCTTGGCATGCGGCCGGCTGCCGAGCTTGTTGGCCGCGAGCGACCGCTGCATCTCGGCGATGTTCTGTTCGAGCTTGTCGAGATCGACACAGAGCGCCGGCGTGTCGAGGTCCCACTTGGAAATGCCGGCGGGCATGGGCTTGACCGGCGCCATGACCTCCGACACCGAGTAGCCCTTCACGGGCCGCGGGACCCAGACGTGCGCGGCCGTGGCCGCCGAGGCCGCGAGAAACGCCCGACGAGACGCAGAGATCTTGCTGGTCATGCTGGCTCCTGTTGCTTGCTCAAGAAGACAGCCGCAGATTACACAGATTACACAGATTAAGAAACAACCTGTCCGCGCGAACCAGACACGAGAGGCCCCTCGTGCTATCGGTGTGAATCGGTGGAATCTGTGGCCCGTGAAAGACGGGCGCGGGCTCAGCTCAGGGTTGGGCCCATCGCGGCCGAACTACCCGGCGCCACCACATGAGCATGCCGGTCACGTACAACACGGCCGGGGCCAGCCCGAACAGGAACCACATCGCGCGGCCCGCCTGGCCGCCAACACCGCCCACATGCCACGGCGTCATCCGCGCCATCAGCGCATCGCCCCAGGTGCGAGGTGCAGCGGTGGCGGCAAGCCGATCGCCGGTGTATTGATCGAGATAGATCGACGTCAACCCCGTGCTGGCCGGCGTTGGGCTTCGTTCAGCGAACATCACCAGGAAGGCTCCGCGTTCGCCGAACGGCAAGACTACACGCGCGACCGGCTGGCCTGGCACGAACAGCCTGGCGCGGTCCACCATCTGTGACCACGAGGGCGTGGGGGTCTCCGTCGGCGCACCCGACTGGGGCGAGCGCGTCACCGTGACGGGCGACAGCAGGTTCACCATCGCGCGGAAGCCAGCAGGGAACACAAACGACAGCGCCGTGACGGCGAACATCAGGATGAAGGCCGCACTCCATGCGCCAATCGCGCGATGCAACCGCCCGCGCTGCCAAGTCCTGGCGCTGGGCCACCAGATCACGAGCCCCGTGGCGCAGAGGATCAGGATGCCGAAAGCCCCAATCCCGTTAATCGTGCGGCCGGTACGGCCCCCCAGCAGGTTGTAATGCAGTTGTTGCAGGTTGCGGATCGCCGGGTGCTCGGGCAGCTCACCGAGCACCGCGGTCGTCACCGGGTCGATCAGCACGGTGCGAAACTCGGCATCGCTGGTGACGTAGGCCAAGTACGTCGGCCTCACGGTTGTCGGCGCATCGACGCCAGACAATCGGTGTTGGGGATAGGCGCGGCTGACGCTCTCCATCACCGCCACCGGATCCGCAAGCGGACCGGCGGCGCTGGGGGTGAAGAGGTGCGGGTGCAGCGCCCGCTGCATGTCGATGCGAAACACGAGCGCTGCCCCGGTGAGACAGATGATCGCGACGTACAGCCCCGCCAGCACTCCGAGCCAGAGATGGATCTGGAAGAGGAGACGTCTCATGTGGGAGCGACAAACCTAAAGGTTTGTCGCCACGACAAGGTTCGTCGCCACGACAAGGTTCGTCGCCACGGCAAGGTTTGCCGCCACCCCAGGGCGTGTTGCCACGCTCCGCGCATCAGCGGCGCGCCCCGAAGGTGAATCGCGCGCCGGCCATCACCGTTCGCGGCATGGCCGGGTAGCCGAGCACGCTCTCGTACGCCTCATCCGCGACGTTCTCGCCGCGCACGTACAGCGTGATCATCTCGTGTGCGCGGACGTCGAGGCCCAGGCCCACCACCATGTAGCCCGGATTCACGGTGATGTCGGTGGTGATGGGCGTGGGGCGCGCGGCATTCGGCACCGTGCGCAACGACAGGAAGCTGTGGTCATGGCGATCGCCGGCGATCCGGGCACTGGCGTTCACCGACACGCGATCGCGCACCCAGGCGGCGCGGACATTGCCGGAGTGCTTCGGCCGGCGCAGTAGCGGCTGGCCGGGTTGAAATTGCTGGCTGGTGCTGACGTTGGTCACTACGCGGTGGTCCACGTGCGTGTAGCTGGCCGACGCCGTCAGGCCCGCCACCGGCCGCTGCAGCGCCCACTCCAGTTCCCATCCGTCGGCCTTCGAGCCGTCGATGTTGATGTACTCGGGAATGCCATCACCCGACACCCCGCCGCGATAGGCAATCTGATCGGTGTAGTGGTTGTTGAAGTAGGTCGCGAGCGCGCGGAACCGCTGATCGGCGAACGTCACCTCGAGGCCCAGGTCGCTGGTGCGCGCCTGTTCTACTTCCAGGTCCGGCGCCGGGTCGGTGAACGGCCCGCCAAAGCGTTCGCTGAGCGACGGCGCCTTGATGCCGCGGCCGAGATTGCCGCGAACCTTGAGCGACGACAGCGCGCCGTTTCTCAAAGGCACCAGGTAACCGCCGGCCGACAGCTTGGGGCTGAAGAACGACGACTCGTCCTTGCGATCGAACCGGCCGCCGACCGTGGCGAACCAGCGATCGCGGGCACTGAATTGCTGCTGGACGAACACCGACTGGTTGTCGAACTGCACCCCGGCCACCCGCATGTTGGTCTCGCGCTCCCATTCGTAGCCGGCGCTCAGACGCTGTCCTGACCACGCATAGTCGGCCTGATAACGAAACGCCGGCCGCTCGAATTCTGACTTGCTGGTGAACGGGAAGTTCGACGACTGCCGCGACGCGAGGAACTGGCCGGGGCCCGGGCTGGCGCCGGCCGCCACCAGCGTCGCAAACTCGGAAGCGTCGACGAGCCTCACGAGACGGGTCCCGTTCGGGTAGATCGCGTTTGGGGTCCCCTCGAGCACGGCGTAGGTCGCAAACGCGGGGTCAGCAATGGTGTCGGCCGATTCGCTCGTATAGCGGAAGTAGTTGACGCTGGCGACGCCCGTCAGCCGGGTGCCGATGGCGTGCGACAGGTCCACGTGACCGGAGCGATCGCGCGTGTTGTAGACGCCACCGGTATTGCGAGCGCCATAAACAAGGGCGCCGACCGACCGGCCATCGGCCGAGGTCGAGCGTACGCCGGCTTTGAGCGCGACGCGGGGACCGAAGCTGGCGCCGATGCCGGCGTCGAACGCCGTCTGCATAAATTCATCATCCTCCGGCAGCAACTCGGCAAAGGCCCCGTCCGATTGGCGGCGTGACACGCCGCCCGAGTAGTCAACACGGCTGGCGGCGCCGCCCATGAAGCGCGCGTCGCCGCGGACAGCGCCGAACGATCCGCCCTCGGCCGAGCCCGACACCTGCGACCGAGCGGCGGCCCCGGCACGACGAGTGAAAATCTGGACCACCGAGCCCATGGCGTCCGACCCCCACAGGGCCGATTGCGCGCCACGCACCACTTCGACGCGATCGATCTCGGCAGCGCTGATCCGGCTGAAATCGAAGACGCCGCCGCTCTGGTTGACGCGCACGCCGTCGATCAACACCAGGTTGTAGTCCGATTCGCCGCCACGCGTGAACAGGGAGGTCACCGAGCCTTCGCGGCCGATGCTTTCGACGTACGCCCCCGGCACGAACCGCACCACGTCGGCCAGAGACGAGGCGCCGAGCGCGTCGAGATCGGCGCGGGCAAACGACGTCACCGACTCGGTGAGGGCGGCACGGCTCTCTGCCGCGCGCGACGCGGTCACTACCAGCGAGTCGGAGACGCCACCCACCTGCAGCGTGATGTTCTGCGTCACGAGCGCGTCGCTGCCGCCGAGCGCGAGTACCTGGGCGGCAAAACCCTCGCGAGACACACGCAGTTCGACCGGCACTCCGGCCGGCACCGCGAGGCGAAAACGGCCATCGGCGCCGGTGGTGGCGGTGGCCACGATCCGGCCGGCGACGAAGCTCTCGACCGTGGCAGCGGCGACCGCGGCACCGGAGGTATCCGAGACCACGCCCTGAATGGTCAAGACCTGGTCAATGTGCCGTCCGGCTTCAGCCGGACCGATCGCGACGCTGAAAATGAACAGGAAAACGCAGACAAGTACAGAACGAATCGGCAGTCGCATGACGGTTGCCTCCCCGGGCAAGTCGATGGATGAAGCTTGGGGCAGGTCTCCTGGCTCGGAGGATGCAGCGTGCGCTGCAACCCGCTTCACCTTCCCCGGCAACACGCCGAGTGGCTGAACGAAGCGGGCGTTCCTTCCTTACAGTGGCGGGACCGCGCCGGTGTTGCACCGGACTTCCCTGTTAGGCCCTCGTGGGCACCCGAAGCGGTGTCAGTTATATCACGCCGCGAGGGGAACCCGCCCTCGTGTGAACGGGGCTCGCGGTGCTGGTGACGGTGGTGGAATTGACGATCGTCAATCGACCGATTTCGCGACTGTTGGGGGATCGAGGATTTCTGGATTGGGTGATTCGATTCGGGGATTGTCCATTTCGCGATTGGTACGCCCGATACACGGCTGACCCTCAGGGCAGCAATTGATCGATCAGGCAACCGGCAATCACGCAATGGATTCGCCAGATCGCACGATCCCGAAATCACCAGACAATTGGCAATCGGTCGATCGTCAATCGGCAATGCCCCCTAAAGCCCGTATAATTGGCCGGCTTGCCCCTCACTCCCGGAACACGCCTCGGCGCCTACGACGTCTCAGCTCAGATCGGCGAAGGCGGCATGGGCCAGGTGTGGCGCGCGCGCGACACCAAGCTCAATCGCGATGTCGCGCTGAAGGTCCTGCCTGATTCGTTTGCGAACGATGCGGATCGATTGGCCCGCTTCACGCGCGAAGCACAGACGCTGGCCGCGCTCAACCATCCAAACATCGCGCACATTCACGGGCTCGAAGAGTCCCCTTCGACAAGCTCAGGGCAAGCGGGCGTTCGGGCGCTCGTGATGGAACTGGTCGAAGGCGAGGATCTCTCGCAGCGCCTCGCGCGCGGCGCCATTCCACTCGATGAAGCGCTGCCGATCGCCCAGCAGATCGCCGAGGCGCTCGAAGCGGCACACGAGCAGGGGATCATCCATCGCGATCTGAAACCCGCCAACATCAAGGTGCGTCCTGACGGCACGGTGAAGGTGCTGGACTTCGGGCTGGCCAAGGCGATGGAGCAGGGATCGGGAATCGGGGAACAGGGATCGGGGGGTGCGGCCAACTCGCCCACGATCACCACACCGGCCCACCTCCGCCAAGGCTACGGCGCGGCAGGCACTGAGGCGGGGATGATCCTCGGCACCGCCGCCTACATGGCCCCCGAGCAGGCCAAGGGCCGCGCGGTGGACAAGCGCGCGGACATCTGGGCCTTTGGCGTCGTGCTGTTCGAAATGCTCACCGGCACGCGCCTCTTCGCGGGTGAGTCGGTCGCTGAAACGCTGGGGCTGATCTTCTCGCGCGAGCCGGATCTCACCACGCTGCCAGCGACGACGCCCGCGCGTGTCCGCACGCTGATCGCGCGCTGCCTGATGAAGGATCCTCGTCAGCGCCTGCGCGACATCGGCGATGCCCGGCTGGATCTGGAAGGCGAGGCGGACACGCCCGCCGCCTCGCCAGTTCCGGCGCGAGGCTCGCTCTGGCGCGCGTTGCCGTGGGCAGTGGCCATCGCCGCGGTGCTGCTGGCCGGCTGGGCCATCTGGGGCCGGACCGGTACCGCAACAACCGAGCGTGACGTGACACACCTCGACATCGGCTTCCCACCCGAGGTCGAGCCCTATCAACTCTCTGGTGGCGCTGCGATTTCCCCGGATGGCCGCACCGTCGCCATGGTCGGCGTCAAGGACCGCGTGCGCAGCTTGTTCGTTCGCCGGCTCGACCGCCCGGAGGTGGCTGAATTTTCCAGCGGCGTCAGCAGTAGTGTGACCAAAGCGGCGTTCTCGCCCGACAGCAGTAGTGTCGCGTTCCTCGTGGCCGGCGGACTGCTCACGCGCGTTGGCCTGGCCGATCAGCAACGGAAGGTCTTGGTGTCTGGCGCGGACGTCAACGGCGCGCTGGCCTGGAGCGCCGCCGGCGTCATCTATTCTCAGGGTGGCGCACTCTGGATCGTGTCGCCGGAAGGCGGTGCGCCGCGCAGGCTTACTGTGCTCGATGCCGCCCGCCACGAAGTGGCGCATGACAACCCCTTGGTGCTGCCCGGGGAACGCTTCGTGCTGTTCACGAGTCAAGCCGCCGAACCAGGTCAGGAACGCATCGAAGCAGTGCCGATCGACGGCGGACAGCGGATGGTGGTCGTCGAGCGCGCCACGACTCCGGCATGGTCATCGACCGGCCACCTGCTCTTCGCCATGGATGGCGTCGTGCTCGCGGCCGCCATCGACCCTCGCACCGCCGCGCTGCAAGGCGCCGCCATCCCGGTCCTGAAGTCCGGCAGTTTGCAGGCCCTCGGTTCCGGCAGCCTGCCGTTCGAGCTGTCGTCCACCGGGACTCTGCTGTTCATACCGGCCGGTTTCACCGACGCCCGCGTCGTTGCCGTTGGCCGCGACGGGGCGGCCAGGGCCGACCTGCTGCCATCCGATCGCTACACAAACCCACGCATCTCACCAGACGGCCGCACGCTCCTGGTGGAGATCGGCGGCAATGTCATCGAGGGCCTCGATCTGGCGCGGGGCACACGCGCCCGGCTGACGGCAGGAGCCCTGAACACGAGCTTCTCCACGTGGACCGCGGATGGCAGTCGCGTGGTCTTCAAGCGATTCAGCTTGCCGTTCTGGGCCGCCGCCGACGGCAGTGGCCAGACAGGTCCCGTGCCCGGCGCGACCGTCAACGATTTTCCCTCGTCGCCAGGACCCGACCCCGACTCCATCATCGGCATCCGCCTGCGCCCCGAGACGTCGGCGGATGTCTTCCTGATGTCGATCAGTGGTGCCTTCGATCCCAAGCCATTGATCGTGACGCCTGGCTATGACGGCGGCGCCCAGCTATCACCCGATGGACGCTGGCTGCTCTACCAGTCGGATACTTCTGGGCGCGCGGAGATCTACGTCACGCGCTATCCGGCGATCGATCGGCGGTGGCAGGTCTCTGAAGGTGGCGGCGTGCAGGCGCGGTGGAGCCGCAACAGCCGCGAGATTTACTACCGTGGCGGCGGCCACATCAATGCAACGACCCTCGATGCCTCCGGCGCCGAGCCGACGTTTGGCAAGCCCACGACGCTGTTCGCCGACGACTACGAATTTGGCGGGGGCGCCAGCATCGCCAACTACGACGTCACGCCCGACGGCCGCTTCATCATGATTCGGCGCGGCCCGAACGGCGGCAAGTTGCGCGTCGTCATCAACTGGACGGAAGAGCTGAAGCAGATTCTCGCGGCCGGCGGGGCGCGTTAGTCCGAAGCGCTATACTAGTAACCCCTTGATCGCCTTTGCCAACATCAATAAGCAGTACGGCAAGCAACTGCTGTTCGTCGAAGCCTCATTCCAGCTGAACCCGGGAGAGAAAGTGGGGCTGGTCGGGCCCAACGGCGCCGGCAAGACGACGATTTTTCGCATGATCACGGGCGAAGAAGCGCCCGACGAAGGCGACGTCAGCGTGCCGAAAAAGCTGACCATCGGCTATTTCCGCCAGGACGTCGAAGAGATGTCGGGCCGCTCGGTGCTGGACGAGGCCATTGCCGGTAGCGGCCGCGCCGGTGACCTGCACCACGAACTCGAAGAGCTGCAGCACGCCATGGCGGACCCGGCCCGCGCCGCTGACATGGACAAGATCCTCGCCCGTTTCGGCGAGGTACAGGAAGAGTACGACCACCTTGGCGGCTACGCGCTCGAAAGCCAGGCCCGCGAGGTGCTCCACGGCCTGGGCTTCGACGATGAGCGGATTGACGGCGACGTCGGCGCGCTGTCGGGCGGCTGGAAGATGCGCGTGGCGATGGCCCGCGTGCTGCTCGGCAAGCCCGACGTGCTGCTGATGGACGAGCCGACCAACCACCTCGACCTCGAATCGATCATCTGGCTCGAAAGCTTCCTCAAAACGCACGAGGGCGCGCTGCTCATGACCTCGCACGACCGCGAGTTCATGAACCGCATCGTCACCAAGATTGCCGAAATCGACAGCGGCGAGATCACCGTCTATTCCGGCGACTACGACTTCTACGAGCGCGAGCGCGCGACGCGCGAGGCCAACAAGGAAGCCGCGTATGCGCGCCAGCAGTCGATGCTGGCCAAGGAACAGCGCTTCATCGAGCGGTTCAAGACGCACGCCGCCAAGGCGGCGCAGGTACAGAGCCGGATCAAGGCGCTAGACAAGATCGAAAAGCTCGAACTGCCGAAGCAGCGCGTCGTCGTGAAGTTCACCTTCAAGGATCCACCCCGCTCGGGCGACCAGGTGGCGGTGATCGAGGGCCTGGGCAAGGCCTACGGCAAGCGCGTGATCTACGAGGACTTCAACCTCACCATCCGCCGCGGCGAGCGCTGGGCGGTGATGGGCAGAAACGGCGCCGGCAAGACCACGCTGCTCAAGATGCTGGCGGGCGCGCTGGCGCCCGATGCCGGTGACGTGCGGCTGGGCGCGAGCCTGAAGATGGGCTACTTCGCCCAGCAGTCGCTCGACACGATGGACGCCGACCTCACGGTCTTCGAGCAGCTCCAGAAGGATTTCTCGCGCGAGGGGGTTGGCGCGTTGCGCTCGCTCGCCGGCGCCTTCCAGTTCTCGGGAGACGACGTGGACAAGAAGATTCGGGCGCTCTCGGGCGGCGAGAAATCACGACTCGCGATGGCCCGGATGCTGTTCGATCCGCCGAACTTCCTGGTGCTGGACGAGCCGACCAACCACCTTGATCTAGCTACCAAGGAGATGCTGGTCGACTCGCTGAAGGCGTTCGACGGCACCATGATCTTCGTGTCGCACGATCGCGCCTTCCTGCGCGGCATCAGCAACCGCGTGCTGGAGCTGGGTGGCGAGAGCGGCAAGGATTCGCATCCGCATGCGTACCTGGGGTCGTACGTCGAATACGTCGAGCGCACCGGCCACGAAGCGCCCGGCATCCATACCTAGGCGATCACGGCTTCTTCGTCGCGCCCCAGTTCAGGATGAATTCGAGCGTCGGCTCCGCCGTCGTGCTGAACACGCTCACCAGAAATCGCTGCCCATCCGGCGCCGGTGAATAGAGAAACCTGTTGTACTGCGGCAAGACCGTCGAGGACTGGAACTCGAACAACGCCTTCGGCGCACCCGCGGGGCCGGAAGCCGGCGCGATGGGCACGGCCATTAACGTGATGGCACCACTGCCGACGGCGCCCTGGAGATAGAAGAGCTCTTTCGCGTCGGCCCGCCAGCGAGGCTGGTAGGCGGCGGCCGAGGAGGCGGAGATGTTCCAGCTATCCTCCGAGAGCGAGGAGCCAGCGAACGGTCGCATTTGGACCTGGCTGACACCGGACTCGTTCAAGTAATAAGCTAACCATCTACCGTCCGGCGAGATCTGCGCCTGGCTTTCGACGGCTCGGCTCTGGAGCAGCGGTTGCGGCCGGCGGTCCGGCGATGGTTTTGACGGGTCGGCCAGTAGCCAGATATCCGCGCCGTTAACGGGATCGACCTGGGTGTAGACCAGCCAGCGGTCATCGTGCGACCAATCCGATGGGCTGACACCGGCCCTTTCGAGGAGCGTCTGCTCCGCCCCGCCATTCACGCTCCTGACTTTGATCGCAGCGTTGCCGCCTTCGGTGTAGGCCAGGCGTTGGCTGTCGGGAGACCAGACCGGCGCGTTGGCACCGCGTCCATCGGCAGTCAGGCGAACATCCTGAAGCCGATCCAGGTCGTGCGTCCAGAGCGCGGTCGAGGCCTCGGCGTCAGAACGCGTAAACGCCAGGCGTTTGCCGTCAGGGGCCAAGTCAATGCCGATAGCGAAGCGCAGATCGGCAGGGGCTAACTGTCCCAGAAGGGCGCCGGCACGGTCGTACCAGGTGAGTCGCTGCTCACGCGCGTTATTGCGCACAAACATCACCGAGCCCGCGCGATCGGTCGTGACGGCAATCTGCCAAATGGTCGACGTAAAGCCCACCCCTTCGGCCCGTCTCGGGCTCGCCCGATAGCTGCAGCGACGCCGTATCGAACGCCTGGGCGTACAACGTGGTCTGTCTGACGAACAACATCCGGCCGCGTGTTGCCCCGATCGCATTTGGAACAAACAGCGCGCTTGACCGGTCGGCCAGCAGACGCCTCCCGGCAGGGTCGGTCAGTGAGGCCACGAACAGGCCGCGAGCCGACGCCTCCGCAGCAGTCGAGACGTAGAAGAAATGCTCACCGTCGGGCAGGAAGACGGGCAACCTGCCAGTCGCGACCGAGTCCGTATTCGAGAGAGGCGCGCAAACGCCGCCCTCACCGGGCACCCGCCGGAGCGAGCCAGCTTCCGTGGCAAACAGAATCGTGCCTGTACGGCTCCACGTGCCGCCCAAACCTACGCCAGCGTCTTCGCACAACACTTGCGGCGGTCCTCCTGATGCCGGCACGGTCTTGAGCTTGCCGTCGGCAAAGAACGCGACCGTTCGGCTGTCGGGAGACCAGAACGGGGTTCGGTAGCCGGCCGTGCCGGGCAACGTCCTGGTCTCGCCGGTCTCGAGCGAACGAATCGCGAGGGCGCCAGGCACGCCCATCACCAGCGATCGCCCGTCCGGCGAGAGGGCAAAGTGGGTTGGGGCGCGATTGTCGGGCAGCGCCATCGACAGGTGCACGCGCGACGCCTCGACCGGCGCGCGGTTGAGTTGACCGAGCACGAGAGCCACGACCGCAGCGCCCATCACGCCGGCCACGGCCCACGGGAGCTTCGAGGTCGGCCGCGTTGCCGGGGGCGTGACTACCGGCAGGGCGTCTTCCGCCGGGTTCGACTGACAGTGCTGGATCGCGAGGCGCGCATCGCCGATGTCGCGGAGACGCTGTCGGGGATCGCGGACGAGACAGTCCCTCAAGAGTGCGCGAAAGCTCGCGGGCACGCCTGGCGGCAGGGCCACCGTGCCGACATCGCGTGTCAGCACCGCCGCCAGAGTATCGGAAAGATCCTCGGCCTCGAACAGTCGGCGCCCGGTGAGCATCTCGTGCAGCACGACACCGAACGCCCAGATGTCGGCGCGCTTGTCCACCGCGCGACCCTTGGCCTGCTCTGGCGCCATATAGGCCGCGGTGCCGAGGATGATGCCGTGCGCCGTCATGGCCGCGGGTGAGGTGATGGTCGGCGAATTCGCCATCGCGGCCCGCCCGTCGCCACCAGCCGGCGCATCAACAGCCTTCGCCAACCCGAAGTCGAGCACTTTGACCGTGCCGTCCACGCGCACCTTGATGTTTGCCGGCTTCAGGTCGCGGTGGACGATACCCTGCTCGTGCGCCGCCTCCAGTGCTTCGGCAATCTGCTTCGCAATCGGCAACGCCTCATCAACCGGCAGGGAGCCGCGCGCAAGGCGCTGTGACAGGTCCTCGCCTTCGACGAGTTCCATGACAAGTGCCTGCAGCCCGGAAGATCTCTCGAAACCGTAGATCGCGGCGATGTGTGGATGGTTCAGTGAGGCCAGCGTCTTCGCCTCGCGCTCGAATCGCGCGAGGCGCTCGGGGTCAGATGCGAACGCGTCGGGCAGAATCTTGATTGCCACCTGGCGGCCCAACGTCGTATCCGTGGCTCGCCACACCTGCCCCATTCCGCCTTCGCCAATCGGCGCGGTGATCTCGTAGACACCGAGACGGGTACCGGGGGCCAGACTCATCGTGGCGAACTATAGCCGGGGTACTCAGTTTTTGCCATGAGTCATCGCCCCGACCGCGGCCGCGTCTTCATCGCGCTCTTCGACGTCGTCTTCTCATTCCACGACATCGTCGAGCCGGACGTGATCTTCGTGGCGCCCGATCAGCTCGACATCCTGACCGACAAGAACATCCAGGGCACGCCCGCCATGGTGGTGGAGATCTTGTCGCCCTCAACGCGCAAGCGTGATCGGCAGATCAAGCGAACACTGTACGACCGGACCGGCGTGCGTGAATACTGGCTGGTCGATCCCGAACATGCGGTGGTGACGATTCACCGGCGCGCGGCCGATGGTTCATTTCCAAGGGTCGCGAACCTATCCGCCGAAGCGCCCGGCACGCTGGAAACGCCGCTGCTGCCGGGATGGTCGCTGGCGCTCTCGCGCCTGTTCCGCTGATCCTGGCTCTCGGACCGTAGGTCTTCCCGACAAGGTTCCCCCTCCCGACCAGCAGTGCCCTCCCGACACGGATCAGGCTCCCGCCGACCAGTCTTCCCACATCAGGCCGTCGACGCGCTCGAACTCGCGCACGTTCGCCGTGACCAGCGTCATGCCGCGGCGCGCGGCTTGGCCGGCCAGCAGCGAGTCGAATGACCCTATCGGCCGGCGCTCCTGCTCAAGCAAGGCGCGCACCTCACCCACCGCCCTGGCGTCGGCTTCGTCGAAGGGCAGCAGGTGAATGGGCCCCGACAGGAAGGCGTTGACCCGTTCGGTGTTGTAATCGCGCCGCTCGCTCTTCGACACGCCGTACCACAGCTCGTGGACCGCAACGGTCGAGACGCACACGACCGAGCCCGCGGCCAGCGCCTCCTTGAACCGGCGCCGGACGGACAAGGACGTGCCGTTGATCAACGCGATGCAGGCGTTGGTGTCGAGCGTGTACTCGATCACGAGAGGTCGGTCCGTGGCTGGGCCGCTGGCTGGTTGCGGCCGCCTGGCAGGAAGGGTTCAGCGCCGAAGCGATCCAGCTCGTCGAACCAGTCGTCTACGTTCGACACCACCGGCTCGAGCAGCACGCCCTGGCCATGACGGCTGATGCGCACCTCGGTGCCCGGAAAGCGGAACTCGAGCGGCAGCCGGACTGCCTGGCTGCGGCCATTCAGGAAAAGCTTGGCGAGTTTACCCACAGCTGTTCACCTCCACCAGTAAGTATATATCACGGATATATACCCTTGATCCTGGTGATTATGCCCTGTGATCAGTACGTTGCCGGTAGCAGCGCCATCGGTTGGTCGTGGTCCAGGAACTCTCGGCAGATGCCGTGGAACTGGTCGGCGGTCTGCGACCGGCGAATCTGGTGCAGGAACATGCCGGGAACGCCTTCGCCCAGGTAGTTGAGGAACTTCTTCATGCGCTCGCACTGCTTGTGCTCGGGACGGCCGACCCCGGCTTGCGAGTCCCAGAGCGCGCGAATGTACGCGTTGACCTCGCGGCCCGTTGGCAACGTCACGGCCTCGCCGCGCAACTGCTGGCGAATCTGGTTGAAGAGCCATGGACTGCGGATGACGCCGCGGCCGATCATCAAGCCGCGCGCGCCGGTCTGGACCAGCAACTCCTGCGCCTGTGCCGCCGAATACACGTGACCGTTGGCAATCACCGGGCACGGCATCACCTCCACGGCCTGGCGGATGCGGTCGTAGTGCACGGGCAGCCGGTACATCTGCGCCACCGTTCGCGCGTGCACGGTCAGCGCGTCGAGCGAGTGCCGCGCAAAGACCGCGAGCAACTGGTCGAACTCGTCGACGGCGGCAAAGCCGAGGCGGGTTTTCACCGTGAACTTGATCTGCACCGCGTCGCGCAGCGCACCGAGAATGGCGTCAATGCGCTGGGGCTCGCGCAGCAGGCCGCCGCCGGCGCACTTGCGATAGACGATGGGGGCCGGGCAGCCGAGGTTGAGGTCGATGGCGGCCACCGGCAGTTGCTGCAGGAACTTCGCGGTGCGCACCAGTGACGGGATGTCGTTGCCGATCATTTGCGCGATCACCGGCCGGCCGGTGGTGTTCTTCGCGATCGACTCGACGATCCACTTCTCGGGCGTGGAGGTGGTGTGGACGCGGAAATACTCGGTCCAGTACACGTCGGCGCCGCCGTATTCATGGACCAGGGTCCAGAACGCGCCGTCGGTCACTTCCTGCATGGGTGCCAGCGCCAGGATCGGCGCGGGTCCCCGCAGCAACTGGTCGAGCGTCATTCCGCCTGCTCTTCCCACACCTTCGCCAGTTCCACGATCACGTCCACGGCCTTTTCCATGTCCTGCACCGAGACCCATTCGAGTCGCGAGTGGAAGTTCTGCTCGCCGGCAAAGATGTTCGGGGTCGGCAGGCCCATGAACGACAGGCGCGAGCCGTCGGTGCCGCCGCGAATGGGCCGCTCGCGCACGCGCAGGCCGGCCCGGGCCATGGCCTCGCGCGCGCGCTCGACGACCAGCGGGTGCTGGTCGAGCACCTCACGCATGTTGCGGTACGACTCGTCAACGGCCACGTCGAAGGAGGCTCCCCGCACGCCGCTCACGACCTCGGCCGCCAGCGACGCTAGCCACGCTTCCTTCTCGGCCAGCCCGGCCGTCGCGAAATCGCGAACCAGCAGCTTCACCGACGTGCGATCGACGCCGGCCTCGACCACGTACGGATGCACGAAGCCCTCGCGGCCGTCCGTGGTTTCCGGCGACAGCTGGTCGGCCGGCAGCCGCTCGATGAAGCGCGCCGCCAGCTTGATGGCGTTCACCATGCGCCCCTTCGCGTAGCCGGGATGCGTGTTGAAGCCGCGGAACGTGATCGTGATGGCATCGGCCGAGAAGCTCTCGAACTCCAGTTCGCCGCGCGGTCCGCCGTCGATGGTGTAGGCGTAGCGCGCACCAAAGCGGTCGACGTCGAAGTACTTCGTGCCCTCCCCCACTTCCTCATCCGGCGTGAACGCGATGCGAATGGCGCCGCGCGGAACCTCCGGGTGCGCCGTCAACCACTCGGCTGCGGTCATGATTTCGGCCACGCCGCTCTTGTTGTCGGCGCCCAGCAGGGTCGTGCCCGACGCGGTGACCAGGTCGTGGCCGAGACACTCACCGAGGTACGGCAGGTCGGCCACCCGCAGCACCGCTGACGGGTCGTCGGGCAAGACCAGGTCGCGGCCGTCGTAGGCGCGGTGAACAATGGGCGTCACGCCGGCGCCGCTCATCTCGGGCGAGGTGTCGACGTGGGCGATCAAGCCGATCACCGGCACGTCCGGCTTCCGCGTGGTCGCGGGAATCGTGGCCATCACATAGCCATGCTCGTCGATCGCCGCGTCGGCGATGCCCATGGCTTGCAGTTCCGCGACCAGGTCACGAAGCAGGACGAGTTGCCCGGGTGTGCTCGGATACGTGCCGGCACCCTCGCGCGACTGGGTGTCGTAGGTGACGTAGCGAAGAAAGCGTTCGAGGACCGGGCTCGACGTCGGCATGCTAGGGTCGATCGCGTAACGGCGCGAAGTCCTGCCAGATCTGCTGGACCACTTTCGGCTCCACGGTTCGGGAGTCGGCCTTGTCGGGGTCCTTCTCCGAATAGACCACCAGCTTGATGCTGCCGCACGACGGCGGGAACGCGCCCGGGTCGAACACATACAAGCCCTCGTAGATCGTCTCGGTGGCCGACAGGCGCTGTTCGAGCTTGAACGGGTGAATCGGCGTGACCTCGGTCTCGCCGCAGTACGCGCGCAGGTGCGAGAACCCGGCCTTGGGGCGCATGATTGGCGGCACGGCAATGCCCTGGGTCTGCGCCGCGCCGCGCGCGACCTTCGTCCAGAAGCCCTCCGCGAGTTTCGGCGTCACGCGCACCAGCAGCACCGGCGGGATCTCCGAGACGTAGTCGGACCAGTTCTTGAAGTCGATCGGCGCCCGCCGGTTCTGCGCGGCGTACAGTTGGAGCGGCGTGATCAGCGAGATGTCGAAGTCGGTCGCCGGCATTTGATACGGCGGCTGCCGGCCGGCGGGACCGCGCATGGCATCGTTCAGCACCGCGGCGGTGAATCCGGTGGCCGGCTCCACCGGCAGGCGGGTGGCCGCGGGCGGCGCCATCCCTTTCATCTTCGTTTCCGCGATCGCGACCAGGTCGCACACCTCGCCACAGCCGGGCGGCGCGGGCTCGACCAACGCCGCCGTCGCCGGATCGATCCAGAGAATGGCCACGTTGCGCGCGGCATCTGCCACCAGCACGGCGGCCGCGACCTTGATCGCCGATGCCGCCGTGAGCTGCACGGCAGCCGGCAATCCGGAGAAAGATGCGTGGTGACCTGTCACCACCAACCCGTTCGTGCCGATCACCGTTCCGGTCGTGCGGGTAAGCGGAGTCCAGATCGTCACGGCCGCGGCCCGGCTGCTCGCCGGCGCCGGCGACGCCACCGTGGCCTCGACCAACGGCACCGCATCGGCCGTTGCCGCCTCCACCGCGGCGTTGCTGCCAGTCAACGCGAGCACCGTGTCGCGGCCCGCGACGACATCGACCATCAGTGTCCACACGTACGCCTGTCCCTCGAAGGCAAGCGCCCGATCCGACTCCACGGTGTAGTTGCCGGGGGCCAGCCGGACCTCGATCGCGCCCTCGGCTGAGGTCAGGATGCGCCGGGGTGGCGCACTGGCCGGGTTGTCGCTGACGAGCAACGCATACCGCGGCACCGGCGTCGCCCGCTGGTCGCCACCGGTCACGACCACCGTGATGCGAAGCACGCCAAGCGGCTGGACGGCGTCAACTCCCGTGGCCGCCACGAGCAGGACGGCGACCACCAGTCCCGACAAGTAGCGCCCTCCCGACCCGTAGTGCCCTCCCGACAAGTGATGCCCTCCCGACCAGTAGTGCCCGTGGTGCCCTCCCGTCAGGCTCAGGCAGTGCCTTCCCGCCGCGTCTTGATCACGAGCACCTTGTCAATGCGCCGGCCGTCCATGTCCATGACCTCGAACTTCATGCCGCCCCACTCGAAGTGGTCGGCCGTCTTCGGCACGCGGCCGAGCCGCGCCATCACGAACCCGCCAATGGTGTGATACGCGCCGGCTTCTTCCTCGGGCAGCGGTTCGAGGCCGAAGTGGGTTGACACGGTTTCCATCGACGCCGAGCCGTCAACCAGCCACGAACCGTCGGCGCGCGAGACGAATTCGCCAATCGCCTCGGTCGCATCGCCGGGCAGTTCGCCGACGATCGCGGTCAGCAGGTCGGTGACCGTGACCAGGCCTTCGACCGCGCCGTACTCATCCATCACCAGCGCCACGTGCTTGTGCGAGCCGCGGAACGACTCGAGCAGCTGCACCGCCGGCATCGAGTCGGGCACGAACAGGGCTTCGCGCGTGAGCGTGCGCAAATCGATGTTCACGCCGCGAAACGCCATGGGCAGCAGGTCGGCGGAGCGGACGATGCCGAGCACTTCGTCGAGACCGCCGTGGCAGACCACGAACTGGGTGTGCGCGTGCGAGGCGAGAAACTCGCGCAGTTCCTCTTCGGTCGCATCGACGTCGATCCATTCGATGTCGGGCCGCGGGGTCATGATCGCGGCCACCCGCAGATCACCCAGCTGGAACACGCGCTGGACGATGTTCTCTTCGGCGGCGCCCACCGCGCCGGTTTCGGCGGCCTGGCTGATTAGCGCCTTGATCTCGTCTTCGGTCAGGTTCGGCTCGGCGTTGCCCTTGATCGCGAACACGCGCAACACCAGGTTGGTCGAGGCCGTCAGCAGCGTCACCGCCGGCGCGCCGAGGCGCGACAACGCGATCATCGGCCCGGCCACCCACGAGGCGATCAACTCCGGGTTGTTCAGGCCAATGCGCTTGGGCACCAGCTCGCCGACGATCAGCGACAGGTAGGTGATGGCCGCCACCACCAGCGCGAGCGCAATACCCTCGGCGTACGGCGCCAGCAGCGCCACCTCGGCGATCGGCACGGCCAGCTTCTCGGCCAGGGTGACGCCGCCGTAGGCGCCGGCCAGCACGCCGACCATGGTGATGCCGACCTGCACGGTCGCCAGGAACTGGCTGGGATCGTGCGTCAGCGCCAACGCGGTCTTGGCGCGCTCATCGCCATCCTCGGCGCGCTGCTGCAGGCGCACCTTCTTGGCGGCCACGACGGAGATCTCCGACATGGCGAAGACGCCGTTGGCGAGGATGAGGAGAAAGATGACGATGATCTCGGTGGCGATACTCAATTCTACGCCGTCCGACCCCTGAATCCGGCCGGTCGGCGAGAATCGCTGAACGGGGTCTCCCCTAGCCCGTCTATTTCAGGTAGCCATGCTGACCCTCACCAACGTGCGGAAATCCTTCGGCCAGACGGTGGCCGTGGACGGCCTTTCGCTGGCGGTTCGCAAAGGCGAGCTGTTCGGGCTGCTCGGCCCGAACGGCGCCGGCAAGAGCACCAGCGTCAGCCTTGCGGTCGGCCTGCTGGCGCCCGACGCCGGCACGGTCGCGATCGACGGCCTTGGCAACCCGGCCGACCCCGCCGTGCGCGCCCGCATCGGCGTGGCGCCGCAGGCGCTCGCGCTATACGACCTGCTCAGCGCTGAAGAGAACCTGCGCTTCTTCGGCGAGGTGTATGGGCTGACCGGCGCGGCGCTGGCCAAGCGCGTGGCGTGGTGCCTGGACTTTGTCGGCCTCACCGACCGCAAGGCCGATGCCGCCGGCCGCTACTCCGGCGGCATGCAGCGCCGGCTGAACCTGGCCGCGGCGCTCGTGCACGACCCTGATTTGCTGCTCCTCGACGAGCCGACGGCCGGTGTCGATCCCCAGTCGCGCAACAAGATCTTCGAGAACATCGAGGCGCTGCACGCCGAGGGGCGGACCATCATCTACACGACCCACTACATGGAAGAAGCGGTGCGGCTGTGCGAGCGGGTCGCGATCATCGATGCCGGGCGGCTGCTGGCGCTCGGCACCGTCGCCGACCTGTTGCAGCGGCACGGCGGGCCGCCGACGCTGGTCGTCACCGCCAACGGCGCCGAGCAACGCATCCAGAGCGCCGATCCGCTGGCTGACCTCAACCGCCTGGCCGCCTCGACCGCGATCGAGGCGTTCCAGATGGAACGCCCCACGCTCGAACAGGTGTTCCTCACGCTGACCGGCCGCAGCCTCCGAGACTGACCATGAAACCGATCATTGCGCTTGCCGTGAAGGACCTTCGCCTCATGCCGCGCAACAAGGGCGGCATGTTTTTCACCTTTGCCTGGCCGATCGTGTTGATGGTGCTGTTCGGTTTCGCCTTCGGCGGCGCTGGCGGCGACGACCCCGCCGCCAAGCTGCGCGTCGCCATCGTCGATGACGATCAGACCGAGGCATCGCGGACGTTTCTGTCAGGCCTGGAGCCCGCGCTCGACATGACGGCGATGTCGCGCGCCGAGGCCGAAGCCGCGGTGCGGCTCGGCCGGCGCGCGGCGTTCCTGGTGATCAAGCCGGGGTTCGGAGACGCGTCGACACGCTTCTTGTCGGGCCCATCCAAGGAAGTGGAGCTCGGCGTCGATCCGGTGCGGCAGGCCGAGGCGGGGATGATCCAGGGCCTGTTGATGAAACAGGCGGGCGCAGCCATCCTGACCCACTTCACCACGAGCGATGCCGGCGGCGAGCCCTGGCAGCCCATCAAGATCACCTCGACCCCGGTGTCGCGCGCGCGGATGGGTCCCAACAACGCGTTCGACATCACGTTTCCGCAGGGCATTGTCTGGGGGCTGATCGGCTGCGTGATGACGTTCGGGATCAGCCTGGTGACCGAGCGCACGCACGGCACGCTGGTGCGGCTGCGCATGGCGCCGCTCACGCGGGCGCAGATCCTGGGGGGCAAAGCGTTGGCGTGCTTCGTGACGATCATGATCGTCGAGGTGATCCTGCTGGCCGTGGCGTTCGGCTTCGGGGTGCGGCCCTCGTCCATGGCCATGCTGGCGCTGGCCGGCGTGTCGGCCGCGGTCTGCTTCGTCGGCTTCATGATGCTGGTGGCGAGCCTCGGCAAGACCGAGCAGACGGCATCGGGAGCGGGTTGGGCGATCCTGATGCCGCTGTCGATGCTGGGCGGCGCCATGGTGCCGCAGTTCGTGATGCCGCCGTGGATGCAGACAGTGGGCATGATCAGCCCGATCCGCTGGGTGATCCTGGCGATCGAGGGCGGCATCTGGCGGCAGTTCACATTGAGTGAGATGGTGCTGCCATGCGCGATCCTGGTAAGCGTCGGCGTGGCGTGCTTCGCCGCCGGGACACGAGGACTCCGAGAAGCCTAGCCACAGAGGACAAAGAGGACACAGAGAATACGTTTCTAAATGCCGTGTGCCGGTGTTTGGAAAAACATCCTCTGTGTCCTCTGTGTCCTCTGTGGCCCTATACTCACTAGGGATGTTCAAACGGAAAACCGAGGGGTCCGTCATCTGCGCGTCGTGCGGCGTGCTGGTGGGCGTCAACGACGGTGATTGCTACAACTGCGGGCGGCGCAATCCCGGCCTCTGGGGCTACGGCCCGGCGCTGCGCAGCCTCGGCAACGACCTCGGCTTTGTCCCGATCGTCACGGCCGGCACCATCATCCTCTACGTGCTGTCGCTGATCCTGTCGCGCGACGGCATGCAGGTGGGGCTCGGTCCCAACACGCAGATGCTGATCTTGCTCGGCGCGAGCGGCGCGTTCCCGGTGGTGGCCATGGGCCGCTGGTGGACGCTGCTGACGGCGGGCTGGCTGCACGGCGGCATCCTCCACATCTTCTTCAACGTGATGTGGATCCGGAGCCTCGCGCCCGAGATTGCGAACCTGTATGGGCCGGGGCGGATGATCATCATCTACACCGTGTCGGGCATCACCGGCTTCGGGCTGAGCACGGCGTTGTTCTTGTCGCCGATCCAGATTCCGTTTCTTGGCGGCGCGAACGTCACCGTCGGCGCGTCGGCGGCGATCTTCGGCCTGCTCGGGGCGCTGGTGCATTACGGCAAGCGCACCGGCAGCAGTCACGTCGGCCGCACGGGCCTGCAGTACGCGCTGATCATGGGCGTGTTGGGGTTCGTCATGCCGGGCATCGACAACAGCGCCCACCTGGGCGGCTTCATCGGCGGCTACCTCACGTCGATGGTCCTCGACCCGCTCAAGCCCGAGCGAATCGATCACCTGGCCGTGGCCGTCGTCTGTTTGCTCGTGACCTTCGTCGCGGTCATCTGGTCGGTGATCACCGCGCTCCCGTATTTTCAGTAGTCTCAGGACACCACGAAGCGCACGAAGCACGCGAAGTAATGTTTGGAAAAGAGTGCTTCGTGGTCTTCGAGTCTTCGTGGTTCGACATGCGAACGGTTGGATTTGGCTCCGCTCGCTTGAAGTTCCCACTCGTCCGCTTTCTCACACTATCCCAGGCCCAGTGATGAATGGCTGGCGGGGTGTGACGAACCGCACTTCGGCGCCATTAACCTGAATCGAACTCCAACAATCCGTTGCGGCCGGTGGGCATCCCCCTTGCTCTACCAGGCACGGACCTGCGTTTTGCGGGTCCCCTGGCCGGCGCCCACACGCCGGGACCGGGTTCAGTGTGGAGGTTCACAGATGAAGCGTTGGAGCAATATCGTTTGGGCTTTGCTCGCCACTCTCGCACTCGCATCGTCGGCGTTTGCGCAGGGCGGTGGTGCGAGTTCGACCGGCAGCATCAGCGGCGAGGTGAAAGACGCGCAGGGCGGCGTGCTGCCCGGCGTGACGGTCACCGCGACCAGCCCCGCCCAGATCGGATCGCTGACGGCGATCACGAACGAAGCGGGTCTCTACCGGTTCCCGGCGGTCCCGCCGGGCGAGTATCGGCTGGCCTACGACCTGGCGGGATTCCAGGCCAATGTGCGCGACGGCATTCGCATCACGCTCGGCTTCAACGCCCAGGTCAACGTGACGCTGAACGTGGCCACGCTACAGGAAACGGTGACGGTGAGCGGTGAGTCACCGGTCATTGACACCTCGTCCACGCGCGTGCAGACCAACTACGACCAGCAGATGCTGTCGTCGATTCCGAACGCCCGCGACATGTGGTCGCTGCTGGCGACGACGCCGTCGGTGTCGCTCAACCGCGTCGACGTCGGCGGTTCGACGGCCGGCACGCAGACCACCTACTTCGCCTACGGCTACTCGGGACAGAACCGGCCGTTGATCGAAGGCATCAACACCACGGAGGGTACCTCCGCGGCGGGCTTCTATCTCGACTACGGCTCGTTCGAAGAAGTGTTCATCGGCGCCGCCGGCAACTCGGCCGAGATGCCCAACTCGGGCGTCCTGACGCAGTTTGTCGGCAAGAGCGGCGGCAACACGCCGTCGGTGAGCCTCTACTACGACTACGAGAACGACACCTTCCAGAGCTCGAACCTGGAGGCCGACCAGACCATCCCGGCGCCCGGCGCGACCATTCGCCAAGGCGGCAATCGGCTAGCCAGCTACAAGAACCTGAACCTCGGCGTGGGCGGCCCGATCGTCAAGGACCGCATGTGGGGGCACTTCTCGTACCTCAACCAGAGCAACTCGGTGGCTGCGCCACCGGCGGGTTCGTTCCTCGACGGGACGCCGTTCAACACGGCACTCGAGAACTACACCGGCAAGGCCACCTACCAGGTGAACCAGGCCAACAAGCTGATCGGCTACCTGCAGCACGGGACGAAGGAACAGCCCAATCGCACCGATAGCAGCAACCGGCTGGGCGCCCCGGTCCACATCTCGGCCGACTCCACGGTGTTCCAGGGCTCGCCGAGCTGGGTCTACAAGGGCGAGTGGAACGGCACGATTGGCCAGAACATGTTCGTCGAAGCGCGTGGCGGTCAGTTCGGCTACAACTTCGGCCTCGATAGCAACACGCAGGCGACCCGGTATGAATCGCTGACCTCCAACGAGATTCTCGGTGGCGGCCGTGATTGGGAACTGCGCCGTCGCCGCAACCAGTACACCGGTGCGGTCAGCTACTTCAAGGACAACTTCGCCGGCGGCTCGCACAACTTCAAGTTCGGCGGCGAGTACATGGACGAGAAGGGCCAGCAGCTGTGGAACTCGTACTACGCCGACAACGTGATCCACTTCGTCAACGGCAGCCTGCAGGGTCCGCTCTCGGCGACCACGCCGGGTGGGGTGCGCCTGACCAACAACTCCGACAGCTGGAGCGCGCTTGCGACCACCAGCCTGTTCGTGACCGACACGTGGACGATCGACCGGCTGACCCTCAACGTCGGCGCCCGGCT
This sequence comes from Vicinamibacterales bacterium, assembly GCA_038213735.1. Classification (GTDB taxonomy): domain Bacteria; phylum Acidobacteriota; class Vicinamibacteria; order Vicinamibacterales; family UBA2999; genus 12-FULL-67-14b. The sequence continues at coordinate 11,103 of JBBQSP010000022.1, read as the reverse complement.
CGACCGCTACCGCGTCTATCTGCCGGAGCAGTCGTTGGCGGCGGGCCGCTTCGTGCCCACGCCGCTCACGTTCGCGGCGATCGATGAGGTGGTGTCATTCAACCACATCGTGCCCCGCGTGGGCGCCACCTACGACCTGCAGGGTGACGGCCGAACCGTGGTCAAGGCCAACTGGGGCCGCTTCTACTTCAACCCCGGCGTCAACCTGGCCGACTCGGTCAACCCCAACACCGGCAGCCAGTACGCCGACTACACCTGGAACGACCTGAACAACGACCGCGTCTACCAGCCCGGCGAAGAAGGCGTGCTGCAGACCCGCTTCGGCGGCGTCGCCAACGCGTCGATCGACCCCAACCTGAAGAACTCCTATACCAATGAAGCGTCGCTGTTCTTGGAGCGCGCCATCATCACCGACCTCGGCATTCGCGCCGGGTTCGTGTGGAAGAAGGACAACGATGGCTGGCAGCAGGTCAACGCCAACCGGCCGATGAGCGCCTTCAATGTCCCGACCACCGTGGCCGATCCCGGTCCCGACGGGGTCCACGGCAACGGCGACGATGGCGCCGCCATTGCGGCCTTCAACCTCGACAACACCACGCTGCCGTCGAACAACATCACGCGGAACGTCGACGGCTACGAGGGCACGTTCAAGACCCTCGAGTTCTCGGCCAACAAGCGCTACTCGAACCGCTGGTCGATGAACGCGTCGTACTCGTACACCTGGACCGAGCAGTTCGGGAACCTGTACTTCAACAACCGCTTCGGCACGGCGGTCGCCAACTTCTCGCTGTTCGGCAGCTACCCCTCGAACCCGAACGAGAAGACCGGCAACGAGTACACCGACTGGAACGCGAAGGTTTCGGGCACGCTCGACGCGGGCTGGGGCCTCCGCATCACGCCGGTGTTGAAGATGCAGAGCGGCGCGCCCTACGGCCGCTACTTCACGACCCGCGCGGGCGAGCTCAACTACGGCACGCAGATCATCCTGGCCGAGCCGATCGGCACCCGTCGCCAGGACACCGTGTCGATTCTCGACTTCCGCGTCGAGAAGCAGATGCGCTTCGCGCAGAAGGCCAAGCTCGGCCTGTTCTTCGACCTGTTCAACGCGATGAACTCGAACGTCAACGTCAACGAGAACTGGCGCTCGGGCGCCGCGTTCGAGAAGGCGACGACGGTGCTCGGACCGCGCATCGCGAAGTTCGGCGTCAAGTTCGACTGGTAGGCTGAGGCCGCGGCTTTGCCGCGGTAGGGCTCGGCCGCTCCGCGGCCTCGTCGGGGTCGGCGCTTCGCGCCATCCTGGGGCTCGCTAACGCTCGTGGGGCTTCCGGTGGATCGTCCATCGGAAGCCCTACTTTTTGCCCATTCCCCACCCACCTCACGAGGCGCCGTAAGGCGCCAAGCCCGACGAGCGCCGAAGGCGCGAGCCCGACGCGGAGCGCCTACTCGGAGCGCAGCGCCACCATCGGATCAATTCGCGACGCGCGCCACGCCGGCAGCGCCGTCGCGGCGAGGGTGACGACCGTCAGCAACACGATCACGAACGCCAGGGTCGCCGGATCGGCCGGCGAGATGCCGTAGAGAATGCCCTGCATCAAGTAGCCCACGCCCACGCCGCCGGCCAGCCCCACTGTCAAGCCAAGCGCCAGCAGTCCCAGCGACTGACGCGCTACCTGTCGCATCACCGACCCGGCCGAGGCGCCCAGGGCAATGCGGGTCCCGAATTCCGGGACGCGCTGGGCGACCGAATAGGAGACCACGCCAAACAAGCCCGTGATCGCGAGCAGTAGCGCGACGCCCGAGAACGCCGCCAGCAGGCCGATCACCACGTAGTCGCTGGACTCGGCGCGCCGCATCGATTCCGAGAACGTTTCCAGGAAATCAATCGGCAGCGTCGGCGCGTTGGCCGCGACCAGCGCCCGGACGCCGGCGGCCAGCGCGGCAGGCTCTTCGGCTTCGAGAATGAAGGTGACGCGGCGCCGCTCCGCCAGAGGCACCCACACCCGCGGCGGCGCAGCGTCGGTGCGATTGGTGTTGGCGACGTCGCTGCTGACCCCGACCACGCGGTAGTCGGCGCGCGCCGCGCCCGAGCCGAGCGTGATGGGCCGGCCCAGGGCCGCAGCCGCGCCGCCGAAGTAGCGATCCGCCGTCGTCAGGGTGATGACGGCTGACGCCGTTTCACCCTGGGTCCACCAGGCTCCCGCCTGCATGCGCAGGCCCAGCACCTGGCCCGCATCGGCGGTGGCGCCGGTCACAACGACCGAGCGGGTGGCTTCGCCCGGGATCGGTGTGACGTTGTCGATCGTCAGGGCAAGCGGCGAGCGATCGCCGAGAATCGGCAACGCGTCGACGATCGACACCGCCCGTACGCCGGGGACTTCTGCGAGGGCGTCGCGCATGGCCAGCACCGCGGCATTCGCCTGCGTGGCATTCGGATACGCCACCTCGTTGAAATCAATCCCGAAGATCAGCAGCCGGTCGATGGTCATGCCCAGTGGCGCGCCAAACGCCATGCGAATGCTCTTCAGCGCCAGGCTCGACGCGGTCAGCAGGATCACCGCCAGCGCCACCTGCGCGACCACCAGCCCGCGCCGTCCCTTCATTGAGGCGGTGGCACCGCGTGACTGACTGGCGAGCACCTGCCGCAGGTCGGGACGCGCGATGAGCCGCGCCGGCGCCAGCGTGAAGATCACCGGGCAGACCAGGGCCAGCAGGGCCACAAAACTCAGCTCGTGCCAGTCAATCCGCAACTGGCGGAAGATGCCGTCGGCGGAGACGGCGTTGATGACTTGCAGCCCGCCGTACGCCACCGGCAGCGACACGGCCGCGCCGAGCGCAGCCAGCACAAACCCTTCGGTGATGAACTGCCGCAGCAAGCGGCCGCCGCGCGCGCCGAGGGCCGTCCGCACCGCCAGCTCCTTCATGCGCGCCGTCGCGCGCACCATGATCAGGTTCGAGACGTTGGCCGTGGCAATAGCGAGCAGCAGGCCAATCGACAGCATGAAGAGGGCGATCGACACCCAGAAGCCATCGCCGCCGGTCAGCTCACGCACCGGCACCAGGCGCATGGACCAGCCGCCGTTGCTGAGCGGGTGATCGGTCGCGAGGCGATCGCCGAGTGCCGCCATCTCCGCGGCCGCCTGGTCGAACGACACTCCGTCTTTCAGGCGCGCGATGAACCGCAGGTCGCGGTTGTCGCGCGGCGCCTCCGGTGAGATTACGAGGGGCATCCAGGCATCGGCCTCGGCCAGGTTGCCAAACTCCAGTTCCGGCGGCGCCACGCCGACAATCGTGACCAGGTCACGGCCCACCTGCAGCGTGCGGCCAATCACGTCGGCGCGGCCGGCCATCTCGTCCTGCCAGTAGCGATGCGACAGCACCATGACCGGGGCGGCCCCCGCCGCATCTTCCCCCGGCAGGAACGCGCGGCCGAGCACCGGCGGCTGGCCCATGCTGACGAACAGGTCGGCGGTGGCCAGCGCGAGCGTCAGCGTTTGCGATTGGCCGTTGGTGATGAGCGGCGCGCGCCCCTCGCGAAACGCCGACATGCGCTCGAGCGATTGCAGCTGCGCCTGGTAGTCGAGGAAGTCGGCGCTCGAGACGCGCGCGCGCGGGTTGGAGCCGCGCGTGTCGGAGGCAAACACCGAAACGACGCGCGACGGGTCATCGACCGGCAGGCCGCGCAGCAGCGCGAGGTCGGCAAACGTGAAGCCGATCGTGGCCGCGCCGATGGCAATGGCGAGGGTCATCACGATCAGCGCCGACGCGCCCGGCGCGCGCCGCAGCCCACGAAACGCCGACTTGAAATCGCCGGAAAGTTCGAACCACATGGAGGAATACCTCGGATAGGAAAGTTGTGGGGCCGGCGCTCGATGGATAAGGTAGCGAACGAACAGGCGAACGGTCTGCCGCCAGTACCAGCGCCGCGCCGCGGACAAACCTAAAGGTTTGTCCCCACGAGTGCCTGACGATTTGTCGCCACTCTGCAAGGCGGCGAACTCTTCGCGCAGATCGCCCAGGATGCTCTCGCCCCGCTTGCCAAGGGGCAGGACACGGCGCAGGAGGTGTTCGGCGAGGCGCGGCGGCGGCATGGCTACGACTCGCTCAGGATTTCGTCGAGGCCTGTCCACAGTTCGAGCAGCGCCTTACGCGAGGCCTTGAGCGCGGTGACGCCGTCGGGCGTGACGGTGAACGTCCGTTGCGGCAAGCCATCGCGCCCCTCGGCGCCAGGCTCGGTGGTCCACCGAACCAGGCCCTTGGCATCGAGCCGGTCCAGGGTGGTGTAGAACGCCCCCCGCGACGGTTCGTGCCCCGACGCACGCAACACCTCGCGCCGAATCTCAATCGGCGTAGCCTTCGCGTCGCACCGCAAGATGGCCAACATCACCCGCTGTTCAAATTCCCCGAGAAACGCTCGTCCCATGGCACCTTCCGTATGACGAGTCTACAGTGTGAACGGTTCCGGGCACCCTAACTCCACTTGAACGATCATTCAGGGCTTTGAAGACTCGGGGTCCAAGATTCTGGATATGACGTTGCCTTCGGTCAGCTGTGAGCGTGTTTTAGCCGTTTTCCACGGACAAAATCATGAATCCGTCCCAGGGACCAGTGGCATAGATGCTGCTCTTAGGGAGGTGCACCGCTGTTTTGGGGCCGAACTACCGGTAAGACGTGACGGCTCTTTTGGAGTGAGCAAGTTCGCCGGGCTTCCCCCGGCGTTTTGGAGGATAGGGAAATTATGACGTTTAGAAAAGCGCTAGTCGCGTCGGTGATGACGCTCCTGGTGGCCACCACCGCCGCTGCCCAGCAGCAGACCGGTGAAATTTACGGCCGAGCGGCCGACAAGTCGGGCGCCGTGCTGCCCGGCGCAACCGTGACCGTCGCTGGTCCCGGCTTGATCGCCCCCCGCGTCGCCGTGACGTCGGAAACCGGCACCTACCGCGCTCCGGAACTGCCGATCGGCACCTACACGGTGACGTTCGAGCTGCCCGGCTTCCGCAGCATGGTCCAGCAGGACATCCGCGTCACCATCGGCTTCCGCGCCCAGGTCAACGGCGTGCTCGAGCTGTCGTCGGTGCAGGAAACGGTCACCGTGACCGGCGAAAGCCCGATTGTCGATACCCGTGAGACGGGCACCTCGACGACCTTCAACCTCGAGACGATGCGCGACATCCCCTCGGCGCGCGACCCCTGGGTCATGCTCGAGCGGACCCCCGGCATCACGATGGACCGCGCCAACGTCGGCGGCAACCAGTCGGGCCAGCAGTCGGGCTACATCTCGCGTGGGTCGAGCACCGGCAACAACAAGTGGTCCATTGACGGCGTCGACATCACCGATATGGCCGCCACCGGCGCTTCTCCCATCTACTACGACTTCGACATGCTCGAAGAAATGCAGGTCTCCACGGGCGGCGCCGACGTCACCCAGCAGACCGGCGGCGTGGGCATCAACCTGGTGACCAAGAGCGGCACCGACCGCTTCAAGGGTTCAGGCCGTTACCTGATCACCGACGACAAGTTCGTGGCCGACAACATCACCCCCGAGCTCAAGGCCCAGGGCGCCGGCGCCGGCGCGCCGATCCAGAGCATTAAGGACTACGGCTTCGACGTCGGCGGTCCCATCGTCAAGGGCAAGATGTGGTACTGGGGCAGCTACGGCACGCAGGACATCAACGTCGGCGTGGTGGGCTTCTACAAGAACACCCCGGAATGCCGCCCCGGTGGCGTGCCGATCAACCCCCGCACGGCCGAGACCGACCTGCTGCGCAGCTGCCTCTCGCCCGATACGACCACGCTCAACAACTACAACTGGAAGCTGACGTTCGTGCCGTTCCAGAACAACCGCTTCAACTTCCAGAACACCTGGGCGGAAAAGGTCCGTAACGCGCGCGACGCGAGCGACACCCGTCCGATCGAGACCGCGTACCGCCAGAAGGCCGTGTCGAGCGACTTCGGCGCCTTCGGCTGGCTGACCGGCCCCTCGCCGTTCTGGAAGGCTGGCGATCAGCACGTGATCAGCGACCGCTGGCTGGTGGACGTGATGTGGTCGCACCTGGGCAACAACTTCGCCCTCGACTTCCAGGAAGACAGCCTGCGCGACGTGCAGGCCCGCTTCGAGACCTCGACCGGCGCCTGGGCGCGTTCGTTCCAGTCGTCGACCTTCCTGCGCCCGACCAACAGCGTGGACGTGACCAGCAGCTACTTCCTGCCCAACTCCCTGGGCGGCGACCACGCCTTCAAGTTCGGGTACCGCTGGCGCTCGGCGCACTCGACGAGCATCAACCACCGCGGCGGCTTCATCGATGCGCGCTACACCAACGGCGTGGCGAACTCGGCCGACATTTGGCGCGACGGCTATTCCGAGTCGCACCTCAGCACGCAGGCGTTCTACCTGTCGGACACGTTCACCAAGAACAAGCTGACGCTCAACCTCGGCTTCCGCGTGGACATTCAGGACGACACGTCGGTTGCCGCCCCGGTGCCGGCCAACCCCACGTTCCCCACGCTGATGCCGGCGGTGGACTTCCAGGGCGCCGATGCCGGTGTCACCTGGACCGACCTCTCGCCGCGCGTCGGCTTCACCTACGACCTGTCCGGCAACGGCCGCAACGTCATCTCGTCGTCGTATGCGACCTACTTCGGGCAGATGGGCCCCGGACAGCTGTCGAACCAGCTCGCCGCGACCGGCGCGGTGTTCGTCCGCTACCCCTGGAACGACGCCAACGGCGACCAGTTCGTGCAGGCCAACGAGGTCAACACGACGGTGCCATTCCTCAGCAAGAGCGTGGCCTACGATCCGGCGAACCCGACCAACGCTTCGTCACCGACCCGCGTTGATCCGAACGTGAAGAACGACCGCACCCGCGAGTTCATTGTCGGCTTCGACCGCCAGCTCGCTTCGCAGATGGCCATCGGTGGCAGCTACATCTGGCGCAAGTACGATCAGTTCCTCTGGAACGATCGCGACAACTTCACCAGCGCCAACTACGTGGCGGTGAACCAGGTGCCCACGGGCTGCCCGGCCGGCGCGCGCTGCGAACCGGTGACCTACTACCAGCCGAACGTGCTGATTCCGTCGCCGAACCTCTACACGAACCAGCCCGACCGGTATCGTGACTTCAACGGCTTCGAGCTGACCTTCCAGAAGCGGAGCTCGAACAACTGGTCGATGAACGCCAGCTACGCCTACAACAACGCCATCGATCACTGGGATTCGCCCAACGCCTACGAGGACCCGACCAACATCGACAGGTTGAACGGCTTCCAGTACGCGCCCGAATCGGCCGGCAGCGGCATCGGCGGCATCTTCACCAACGCGAAGTGGCTGGCCAAGGTCAGCGGTCGCTACACGATGAAATGGGACATCAACCTCGCCGCCAACTACTCGGGGCGCCAGGGTTACCCCTACCTGCAGACCATCCTGTCGCCGGCGCGTGCCAATGGCGCGGGCCAGGTGCAGACCATGCTCGATCCGCTGGGCGACCTGCGCCTCGACAACCTCCACACGGTTGACTTCCGCGTGGACAAGACGTTCCGCTTCGGCGCCGTGACCCTGGTGCCGGCGATCGACATCTTCAACCTGACCAACGCCAACACGGTGCAGGCCATCAACCGCAACCAGTTGGCGGCCAACGCCAACGTGATCAGCGGCATTCTCGCGCCGCGCGTGATGCGTTTCGGCATCAGCGCCCGCTGGTAGCAGCAGCGTTCGTGTAACAACAAAGGCCCGTGGGGTTCGCCCCGCGGGCCCTTTCTCTTGTACGCCGCTGCGCGAGGGCGCGCGCCTGTCCGCGTTCGCCACGGCTACGGCGGGACAAGCCGGCGCGCGTAGGGGTCGGCGCTCCGCGCCTTCCTGGGGCTCGCGCCTTCGCCGCTCGTCGGGCGCCTCGCTCCGCTCGGCGTGGGGAAACCCTTTCCCCCACCCACCCCACAAGGCACGACGTGCCGAGCCCTACGAGACGCGAAGCGTCGAGCCCCACGAGCGCGAAGCGCTCGCCGCGCGGCCCCGCTTGACACGGGCCGCGCAGAGGCGTATCACTGAGATATCCACGCGCGACACAACAAGTGGAGGAACCATCTTCACCAGCCCGACGGGAAGCGTGGACGCCGGCGGGAGAGAAGCGATTGACGTTCTAGCAAAAGGGGGTAGCTATTGAACACGCCACCGAAGAACGCTGGCGCGTGAGTGGGGAGCACTTCACCCAAGCATGCGCGCAAGACCAATCGACAAGTTCTAGAAGGACAAAATGATCCTGGCTCCTGCCAGGACGCGCAACTTGCGCACTGAAGCGCCCGAAGCGGCATCCGCCGCTCGGGCGTTTCGTTCGTCTCAGGACCGGTAGGACACCTTGGCCAGTCCCGCCTCAATCGCCGGCCGGTTCGGTTCTTCCCACGGCGGCAGCTTCAGCGCCCGGCCCAGCTCATCCGGCGCCTCGTCCACCGCGAATCCTGGCTGCATCGTGGCCACTTCGAACAGCACGCCGCCGGGCTCGCGGAAGTAAATCGACTGGAAGTACTGGCGGTCTCGCACCTCGGTCACGGTAACGCCGGCCTGCAGCAGTTCCGCCCTGAGGCGCAGCTGCTCGTCGGCCGTGGCCACGGCCATCGCCACGTGGTGCACGGTGCCGAGACCGTTCTTGGCCCGCTGTGCGTCGGGCGCGTGAACGATCTCCATGAATCTGCCCGGCTCATCGCCGTTCACCGCGACCCTGGTGCGGCCGTCCATTTCGTTGACGACCGCGAAGCCGAGCAGGTCTTTCATGAAGGCAAGCGTCTCCGGAGGAGACGTAAGGGTCAGGCTCACGCTGTGGAGCCCGCGGATGGCCGCCTCGGCGCCAATGCCCCCACCGGCCCACGCGGCTCGCTGGTCGCGGCCATTGGCGACGAGCTCAATGTTCAGCCCCGACGGGTCGACCACGGTGATGGCGTCGTCGCCAAACCGCGATGGGCCGTCCTGTGGTGTCAGCTTGAGCGTCCGGAACCGCGCGCGCCAGAAATCAAGCGAGCCCGCGGGCACCGAGAACGACGTCGTCGTGACCTGGCCGGCGCCCTTGGTGCCCACCGGCACGCCGTGTCCCCAGTAGGGGAACGTCGTCCAGATGGTGCCGGGCGAGCCCTGCTCGGTGCCGTAATAGAAGTGATAGACGTGGTGGTTGTCGAAGTTGACGGTCTTCTTCACCAGCCGAAGGCCGAGCGCGTCGAGACAGAAGTCGAGGTCGGTCTGGGCATCGGCGACCGTGGCCGTGACGTGGTGCAGGCCGAGTAAGGGCGAAGCCATCGCGCCATTATGGCGGCTTCGCCGCCAAGTGTGCGCGGTTTGCTTCGTGGGGCTCGCGCCTCCGGCGCTTGTCGGGGTCGGCCTTCGGCCGTCCTGGGGCTCGGCCCTACGGGCCTCGTGAGGAAGTGCCTTCCCCAGGAGCGAAGCGACGCCCACGAGACGCGAAGCGTCGAGCCCGACGAAGGCGCGAAGCGCCGAGCCCTACGGGCGAAGCCCGCCCTATTTGAGAGAGTCCAGCCAGGCCGCAATCTGCTCGCGCGACCAGCGGTGCTCGTCGTTCAGGTGCACCAGGATGGCGGCGAGGCTGAGGGTCTTCTTGCAGCCATTACCGCCCGGACACTTCCGGACTGACCCCTCGAGGCAGTCGAAGAACCATTCCAGGTCCTTGGTCGGCCGCTGGCCGGTGGCGTCGGTGGGCAGCCGGTACATCCCCTCGTACGCCGCGCCGAGGGCGCACGAGGCATTCTTGCCGCGGTAGTAGTCGCCGTAGGCCTGGTCGGGCCGGCGCTCTGCGCCAGCCCGAATGAAAGCCGCCAGTTCCTTCTCGCCGTGGTGTTCGTTCGACATCGGCGTTCCTAAATCGCCAGATCGCCAAGTCTCCAGATCAGAACCCCTTGCCGAGGCGTTCCTGGAGTTTCTCACGATAGCCTCTACTGAGGGTTAGTCTCGTGCCGTTCTGCAGCACCACCACATACTCACCGTTGAACCACGGCTGCATCTCCTTGATGCGGTCGGTGTTGACGATGCGCGAGCGGTGGATGCGGACGAAGCGCTGGGTATCGAGCCGCCCTTCCATGTTGTTCATGGTCTCGCGGAACAGGTGCGACTCCTCGCCCAGGTGGAGCCGCACGTAGTTGCCGGCCGCCTCGATCCAGTCGATTTCCTGGGTGCGGAGGAAGAACACCCGGCCGCCCGACTTCACGACCAGCCGGTCGAGTTTCTGCGGTTCGGGCTTGATGTCCTGCACCAGCGCCATCAGGCGCTTGCCGAGGTCGCCGGCACGCCGGCGTTCGAGGTGCTCGCGCGCGTGCTGCAGCGTCTGGGTGAAGCGATCGCGGCCGAACGGCTTCAGCAGGTAATCGATGGCGTGCACTTCAAATGCCTTGAGCGCGTACTCGTCGTAGGCGGTGACGAACACCACCGCCGGCGGCTGCTGCGCCGCGCTCAGCTGCTGAATTACCCCGAAGCCGTCGCACGACGGCATTTGCACGTCAAGGAAGACGAGATCGGGATGCTGCGACTGAATGGCCGAGACGGCCGACGTGCCGTCGGCATACTCGCCGACGACCTCGATATCTTTTTCCTGGTTGAGCATGCCGATGATACGCTCACGCGCCATCGGCTCGTCGTCCACTACCACCGTGCGAATCTTGGTCACGCAACCACCGTCCTTTAACTGCCCGCGCAGAAGCGCGGGCAAGAGACACTAGGCCACGGCCTGGCCCTCACCGGCCTCAACTGCAAGCTCCGCCATCGGGATGGCGATGAGCACCAGCAGTCCGCCCTCGGCGGGCTGCCGAAATTCAAACCGGTGCAGCGACCCATATAGATGATCGAGGCGCGACCGGGTATTCGAAAGCCCCACGCCGCGGTTGAAGTCAGTCAACCGCGCCTGTGAGAGCCCCACACCGTTGTCTTGCACGTCCAATTCGAGCATGGCGCCGACGCGACGGGCCCGGACGACGATTTGGCCAGGTGTGGGCCTGGGACCAATACCGTGCTTGATGGCGTTTTCGACGAGCGGCTGGAGCAAAAGGTTGGGGACCAATGCGTCCAGCGTGTCCGCCTGGATGTCGAACACTACAGAGAGACGGTCGCGGAAGCGGGTT
>JBBQSP010000021.1:0-64843 GCA_038213735.1 Vicinamibacterales bacterium | reverse complement strand
CGTGCTGACGTTCGCGTCTTGTGACGCGCCACAGCCGGTGCTATGTTTACCGCCCCATGGCCGTACCTACTGATGCCGAAGCCCGCGCGGGCAACGGCCGCTTCCTGGTTGTCGATTCCGCTCCCGGCGCCGTCTTCACTCGCGAGGATCTGTCCGACGAGCAGCTGCTCTTCGGGCGTGCCGCCGAGGAGTTCATGCGCGTCGAGGTGCTTCCCCGCGCAGCCGACCTCTACAAACACGACTGGGTCCTGACCCGCGAACTGATCCAGAAGGCGGCCGACCGCGATTTCACCCGGCTCGAGATCCCCGAAGCCTATGGCGGACTGGGCCTCGACAAGGTGAGCACGGCGTGCGTCGGCGAAATGCTGAGCTTGAACCCGTCGTTTGCCGGCTCGCTCGGCGCGCACACCAGCATTGGCACCCTGCCGATCGTGTATTTCGGCAACGCCGATCAGCGGGAACGCTACCTGCCACGTTTGGCCAGCGGCGAACTGATTGGCGCCTTTGCCCTGACCGAGCCCGAAGCCGGCTCCGATGCCCTGTCGGCCCGCACCACCGCCACGCTCACCCCCGATGGCAAGTTCTACAGCCTCCGCGGGCAGAAGCTCTGGATCACCAACGGCGGCTTCGCCGACATCTTCACCGTCTTCGCCAAGATCGACGGCACCCACTTCACCGCCTTCATCGTCGAACGCGGCATGGGCGTCATCAACGGCGCCAACGAGCACAAGCTGGGGCTCGACGGGTCGTCCACGACAGCGCTGATGTTCGATGATGTGAAGGTGCCGGTGGAGAACGTGCTCGGCACCATCGGCGAAGGTCACAAGGTCGCGTTCAACATCCTGAATTTCGGCCGCGTCAAGCTGGGCACCCGCAACATCGGCGGCGCCAAGCAAGCGCTGACCGGCGCGGTGCGCTATGCCAAGGAGCGCCGCCAGTTCGGCCAGGCGATTGCCAGCTTCGGCCTGATCAAGCACAAGATCGCCGAGATTGCCGTGCGCTGCTTCGTCGGCGACGCCATGGTGTTCCGCACCCTCGGCGAGGTCGATCGTGCGCTCGCAGCCGTTAACCCGGACGATGTGCCGGCGGTGCTCAAGACCATCGAGGAGTTTGCGGTCGAGTGCTCGATCAACAAGGTGTGGACCAGCGAGGCGCTGGCCTTCGCGGTAGACGAGGCGCTCCAGATCTACGGCGGCAACGGCTACTCGCGTGAGTTCCCCGCCGAACGCGCGTATCGCGATGCGCGGATTACGCGCATCTACGAGGGCACCAACGAGATCAACCGCCTGATCATCGGCACCAGGCTGGTGAAGAGCGCGCTCGTGGCGCCGGCCATTGCCGCTGAAGCCGCACGTGGGCTCGACGCCGACGACCCGCCCGCGCCCGGCGCCGCACCCGAGCGAACCTTGCTCGCGCGGGCGAAACGGATCACCGCCTTTGCGTTGGGACGCGGTGCGCAGGTCTTCGGCAAGGGCCTGTCAAGCGAGCAGGAAGTGGTGGGTCGGCTGGCCGATATGGCAATCGAGGTCTATGCGCTTGAAAGCGCGATCCTCAGGGCCGAGAAAATGCGGGCCAGTGGCGCCGGCCACGCCGCGACCGCCGCCGACATGGTGCAGGTGTTCGCCGCGGACGCGGCCGATCGGCTGGAGCATGCCGCCAAGAATGCGCTGGCCGCAATCGAGCCCGGCGATTCGTCGGCGCTGGTGGAGCGGGTGCACACGCTGCTGCGTCATGGTCCGGTCAAGACCATTGCCGCCCGCCGGCGCATTGCCGATGCGGTCATTGACGCGAATCGGTATCCCCTGTGAGCGACACGCCGCCGGTCCGGCTGAAGCCGGACACGACATTGAGTTTGGCAGAGCTCGTCGGCAAAGAGATGGTGTCACCCTGGCACGTCGTGACCCAGGAGGCCATTACACAGTTCGCCGACGTCACCGGCGATCGCCAGTGGATCCACCTGGATGCCGAACGGGCGGCGCGGGAGTCTCCATATGGCGGCACCATCGCCCATGGTTTTCTCACGCTCGCGCTGGTCAGCCGCCTGTTGCGCGATGCGGTTGGCGCGATCGACGGCACCAGGATGGGCATCAACTACGGATTGAACAAGGTGCGCTTCCCGTCGGCCCTGCCGGCCGGCTCCCGGGTGCGCAGCCGCTGCACGCTGGCGCGCGTCGATCCCGTCGCAGGGGGCGAGCAGGCGACTTGGTCGGTATTGGTCGAACGAGACGGCGGCACCAAGCCGTGCTGCGCCGCTCAGTGGCTGGTCCGCTACTACCACTGATACCACTGAGCCCATGGAACTCTTTGCCCAGCAGGTCCTGAACGGACTGGTCACCGGCAGTGTCTACAGCCTGGTCGCGCTCGGCCTGACGCTGATCTACGGCACCATGCATGTGCCGAACTTCGCGCACGGCCACCTTTACATGCTGGGCGCGTACCTGACCTACACGCTGGTGACCCGCGCCGGGCTGAACTACTGGGCGGCCATGGCCGTCTCGGTCGCTGCGCTCGCCGTCATCGGCGCCGCGCTCGAACGGCTGGTCTTCCGGCCGCTGCGCCACGCACCCCACCTCAACGCGATGATCGCGGCGCTCGGCGTCATGCTTTTTCTGGAAGCGGTCGCACAGAAAATCTGGGGCGAAGAGTTCCGGCACGTCGACTCGCCCCACACCGGCGTGGTCTCGGTTTTCGGAATGCTCGTCACGCAGCACCGGCTGATTCTCGCCGGCGCCGCAGCGGCGCTGATGGTCGCCCTGCTGCTGTTTCTCACGCGCACGGTCGCCGGCTCGGCGATTCGCGCCACGGCACAGAACCCCGAGGGTGCCTTGCTGGTCGGCATCGACACCAACCGCGTGGCGATGGCGACGTTCGCCATTTCCGCCGCCCTCGCAGCAGTGGCGGGCTCGCTCGTCGCACCGATCAGCCTGGTGTATCCCTCGATGGGCACGATGATCACCTTGAAGGCGTTTGCGATTGTCGTGGTCGGCGGCATGGGCAGCGTGCCCGGCGCGTTGGTGGGCGGCTACCTGCTGGCCCTCGCCGAGAGCCTGGGCGGCACCTACATTTCGGCGACCTACCAGGACCTGGTGGCGTTTGTGGTGCTCGCGCTCGTGTTCACGTTCAAGCCGAGCGGCCTGTTCAAGGAGGCGGCGTAGTGTCGTCACTGAAGCGGTTCGCGCCGGGCTTCGCGCTGGCCGCGGGCGCCGGGCTGCCGCTGATCGTGCCGAATGAGTACTACCTGCAGATCCTGACGCAGGGTTACGTCTTCGCCATCCTGGCCTGCGGCCTCAACGTCATCGTCGGCTTCGCCGGCCAGCTGTCGTTGGCGCACGCCGGGTTCTTCGGCATTGGCGCATACACGGTCGCGTTGCTCGCCACCAAGGCCGGCGTGGCGTTCTGGCTCGGCCTGCCGGCCGGCATCGTCCTCACGGCCGCGTGTGGACACGCGATTGGATCGATCTGCCTGCGCAGCAAGGGGCACTACTTCTCGATCTTCACGCTCGCCGTCGGCCTGATCATCCACATCGTGATCCAGAAATGGGAATCGCTGACCCACGGCCACGTTGGCGTGATCGGCATTCCAGGACCGGGGCCGATTGGTCCGATTCACTTCGATTCCAGCATCGCGCGTTCGTACCTGGCGCTGGCCTTCCTCGCGCTGACGCTGGTCGCCACGGCGCGACTGCTGCGCTCGCCGGTTGGGCGCACGCTGATGGCCGTTCGCGAAAGCGAGCCGCTGGCCGCGGCGGTCGGGCTCGACGTGATGGCCGCCAAGCGGCTGGCTTTCACGGTGTCGGCCGCGCTCGCCGGGCTGGCGGGCGGGCTGTATGCGGGCTTCATCGGCTTTCTCGGGCCCGAGTCGTCGAACGTCGAGGTCACGTTCAACTCGTTGCTCTACGTGATGGTCGGCGGCATGGGGTCGCTCTCGGGTCCGGTCGCCGGTACGTTCATCGTCTACGGCCTGTCGCAGGTCCTCCAGGTGCTCCAGGAGTACCAGATGGTGATCTTCGGCCTGGGCCTGGTGTTGCTGATCCTCTTCATGCCGACCGGCCTCGCGGGATTGCTGCGATCCTGGTCTAGCCGGCTAAAGCCGGATGCTACAGGTAATGTGGCGTCCGGCTTTAGCCGGACCAACAAGTCATGATGCTGCTCGAAACCCACGGCCTCACCAAGGCGTTCGGCGGACTGCGCGCGGTCGAAGCCGTGGACCTCACCGTCGCGGCGGGCTCGATTACCGGGATCATCGGTCCCAACGGCGCCGGCAAGACGACGTTCTTCAACTTGATCAGCGGCGCGCTGCCACCGACGAGTGGTCGCATTGTGTTCGAGGGCGAAGACGTCACGCGCCTGGCCGCGCACCAGATGGCGCGACGCGGGATGGCGCGCACCTTCCAGGCCACCACGCTGTTTGCCGACGCCACGGCGATCGAGAACGTGTTGGTCGGCTACCGCCAACGGACACGGGCGGGCCTGTGGGATGCGCTGGTCCGAAGCGGCCGGCTGGCCCGCGAAGAGCGCGAGGCGCATCACGCCGCGCGCGCGACGCTCGAGCTCGTGGGCCTGGGTGACCGTGCCGACCGGCTCGCGAACAGCCTGACGCAGGAGCAGCAGAAGCGGCTCGCCATGGCCCTGGCCCTGGTAGCGCAGCCACGGCTGCTGCTTCTCGACGAACCGTTCGCCGGCATCAACGCGGAGCAGTCCCGCGGATTGATTGCCTTGATCGAGCGCATTGCGGCCAGCGGCGTCACAGTGTGCCTGATCGAACATCAGATGCAGGCGGTGATGCACCTGTGCCAGCGGATCATGGTGCTCGACTACGGCAAGAAGATCGCCGAGGGCACGCCCAACGAGATTCGCCTCGCTCCTGCCGTTCTCGAGGCGTATCTGGGGCACAAATGACGTTGCAGGTCTCGAACCTCACCGTGTCGTACGGCGGCTTTCAAGCCATCCGCGAGGTCAACCTCGAGGTGCGTGAAGGCGAGCTGGTGGTACTGCTGGGCGCCAACGGCGCGGGCAAGACCACCGTGTTCCGCGCGGTCAGCGGCCTGGTCCGCGCCGACGCCGGTGCCGGCATCCAGTTCGCGGGTCAAGAGCTTTCGACTTTGAGCCCGCGCGAGATCGTCGCCACTGGCCTGTCGCACTGCCCGGAGGGCCGCAAGCTGTTTCCGGCGCTCTCGGTGTTGACCAACCTGCGCCTCGGCGCGTATCTGTGCCACGACCGGGCTGCGATCGAACACCGGCTCGAGCGCGTGCTGACGTTGTTTCCGGCGCTCAAGACGCGCACCGCCGACCCGGCCGGGGCGCTCAGCGGCGGACAACAGCAGATGGTGGCGATCGCGCGGGCGCTGATGGCCGAGCCGCGCCTGCTGCTGCTCGACGAGCCGTCGGTCAGCCTCGCGCCCAAGGTGGTGCGGCAGGTGCTCGACGCGGTTGCGGCGATCAACCGGGCCGGTACAATGGTGCTGCTGGCTGAACAGAACGCTTACGCGGCGCTCGAGATCGCTCACCGCGGTTACGTGCTCGAAGGCGGCCGCATCGTGATTGAAGGACCGGCAGCGGACCTCATGACCCACGACGAGGTCCGGCGGGCTTACATGGGGGCTTAGGGTGCCTACGGTGCCAGAGCCAAGGAGTTGTGATGAGTCGTAGTCGCAAGTCAGTCGCTCGCCTCTCTTTCGCCGCTGCGTTGATCGCGGCGCTTGCCGGTTGCTCGTCGAGTCCGGCCGGCGATACCGTCACGGTGGGATTTACGGGACCGCTGAGCGGCGGCGCCGCGCTTTACGGCCGCAATGTGCTCGACGGCCTCGAGATGGCGATCGAGGACATCAACGCCGCCGGCGGCATCACCGTCGCCGGCCGGACGGTGACGGTGTCGGTGACGCCGCTCGACGACCGCTACTTTCCCAACGAATCGGCCACCAACGCGAAGCGACTCGTGCACCAGAACCGCGCACCGGCGGTGTTCTGCCCGCACAGCGGCGGCATTCTCGCCATCCAGGGCTTCAACGGCTCGGACCCGCCCTTCATCGTCGGCGCCTACAGCAGCGAGCCTCAGATCGTGGAAAGCGGCAATCCCCTGACGCTGATGATTCCGCCGAAATACCCGATCTACTTCGACGCCTTCGCGCAGACGATGATCGACGGCCACGGCAAGCGGCTGGGCCGCATCCCCGGCGCGCACGCCTACGCGAAAGAGTGGACGAAGGGCTTCTCGGCAGTCTGGGAGGGCAAGGGCGGCACGCTGCTCACCAACAACGAGATTGACTACAACACCACCACCGACTTCTCGAGCGTCGTCAGCAAGGCCCTGTCCGAGAAGCCGGACGTGCTGTTCGTCGGCGGGCCGTCGCAGGCGACGGCGCTCGTGATCAAGGCGGCGCGCGAGCAGGGGTTCAAGGGCGGCTTCGTCGTGATGGACCAGGCGAAGTTCGAGGAGATGAACAAGCTGGTGCCGATGGCCATGCTCGAACACTCCGTCGGGGTGATGCCGACGGTGCACCATCCCGACTTCCGCGCGGCGCGGTTCGTGGAGAAGTACCGCGCCAAGAAGGGCGCCGATCGCGACCCGCCGCGTGAGGTCAGCCTCACCTACGGCGCCATGCGCATCCTGGCCCGGGCCATGGAACTGGCCGGCACGACCACCGACGCCAGGGCGATTCACGCCAAGCTGGACGAGGCCGCCAAGACCTTGCCAGACGAAGCCAAGCCGTCGGAGTTGCTCGGCGTTGACGCGAGCGGCCACCTCGAGCAAACCACCGTCGCGGCGCACGTGGTCGGCGGCAAGTTCGTTCCCCTTTACCTCAAGCCCCTCGATTAAGCACACATGGCACAGCTGATTCGCTACGACGTCCGCGACCGCATCGCGATTCTCACGGTTGACAACCCACCAGTCAATGCCATGGGGCCCGGTGTGCTCGAAGGTATCGAAGAGGCCGTCGCGCGCGCCGATGCGGACGCCGGCGTCGATGCCATGGTCTTGATCGGCGCCGGTTCGACATTCGTCGCCGGCGCCGACATCAAGATCTTCGGCACCATCAAGACGCGCGAGCAATCGCTGCAGAGGTCGGAAGCCACACATGCGCGACTGCTGCGCATTGAAGATGCCGCCAAACCGCTAGTCGCCGCGATTCATGGCAACGCCCTCGGCGGCGGCCTCGAAATCGCCATGTCCTGTCACTACCGGGTCATGGCCCCCGACGCCAGGGTCGGCCAGCCCGAAGTGATGCTCGGCATCATTCCCGGCGCCGGCGGCACCCAACGCCTGCCCCGCCTGTGCGGCGCGGCCATGGCGCTTGAAATGTGCACCGCCGGCAAGCCGGTGCCAGCGGCGCGCGCGCTCGCGTCCGGCATCGTCGATCAGGTCGCCACCGGTTCGCTGCTCGACGACGCGATCGCGTTTGCCACCGCGAGGGCCGCCGCGGGCGAAGCCAGGAAGACGCGCGAGCTGACCTCGAAGATCGCCGATCGCGAGGCCGGCGTGGCGGCGTGTGCCGCCACGCGCAAATCCCTGGCGAGCACCGCCAAGGGCGTGACCGCCCCGTTCAAAGCGGTGGACGCCATCGAAGCCGCGCTCTCGCTCGACTTCGACGCGGGCTCGGCCCGCGAGCGCGAGCTGTTCGCCGACTGCGTGACGTCCGTAGAGTGCCGCGCACTGGTCCACATGTTCTTCGCCGATCGCGAAGCCGCCAAGGTGCCCGACGTGCCGAAAGACACGCCGGTGATGCCAATCGCCCGCGCGGCCGTCATCGGCGCCGGCACCATGGGCGGCGGCATCGCGATGACGTATGCCAACGCCGGCATCCCGGTCATTCTCAAGGATGTTGACGATGCGGCCGTGCAGCGCGGGATGGCCACCATTCGCAAGAACTACGAATCAACAGTCGCCAAGGGGCGCATGACGGCCGAGGCCATGGAGCGAACCATGGCCCTGATTACGCCAACGACCACCTACGACGGTTTCAATCAAGCCGACATCGTGGTCGAAGCGATCTTCGAGAACATGGACCTGAAGAAGACTACGTTCTCGGATCTGGCGCGAGTAACCAAGCCCACCTGCATCCTGGCGTCGAACACGTCCACGCTCGACATCGACGAGTTCGCCCAGGCCAGCGGCCGGCCCGGCCAGGTGATTGGCCACCACTTCTTCAGCCCCGCGAACGTGATGAAGCTGCTGGAGATCGTCCGCGCCAAGGAGACCAGCAAGGAAGCCATCGCGACCTCGCTCGCCCTCGCCAAGAGGCTCGGCAAGGTCGGCGTTGTCGTCGGCAACTGCTTCGGGTTCGTCGCCAACCGGATGCTGGCCTATTACATGCGCGAGGCCCTGTTGCTGCTCGAGGAGGGCGCGACGGTGGCGCAGGTGGATGGCGCGCTGACGGCGTTTGGGATGCCGGTGGGTCCGTTCGGCATGCAGGACATTGCCGGCATTGACGTCGGCTGGCGCATTCGCCAGCACCTCAAGCTCACCGGCCAGACCCGCGCCGAGGGCCCGCAGTCGGAAGTGCCCGACCGCCTCTACGAGATGGGCCGCTACGGACAGAAGACGGGCGCCGGCTGGTATCGCTACGAGGCCGGCAGCCGCACGCGCATTCCGGATCCGATCGTCGATGAGATTGCCGCCGCCGAAGGGGCGAAGCGCGGCGTCACGCGGCGCAAGGTAGACGACGCGGAAATCATCGCCCGCATCATGACGGCACTGGCCAACGAGGGCGCCCGCATTCTCGAGGAAGGCTACGCCACCCGCGCCAGCGACATCGACGCGGTCTACTGCTACGGGTTTGGCTACCCGCGGCACGTTGGCGGGCCGATGTTCTACGCCGACACGGTGGGCTTGCCGACAGTATTGGCCCGGGTGAAGGAGTATCGCGAGCGCTGCGGCGACTACTGGCGTCCGGCCGCGCTGCTCGAGCAGCTCGCGGCCGAGGGCCGCGGCTTCCACTCGTGACGCGGGCGACTAAGCGCGCTCGAACAGGGCCGCTGCGCCCTGCCCGCCGCCTACGCACATGGTGACCACACCGTAGCGCGCCTGGCGACGCTGCATCTCGTAAGCGATCGTGCCCACCAGGCGCGACCCGGTCATGCCGAACGGATGGCCGATCGCAATCGAGCCGCCGTTGACGTTGAGCCGCTCCATCGGGATGCCCAGCTTGTCGCGGCAGTACAGCACCTGCGACGCAAACGCTTCGTTGAGCTCCCACAGGTCGATGTCATCAACCGTGAGCCCCTGGTTCTTGAGAAGCTTGGGCACGGCATAGACCGGGCCGATCCCCATCTCGTCCGGTTCACAGCCCGCCACGGCATAACCACGAAACACCAGCAGGGGCGTCAGGCCGAGGTCCTTGGCGCGCGCCATGGACATCACCACCGTAGCCGACGCGCCATCCGATAACTGCGACGAATTGCCGGCCGTCACGCTGCCTTGCCCGCTGGTCTTGTCGAACACCGGCGGCAGCTTCTGCAGGGCCTCGAGGGTGGTGTCGGCACGGTTGCACTCGTCGCGGTCCACGCGCGCGTCTTCCTCGCCGGTCTTCTCGCCGGTCTTCTTGTCGAGAATGGCGCGGCGGACATCAATGGGGGCAATCTCGTCGGCGAACGCGCCTCCCTGCTGGGCGCTCGCCGTGCGCATCTGGCTGATCACCGAGTACTCGTCCTGCGCCAACCGGCTGATGCCGTAGCGCTTGGCCACCACTTCCGCGGTCTCACCCATCACCATGTAGAGCCCGGGATGGTGCTGCTGCACCCACGGATTGGGCGAGTTGTCGCGCTGCATCATCGTGATCGACTCGACGCCGCCGCCAATGGCGGCCTCGACGCCCTCTTGCAGCACCATGTGCGCCGCCTGGACGATGGCCTGCAGCCCGGAATTGCAGAAGCGATTCACCGTGACGCCTGGCGTGGACACCGGCAGCCCGGCCCGCAACGCCGCGACGCGGGCAATGTTGTGTCCCTGCGGCCCATGCGGCTGCCCGCAACCGAGAATCACTTCCTCGATCTCGGCCGGCGCCAGCCCGGGGGCCTTGGCTAGCGCATCGACGATGCAGTGCGCGGCCAGATCGTCGGGCCGGGTGATGTTGAAGGAGCCGCGTTGTGACTTGGCGAGGGGCGTACGGCTGCTCGAGACGATGACGGCTTCGCGCATGATGCAGTAATTCTACATGCGCCCGGCGAGCGTTTTCGCAATCACCTCGCCGTGGAACCGGCCGTTCTCGATGAACACGCTGCCGGTCTTCTTGCCGGCGACCTGGCCGCCCGCCACGAATAGTCCGGGTACGTTGGTTTCGTAGGTCTGGGCGTCGTACGCCGGCTCGAGCGTCTCTGGGTTGATGTCAACGCCGGCGCGGCGCATGAAGTCGGGGTCGGCGCGGTAGCCGGTCAAGAGCAACACGCCCTCGGCGGGCAGCGTCACGCCGGAGTCGAGCACGACCTCGGTCGGCCGAATCTCGACGATGTTGGCGCCAAAGTGCGCCGCGATCGACCCTTCCTTCACGCGGTTCTCGATATCGGGCTTCACCCAGTATTTGATCGAGTCCCCGAACGCCGCGCCGCGGTGGACGATGGTGACGTGGCCGCCGGCGCGGTGGATCTCGAGCGCCGCTTCGGCGGCGGAGTTCTTGCCGCCGACAATCACCACGCGTTGCCGGTAGTACGGGTGCGCTTCCCTGTAGAAATGCGAGACGTGCGGCAAGTCTTCGCCAGGAATGTTCAACATGACCGGCGCGCCGTAGTAGCCCATGGACAGCACGACATGGCGTGCCTCGCGCACGCGCGTGACGCCGCGCGCGTTGCGGGTGTGGACGCGAAAGAGGGTTGCCGCACCGACCTCGGCGGCCTCGTCGGCGGTAGCGGTCTCGACCTCCGTCACCTCTTCGAACAGCGAGACCTGCAGCTGGAACGTGTCAACGACCTTGCGGTAGTACCTCAACGCCTCGGCCCGGGTCGGTTTCTCGTACGGCGTGGTCAGCGGAATGCCACCAATCTCCAGCAGCTCGGGAGTGGTGAAGAACACCATGTTGATGGGGAACCGCGCAATGCCGTCGACCAGCGACCCTTTTTCGAGGACGAGGTAATCGAGGCCGAAGTGCTTGGCGGCAATGGCGGTGGCGAGTCCGGACGGACCGGCTCCAATGATGATGACATCGCGAACTGACATGTCTCCTGATTCTAAGCCGCGGGGTAAGATGCGCGCGAGGGGTTCGTCATGCGATTCCTGATCGTCGCGGCCATCGTCACATCCGCGGCCCTGCTGTCGGCACAGGCGCCCCAGGCTCCGGCGTCGCAGCCGGTGTTTCGGGCGGGCGTCGAGCTGATCAGCGTGGACGTGACCGCGCTCGACAGCAACGGCCGTCAGGTCACCGACCTGGCCGCCACCGACTTCCTGGTCGAGGTTGACGGCGATGCCCGCCAGGTCATGTCGGCTGAATACATTCGCTCGGTCGATCCGCTGCGCGTGATCGGCGCACCGCGCACGGTGGTGGCCGCGCCAGACGAGGCCTTCTTTACCTCCAACGCCAAGGGCGCGCCGAGCGGACGGCTGATCATGCTGCTGGTCGACCAGGGCAACATCCGCACCGGCGCCGCGCGCGCGATCATGAACAGCGCCAAGCAGTTCGTGGACACGCTCACGCCGGAGGATCGGGTCGCGGTGATCGCGGTGCCCGGCCCCGGCGAACTGGTGGACTTCACCACCGATCACGACAAGGTCCGCGAGTCGTTGCTGCGCATTGTCGGCGGCTCCGATCCGATAAAGGGCCGCTTCAATCTGAGCGTGACCGAAGCGATGGCGCTTTACACCCATAACAACCTGCAGCTGGCCATCGAAGTGCTGAAGCGCGAGTGCGGGGCGGCGATCGACGCCGAACGGTGCGAGCGCGAAGTGGAACAGGATGCCGCGCAGATTGCCGCCGACATCCGGCAGCGGACCAACTCGTCGGTGGCGGGCATGCGCGCGGTCATCCAAAGCCTGGCCGGCATCGAGGGGCCCAAGTCGATCATCCTGATGTCGGAAGGCCTGGTCTTCGAAGGCCTGGGCGGCGAGACCGACGAGCTGGCGTCGGCGGCGGCCGACGCTCAAGCGAGCATCGACGTGCTGCTGATGGACGTGCCGAACTTTGACGTGTCGCAACGCGAGCGCCCCAACACCCCGCGAGAGGACCGCGACTTGCAGGTCACTGGCCTCGAGATGCTCGCCGGCGCGGCGCGCGGCGGGCTCTACCGCATCAACACCACGGCCGGGTTCGCGTTCGACCGCATCTCGCGCGGCATCGATGGCTTTTACTTGCTGGGCGTCGAGGCGCGGCCCGACGACCGCAACGGCCGCCGCCACAACATCTCCGTGAAGTCAGGCCGCCGCAGCGTCACCATTCGCTCGCGGCGCAGCTTCCTGACCTCGGTGTCGGCCAAGGCCACCACGCCGGCCGACGCGGTGACGCGCGCGCTCAAGTCGCTGCTGCCCATCAACGACCTGCCGCTGCGCCTGGCCACCTGGACCTACAAGGAACCGGGCAGTTCAAAGGTCCGGGTGTTGGTGTCCGCCGAGGCCGAACGGCTGGCCGGTCAACCGCTCGACTACACCACCGGCCTCTTGCTGGTGAACAAGGCGGGACGCGGCCTCGCGCCCGCCGTCGGGCCACGGACGCTGGCCGAGAAGGCCGGCGACCCCGGCACCGCGCTGTTCTCGGCCTCGATGGCGGTGGACCCGGGTGAGTACCGGTTGATCCTCTCGATGGCCGACAGCGAGGGCCGCGTTGGCAGCGTCTCGCGCCTGGTCACCGCCTGGCAGATGGATGGACCGGCGCTGGCCATGGGCGACCTGGTCGTCGGCGGCCTCACGCCTGGGCAGGCCGCCCCGCTGGTGCCCGCCATCGAACCCGCGGTTGGCGGCGGGCAAATGGCCGCCCTCGTCGAAATGTATGGCTCGCCGGCGCAACTGGCCGGGCTCGAAGCCACCCTCGAGATCCTCACCAACGAAGACGCCCCGGCGCTCGCCGCCATCCCCATGCGGATCGGCGCCGGGCCGTCGCCCGAGATCCTCGCCGGCACCGCGCAGTTCAGTACCACCGCACTGCCGCCGGGCCGCTACCTGGCGCGCAGCACGATCCGGCAAGCCGGCAAGGCCCAGGGCCATATGATTCGCCCGTTCCGCATTGTCACGGAGACGCCGGCCTTGAACGACGGCGTGCCGGTGGCCGCGGCGGGCGGTCCGCTGCCCGCCCAGATGATCTCGGTGCTGCTCGGCGGCCTGGAGAATTTCAATGCGAAGGAGTTGCTGACGCCGGCCGCGCTCACGCCGATGTTCGCGGCCGCCGAGGGCCGTCCCGCCGCCTCGGTATCAGCGGTCAAGGAAGCGCGCGGCGGTGACCTGGGCTCTGCCGCCATGACCGCACTCGGTGACGGCGATCAGGCGCTGGCCGCCTTCCTCAAGGGCCTCGAGCTGTTCCAGTTGTCGCAACTCGACAAGGCCTCCGTGCAGTTCCAGAGCGCGATGCAGATCGCGCCGTCGTTCATGCCGGCGCGCCTCTACCTGGGCGCGTCGCTCGCCGCGGCGAACCGTCACAAGGAGGCGGCCGGGCTGATCCAGAGCGCGGCGAACACGCCGCCGAACGCCGCGGTCGCGAGGCTCGCCGGCGAGGAGTGGATCAAGGCCGGGCAGCCGGTGCTCGCCATCGCGCCGCTCGAACTGGCCATGCAGCAACCCGGCGTTGACGCGCGCACGCGCAAGCTGATGGGCATGGCCTACGTGCTGGGCGGCCGGCCCGCCGACGCGGTGGCCGTGTTGACGCCGTACCTGGAAACCAACCCGGGCGATCAGTCGGCGCAACTGGCGGCGATCTTCGGCACCTACATCCGCCACCTGAACGCGCCGCAGCCGGCTACCCTGGCCGCCGACAAGATCAACATCGCGAAGTGGTCGAAGGCTTACACGGCCTCCAAGGGCGCGATGCAGCCGTTAGTGGCCGCCTGGGTGAAGCACGTTCAGAGCCTGCCGTAGCTTTATCCCCACGAGGCGCGAAGCGCCGAGCCCGACGAGAGCGCGAAGCGCGCGAGCCCAACGGTGGGCATCAGCCCACCGCCTGGTCCGTAACATAAAGCCCTTTGTCGATAATCGCGAACGCCTCCGCCAGCTCCGCCTCGGTGATGCACAGCGGCGGATTGGTGAAGAACGTGTTCCAGCGCACGAACGTGTAGAGCCCTTCCTCGCGGAAGAACTTGCCGAGCGCCTGCATGGCCGGTGACGTGCCGTTGAAGGGCGCCAGCGGTTCCATGGTGTTGCGATCCTTCACCAGTTCGACGATGCCGAACAGGCCGATGGAGCGGACGTCGCCTACGCAGGGGTGCTTGACCTTTAATTCGGCCAGCATCTGCCCCATCACCGCGCCCATCTTCTTGGCGCGCTCGATCAGCTTGTCTTCCTCGTAGACCGCGATGGTGGCCAGCGCCGCGGCGCAGCCGAGCGGATGGCTGTTGTAGGTGAGGCCGCCGTAGAACACCTTCTCCTTGAAGTGATCCGCGATCGACCGGCGGATGCCGACGGCGCCCAGCGCGACATAGGCGCTCGTCAGGCCCTTTGCCATCACCAGGATGTCGGGGACCACCTTCCAGTGATCGACCGCGAACCACTCGCCGGTGCGGCCGAAGCCCGACATCACCTCATCACAGATCAGCAGGATGCCGTGCTTGTCACACAGCGCGCGCACGCCTTCGAGATAGCCGTCAGGCGGCACGTGAATGCCGTTGGTGCCGGTCACTGTCTCCATCAGGAAGCCCGCGATGGTCTGCGGTCCCTCGAGCATGATCACTTCTTCGAGTTCGGCGAGCGCGTCGGGGCCCGAGAGCGTGCCGCGCTTCAACCCGTGATGCGGGTGCGGCACGTGGATGATGCCGGGCATGCCGGGCTCCATCGCCCAGCGCCGCGGATCACCGGTCGCCGTGAGGCTGGCGCCGGTGCCGCCGTGGTACGAGCGGTAGCGCGCGAGGATCTTGTGGCGGCCGGTCGCCAGCCGGGCGATGCGAATCGCGTTCTCATTGGCCTCGGCGCCGCCGTTGGTGAAGAAGAAGACGTCGATGTCGCCGGGGCAAATCGCCGCCAGCTTCTGCCCCAGCTTGGCGCGCGCCTCGGTCGCCATGAACGGGTTGGCGTAGGCCAGCGTCGCCGCCTGGTCCTGGATTGCCTTGATCACTCGCGGATCGCCGTGGCCGATGTTGACGCACATCAACTGGCTGTTGAAGTCGATGAAGCGCTTGCCCTCGGGCGTCCAGAAGTGGATGCCCTTCGCCTTCGCCACGGGGATGGGGTCGACATGCGCTTGCGCTGACCACTCGTAGAGCGAGTGCTGTTTCGACAGCGCCACCATTTCTTGTCCGGTCATCGTTGCTCCAAAATGCAAACACGAAGATCACGAAGGACACGAAGCAAGATCTTTCAGAAGACTACTTCGTGGTCTTCGTGGCCTTCGTGTTGCCTTTATTCTGCCAGCGCCAGAACGGCCAGCGCCAATACTTTCGTCGCCATCACAATATCCGCAATCGAGCAGTACTCGTCAGGCTGATGCGCCAGCGCCAGGTCGCCGGGGCCGTACGCGACGCAGTGCGGCACGCCGGCAATGCGCTCGACGTGCTTCTGATCGTAGGTGCCAGGACTCGCCACCAGTGACGCCGGCCGGCCCACCACGCGGGCAATGGCGCCGGTCAGCGCCGCGATCACCGGCGCGTCCTCGGGTGCCCGGGTCGGCTCGACGATCATCCGGTCTTCGATCGAGAAGCGCACGTCCGGCATTCGCGACTGCGCTTTTGCCACCAGGCCGGCGATCTCGGCGCGGGTGCGCTCGAGGCCCTCTTCGAGCAGGAAGCGGCGATCGAACACCACGCGGCAGCGATCGGCGACACATGGGCTCGGCAATTCGTCCACCGCCTGGCCGCCGTCAATCCCGTTGATGTTGATGGTGGCGTGCCGCGATCCTTCGGGCACCACCGGCATGGCGGTCACGCGCCCAAACAAGGCCGGCCCCAGCTCGTCGCGCACCAGGTCGAGCAGGTGGGATATCCCCTCGATGGCATTCACTCCGAGATACGGCATGCTGCCGTGGGCGATGCGGCCTTCGGCCACCACCTCAAACCAGTAGACGCCGCGATGACCGACGCACACCCGATCCACACCGAACGGCTCCGGGATGATCACGGCCCTGGTCCGCTCTCGTGAGATCCAGCGGTTCTCGGCCAGCCATGCCACGCCCGCGAAGCCGCCGCTTTCTTCGTCCACGGTTCCGCTGATCTCGATCGGCGCCGCGTGCGCGACACCGGCACGGCGAATCGCCTCGGCCGCAAACACCGCTGCCGCCAGGCCCGCCTTCATGTCGCAGGACCCGCGGCCATAGAGACGGTCCCCGACAATCTCCCCGCCGAACGGATCGCGCGTCCAGCCCTGCCCCGCCGGCACCACGTCGAAGTGCCCGTTCAGGTGAATGCCCGGCCCCTTGACGCGGCCTTCGTGACGACCGACGACGTTGATGCGGGGATGCCGTGACGTGTGCTCGAGCCTGCCGACCGCCGGCAGCAAGTGGACCTCGGCGCCATGCGCCCGCAACTGATCGCCAATCGCATTCGCGCACGCTTCGTACTCCTCCCCCGGCGGGTTCACCGTGGGAATGCGCACGAGCCGCGCGGCGAAATCGACAATCTCGTCGGCAGCGCGATCGACTTCGGCAAGTATGCGGTCAGTCTGCGAGGCGGGCACGGTCCGAATTTTATCCCGACCGACTCCCGACTCCCGACAAGAGTTGGCCTCCCGACAAGAGGTGCCCTCCCGGCGAGTATCATGGGTCGATATGTTCAGACTTGATGGCAAGACGATCGCGGTCATTGGCGCGGGCTCGGGGATCGGCCAGGCCGTGGCCCTCGGCGTGGCGCAACAGGGCGGCCACACCATCTGCCTCGATCTCAACGCCGCCACCGCCGCGGCGACCGCGGAGATGATCGCCAAGGCCGGCGGCACGGCCGACGCGGGCACCGTGGACATTGCCGACGAGACCTCGGTGCGGGATTCGCTGGCCAACGCCCTGCACCATCGCACGGGCCTCGACGGCCTGGTCTGCACGCCGGCCATCAACGTCCGCAAACCCATCTTGAAGTACACCGGCGAGGAGTTCGACCGGGTCGTTCGCGTCAACCTGCGCGGCAACTTCAACGTGCTGCAGGCTGCGGGCCAACTCATGGTCCTCCAGAAGTCCGGCAGCATCGTCTTGTTCTCGTCCATCCGCTCGCTCGTCACCGAGCCCGGCCAGTCGGTCTACTCGATGACCAAGGCCGGCATTGTGCAACTAGTGCGGACGGCCGCGACCGAGTGGGGCGAGCAGGGTGTGCGCGTTAACGCGGTCGGCCCGGGCGTGACCGAGACGCCGTTGACCGCGCCGATCAAGTCGCAGACTGAGTGGTACCGCGCCTATGCCGACAAGACGCCGATGAAGCGCTGGGCGACGGCCGAGGAAATGGCGGGGCCGACGGTGTTCCTGCTCTCGGACGCGGCGAGCTACGTGACCGGCACGATCCTGTTCGTAGACGGCGGATGGCTGGCCAACGACGGACGGTTCACGCCACCCGGGATGTAGACGCGTATGCCGCCTGCCGCGCCGCAGCTCATCGGCCTGCCCTACGACGCCAGTTCCTCGTTCCTGCGCGGAGCCGCGGCGGGGCCGCCACTCATCCGCCAGGCGCTGTGGTCACCGGCCGGCAACACCTTCACCGAAAACGGCGCCGACCTCGCCCGGCTGACGGACGCGGGCGACCTGGTACTGGCCGAAGACCCGGCCAGGGCGCGTGACCAGATCGAGATGGGCATTGGCGCCGTGCTGGCCAGCGGCTTCCAGCCGATCGCACTGGGCGGCGACCACTCGATCACCTACCCGGTCCTGATGGCGGTCACAGCGGAACGGCCCACGCTCACCATTCTCCACATCGACGCGCACGGCGACCTCTACGACACCTTCGAAGGCAATCGCCTGTCGCACGCCTGCCCGTTCGCCCGCATCATGGAGGACTGCCCCGGCGTCACCCTGGTGCAGGTGGGGATTCGCACGCTGACACCGCACCAGCGCGAACAGGTCGCACGGTTCGGCGTGAACTGCATCGAGATGCGGCACTTCGCGAGCGGCGCGCGGCCGAACATCGACGGCCCAGTCTATGTCTCGGTGGACATCGACGGCCTCGATCCGGCCTTCGCGCCCGGCGTCTCGCATCGCGAGCCCGGCGGCCTGAGCGTTCGCGACGTCTTGACCATGATCCACCAGCTGCGCGGGCCGATCGTCGGCGCTGACGTCGTCGAGTTCAATCCGTCGCAGGACATCAGCGGCGTCACGGCGAGTGTCGCCGCGAAGGTCGTGCGAGAGCTTGCCGGCCAGATGATGCGCGGACCTGCCCTGCAATAGAATGCCGCGGTGCGCTACACCCGCGAGTTCGCCGGCGTTGCCGAGTCACCCATGGTGCAGATCGCCACTGCCGCAGAGGCGATGCCCGGGTCGCTGAAGCTCTGCTACGGCGAGTCCGACCTGCCGACGCCGGCGTTCATCTGCGCGGCGGCCGACGCGGCGTTGAAAGCCGGTCACACCTTCTACACCCATACCGCCGGCTATCTGGAACTGCGCGAAGCCATCGCGCAGAAGATTCACCAACTCCACGGCGTGGGGTATCGCCCGACCGAAATCATGAGCACGGTCGGCGCGTCGATGGCGATCTATGCGGCTATACGCGCCTTCGTCAGCCGCGGCGACAATGCGGTGATTGTCTCGCCCGCGTACGCGATCTTCTCGAACGGCGTGATCATGGCCGGCGGTGAACCCCGGCCGGTGCCACTGGCGCGTGACGGCGGCCGGTTCCGGCTCGACCTCGATCGCGTCCGCGCCGCCATCGACCGCAACACCCGGATGATCATCATCAACAGCCCGTCGAACCCCACCGGCTGGGTGATTAGCGCCGAAGAGCAGCGGTCGTTGCTCGAACTGGCCGCGCAGCACGACCTGATTATTCTGGCGGACGAAGTTTATGAGCGGCTGGTTTATCACGACAAACCTAAAGGTTTGTCGCCACAGGTAGAAGGTTTGTCGCCACAGGTTGCGCCGTCGTTTGCGCGCGTCGCCGGCAACCGCGACCGCCTGATCGTCGTCAACAGCTTCTCGAAGACCTACAACATGACCGGCTGGCGGCTCGGCTGGGCGCAGGCCAGCGAGGCCACCATCAAGACCATGTATCGAGCCGTGGAGTTCATGACCTCGAATCCATCGGCCATGGTGCAGCAGGCCGGCATCGTCGCACTGCGCGATGGTGAGCGGTACATCGCGGAGCTGCGCCGGCACTACACCGAGCGGCGCACGCAAGTCGTGACCGCGCTGGCCGCAACGCCTGGGGTGTCGCTGCCGGCGCCCGCGGGCGCGTTCTACGCGTTTCCACGAATCGAGGCCTTGACCGACTCGACCGCCTTCACCGCGGCACTGCTGCAGGCCACGGGGGTGGCCCTGGCGCCCGGTGTGGCCTTCGGAAGTGATGGCGAAGGATACATTCGCGTATGCTTTGCAGCCACGGAAGCGACCGTCACGACGGCTCTTGAAAGATTCCGCGAATTTGTGACGAACGGCGCGTCGTAGCGCGCCCCAGCTGTGCCAGAATCCGGCTCAGCCGGACGGGGCTCCCCGCCGCCGGCGGTTCGGAGCATTGGCAAATGAAGTGGATGTTCTTCATGATGGCCGCGGAGCTCAGCGTGCTGCTGTGCCTGATCTTCGTTTTCGATGAGGCGCTGCATTCGGTGGAGTCGATGCGCGCAACCTGGGACCACGCCGCGGTGTTCGTGCTCTACGCGCTCGGGCGAACCGGGTTCTCTAGAATGCGAACCGCTTCAGCCCCGGTGTTCTTGTCCCGACAAGGGTAACTTCCCCGACAAGCAGTGCCCTCCCGACAAGAGGTGCCCTCCCGTCTGGAAGGCACCTCCCGTCAGGTTCCTGGAGCTACTTCGCCATTTTTCGCGCGTACTGCAGCTCGGGACGCTCGGGCCCCGCGTCCTTGCAGATCTCGACGATCTGCTTGTAGTACCCCTTCGCCTTCGACGGCTGCTTGGTCGCCTCGGCCGCCTTGCCCGCGCCGTAGAGCGCGAGGAAGCGGTTCGGTTCCTTCTTCGTCACCGCTTCGAACGCGACCAGCGCCTCTTTGGCGCGGCCGGCCTCGAGCAGCATGAAGCCGTACATCTCGCGGGCCGGCGCCAGCGGGCCGGGCGTGACCGCCGACTTGTCGGTCTTGTCTTCGGAGTCGGCCACCGCGGCCATGGCGCTGATCGCTTCGGCTTTCTTGCCTTCGGCAAACATCACCCATGCTTCGGCGCCACGGCGCTGGATGTCGACCTGCTCGGTCCAGTAGGCGTCCTTCATCTCGATCTCACGATCGCGCAGGGCGGCCAGGCGCGCGATGTCGGCCGCCGCCTCGGCCGGCTTGCCGGCCCGCGCCGCGCCGACGGCACGCGCGAAGTGGGTAATGGCCTCGGTGTAAGGCGTGTTGGGTGCGGGAAGCGGCTTGAGCATCATGGCCTCAGCCCACTGTCCGCGCTCCATCGCGTAGCGCGCCGGCATGGCGGCCAACGCAAACGTGTTGGCGCCGCCGGCGCCGGCCGCCGGCGGGGCCGCCGCCGACTGTTCCGCCACCATCGCGGCATGATCGACCACCGCTTTGGCCTGCTGGTCCATCCCCATCTGGAGATAGGCATAGGTCATGTAGTCGCGCGCGTGCAGGCCTTCGCCCAATCCGCCACCCGACTTGTCAGCTTCGCCGGCCGAGCGGATGTTGGTGTCCACCGATTCCTGCCACTCGCCCACGCGCGTAAACGTGTGCGACGGCATGTGCAGCGCGTGCGGCACCGACGGCGCGATGTCGGCATAGGCGCGCGCCGCGGGCAGCGCCTTGGCCGCCAGCGCCGGCACGTCGTAAGCGTGAATGATGTAGTGCGCGAGGCCAGGGTGGTTCGGCATCCGCTTGTAGAGCGGCTCGAGAATCTCGGCGGCCTTCAGGTTCTGCGCGAAGGTCTTGTCGCTCGGCAGCGCCGTCTGCGCAATGGCGAGCGCCCAGAAAATGCGCGCCTCCACGTCCGTGCGGTTCTGGCTGGCCACCAGTTCTGTGGCGCCTTCGTAGGCCACGACGCGCGCGCGCTGGGTGGTAACGTCGGCGCTCGAGAAGAGGCCCGCCACGGCCTCGATGTAGCCCTTCTCGCGCGGCGTCGGTGTGCCGGCGGTCCTGGCCTTCTCGATCGCCGCCTGGCCGTTGGCAATGACCTGCGCTGACCGCTGGCCGGCGAACGGATTACCCCAGTAGGTCAACGCGATGCCCCAATAGGCGATGGCGCAGTCGGGATCCTTCTTGGCCACGCCCTGGAACAACGCTCGCGCTTCGGGGAACCAGAATGAATGGAGTTCGGCGACGGCGAGATTGAACTCGTCCTTGACGGCGGGGCTGCAGGAAGTCTCGAAGTTGACCGTGCCGGCCTTGATGGCGCCAGGCTTGGCGGTGTGATCGTGCTGCTCGGTTTGCGCCCACGCCGGTGTCGCCAGCGCGAGCCCGAGACACATACAACAGGCTGCTACATACAATCGCTTCATCACGTCTCCTCCGGCGGCACTAAAGTGCCGCCCTTCTAGCACTACTCGGCAGCACTGAAGTGCCGCCCTGCTGGCACTACACCGGCGGCACTAAAGTGCCGCCCTTCTGGCACTACTTGTCCTTGCTGAAACTCAAACGGTCCAAGCCAACCCGGCCGTTGCTGATCACGAGCAGCGGATCGAGCAGCGTCCGAACATTATCGAGCGGGTTGCCGTCCACGACCAGCAGGTCGGCTTCGAAGCCCGCCTCCACCACGCCCACCTGCTTCTCGAGTCGCAGCAGCTCGGCGTTGGTCAGGGTTGCCGCCTGTAGGGCCCGCAGCGGTGTCAGGCCGGCCGTCACCAGTATGCCGATCTCGCGTGACACCCGCGCGATGCTCGAGGGTCCGTAGCCGGTGTCCGAACCGGCCACAATCTTGACACCGAACTTGTGCGCGCGCTGCACCGCGGCGAGCAGAATGGGCTGCATCATCTCACCGCGCCGCTTCAGTCCGGCATTGTCGTAGTCGCCGCCCGCTTCGGCCAGGTCGTTGACGATGTCGAGCGTGGGGTCGAAGAAGGTGCCCTGCTTCGCCATCAACTGCAGCGTCTCGTCCGAGAGATAGGTGCCGTGCTCGATGCTGCGCACGCCGGCGCGAACCGCCGCGTCGGCGCCTTCGGCGCCATGCGCGTGCGCCATCACCGGAATGTTCTTCGCGGCGGCCTCGACCACGAGGATCCGCAACTCTTCCTGGCTATAGAGCTGGCGCCGCGGATCGGTGTCCGGCGTGCCGGCCCGCTCCGTCGCGTTGGTCTTGATCCAGTCCACGCCCCGCGACAGGTTGGCGCGCACCATGCGGCGAATCGCGTCGGCGGCCGGCGCGCCGGCCATCAACCCACCTTCACCGGGAAAATCGAGAAAGAACTCGGCGGCGACGCCGGGGCGCACGTGATAGCCCGTCGCAATCATGTCGGGGCCGGCGGCAAAGCCCTTCCGCACCAGCTCGCGCAGGCCGACATCAACAAAGTGCGCCACGCCGGCGCTGCGCACGGTGGTGACGCCGCTGTCGAGCGCGGCCCGCATCTGCGGGAGCGACGCGATGTGTACATGCGCATCGATCAGGCCCGGCACGACGTAGCGGCCCTTGAGGTCGATGGCGCGGACGCCGGCCGGGACCGCCCCGGCACCGACGCTCTCGATCCGGCCGCCGCGAAGGACCACGGTTGCGCCGCGCGCGATGACGCCACTTCTCACATGAATCACCGCAGCGTTGGTGAGGGCGATGGCCTCTTGTGGCGACACCCGGCCCGGTTGTTCCGCAAGCGCGAGCACCGACGCCAACGCGACCAAGGCTGAGGTAAGCGGCAGGCGCATACCGGGCAGAATATCTCCTTTTAATGCCGACTCTTTTAATCGGATATTGGCCGTTCGCGCAGCGCCCGTGCCAGTTCACCCTGCCTTTCGGCCAACTCCGGACTCCCTGTGCAAGCTGGGCAGAAATCACCGTAAGATATCGGCCAGTCAATCACTTACGGGCCGTGATCCAGACCTGCACCAACTCGACAGAGCCCGATCGTCCAGTGAGGAGTGCTCATGCACGCGCCAATTAAGTACGCGGAAAAGGGTTTGTCGATCGCAGCCAACGGGGTGTGGCAGATCTTTTCCCAGCTCAACAAGATCAGCCAGAACCCGTCGATGACGCCACGCTGGTCGGACAAGCCCCTCCTGAAGTCGTATCAGAAGACGAAGCCGCCCCTGGGCTGGCCGCGGCAGACCGACTCGCTGTGCCCGACGTGCGTGCGCGAAGCGCGCCAGGCCATTCTCGACGGCACCCGCCCGCTTGAAACCCTGCTCAACGAAAAGGTCGGCGAGATCAAGGCCACCATCGACGAGAAGGACGGCAAGATCGTGATGATGAAGGACTGCCTCATCCACGGGCACTTCGAAGACACGATGGCCATCGACACCGCCTTCTTCAAGCACCTCGAAGAGGTGTTCCCGGGCCGCGACATCCGCGCCCACAACGACGAGAAGCTGCACAACCACGGCAGCAGCACCATCAAGCACGGCCGCGGCTCGGTGCTGACGGTCGACCTCACCAACCGCTGCAACATGATGTGCGACCCGTGCTTCATGGACGCCAACCAGGTCGGCTTCGTGCACGAACTGACGTGGGACGACATCAAGACGGTGCTCGACAACGCCATCACCATCAAGCCGAAGCGGCAGATGTCGGTGCAGTTCTCGGGTGGCGAGCCGACGCTCTCCCCGTACTTCCTGGATGCGGTGCGCTACGCCCGCAAGGTCGGCTACTCGTCGGTGCAGGCCGCGACCAACGGCATCGAGTTCGCCAAGAGCCCCGACTTCTCGAAGGCCGCCGCCGAGGCCGGCCTGCGCTACGCGTACCTGCAGTTCGACGGCATCGGCAACGCGGCCAACTCGCACCGCCGCGTCGGCAACCTGTTTGACGTCAAGCTGCGCGCGATCGAGAACCTGCACAGCGCCGGCGTCGACATCGTCCCGGTCGTGACCATCGTCAACGGCGTCAACAACGAGCAGGTCGGCCGGATTATCGAGTTCGCGCTCGACAATCCCAAGCGGATCAACTTCCTGTCGTTCCAGCCGGTGAGCTTCACCGGCCGCGACGAAGAGGTGACGCCCGAGCGCCGCGCGGCGCAGCGCTACACGCTGTCGCACCTGGCGCACGACGTGAAGAACCAGACGGGCCTCGGCGAGCCGGTGCGCGACTGGTTCCCGATTTCGTTCATGGGCACGTTCACCGACTGGGCCGACGTCGCCAAGGGCCCTGATAGCGAGTGGGGCAACCTGACCTGCGGCTGCCACCCCAACTGCGGCATCGGCATGGCCGTGATGATCGACAAGGAAACCAAGGAAGCCGTCCCGGTCACCGCGTTCCTCAGGGCCGAACAGTTGGCCAAGGACGTCGCGATGGTCAACGACGCGGCCCGCGGCAAGTTCCTGACCGTCGCCGGCATGGCGATCGCGCTGGCGCGCAATTACGACTCGTTCAAGTCGCCGACGCATTTCAAGCTGAGCGACCTGCTGAAGAAGTTCGACAAGACCTTCGGCGCGACCGCCAAGGACTACGGCAAGGTCGGCGGCGATCGCACCAAGGCCGACATCGACAAGCGCCGCGCCGATCGCTGGAACTTCCTGTTCATCGCGGGCATGTGGTTCCAGGACCTGTTCAACTACGACTTCCGCCGCACCGAGATGTGCATCATCCCGTATGCCACGCAGATGGGTGAGATCTCCTTCTGCGCCTACAACACCGGCATCGGCTGGCGCAACATCATCGAGAAGATGCACATGACGGCGACGCTCACCAAGTGGTACGACGAGCACGGCCGTCACGAGATCTTCGCCGGCAACAAGTCGGTGCCGCTCAGCAGCAACGAGCACACCCTGAAGCTGAACGCTGAAGCGGTGGCCGCCGGCATCCAGACCGACCTCGACGATCTGGGCATTGCGAAGAACTCGCGCGACGAGAAGATCGCGGCGCAGAAGAAGAAGAACATGACCCCCGATGAGCTGCGCCATCACGCGGAGATGGAAAAGCTCTATCGCAAGGAAGTGCTGAAGGAACAGCCCGGCGTGCCGGTGCTGCAGATCCAGGGCCTGAAGAAGGCCCAGCAGCCGACGACGCACTAACTTCGGTGCGTGGCGACAAACCTTTCGGTTTGTCGAATTCGACGACGCAAGGGCCGGGACCAGCAATGGTCCCGGCCTTTTCTATTTGAAGTGGCTTATGATGGCGGCGCATGAGCGATTCGGCCTCCCGCCTCGTCACCCTGTCCGCCGCGCGCTGGCGACTGTCGGTCCTCGTCACCGCGGCGATGACCCTCATCTACGTCGCCTTCATCCTGCTGATCGCCTTTAACAAGGAACTGCTCGGCACGGTGCTGATTCCGGGACTGAGCGTCGGTATCCTGCTCGGAGTGCTGGTGATCCTGGCGGCCATGGCGCTGATCCTGGTCTACGTGCGCTGGACCAACCGGCACTATGACGATGCGGTGGCTTCGATCCGCAAGGCCCACATGGAGGGCCGCTGATGCAAGCCGGAGAGCCCAACGTCGTGGCCATGGCGGGCTTCGCCATTTTCATTGTCTTGTCGCTCGGTATCACCTGGCTGGCCGCTCGACACACGCACAGCACGAAAGACTTTTACACCGCCGGCGGTTCGGTCACGGCCTGGCAGAACGGCATGGCGCTGGCCGGCGACTACATGAGCGCCGCCAGCTTCCTGGGCATTGCCGGGCTGGTGGCATTGTCGGGGTTCGACGGGTTGATCTACTCGATCGGCTTCCTGGTCGGTTGGCCGGTGGTCGCGTGCCTGATCGCCGAACCGCTGCGCAACCTTGGCCGCTACACCTTCACGGATGTGGTCGCGTTCCGGTTGCGGCAAACGCCGGTGCGGGTCGCGGCATCGGCCGGCAGCCTGGCGGTCGTGGCCTTCTATCTGATCGCGCAAATGGTCGGCGCCGGCAACCTGATTCGGCTGCTGTTCGGCCTGAGCTACGAAGTGGCGGTGGTGATCGTCGGCCTGGTCATGCTCGCGTACGTGTTGTTCGGCGGGATGATCGCCACGACGTGGGTGCAGATCGTCAAGGCAGCGCTGCTGTTGTCGGGCGCCTTCCTGCTGGCCGGCATGGTGCTGGCGCAGTTTGCGTTCAACCCGCTGACGCTCTTTGCCGAGGCCGCCCGGCAGTACGGTGACGGCGTGCTCGCGCCCGGCCGGCTGGTCTCGGATCCGGTGGACGCCATTTCACTGGGCCTGGCGCTGATGTTCGGGACCGCTGGTCTGCCGCACATCCTGATGCGGTTCTACACCGTGCCCGATGCCCGCACCGCGCGCGTCTCGGTGGCCTATGCGACCGGGATCATCGGCGTCTTCTACCTGCTGACATTCATCCTCGGCTTCGGCGCCATGGTGCTGGTCGGCCAGACCGACATTCGTGCGGTGGACGCAGGTGGCAACATGGCGGCGCCGTTGCTCGCCGAAGTGGTGGGCGGGCAGGCGTTCCTGGGGTTCATTGCCGCCGTCGCTTTCGCCACGATCCTGGCGGTGGTCGCGGGCCTCACGCTGGCCGGGGCCGCCACGCTGTCGCACGACATCTACGTTCACGTGTTCCGCCACGGCCGCGCCACCGAGAAGGAACAACTGCTGGTCGCGCGCAGCGCCACTATTCTGCTCGCCACCGTGTCCATCGCCCTGGGCATCGCCTTCAAGGGCCAGAACGTGGCGTACATGGTGGGTTTGGCCTTCGCCATCGCCGCCAGCGCCAACTTCCCGGCGTTGATCCTGTCGATGTTCTGGAAGCCTTTCACGACGCGCGGCGCCCAGGCATCAATCCTGTTCGGCACGATTGCGACGCTGGCCCTCATCTACCTGTCGCCGACGATCCAGGTGGACCTGCTG
The DNA here is from genome assembly GCA_038213735.1 of Vicinamibacterales bacterium. Lineage (GTDB taxonomy): Bacteria > Acidobacteriota > Vicinamibacteria > Vicinamibacterales > UBA2999 > 12-FULL-67-14b. The sequence goes on along the minus strand of JBBQSP010000021.1, from coordinate 37,806 downwards.
CAGAACGCCACCGCGTATTTCCCGTATCGCAACCCCGGCCTGTTCACGATCCCGCTGTCGTTCATCATCGGGATCGTGGTGTCGCTGGCGGCGCCAGAGCCGGCCGCCTCGGCCGGGTTCGCAAAGCTCGAACAGCAGATCCATTTCGGGGCGGACAGCAACCCGGGTTAATGGAACCTCACATGCCCGCCCGCCGTCTGTAACTCAGAGCTTCAGTTTGACCGCGCTTCAGCTGCACAACCCCCGCATCCGCTATTCGCTGTTCGCCCTCTGGCTGCTGGTCGTCGTCGGCGCCCTCTACCTGTACTTCTTCCAGCGGGAAGCGGTGCAGATGGAGATGCGCAACGCGATGTCGGCGTCGTTCTGGGCCGCGGCCATCGCCTACCTGGTCATCGGTGCGTTGCGGGCCTTCACGCTGGTGCCGGCGACCTTCCCGTTGCTGGTGGCCATGCCGTTCTTCGACCCGTGGGTGCTGCTGGCGCTCACGCTGCCATGCATCGCGATCTCGTCCTCGATCTGCTACTTCTTCGCCGAGGCCCTCCACATGGACGAGCTCTTCGAACGGAAGTATCCGAAGCAGATTCGTCAGCTGAAGGACAAGCTGCAGACGTATCAGTTGCCGATCATCATCGGCTGGAGCTTCATGCTGTTCCTGCCGACCGACCTGATCTGCTACGTATGCGGCTCGCTGAAGATCAACTTCAAGAAATTCCTGTTCGGCGTGGTAGTCGGCGAGGGCACCGTCTACGCGATCTACATCTTCCTCGGCGACTGGGTGCTGCGCACCTAGCGGCGCCGCGGCTGGCGGGTGTTCTCGGTGAGATACTCTTCGCCGGCCAGATAACGCACGCGATCGGCCGGATCGAAAATCCGCGCCTGCCCGCCGATGTTGAATCGGGGCGGCCAGTCGAGCCCGCCGATCTCGGCGTGGCCGCGGAACCGGTCTCGAAACTCCGCCTCTTCGCGGCGCTCCACCAGGATGTACGGCACCCGGCCGTTCGCCGACAGCCACTGCACGGCGCGATCCAGCCAGGATGGGTCGAGCGAATCCCACAGCACGGCCTCGCGCCCGGCGTGAAAGCGCACGCTGCCGCTTTGCCACACCGTAATCAGCACGGCGTTCGGCGGCAGCCGTTCGGCCACCAGGTTCGCCGTCTCGCGATACCGCCCCTCCAGGGCTTGCAGTGCCAGCACGTCGCGCGCGCCGGCCACCCGCATGCCCAGAAGCGCCAACATCACCGTCCCAATGGCCACCACACCGCGCATGCGGGCACCATCGGCCACGCGTGCGGCCACGCTGCACGCCACCACCAGCAACAACACAAGGGCCGGGATCAGGAACCGCAAGTACCACCACTCCGGATGCGTGCGGTACGGCAGGTAGATGCCGAGGACCACGCCGGCGCAGCCGAGCCACCACAGCGACACGCGTCGTGCCTCGCCGGCGAGCAAGAAGGGCGCCGCGAGGGCGAGCAGCGGAAACACCGTCTGCGTTTGGTAGAAGGCGCGGCCGAAACTGGCCAGGTTCGGGGTGACGTTCGACAGGCTGAAGAGTTGGTCGATGCTGCCGTAGCCGCTGCCAAGCGCGCTGCCATACAGCACCTGGTTCAACCACAACCACGCGGCCACGCCTGGGAGTGCCCCGGCGACCATCAGCGCGGTGGACCGCCACGGCATGGACTGTCCCGGCCGCCACTGCATGGCCGCCACGATCACGGCGAGCGGCGCGAGATTGGGGCGGACCAGGATGGCGAGGCCAACCACCACGCCGCACACCAAAGGACGCGTAACGAGGACGAGGGCGGCGAGCCACAGCGCGGCCGTGGCGATGTCGTTCATCGGCTGCACGGTCTGAAACAACACGATGGGACTCGAGGCCGTGAGGGCAGCCGCCGAGACGCCCGCCAGGCCGCCGGCCAGGCGATTGGCCAGCACAAACGCGCACCACACCAGCACGAAGGCGGCCACCGGCGTCACCGCGAAGATCGCGTCGCGGCCGCCGATGGCGTAGAACGGCGCCATCAACACCGAGAACCCCGGCGCGCAGACCGGCGACGCGGCGTCGGGCCGTACCGGTGAAGGAATGAAGCCGCCAGGCGCCAACGTGCGCGAGGCATCGGGCCACGGCGCCTCGACCGCAAGCACACTCGTCGGCTGCCAGTGGCCCGTGCCGAAGGCTTCGGCCATCAACCCGTAGCAGGACGAATCGGAACCGCCGACGGCGCGCGTGCCATGGAGCAGGCCGAAGACGGCGAGCGCCAGCGCGATGATCAGCGCGCCGCCTACGCCAAGGCTTCGGCGGGCCAAGCTCTGTTTCATCGTGACAAGCGGTACTTGATCAGGACCTGGATGGCCCGCACGCCGTCGCGCCAGCCGATCTTTTTCCCCTGCGCGCGGCTGCGCGGTTCGAAGCGCACCGGCAGTTCGAGAATCGAGTGACCGTCGCGCAGTAGCTTGGCCGAGATCTCCGGCTCGATGTCGAAGCGGTTGCACTCGAGGCGCAGCCCGCGCGCGACCTCGGTGGTCATCACCTTGTAGCAGGTTTCCATGTCTGTAAGCCGGCCGCCAAACAGCACGTTGGTGATGCCGGTCAGTACCTGGTTGGCCAGCACCGACAGCCACGGCGCGTCGGGACGCCCGGCCAGGAACCGCGACCCATAGACCACCTTCGTGCGGCCGTCCAGGATCGGCTGCACCAGCACCGCCAGTTGCGCCGGGTCGAGCTCGAGATCCGCGTCCTGGATGGCGACGATGGTGCCCGAGGCCTCGGTGAACCCGGTGCGAATGGCGCTGCCCTTCCCGCCGTTCTTCGCCGCATGAATGATGCGCAGCTCGGGCCGGACCGGCAGCCGGTCGAGCACCTCGCGGGTGCCGTCGGTCGACCCGTCATTGACGACCAGGATCTCGCGCGGCGCCGGCAACTCGATCACCAGCAGCCGCTCGATGACTTCGGCAACCGTCCGCGCTTCGTTGTAGACGGGAACGACAATGGATAGAAGGGGTGACAAGTTAGAGTCAGAGGTGAGAAGTCAGAAAAATCCTACTGCCGCGTCGTCTGCTTCAACGGCCATAGCATTTGATTTGCGCTCTATTCTACGTGCGGGGATGCCTGCGTAGATAGCAGATCCTTCGAGCGTCGAGCCCTTGAGAACTACGCTGAGGGCGCCGATCTGGCACTTCTCGCCGGCCTCGACGTTGATGCCCACCATGCTGCCCAGACCCACCGTCACGAAGCGCCCAAGACGCACCGGACCGGTCTTGACCATGCCGGCCTCCACCGTGTGCCCCGACAGGTGCACGCTCTCGCCAATCACCACACCGTCGCCGAACTCCAGCATGTTGTGATCCGAAATCGACAGGCTGTTGATGTGGACGCCGCGCCCGATCTTGGCCCCGTTCCACCGCAGGTACAGCGTCCACAGCGCGGACGCCCGGAAGAAGGTTCCCACAAAAACGCGGACGATGTGGATCGAGACCATGTAGCGGACCCAGTCGAGCAGCGGCCACTCGAGGTCGCGCAGCTTCCAGGCGCCGTTCGGCGCCGTGCGCCAGCCGCACACCCGGGTCGACAGCGCCGACAGCGCCACCAGCACGAACGCGAACAACAAATAGGCCGGCACCAGGGTGGTCGCGACAATGGCCGGTCGGATCAGCGGTGGAATCGACCAGGTCAGGGTCCAGGTCCAGAAGTAGAACGCGGGTAACACCGACAACCCGAACACCAGGCTCTGCACCACGAACATGGTGAGCACGGTCCAGGAAACGCGGACGGCCTGCGCAGGAGTCACGGCGCAGACGCTACCATATAGAAGGACGAACCTAAAGGTTCGTCCCGACATCATGAGGGAACCCCGTCCGTGAAGGAACCGCTCGTCCTCGTCCCCGGCATCGACGGCACCGGCCTGCTGTTCTACAAGCAGGTGCCGCGGCTGGAGAGGCGCTATGCGGTGACCACCATTCGCCTGCGCGACGAGGTGCGGGCCATGGACGAATTGGTGGCCGACCTGCACCAGTCGGTGGCGGCGGCCTCGGACGGCCCGGTGACGCTGCTGGGCGAGTCGTTCGGCGGCGCCCTGGCGCTCAGCTATGCCCTGGCACACCCGGAGCGAGTGGGACGGCTGGTCATCCTCAACTCGTTCGCGCACTTCGGCTCACCGGCGCGCCTGTGGCTGGGGTATCACCTGCTGCGTGCGACGCCCTGGGGCATGATGCGCCTGGTGCGGCAACTGAACGGCCGGCGCATGCACTCACCGGGCACCGATGCCGAAGAGATCCGCCGGTTTCTCCAGTTGATGCAATCGACGACGCGTGAAGGGTATCTCTCGCGCCTCCACATCCTGCGCGACTACGACCTGCGCGCTCAGTTGGCCTCGATCCAGGCGCCGGTGCTGTTTCTCGCCGCCGACCGTGACGTGCTGGTGCCGTCGGTGGATCAGGCGCGGTTGATGGCCTCGCTCACACCTCGCTCGAGCCTGCGCGTGCTCGAAGGCCATGGCCACAGTTGCCTGGTTGCGCCCGACCTGGACCTGTCGGCGATTCTCGACGAATGGACGCCGTCATGAAGATTGTCAGCATGGCCCAGAACGTCCCAGGACCGGTGGCGGTCGCCCGCCTCGTGGCGGCCGGCGCGTCGGCCATCAAGATTGAAGCCCCGTGGGGCGATCCGCTCGAAGGGTTCTGCAAGCCGTGGTACGACGAGCTGCATGCCGGCGTGACCATTGCGCGCCTCGACTTAAAGGCGGCCGACGGCATGCGGGCGATCATGGACTTGCTTGGCTCGGCCGACGTCTTCGTCGCCAGCCACCGTCCAAGCGCACTTGCCCGCCTCGGTCTCGACGCCCCTCCTCTCGCCATGCGCTTCCCCCTCCTCCGTCACCTGAACATCGTCGGCAGCACCGCGCATCCGGAAGAGCCTGGCCATGACGTGACCTACCAGGCGCAGGCCGGGCTGTTGCAGGGCGGCCTGCCGAAGACCCTGCTCGCGGATCTGCTGGGCGCGGAACGTGCGCATGCCGCGGTGCTGGAGATGATCCACAAGGGACCTGGCGGCAGCCGCATTGTCGGACTGTTCGATGCGCTCACGGACCTCACCGCGCCGTTGCGCCACGGTCTGACGGCGCCGGGTGGTGTGCTCGGCGGCGCGAACCCGGCCTATGGGGTGTACGCAGCCAAGGACGGCGCGGTTGCGGTCGGCGCGCTCGAACCGCACTTTCGTGAGAGCCTCTACTCCGCCCTGGGTCTCGCCGACGGCTCGCCCTTGACTGACATCTTCAAGACCAAGACCGCTGCCGAATGGGACACCTGGGCCACAGAACGCGACATCCCACTCAAAGCGATCACAGCCACAGATCAAACACCGACCAATCACTCATCATGAAGACAGACAATCCACTCAAGGCTGCCTTCGACCACGCCACACGCTACATCGGCGAGGTCGCCCAACGACATGTGGGCTCGCGAACGGAGCGCGCCGACCTGCTGAGTGCGCTGGGCGGACCGTTGCCGGCCGGCGAGACCGACCCAGTCGAGGTGATCAATCTCCTGGCGAAGACCGCCGACCCCGGCATTGTCGCCACCATTGGGCCACGCTACTTCGGCTTCGTGACCGGTGGCGCCGTGCCGGTCACGGTGGCCGCCGATTGGCTGGTCAGTTCATGGGACCAGAACGCCTGCCTCTACGTGCTCTCACCCGCAGCCTCAGTGATGGAAGACATCGTCTCGGGATGGATCGTCGAACTGCTCGGCCTGCCGGCGTATGCCGGGGTCGGCTTCGTCACCGGCTGCCACATGGCGAACTTCACGTGCCTGGCCGCCGCGCGTCACGAAGTGCTGCACCGCGCCGGCTGGAACGTCGAGACCAAGGGCCTGCAGCGCGCACCGAAGGTGCGGGTGCTCGTCGGGGGTGAAGTCCACGTGTCGGCCGTCGGTGCGCTGCGCTATCTCGGGTTTGGCAGCGACGAACTGGAGTTCGTTCCGGTGGACGGCCAGGGCCGCATGCGGGCGGATGCGTTGCGGGCGCAACTGAATACGGGGGACGGCCCGATCATCGTCTGCGCGCAGGCGGGTAACGTCAGTACTGGCGCCAGCGATCCCATCGCCGAGATTGTGGAGATGGCGCACGCGCGCGGCGCGTGGGTCCATGTGGATGGTGCGTTCGGGTTGTGGGCCGCTGCGGTACCTGAATTGCGCTCGCAAGTGCGCGGCATCGAGACCGCAGACTCGTGGGCGACCGACGCGCACAAGTGGCTGAACGTGCCCTACGATTCGGGGCTCGCGATCGTCGCCGACACGGCCCCGCTGCGGGCGGCCATGGGCATGACGGCCTCGTACCTCCAGCGGGGAGACGACGAGGAGCGCATTGGCATGGATTGGACGCCCGAGTCATCCCGGCGCGCACGCGTGGTGCCGCTCTACGCGCTGTTCCGGGCGCTCGGCCGCGACGGCATCGAAGCGCTCGTCCGCCGCAACTGCGCGCTCGCCCGGCGCATGGCGGACCGGCTGTCGGCGGCACCCGGCATCACCATCCTCAACGAGGTGGTGCTGAACCAGGTGCTGGTGCAGTTCGGTGATGATCAGACGACCCGGGACGTGATCGCGCGGGTGCAGGCCGACGGCACGTGCTGGGCCGGCGGCGCGTTCTGGCAAGGAAAGCAGGCCATGCGGATTGCGGTGTCGAACTGGTCCACGACCGAACGCGACATCGACCGGTCGGCCGACGCCATGCTGGCCTGTTACCGCGCGGCGCTCGCTATTTCTTCTTAGCGGTTGCCTTTTTGGCCGGCGCTTTCTTCGGTGCCGGTCCGGGGGTGAATTCCAGCATCACGTTGCTGATGGTGGCGATGGGCCGTCCGGTGGCGGTGAAGTTGTCGGTGGCGTCGGGCCTGACGACCGACAGCTTTTCGCCCATCACCGACACCTGGTCAACGACCGCGGCCGGCAGTTCGATGGTGATGAACTCGGAGCCGATGGGTGCCACCGCTTTCATGCCGCCGGGTCCGGCTCCGCCGCTGATGCGATCGAACAGGTCTTTTTCAGTACGAAACTCGCTTTGCACCATGGCGCGATCGATCAAGGTGTTGTCCATCGACATCACGCCGATGGTCGCGGTGTGTTTGCGATAGGCCTGCTTCTGCTTGACGAGCTCGGCTGAATAGGTGTGGCGGTTGTGCAGCTCGAACATCAGCTTCACGGGGCCACGATGGGGCGGGATAGTGATGAGAATGCCTTCCTTGGGGTCGCTCGCCGTCAGCACGTCGCAGTAACGGCGGCCCGTGGCCACGCCCTGCCCCAGTTCGGAGGGGCACTTCAACTCGGCCTGGATGCGCGAGACCACCGGCGCAGCCGCCTTCCTGGTGGTCCTGGCCGGCGCTTTCTTCGGGGTGGTCTTGCTGGACTGAGCGTCGAGCGCCGGGATGAACATGAGGCTTGCACAGAGAAACGCGAGCATCACACGCATTCCGAGATTATAGCGTCCGTTCGGCAATCCGTTTGCTTGCCTACAAACCAGCCCGTTGCTCGGCCAGGCGCATGGTCATTCGCGTGCGGTCCTGTCGCTCATTGTCAGGTCGGCTGCCACAACAACGGTGCTTGCAAGCCTGCTCCAATTCAACTTCTCGTAAGGCGCGAACGGATTTCCGGAGGACAGAGAGATGAAACAAGTACGAGTATGGGTCGCAGCCCTCGGTCTCGCCGTCACGGCAATGCTGCCCGTGGCCGCACAGGTGCAGACCGGATCGATTCTGGTCAGGGTCACGGACGAGCAAAATGCAGCCGTCCCAGGCGTCGTCGTCACGCTGTCAAGTCCGGTCCTCGTGGCGGGCACCATGTCCGGTGTGACCGATGCCGGCGGCGTGAACCGCTTCCCGTCGCTCCAGCCCGGCATCTACTCCGTCAAGGTCGAGCTGCAGGGCTTCCGCACGGTCGTCCGGGAGAACGTGTCGGTGCAGGTCGGCGCCACGGTGCCCCTGGACCTGTCGTTGACGGTCGCGACCGTCGCCGAAACGGTCACCGTGACCGGCGCGTCGCCGGTGGTTGACACCACCAGCGCCAACACCAGCGTCAACCTGGGCGAGCAGTTGCTGCAGGGCACGCCGGGGGGCCGCGACATCTGGTCGCTCGTGGAATACAAGGTCCCCAGCCTGATGATCACGCGGCCCGACGTCGGTGGCACCTCGGGCGGGCTGCAGGGTGTGTTCAACGCCCGCGGCACCACCAGCGCCCAAAACTCCAGCTACCTGAACGGCATCAATGTCGGCGACCCGGCTGCCATTGGCGCGGCCGGTTTTTACTACGACTTTGATGCGTTCGACGACATTCAGGTCTCGACCGGCGCGCACGACATCACGGTGCCCACGAGCGGTGTGTTCCTGAACATGGTGACCAAGAGCGGCGGCGAGAGGTGGACCGGCCGCCTCACCGGGGCGTGGCTGGGCGATGCCACGCAGACGCAGAACATCGACGACGAGTTGCTGCGCTACGGGTTCCGCCCGGAATCCAACAGCGTCGACTTCGTCTCGGACGTCAACATCAGCGGCGGCGGCCCGCTGATTGCCAACAAGCTCAGGATGTTTGCCTCGTTCCGCGACTGGCGCGTGCACGTCAACACGCCAGCGGCGTTTTCGACGCTCGTCCTCGACAAGACCGACATCACGTCGGGGCTGATCAACATGAACTACCAGATCAACGACCAGAACCGCCTCACCGGCCTGTACTCGCGGCAGTACTACAAGAAGCCCAACCGCTTCCTCGCCGGCGCCAACACCCTGGTGCAGGAGTCGACCAGCAACGAAGACGACGTCTTCGACATCTACCAGGTGCTGTGGAACTCGGTGGTGACACAGAAGTTCTTCCTCGACGCGCGCGTCGGGCTCAACAAGATCTTCTTCCCCACCTACCTCAACGGCAATGACCAGACGCTGCTCGATTCGGCCACCGGTATCCGGACGCGCAACTTCACGACCGGCACGGAACGCTGGCGCGATCGCTACCAGGCCAACGCCACGGGCAATTACTACCTGGACGAGTTTGCCGGCGGCCGCCACGAACTGAAGTTCGGCTTCGACTACGCGCATTCACCGGTCGAGAACCGCGTGTCTCGCTTCGGGGACGTCGACATGACCTACAACAGCGCCACCGGGCTGGCCCAGAACGTGACGCTATACGCGACGCCGTTCTACACCAAGACCGCCGTGGACGTGACCGCGCTGTACTTCCAGGACAGCATGGCCTACAAGCGCCTCACGGTGACAGCCGGCCTGCGCTGGGAACACCTGAACGGCTACCTGCCGGCACAGAGCAGCCCGGCCAGCGCGTTCTTCCCTAACCTGGTCCGCGATTTCGCGGAAGTCCCGGACGTCGTTGACTGGATGACCACCGGCCCACGCATCAGCGCCGCTTACGACCTGATGGGCAATGGCCGGACCGCGCTCAAGTTGGCGGCCGGTCGCTACTATTACGTGATCGCCTCGGGCGGCGGCATCCTCGACGGTGTCAACCCGAACGCGAACTACCAGGAGCAGTACACCTGGAACGACGCCAACGGCGACCGCCGCTTCCAGCCCGGCGAGCAGACCGGCACGCCGGTCATCACCCGCGTCCGTCCGGAGACCATCTCGGTGGATCCCGACTACCTGCGGCCCTACACTGACGAGGTCACGGGCGGGTTCGACCACGAGCTGTTCCCCGCCCTGCGCCTCAGCGTGGCGATCACGCACCGCGTCGAACGCAACCCCCAGGCCACCTCGAACCCCGCCAATCCGTACGACGCCTTCCTGACGACCCGCGTCGATACCGGGCGCGACGGCGTGGCCGGCACGTCGGACGATGGCACGTTCCAGTTCTACAACCGGACGTCAACGGCGGTGAACCAGACGTTCTTCACGAACGACCGCAGCTTCCGCCAGACCTACGATGGCATCGAGATTAGCGGCACCAAGCGGATGTCGAACCGCTGGCAGATGCTGATGGGCTACACCTTCTCGCGCACCCGCGTCGAGGGCGTGAGCGTCAACGTCAACCCGAACGCGCTAATCAATGCCGACGGTCCGGTAACCGGCCAGATTGGCGACCGGCCGCATCAGTTCAAGGTGACCGGCACCTACGTGCTGCCGTGGTACGAGATTGGCCTGGCCGGCAACCTGAACATGCAGAGCGGCGCGGCCATCACCCGGCAGTTCACCGTGGCCCAGACGGTGGGCGGCAACAGCACGGTCAACGTCGAGCCGCTGGGCTCGTACCGGCTGGATCGCCGCACGGCGGCCGACCTACGGGTATTCAAGACCGCGCGTTTCGGGGCTCGCTCGCTGGAGGTGTCGGTGGATGTCAACAATATCGCCAACACCAACACCGCCTGGGATGCGCGCACGCTGAGCGGCACCATCAACCTGCGGCAGAACGGTGACCCGGCCGGGGCCATCAACACCGTGCCGCAGTTCGCCTCGCCGGCACAGGTTTACGGGCCGCGGAATGTCCGCTTCAACGCGGCTCTGCGCTTCTAGCAGGTCACGAGGGAATCACAGGAGGTCAGGAGGTCAGGAGAAATACATTCTTCTGACCTCTTGATCTCCTGTTTTCGTCTTCCTGATTTCGCGACGCTAGTCGCCGAAGTCGTGGGAGTGGGTCGGCCCGGACGAGACGATCCCGCCTCGCAGCTTCAGCAACTCCAGGAACTCCATGCGTGTCCGCGACTGCTCGCGGAAGGCGCCCAGCATGGCGCTGGTGATGGTGTAGGAATTCTGCTTCTCCACGCCGCGCATCGACATGCACAGGTGCGTGCCTTCGCAGACCACGGCGACGCCGAGCGGCTTGATCTTCTCGGTGATGGTCTCGGCAATCTGATTGGTCATCCGCTCCTGCAGTTGGAGCCGCCGCGCGAAAATGTCCACCAGGCGCGGGATCTTGCTGAGGCCGATCACCTTCCCGTTCGGGATGTAGGCGACGTGGCACTTGCCGAAAAACGGCAGCAAATGATGCTCGCACATGCTGTAGAAGTCGATGTCGCGCACGATCACCATCTCGCTATAATCGACGCTGAACAGTGCCCCATTCAGCGTCTCATCGATATCGGTCTGGTAGCCGCTCGTGAGAAACCTCAGCGCCTTGTCCACCCGCTGCGGCGTCTTGACCAACCCTTCGCGGGCCGGGTCCTCGCCCAGTTCAATCAGCAAGCGGTGGATGAGATCGTGCATCGGATCATTGTATATCTCGGTCGCCGGCATCTCGGGGGTCGCGGTCAGTGGGGCCATAACTCCGTTGGATGCACATTTCGCGGTCCAGGTTCCCGACGACGATCCCGACGCGCTTTACAAGGATCGCGAGAACCTGGCCAGCGCCCAGAAAGCCGCCGACATCTGGACCGCGCGGCTCACGGCCAATCCGAAGGATTTCACTTCGGCCTATCGGCTCGCCAAAGTCCGCTATTGGCTGGGAACCCACGGCATGCCTGCGCCCCAGCGCCGGGCGGCGCTCGAGGCCGGCATCGAGGCCGCACGGGCGGCGATGGCCATTGATGCGAAACGGCCCGAAGGGCACTTCTGGATGGCGGCCAACATGGGCGCGCTCGCCGAGTCGTTCGGCCTGCGCCAGGGCATGAAATACCGCGGCGCCATCCGCGAGGCGCTCGAGACGACGGTGAAGCTCGATCCCGCGTACCTGCAAGGCTCCGCCGATCGCGCGCTTGGTCGCTGGTATTTCAAGGTGCCCGGCCTCTTCGGCGGCAGCAATAAGAAGTCCGAGGCGCACCTCCGCAAGTCGCTCGCTTATAACCCTAGTGGCGTGATGTCACTGCTGTTCCTCGCCGACACGTTGGCCGACATGGGACGCAAGGACGAAGCGCGGAAGCAGTACCAAGCGGTGATCGATGCGCCGCTCGATCCCGACTGGACGCCGGAAGATCGGCGGTTCAAGGAGCAGGCGAAGCGCCTGCTCCAGAACCTGCGTTAACGCTACTTCGCCGGGTAGTCGTAGAAACCCTTGCCGGACTTCTTGCCGAGATGCCCCGCCAGCACCATCCGCTTCAGCAGCGGCGGCGGCGCGAAGCGGGTCTCGCGGAACTCTTCGAACATGATGTTCGCGATGTAGTAGGTCGTGTCGAGGCCGACGAAGTCGAGCAGCATGAACGGCCCCATCGGGTAGCCGCAGCCGAGCTTCATGCCGTTGTCGATGTCTTCGACCGTCGCGAGGCCTTCTTCGAGGCAGCGGATCGCGTCGAGCAGGTACGGCACCAGCAGGCGGTTGACGATGAAGCCGCCGCGGTCGGGGGCCGTCACCGGTTCCTTGCCGATGGCGCGGGCAAAGGTCATCAGCGCGTCGTAGGTTTCCTGGCTGGTGGCCAGCGCGCGGATCACCTCGACCAGTTTCATCAGCGGCACGGGGTTGAAGAAGTGCAGGCCGGCCACCTTGTCGGGCCGCGTGGTGCCGGCGCCGAGCTCGGTGATGCAGAGCGATGAGGTGTTGGACGCGATCACGCAGTGCGTGCCGACCACCGCCTCGATTTGGGCGTAGGTCTTCTTCTTGACCTCGACGTTCTCGACAATGGCCTCGATGATGAGGTCGCAGTCCTTGAGGTCCTCGAACTTCGTGGTGCCGGTGAGGTTGGCGAACACGGTCGCCTTCTGCTCCGGCGTGACTTTGCCCTTCTCGATGCCGCCGGTCAGGAACTTGTCGAGGCGGCCGATGCCCTTCTTGAGGACGTCCTCGTTCACATCGAGGACGAAGGTCTTGAAGCCGGCCGCGGCCGACACCTGCGCGATCCCCGCGCCCATCAACCCGCACCCGATCACGCCGACGGTCTTGATGTCCATTACAGCGCCTCCACGATCATCGCGATCCCTTGACCGCCGCCAATGCAGGCCGAGGCCACACCGAATTTCTTGCCGCGCCGCCGCAGCTCGAGCAGCAGCGTCAACAGGATGCGCGCGCCGCTGGCGCCGAGCGGGTGGCCCAGCGCAATCGCGCCGCCGTTGACGTTCACTTTGTCGCGGCTGAGGCCCAGCTCCTTTTCGCAGGCGAGGTACTGCGCCGCGAAGGCCTCGTTGATCTCGATCAGGTCGAGCTGCCCAAACGACATCCTGGCGTGTTCGAGCGCCTTGCGAATGGCGGGCGCCGGGCCCATGCCCATCATGGCCGGATCGACGCCCACGGTCGCCCACGACACGATACGGCCGAGCGGCTTGAGTGCGTGCTTCTTAACCGCATCCTCCCCGGCGATCAGGACCGCTGCCGCGCCGTCCACAATGCCGCTGGCGTTGCCGGCCGTGACGACGCCGTCTTTCTTGAAAACGGTGGGCAGCTTGGCCAGGACCTCCATGGTCGTCTCGGGACGCAGGTAATCGTCCTGCGCGATCACGGTCACGCCCTTGCGGCCCTGGATCTCGACCGGCACCACTTCGTCCTTCATGATCCCGGATGTCCACGCCTTGTGCGCCAGCTGCTGGCTGCGCAGGGCGTAGGCATCGGCCTCTTCGCGCGTGATGCCGTACTTCACGGCGCAGTTCTCGGCGGTGATGGCCATCGAGCAGCCGGCATATGGATCGGTCAGGCCTTCCCACAGCCAGTCTTCGAGCTTGCCCTGCCCCAGCCTGAAGCCCGAGCGCGCGCCGCGAATTACGTGGGGCACCTGGCTCATGTTCTCCATGCCGCCGGCAAGCACGACCCCCGCTTCCTCCAGCTGGATGTGCTGCGCGCCGCTCAGCACGGCCTGGATGCCCGAGCCGCATAAGCGGTTCACCGTGAGCGCGGGCACCTCGATCGGCACGCCGGCCTTGAGGCCCACGTGACGCGCGCCGTAGTGGGCGTCCACGCTGCTCTGCTGGACGTTGCCGAACACGACGTGGTCAACCCACTCGGGCTTGGTGCCCGTGCGCTCGAACGCGCCTTTCGACGCGATCGCGGCGAGTTCAATCGCCGAAAGATCCTTCAGCGCACCGACGTGCTGCGTCATGGGTGTCCGGGCGCCGCCGAGTATGAAAACGTTCTTTGCCATAGTTCACCTGATCACATGTGCCACAGAGGACACGGAGGACTCAGAGTCAATTCCTTCAAAAGGCCCGTCGGCTGGTCCGCAGCGCTGGCATTTAGAAAGAATTCCTCTGTGTCCTCTGTGTCCTCTGTGGCCAACCTACTTCTGCACTCGTTTCGCGATCCAGTCGCCGACCTCGCGGGTGCCGAGGGGACCGCCAATGTCGGACGTGGTGTGATTCTGTGCGATGGCGGCCTCGACGGCGCGCTCGATCGCCCGTGCTTCGTCAACGGCGCCGAGCGTCTCGAGCATCAGCGCCGACGAGAGAATCGCGCCGATCGGGTTGGCGACGTTCTTTCCCGCCAGCGGCGGCGCCGAGCCGTGCACCGGTTCAAACAACGAGGTCTTTCCCGGGTGAAGATTGCCCGAGGCCGCCATGCCCAGCCCCCCCTGCAGCGCCCCGCCGATGTCGGTGACGATGTCGCCGAACAGGTTGTTGGTGACGATCACTTGATACTGACCGGGGTCCTTCACCAGGAACATGGCGAGGGCGTCAATGTATTGATGCGTGGCGGTGATGCCCGGATACTCCGCGGCCACTTCCTTGTAAACGCGCTGCCACAACGCATGCCCCTGCTGCATGGCGTTGCTCTTGTCGGCCATGCACACCCTGGTCAGGCCATTGGCCTGCGCGTACTCGAACGCGTGGCGAATGATGCGGTTCACGCCTTTGAAGGTGTTGATCTCTTCCTGGATGGCGACCTCGTCTGGCGTACCGGCCTTGAAACGGCCGCCGACGCTGACATAGACGCCCTCGGTGTTTTCGCGGAACACGACGAAGTTGACGTCCTTGCGGCCACGATCTTTGAGGGGACACAGGCGGTCGTCGAGCAGCCGCACCGGACGGTAGTTCACATACAGATCGAGTTCGAATCGCGTGCCGAGCAGGATGTCGCGCGCGTGCTGGTTACCGGGCACCCGCGGGTCGCCGAGCGCACCGACGAAGATGGCCTGAAACTCGTCGCGGAGCATCTGGTAACCGTGGGCCGGTAGCGTTTCGCCGGTCTTCAAGTAGTGGTCCGCGCTCCACGGCAGGTGCACGAGATCGAACCGCCGGCCGAACGCCTCGCCGGTCGCCTGCAGCACTTTCACCGCTTCCGCGGTGACGTCCTTGCCAATGCCGTCGCCGGGGATGACCGCGACTCTCATGCGTGCACTTCCTGAGCCGGCTGGGTGATGAGGAGCATGAGAAAAAAGATGATATCAAACGAACGTTCAAAAAACCCCTGTATTTACGGCCCAAAACGAAAAACCCGGCCTTAATCCACCCCGGAAACAGTGCATTTCATCCCATATTTCAGTGGATTCACACCGCATTTCTTCCCTTTAGTGGTTTACCATCAGTGTGTTCGTTTTTTTACATTTCGTAGTGTTGTTGTTGCTTTTCCAAAGGAGGAAAGGTGATGTTCAAGAAACCTTTCGCTGTAGTCATGTTGCTTTGCACGTTGGTGGCGCCCGCCTGGGCGCAGGACCAGCGTGGTTCGATCGAAGGCGTCGTTCGTGACGCATCGGGTGCCGTGCTTCCGGGCGCCACCGTTGAAGCCACCGCGAACGGCGTCGTCAACTCGACGGTGTCCGACTCGGTCGGTTTGTTCCGCTTCCCCTCGCTCGCTCCTGGCAACTACCGCGTCACCGCGAACCTCCAGGGCTTCGTCGCCCGGGAAGTCGTTGAAGTGCGCGTCGGCCTCGGCCAGTTGAAGAAGGTGGACTTCGCGCTGCCGCTGGCCGGCGTCGCAGAGACAGTCACCGTGACTGCCCAGACCCCGCTGGTTGACGTGCGCAGCACGTCGCGGCAGGCCAACATCCGCGCCGAGCAGGTGGAACTACTGCCCAAGGGTCGCGACTTCACCACCATGGTGACGCAGGCGCCCGGCGCCAACCAGGAAGCCAAGCTGGGCGGCATCTCGATCGACGGCGCCAGCGCCGGCGAGAACCGCTACATCATCGACGGTATCGAAACCACCAACCTCCGCAGCGGCACCTCGGGCAAGAGCCTGATCGCCGACTTCGTCGAAGAGGTCCAGGTTAAGTCGAGCGGCTACACGGCAGAGTTCGGCGGCGCCACGGGCGGCGTGATCAACGCCGTAACCAAGAGCGGCACCAACGAGATGCACGGCAGCGGCATCTTCAACTACCAGAGCAGCTCGCTGGCGGGCAGCCCGACCCCGACCCTGCGCCGCAACCTGCTCAACGACGACATCGCGGAGTACATCACCTATCCGAAGGACGAGGAATCGCGAACCGAGCCTGGTTTCTCTCTGGGCGGCCCGCTCGTGCGCGACCGCGCCTGGTTCTTCGGGGCTTACCTGCCAGTGATGGAGACGACCACGCGTAACGTCGATCCGACGAGCGCGGGCAACCCGGCGGCGGGCACGGCCTCGGTCGAGCAGAAGACCCCGGCGCAGAACATCACCGCCAACGTCACCGCGCAGCTCAGCAACAGCCTGCGCGGCCGCGTGTCGTACAACAACAGCTGGCGTGAAACCAACGGCCTGCTGCCGGCGCTGACCGGCACCGATCCGGCGGGCACCAACTACACCAAGGTCTCGAAGTTCCCCAACTACGCCGTGTCGGGCAACCTCGACTGGGTCGCCTCGCCGCGGTTTTTCCTCGGCCTGCGCGGCGGCTACTACATGGCCGACCAGAACGACTCGAACGTGACCGAAGAGCCCCGCATCATCTTCTCGACCGGCAACAACATCGGCCTGCTCGACACGCCGGTGAGCCTGCAGCGGGCGAGCGGGTTCCAGAACATCCCCTCGAACACCAAGGTGACGCGCGACCAGCAGACGCGTCTCTACTTCCAGGCCGACGGCACGCTCTACGCCAACGCCGGCGGCGCGCACCAGATCAAGTTCGGCGTCCAGGCCGACCAGGTCGGCAACGACGTGTTGAGCGGCGAGTCGGCGAACCTGGTGCGCATTCGCTGGAACACCAATCTCGGTGGCCTGCGCGGTCCGTATGGCTACTACCAGGTGCGCAGCAACGGCGTGGTCCCCAAGCAGGGCTTCGTCACCGAAGGCGACGTCCAGACGACCAACATCGGCTTGTTCATCCAGGATTCCTGGACCATCAACAACAAGCTGACCATCAACGCCGGCGTCCGCACCGAGCGTGAGCGGGTGCCGACCTACTCGACCCAGGAAGGCGTCCCGGACTTCGGTGTCGAATTCGGCTTCGCCGACAAGCTGGCGCCGCGCGTCGGCTTCGCCTACGACGTCAAGGGCGACGGCAAGTGGAAGGTCTACGGCTCGTGGGGGGTCTTCTACGACATCTTCAAGCTGGAACTCCCCCGCGGCTCGTTCGGCGGCGACAAGTGGCTCGAGTACTACTACACGCTCGACACGCCTGACTGGACCAACCTGACGGCCGGCGCCCAGTGCCCGCCGGCCTGCAGCGGCACGCTGATTCGCGGACCGGTCGATTTCCGCTTCGTGTCGCTCGACTCCGATCACCAGGACCCGGACCTGAAGCCGATGAAGCTGCAGGAAGCCTCGGCCGGCATTGAACACCAGCTGAACGACATCATGGCGGTCAGCGTCCGCTACGTGCACAAGCAGGTTGACCGCGCGATTGAAGACACGGGCGCGCTGGCTGCGGATGGCAGCGAGATCTACATCATCGCCAACCCGGGCTTCAACCTGGCGGCGCTGGCGTTCACCAATCCCAACGTGGCGAACCCCAAGGCGGTCCGCGACTTCGACAGCGTGGAGTTTGCATTCGACAAGCGCTACTCCAACAACTGGTACCTGCGCGCGGGCTACACCTGGAGCCGCCTGTATGGCAACTACTCCGGCTTGTCGCAGTCTGACGAGAACGGCCGCACCAGCCCGAACGTGGGCCGGCTGTGGGACTACCCGCTGATGATGTTCCAGGACGGCGGCGGAGCGGCCCTGGGCCCCCTGGCGACGGATCGTCCGCACCAGTTCAAGACCCAGTTCATCTACATGTTCGGCTTCGGCACGAGCGTGGGCGTGAACGAATACGTCGCGAGCGGCCTGCCGGTCACGCGCGAGATCGGCATCTACGCGCCGAACAACCTGCCGGTCCAGTACCTGGGCCGCGGCAGCGACGGCCGCACGCCGATGTTCTCGCAGACCGACCTCCTGGTGCAGCACAGCTTCAAGGTGGGCGGCGCCAGGGAAGTGCAGCTGAGCCTGAACATCCTCAACCTGTTCAACCAGGACACCACGGTTGGCAGGTACTCGACCTACCACAAGACCAACGGCGTGACGCCGGACGAGGCCTTGTTCTACACGGGCCGGCAGAACCTCGCCGACCTGATCGTCAGCCAGAACACCATCAAGGATCCGCGCTTCCTGATGGACAACGCGTTCCAGAACCCGATGCAGGCGCGCATCGGCGTGCGCTTCCTCTTCTAAGCGCGCTCCGCCTCGGATATCATCACTGCCCCGCGGGCTTCGGCCCGCGGGGCAGTTTCGTTTTCGGGGGACCGTCCAGGAGGCTCTATGCGCCACATACTCGCCCTCGCACTTGCGGCACTCACCCTCGCCGGCGCGGCGGTCGCGCAGACCACACCCGAACGCGAGCGCGCCCGCATCCACAACCGGCACGGTTGGGAACTGATGACGGCCGAATCCTTCGAGCGGGCGGCCCAGTCGTTTCAGCAGGCGGTGGCGATCGACAACACCTTCGAGGACGCGTTCTACGGGCTCGGCCGGGCGCAAATTGCCCTGAAGCAATACGTCTCGGCCATCGCCACGTTGACGACCTGCCGCAAGCTCTACATCGCCCAAGCCGGGCGGCACTTTACCAACCGGCAGGATGCCCAGCGCTACCGCCAGGATCGCATCACCGAAATCGACGAGCAACTCCGCCAGGTGCAAGCGATGCCACCAACCGCGCAGCAGCAGAACCTCCTTCGCCAGCTGAACAACCAGCGGCGTGACATTCAGAACGCCATTGCGCGCGGCAACGACATGAGCATCGACGCGTCGGTCCCGCCGTGGGTGTCGCTCTCCCTGGGCAGCGCGTACTTCCGGTCCGGCAAGCTCGCCGACGCCGAACGCGAGTACAAGGCTGCGACCGCCGCTGACGGCAAGTTCGGCGAGGCGCACAACAATCTCGCCGTCGTCTACCTGGAAACCAACCGCATTGCCGAAGCTGAGGCGTCGCTGAAGGATGCGAAGAAGGCCGGCTTCAGGGTGAACCCGCAACTCGAGCAGGC
This sequence comes from Vicinamibacterales bacterium, assembly GCA_038213735.1. Taxonomy (GTDB): domain Bacteria; phylum Acidobacteriota; class Vicinamibacteria; order Vicinamibacterales; family UBA2999; genus 12-FULL-67-14b. The sequence goes on along the minus strand of JBBQSP010000021.1, from coordinate 18,601 downwards.
GATCAAAGACAAGAAGTGACGAAGGCCTTGGGGCCGTCTCCTTCCTTAACACCCCCCTGCCACTTCTTGTCGGCCGTAGTGACGACTTGTGTCACTTTCTCAGTGCGCCACACGTCTATTCATTGTAGGAAACGCCCGGTTCTGTCTGGCGCGTTTCTTGTAGATATGGGGGCAGAGGGAGCGCGCACATGAGACCCGTCCAGACGCAGGCCGACCGCACCGCAATGCCGAGAGCCCTGATTGTTGGCGCAGGTCCGGAGGCGCTCGCCGGCATTCAGCCGATGCTTGGCACCACGCGCTTCCGCCTCGACTTCCTCGACAAGGACGACACCCCGTACCGCGCGATTCGCCGGCGGCGTCCCGACCTGGTGGTGTTATGTTTCGCGCCCGACGACGACGAGGCTTGCCAGGTGCTGCAGATGCTGCAGCTCGATCCGGCGACGCGCCGGCTGCCGATCCTCACCTACGTCAACGGCGAGGCTTACGCTATAATTTCGAGCCAATGGCCCCGGAAGAAGACCACAAGCGCGATTCCAAGCGCATTGAACTCCTGGGGGCGCTACACGGCGAGGTAATGGTGTTCCAGCCGACCGCCGTGCACCAGATCAGCCACGGTGGCATGCAGGTGGAAACCGCCTTTCCCCTGCAGCTGGATTCCCTTCACGACTTCCGCCTCACGCTCGGCGACCGCTCGGTCGTCGTCAAGGGCCGCGTCGCGCACTCGCGCATCAGCGACGTCGACCAGGACATTATCACCTACCGTACCGGGGTCGAGTTCATCGAACTGTCGGATCGCGTCGCGGTCGAGATCGCGCACTTCGTCGATGAACTGGCAATATAACTCGTAGTCGTGGCGACAAACCTTTAGGTTTGTCATAACTCGTAGTCGTGGCGACAAACCTTTAGGTTTGTCGTGGTGCGTGATTCAAGTGTTCGAGGTAATCGCCCGAGGAGATGCGCTGCGCGCGCCCGAGCGGAGCGTTGTAGAAGTACGCCCAGGCCTGTTCGGTGCGGCCATCGTCGAGCGTCACGTCGGCGAGGACGCGGGCGTAGAGGCTGCGCGCCGGTTCGCTCGGCCGGTAGCCCTCGATCTCGTCGAGTGCGGCCAGCACCGGGCCGGTGTCGAGCATTTCGTAAACCTCGCCCCACACCCGGCCCTGGTCTTCGGTGGCAACTGCCGCGGGATAGATCCCTAAGTCGAAGAGCGCGGCCCCGATGGAGCCGCGCCCTGAGTAGTTGAGCTTGGGAGTGATGCGGAGCCGCCCTGGCCGATTGAACGGCGACATCAGCGTTCCGTAGAAGAAGACGTGGTCAGGCACGTCCGCGCATCTTACCCGCCTTCGCTCCTGCTGCGCCACCGAGCTTCGGCGCGGCAAGCCTTTTACTGCGCGGCGGCCATTGCCTTGCGGCCCTTGGCGAGGCCCTCGAGCACGTCGAGGACTTCCGCCGGCACCGTGAACGAGAGGGCCACGTTCTTGCCATCGCCCGAGAGAATCAGCGAGTCGGCCATCGCCTGCATGCCCGGCTTATTGCCCGCCTGCATCTTGGCCAGCGCCAGCACACCCTTGAGGACGTCGCGCAGGTTGGCTGCCGAGGTTTCGTCCTTGGCCTCGGCCTTGAGCACGCCGCTCACGCCGCCGTTGATGTGGCCGGCCGCCGAGAACCACGTGATGGCGGGCATCTGCGCGGCGATTTCGGTGGGCAGGCCCGACTGGTGGGCAATGGCGTCGAAACGGCCCACGGCCCAGGCGTTGGCGTTGTCGAGTTCGCTCACCAGCCGCATCATCTCGATATTGCCGACGACGTTGCGGTTCTCGCGGCGCGCGTCGATCGAAGCCTTCACGCCGGTCACGCTGCCGAACGCGACCAGGTCGGCCGCGACGAAGCCAAGGGCCATGCCCTCGTCTGGCGTGTCGCGCTTTTCCTCGTGGAACGCAATCAGGCGCTTGCCCTGGTAGTCGGAGACCGTGGAACCATGCTCGAGCGCCAGCGCCTCAATGCGCGCCGCCTCGAACCGGCCGCGGACCAGCAGCAGGAAGGCCTCGTTAGGCTTGTCGGTAATGTTGCCCTTGGGCATCATGGCCGCGACCACGGTGTCGATGTCCTCTTCGAAGTTGAGGCCGGTCTTTTCCTCGAACTCGTTCTGGTGTTCCTGGGTCGGTTCCAGCTCGCGGAACCGCTGGCGCAGCTGTGAGTTCATCACGTCGCGCACGTTGGCGTAGGCGACGACCGCCGCATCGGCCGGCACGTACTCGAGCTCTTCCGGACCGGCGGCACTGGTCAGAACCGAGACCGGCAAGCCCATGTAGGACGCGACCATGCCGGTCCCGAGGCCAATGGCCAGAATCGCTCCCGTAACCGCCACGAAGTATCGCGTTTTGTTCGACATGCGGGTCTCCTGAGAGTGTATACGAACGAGCCGGGTAGTTTGGTTCCCCGGCTCGTCCCTGTTCTTGGGGCTCGGGGGCCTCCGGCCCCCTTGTAGGGCTCGGCGGCTACGCCGCCTTCGTATGGCTTGGCGCTTCCGCGCCTCGTGGGGGAACCCCCAGGAGGCCCATCGTGCCGACCCCTACGACGGCGGCGAAGCCGCCGAGCCCGACCAGCGTCGCCAGCCGCGAGCCCCAGGCGGGGCGAAGCCCCGCCCCCTCACGGCGCGGGCACGACCTCGAAGACCCGGCTGACCCTGCCGACGGGCTGGCCATCGACGGTCGCGACCACGCTGGCGGTATACCGGCCCGGCGGAAGGGTCGAGGTGTCAATTTCCGCCGCATTTATGATGATCGATGCTCCGTTGGCGGTCTGGACGGCCATCAGGAACCTCCGCAGCGGCTCGGCCGTGCCGGCGGGAATCACCTCGATGACCGCCCGGGCTGACGCGAGGCGCTCCGCGTCGGCCGACATCAGCTCGATCAAGGCCGACACCGGCGTCCCCTGGGTGACCCGAGACCGCGGTTGAAGTCTCCCACCCTCGCTGATGCCGACGACCAAGTCGCTCATCTGAAGCTCGCCGGCCACACGCAGGCCTGCGGCCAGCGGCACATCAACGACGCCGGCGCGGCCATCGGCATCCCTGGCGGCCACTCGCAGCCGGTATTGCCCGGGCAGGAGCTTCGCTGAAGTGGTCATGACCAGCGGACTCGGTGAGCCGGCCTCGAACCGTTGCTGGCCGGTGGCAACCACATTGCCTTCGTTGAAGACCGCGAAGACCCAATCGGCCGGTAACCGGGCGCCGTCGGCGGAGAGCTCGGATGAAATCAGTACCCGGAGCGTGCTCTCTTCGGTCCCACGGGTCGAATACGCGGTGGCGCTGATCGCAAGCTCACTGATGTCGGTCGGCTGGTTCAGCAGGGCCAGCAGCGGATTGGCGGCCGGCGTCCCCGGCGCGCTCTCCGCAGCCTTGGCGACGGAGGGTCGCGGGGCGACTTCCGGCCGCGAGCGCACGGTCAGCCCCGGCCGCTTGACGGCGACCTCGAGCGAACGGGTCGAGCCCGACGTGTCTTCAGGCCCGCTCTCGACCCCGAGCACGTAGAAGTTGTTGATCTCGGTCGTGATGCGATCGAAGACGCCGGTTCCGCGGCCCACCCCCATGAACATCTGGCCGCCGGTCATGCCGGTGAGGGCGCCAAGGCCCGCGGTGGCGTCGCGGCCGCCAAAGGCTGACGTGACGGTCCGACGGTCGGCGACGTTCGAGTCGGGCTGGTCAAGGTGCACCGCGTAGAGGGTCAACTGCGCCTCGGCCGCCGCCTTCGAAAACCGCTGAAAGCGTGTCAACAGATCCTGGCCGAACTGCAAGCCACCAGAAATGAGGATGACGTGTTTCGAGCCGCGCAGCGGGGCCAGCCGCGCCGCCAGGTTTTCGAGGACCGAAGTCGTGGTCTCGACATGGGCACGGCCCGTCTGCAGCAACTCGCGCGCCTGTAGGACGAGGTCGTCCGGACAGCGGTTCTTCAGTGCCCCCAGGGGGTCAGCGCGGAGGCTATAGCACTCACGCTCGACCACCTCGGCAATGACCCTGGAGTCCTGCCGCTCGTAGCCGAGCGCTTCATCCCAGAGGATGTTGCGGTCACGATACATCTCCTGCCGCGGCCGGGTGCCCGACATCAGGGGCAGCGCCGCGCGGACGCGGTCGTGGTCGCGGGTCAAGTCCACGCCGCCGACCGGAACACCGACCAGGCCGACCGCGTCGGCGGGTTGCAGGCCATCGATGACGGCGGTGGCCGCTTCCAGCAGGGCGGCCTCGTTGCCAGCCGCGAGCGAATCGCGATCGACCACCACCACGACAATGCGGCCCTCGGCGCCCGACATCCTGCCGCGGCTCTCGCGCGCGGCCTTGCCACTCGCGGGCACCAGCATTCCGTCGTTGTGAAAGTCGGCGAAGACAACTTTTCGCGGCCGCCCGCCAACGGTGACCGAAAAGTCATCAGGGCCGAGGTCCCGTACCGGCACACCGTCGCGGTCGAGGGCGGTCGCCTCGAACGTGATGAGATCGATGCCGGCCCGAAACGCGGGCGTCGGCTGCTGACCACGCCCGGCGAGCGGAACTGGTGCGATCGTCATGGCCACGAGGCATGACCAAATGAGGGTGCGGAGCACAGGGACGCTCATTCGATGGGCTCTACTGTTTCGGGACGACAATGGCCGCGGCAGTGCCAAACTGCCTGAAATCCGAGTACTTCGCACGGGTCGTCGAGCGCCCGACCGACGGGGTTATCTTCAGGGTGATGGGGCCGCTGTAGAACTCCGCCATCTCAGACGGCAGCCACAGCCCGATTACCGGGTGCGGCCGGTAGGTGACCTCGATGTCCGCTGAGCTTTCGATCTTGTCCCAATACATGGTCGCCACGGCGGCGTCCCGCCGCCCTTGCGGAGCTGCCGGGTTAATCGCGGGCCGCTGGCTCGGGGCGGTCTGCACGGGCGACGTCATCTGGTCGGCGAAGTTCTTCAGTTGCAGGCGCGTGCGAACGACGGTGCCGTCATCGGGCTTGACCCACAGCGTTCCCGACACCGGCACGTCCACGCCGGCCGACGTCATGACCAGCGTCGGCGTGCGCGTTTCCTTGAACGCGATCTCCCACGTCTCGACGCCGTTGATCTTCCTGGTGCCCTTTCGTGTGAACGCAAAGCGCGCGAGGTTGTCCGGCACGAAGAAGAACATGGCGGACGTCGGCACGTTGAAGTTGCGGCTGATCGGCCCGACGTTGAACCGCGAACTCTCGTTGGCAATGCGCTGCAACTCGGTGGCGTCGGCGGTTGCGGTCGCGGTAAACAACGACACCAGGCGGTCTCGGCGATCCGCGATGGCCGTGCCATTCACTTCCACGACGTCGCGAAACCCTGTCCAGCCTGTGCCATCGCTGGTTTTGACGAGGGCGAACTCCGCAACCAGACGTCGCGGCGGCGTGGGCACGGCGGCGCCCTCGAACATCACAGTCTGTGTGTATTCCTCGATCGCGACCACGAGGGCCGCCTTCTCGCCGTAGCTGCTGATGTAGGCGCCCATGCGCGCCAGCACGGGCGACAGGCTCTGGTCGGGCGCCTGGGCCGACACGGCAGCTGCCGCCGCGGCGATGAGCGCGACGATCACATGAGCGCGGTATCCCACAAGGCTCTCGCGAAAACTATACAAGGAATTGCCCGCTACGAAGGCGGCGCAGCCGCCGAGCCCGACGAAGTCGCGCAGCGCCGAGCCCCAGGAGGGGCGGAGGCCCGACCCTACTGCTCGAGGATGTATTCCTTGCGCTCGACCACCCGCGTGGCCAGGTAGAGGAAGACCACCAGGTACGCGAACAGCCAGGCCAGCGACACCGCCACCGGCGGGTTCTCCCGGAACATGCCCTGGAGGATGCTCGCCACGCCGTCCGACGGCATGGCGTGGGGCACCAGTGACTGCATGTAGAAAGCGATCGTGAACTGCTTCAAGTAGCCCGGCAGGGCCATCACCACCTGCTCCCAGCCAAAGGCGAACACCAGCCCGATCACCAGGGGGCGCTTGAAGTAGGCGCCGACGAAGGCAAACAGGGCTCCGTACACCGCCAGCCCGAGGGCCAGCAGCCCCAGGTCGGTGACCAGGGAGCCAAAGGTCGCGGGCAGTTCCGACAAGGGCACCAGCAGGAAGAAGACGATCATCACCGACGGCAGCACCACCAGCAGGGTGCACGCCAGGTACGCCAGGTATTTGCCGACCAGCACCGCGCCGCGCGGAATCGGGCGCGTGAACAGGTAGGTAATGGTCTTGTCTTCCACCTCGTCTGCCATCAGCGCCGTGCCGTAGAACACGCCCAGCACGGGGACGATGAAGCGCAGGAAGAGCATCCAGATCATCACGCCGAAAATGCCGAAGCCGGCGACGCGCTGGCCATTGACGCGCAGCGCCGACATCCCGAACAGCTCGAGCACCTTGACGATCACCGCCAGCAGCACCGGTCCGCCGACGACCAGCGCCATGAAGATGGTGCGGCGCGACCACAGCATTTCGCCCAACGACAGGTCGAAGACCCGGCGCGAGGCGGCCCAGAAACTCATGTGCTTGTGCTTCGGGATGGCCGTGGTCACTGTTTCACCAGGTACTTGAAGACGGCCTGCAGGTTGTCGTCGGGCGACTGCACTTCGTCAATGCGGCCGCACTCCCCCGACGCGGCGAGCTCGGTGAGCCGCGCATAGAAGCGATCGGGCTTTGACGTCTCCACGATCACCGCGCCCGGCTCGAACTTCATGCTGAGCACATCGTCTTCCTGCATGAACTTGCGGGCCAGCGCGCGCGGGTCGGCGCCGCGCACGAACACGGTGTGCGGGTGCGTGTCGATCAGGTCGCGGATCTGGTGCACGTTGCCTTCGGCGAGAATGCGGCCGTTGTTGATCAAGAGGATGTTCGAGGTCATCGACTCGATCTCGTGCAGGATGTGGCTGGAGACGATGATGTGCTTGCCGGCACGGGCCCAGTCCTTGATCAGGCGGATGGTCTTGCGCCGCATCAGCGGGTCCATTCCGGTGAGCGGTTCGTCGAGGATCAGCAGCTCGGGGTCGTGGACCAGCGCCTGGGCGAGCTTGACGCGCTGACGCATGCCCTTGCTGTAGGCGCCAATCTTCTTGGCGCCCGCGTCGAGCAAGTCCACCTTGTCGAGGGCGGCCTTGGCCGCGGCCGCGGCTTCCGCATCGCTGTAGCCGTTCAGGCGCACGAGCGCGTTGACCCATTCAAAGCCGGTCATGCGGTCGTAGAACGCGTCCTGCTCTGGACAGAACCCAATGCGCGCGTAGACGTCGGGGTTGCCCCAGATCGGCTCGCCAAGCACGCGGATGGTGCCCTGGCTCGGCTTCAACTGCCCCGTCATCAACTTCATGAACGTGGACTTGCCGGCGCCGTTCGGCCCGAGCAGGCCGGTGATCCCCGGCGGAATCGACACGGTGACGTCGTTGAGGCCGCTCACCTGCCCGTACCACTTCGACACGTGATCGGCCTGAACCAGCACCAATCCCGTCGAGGGCTGAGCTCCCGCCACGAAGTGCCCTCCCGACGAGAAGTGCCCTCCCGACGTGAGGTTCCCTCCCGACAAGGAGTTCCCTCCCGACACGTCGTTGTCCGCTCCCGTCGGCATCACGTGACGATCTCCACACCGCGCACGCGCCGGCTCAGGATGAAGAACGACGCGCCGATCAACACCAGCACGGTGATCCCGGCAATGGCCGGCGACAACTGATAGCGCGGCGGCAACCGGAAGATGACGTCGCCCAACTGCTCGAGTGAGGCGGTCGGCGACAGCCACGCGAAGCTGGTGCGGCCGGTGATGCCGCGCAAGGCGTTGAAGAGCGCGGTGGTGAAGAAGAACAACCCGGCAAACATCACCCCCACGAAGCGGCTGCTCTTCGACAGCGAGGACAGCGCCAGCATGGTGGTCGACGCCAGCAGCACTTGCGCGAGCGAGAACAAGGTGATGGCCGGCAGCAGGTAGAGGTTGTTGCTGATGAAGGTCAGGCTGCCAGCAAAGATGGCCTGCGTCAGCAGCAGCATCATGGCCGGCAGGAACGTCACCGACACCAGGAACAGGAACAGGATGGCGAGCTTGCCGGCGATGTACTCCGCGCTTGTCATCGGCTTCGACAGGTACAGCTGCAAGGCATTGGCGCGGCGGTCGTTGGCGATCAAGCCGGCGCCGACGTAGATGGTCACGAAGAACACGAACGCGCCCTGCTGGTCGAGGAACTCGCGGAAGGTCTCGCCCTTGGGCGCGAGGAACGACGCCTGCTGGAAGGTGGCGGAGACATAGATCTGCACCGCGCGAACGACGAAGGGCGCCCAGGCAAACAGCATCAGGCCCAGGAACTGGCGCTTGGAGATGACGCTCATGATGCCGGCGCGGGTCATCACCTGCCACGCGCGGCCGATGCTGGCGCGGGTGCCGCCGTAGCGCCGATAGCCCTGGTCATGTATTGGCATGGGCTACTTCTCCCCCACCGCGCGCGCGAACACGTCTTCGAGGGTCGGCACGCTCGGACGCACGTGGCGCACCTGCACCCGCTCGCGGGCCGCGAGATCGAACAGAACCTTGGGGTTGTCGCCCGCCACGCCCGGCACGAACACCCGCATGACGTCTTCATCCGAGTCTTTGACGTCGAAGCCCTCGCTACGCAACACGCTGATGAACTGCGCCTCGTCGCCCTTGATCCGCAGTTCGTAGACCCGGCCGGTGGTGCCCTTGAGGGCATTGATCGGTCCGTAGGTGGCGACCGTCCCCTTGTCCATGACAACGACGTGGTCGCAGGTGAACTCGACGTCGGGCAGCAGGTGCGAGGACAGGATCAGGTTGACGTTCTTGTTGTGGGCCAGGTCGTGAATCAGCTCGAGCATCTCGTCACGGCCCTTCGGGTCCATGCCGTTGGTGGGCTCGTCCAGGAACAGCAGATCGGGGTCGTGGACAATGGCCTGGGCCAGCTTGATGCGCTGCTTCATGCCGGTCGAGTAGGTCTCGATGTTGCGGTAGCGCGCCTCGCCGAGGCCGACGTAGTAAAGCACTTCGTGCGCGCGCTGCATCGCGTCGGTCGCGGGCAGGCCCGACAACTGGCCGCAGTAGGCGACAAACGACACCGCGTTCATGCCGGGGATGTGGGAATCACTTTCGGGCATGTAGCCAATCCGCTCGCGAATCTCGAGCGCCTGCGTGGCCACGTCCATGTCGATCACTTTCATGCTGCCCTTGTCGGGCACCAGGAAACCAAGCAGGGACTTGAGGAGGGTGCTCTTGCCGGCGCCGTTCGGGCCGAGCAGGCCTACCGCCCCGGCGGGAAATACGGCGGTGACGTCGGTAAGCGCCCATTGCTTGCCGTAGCGGACGCTGAGATTCTGGCACTGGACCACCGGTCCAGCAAACCGTGGCGCGTCGAGCGGGTGAGCTTGACCTTCGGTCTGCGTCATCTGCGTCATCTGCGGCCCGGAACCTTCGGCGTCATCACGGTGTGCCAATGTATACGGTCATCGGCGTTACAGCGTTCCCCGAAGTCCCAAGGCGTCAGCCTCGAGCCTCAGGAATCCGATCACGTTGGTGACGTGCTGGTCGAGGGGCAACCCCATGAGTTCGGCCCCGCGAACCAGGTGGTCGCGCGGCACCTGCCGGGCAAACGCCTTGTCCTTCATCCGCTTGATCACCGATGCGGCCTCAAGGTCGAGCACGCTCTTCGACGGGCGCACCAGCGAGGCGGCTGTGACAAAGCCGGCCAGTTCGTCGCAGGCGACCAGGGTCTTCTCGACCGGCGACTCCGGCTGCACGCCGGTGATCTCCGAGGCGTGCGACAGAATGGCCCGCATCACCCACTCCGGGTAGCCGAGCGACCGCAGGTGTTCGCAGCCCTTGTTGGGATGGTCCCCGAGCGTCGGGTACTTCTCGTAGTCGAAGTCGTGGAGCAGCGCGACGACGCCCCATTCCTCTTCGTTGGCGCCTTGTTGGCGGGCGTAACCGCGCACGGCGGCCTCGACGGCCAGCGCGTGCTTGCGCAGGCTTTCGCCCTGGGTCCACTCCGTCAACAACAGCCAGGCGGCGTCACGAGAAAGCGTCATGCCGAAGATCATACTCTTAGCTCAACTGCTGGGCGCGAGGCTTCGTGATAGCTTGGCAGCAAGCCTCCTCAACCAGAGAACTCATGAGACGCACCGCCGCCCGCGACCCGTTTTGGTACAAGGACGCCATCATCTACGAAGTACCCGTCCGCTCGTTTTGTGACGGCAACGGCGACGGCATCGGCGACTTCGTGGGCCTGTGCAGCCGGCTCGACTATGTGCAAAGCCTGGGCGTGACCTGCCTGTGGGTGCTGCCCTTCTTTCCGTCGCCGCTGCGCGACGATGGCTACGATATTGCCGACTACACCACCGTGCACCCCAGCTACGGCACCCTCGACGACTTCAAGCGCTTCCTAGCCGAGGCGCACGCCCGCGGGTTGCAGGTGATCATCGAGCTCGTCCTCAACCACACCTCCGACCAGCATCCCTGGTTCCAGCGGGCGCGCACGGCGCCGCCCGGCTCGCCCGAACGCGACTACTACGTGTGGAGCGACACCGACCAGCGCTACCAGCAGACCCGGATCATCTTCGTCGATAGCGAACGGTCCAATTGGACGTGGGACCCGGTGGCCGGGGCGTTCTACTGGCACCGCTTCTTCCATCACCAGCCCGACCTCAACTACGACAACCCGGCCGTGGTCGCCGAGATGCTGGCGGTGCTCGACTTCTGGATCGACCTCGGCGCGGACGGCTTTCGGATTGACGCCGTGCCCTACCTGGTCGAGCGCGAGGGCACCAGCTGCGAGAACCTGCCCGAGACGCACGCCATCATCCGCGCCATTCGCGCGCACCTGGAGGCGAAGGCGCCCGGCAAAATGCTGCTGGCCGAGGCCAACCAGTTGCCCAACGACGTGCGCGCCTACTTCGGCGACGGCGATGAATGCCACATGGCCTATCACTTCCCGGTCATGCCCCGCATCTTCATGGGCCTCCACCTCGAGGAACGGCAGCCGATCGTTGATGCCATGGAGCAGACGCCGGCCATCCCCGACACCTGCCAATGGGCGATGTTCCTGCGCAACCACGACGAGCTGACGCTCGAGATGGTGACCGACGACGAGCGGGACTACATGTACCTGGCCTACAGCATGGATCCGCAGGCCCGCCTCAACGTCGGCATTCGCCGGCGGCTGGCGCCGCTCGTGGGCAACAGCCGTCGCCGCATCGAACTGCTGGTCGGCCTGCTGCTGTCATTCCCGGGTACGCCGATCCTGTACTACGGCGATGAGATCGGCATGGGCGACAACCTCTACCTGGGCGATCGCAACGGCGTGCGCACGCCGATGCAGTGGTCGGGCGACCAGAACGCCGGGTTCTCGCCGGCCGATCCGGCCGCGCTCTACAGCCCCGTGATTGTCGATCCGGTCTACGGCTACCAGGCGCTGAACGTCAAGGCGCAGGACAGCGACGAGAATTCCCTGCTCAACTGGACGCGGAACATGATCCGGTTGCGCAAGCTGTTCACGGTGTTCGGCCGTGGCACCATCGAGTTCCTGGCGCCCACCAATCACAAGGTGCTCGCCTACGTCCGGCGCTACCGCGACGACGTGATCTTGTGCGTGGCCAACCTGTCGCGGACCGCGCAACCGGCGGAGCTGGATCTGGGCGCGTTCATCGGCCTGACGCCGGTTGAAATGCAGGGCTACACGGAGTTTCCCGTCATCAGCGAGTCACCGTATTTCCTGACCCTTGGTCAATATGGCTTCTACTGGTTCGAGCTCCGGCGTGCCGGAAGCTGAGGCCGTCCCGGCCCACGCCGACCTCGTGATCGGGCTCACGAGCGACAACGACGCCCGCACCGTCGGCGCGGTGGCGCGGGCTGTACGCGACGGCGTCTCGCGCGCCTTTCCCGGCCGCGCGGTGCGTTTCGTCCTGGCCGATGCCGGCTCCACCGACGGCACCCGCGAGGCGGCGCTGGAGGTGATCGGCGCCGCGGCCCTGGTCGACGTGGTGGTGGAACGTGGCTCGCCGTTGGCCGAACTTCCGTACCATGGCCACCCAGCGCGCCCCGCGGCGGTGCGGGCGATCCTGCAGGCCTCGGAGCGAATGGGCGCCGGTGCCTGCGCGGTCGTGGACGCGAGCCTCGAGACCGTGCAGCCCGAGTGGATTGAGCAGCTGATCGGCCCCGTGCTGGTGGAGGGGTTCGACTACGTGTCGCCGTACTACGCGCGCCCGCTCGGTGACGGCGCCATGACCCGGGCGCTCGTCTACCCGATGTTCCGCGCTCTCTACGGCGCGCGCCTGCGCCAGCCCGCTGCGGGCGAGTTCGGCTGTTCCGGGCGCCTGGTCACGCATTTGCTGGAGCAGGATTTCTGGGACGCCGAGCACGCGCCGGCGGCCATTGACCTGTGGCTGGCAGTAGCCGCCGTGTGCGGCGAGTTTCGCAGCTGCGAGGCGACGCTCGGCCGCCGCGGACCGGCGCGCGCCAGCGGCGCCGACCTGAGCACCACGCTGGCGCAAGTGGCGGGCGCCCTGTTCGTGGACCTCGACCATCGCGTCGACATCTGGCAACGGATCAGGGGCTCGGTGGCCATTCCCGTGATCGGCGGCGAAGGCAGCCCGGAATCCGACACCAGCGGGCCGCCGGTGGATACACTGATCGACTCATACCGGCTGGGCTACCGGGAACTGCGCGACATTTGGACCTGGGTGCTGCCGCCGCGCACGATCGTCGAGCTGCGCAAGCTCACCGAAGTGCCGGTCGAACGATTCCGTATTGACGATCGGCTGTGGGCCGGCATCATCTACGATTTCGCGATCGGCTACAGCTCGCGGGCGATGCCACGCGATCACTTGTTGCGCTCGCTGACGCCGCTGTACAGCGGGTGGCTGGCGTCCTTTATCCTGCAGCTGGGCGGCGCGGACCAGACGCAGATCGAAGACCGCGTCGAGCAGTTGTGCCGGGCGTTCGAGGTGGAAAAGCGCCACCTGATCGCACGGTGGCGATGGCCGGAGCGCCTCCGCAAGTAAACGGAGCGCCAGGGGCAGAGGGGACCAGGAGGAGCAGTCATGTGGGAACAGGCGGAACAAATCGTGCGACAGGCGGCAGCGCAGATCGCTGACCACATCGCGAATTTTCTGCCGGGCCTGCTGGTATCGCTGACGCTGATGGTCGGCGCCATCATCACGGCGGTGCTCGCGCGCATGCTGATCGTGCGCGCGCTGCGCGGCCTCGACTTCGATCGCCGCGTCGAACACTGGGGCGTGGCGTCACTGGTGGGATGGCCGGCGGCGGCCAGCCCGTCACAAACCGTGGCGCGCGTCTTCTATTGGACCATCCTGGTGCTCGGACTGCTGGTCAGCCTGACGGCGCTCAATGCCACCATTCCGTCGCGACTGGCAATCTCGGTGTTCGAGTACGTGCCGCACCTGCTGGCCGCGCTGATGATCCTGGCCGTCGGCGCGGTGGCGGCGCGGCTACTCGCGCGCTCGGTCCTGATCGGCGCCGTCAACATGCAAATCCACTCGGCGCGGCTGCTCAGCCTCGCGGCCAAGTGGCTCGTGTTGATCATCACCATGGCCATGGCCCTCGATCACCTCGGCATCGGGCGGAACGTACTGCTGTTGGCCTTCGGCATCTTCTTCGGCGGCGTGGTGTTTGCGGCCGCGCTCGCCGTCGGACTTGGCGCGAAGGACGCCGTGAGCCGGACGATCGAGCGCCAGCTCAAGGACGCGCCGCGCAGCGATGGCCCCGTGAACCACGTCTAAGGCGCGCTACGCCGGTACGGGCGTCAGGATCACGGCGCCGGGCCGCATGAACCGGATCGTGGCGGTGGCCGGGTCAGCCTCGATCTGTGGCGGCGCCGGGTCTCCCGTGAAATCCGGATCCTCGGTACTCAGGACGATCCGCCACCGCTGCCCGTGAACACCGGCGGCCATCGGTGCGAAGTCCACCTCTCCGCCACCGGCGAGGCGGACCACCACCAGCAGGCCCGCGGCGCCGCCGCGACCGAGCCCGATGGTCCCCTCGTCCAAGGCGGCCACCTGCCACGCGGACCCAGCCCTCATCGCCGGTTCGCTTCGTCGCAGCCCGAGCAGCGCCTGGTAGAGCCGGAGGATCGAGGCATGCGGCTCGACGCGCCGCTCGTCCCACTGCAGCCGGCTCGACTCGAAGGTGTCCCGTGCCTGGGGATCGGGGATGCGCTCGCGCCCCGCCGGATCGGCAAACGCCGCGAAGTGGCGAAACTCGCCGCGGCGGCCTTCGGTCACGAGCCGGCCCAGCTCGTCGTGATGGTCCGTGAAGTACCGGAAGGGCGTGCTGGCCGCCCATTCCTGTCCCATGAAGAGGAGTGGGGTTTCCGGCGCCATCAACAGCAACGCCGTGGCGGCGCGATAGGCCGCCAGGTCGACCTGATGGTGCAGGCGCTCGCCGAGCGCGCGATTGCCGACCTGGTCATGGTTCTGCAGGCAGATGACGAAGCGGGCGGGCGCAAGGCCCGCAGGATCGGTGCCGCGCGCTTCGTGCAGGTGCGCCGAGAACTGGCCCTGGTAAAACCAGCCGGCCCGGATGGTGGTGGCGAGGTCGCCGGCGCGGCCCGTGAAATCGCCGTAGTAGCCGTCGCTGTCACCAGCCAGCAGGCGCCGGCACTGGTGATGGAAATCGTCGGCCCACACCGCGTCCAGCCCCCAGCCGCCCTCGCCTTCGGCCGACACGATCGCCCGGAGATTGCGATGGTCCTCCGCCACCATCAGCACGTGCCGGCCCGGGGCCGACTCGCGCACCCGGGCCGCGAGCTCGGCGAGGACGTGACGCGGGCCGGCATCGGCGATGGCATGGGTCGCGTCGAGGCGCAAGCCATCGATGTGGTACTCGTGCACCCAGTGGTGCGCATTCTCGATGAAGAACTCCCGGACCCGCTCGCTGCCGGCGCCGTCGAAGTTGAGGCCCGCGCCCCACGGGGTGTGATGGCGCTCGGTGAAATAGTCCGCGCTGAACGCTGAGAGATAGGCGCCATCAGGACCGAGGTGGTTGTAGACGACATCGAGGACCACGCCGAGGCCAAGGCCATGGGCGCGGTCAATCAGCCGGCGCAGGTCATCGGGTGTGCCGTAACAGCGGGCCGGCGCAAACAGCGCCACGCCGTCGTAGCCCCAGTTGCGGGACCCCGGAAAGTCGGCCACCGGCATGAGCTCGATCGCGGTGACGCCAAGTGCGGCCAGTTCGGGTAGCCGCGCGGCCGCGCCGGCAAACGTGCCCTCGGGGCTGAACGTCCCGACATGCAGCTCGTAGAGCACGAGATGTTCGCGGTCGAGCCCGGTCCAGCGGCTGTCGGTCCAGGCAAACCGTCGCGGGTCCACCACCTCGGACGGGCCATGCACGCCGGCGGGCTGAAAGCGCGATGCGGGATCGGGAAGGAGGCGATCGTGCCCCAGTCGATACCAGTAGCGATCGCCGGTCGCGACCCCAGGCAGCGCGGTCGACCAGGTGCCGTCCGGGAACGGCGTGAGGGCATGAGCGACGTGCCCGTGCGGTCGCTCGATCATCACCTCAACAGAGGATTCGCCGGGCGCCCACACCCGAAACGCGATGCCCTCGGCCTCGGGCCAGGCGCCGAGCGACGCCGTCCACGCCCGTTGATCCGGGCCGCTCATTACACGCCCGGCGCCGGGTCGGGTCGGCCCAGGAACCGGAGGATGCCCGACAGCGGAATGGCCACCCACGCCGGCCGGCTCGCGAGCTCGTAGTCGAGTTCGTAGATGGCCTTGTCGAGCACGAAT
The DNA here is from genome assembly GCA_038213735.1 of Vicinamibacterales bacterium. GTDB lineage: Bacteria > Acidobacteriota > Vicinamibacteria > Vicinamibacterales > UBA2999 > 12-FULL-67-14b. Next base: position 2,838 of record JBBQSP010000021.1, on the reverse strand, counting down.
GCGTCGAGTCATTGGCGCCAGGCCTCGTCGGTGTCGGGCAGCAGCCCGCTCCCCTCGATGGTCCGGCGATACCGGGTCACGAACGCGGCGGCCACCGCGGCCTCCCACTGCTCGCCGCGGCCGTCGCCCGGCTCGCTCTCCAGGTCGCGGGCCGCGGTGTGCGCGGCGTAGCTGAAGGAGCGGAGCATGCCGGCGACGTCTTTCAACGGCGACTGCTTGGCGCGCCGCTCGGCGAGCGGCCGGCTCGGCTCGCCCTCGAAATCGATAATCACGAAGTCGCCGCCGGTCGCCAACACCTGCCCCAGGTGATAGTCGCCATGCACGCGTGTCCGCATCCCGGTGGTCGAGGCGGAGGCAATCGCGTCGATGCGGGCGAACAGGGCCGGCTCGGCGTCGAGCACGGCGCGGGCGGAGACCGCCGCGCCCTGCGGCAGCGTGCCCAGGCGCTCGGCCAGGACCGACAAGGCGCGCTGCGCGGCTTTCCGCATCCGCGCCGCGGTCGCCGCCGCGTAGTCGGCGGTCACCGGCTCCGGAGCGAAAGCGGCGTCTTCGCGGTCGCCCGCCAGGGCGAGATGCAGTTGCGCCGTGCGCTGGCCGAGCCGCTCAGCGGCCTTCAGGAAGGCGGTCGCCTTGGCGCCACGCCCGCTCGCCTTCGCGGCTGTCAACACTCGCGTCGCATCACGGACCGCCGGATCCCAGCCGGTGCCCGAATTCGGCACAAAGCCCTGCAGCACTGCCAGCGAGGTCGGCGTCTCACCACCACCGGTGTACTCGAGGCTGGCGACCAGGGGCGGGATGCCCGTGAAACCGCGCTGGCTCAAGAAGCGCGACATCTCGAGTTCCGGATGGCGTCCCGGCTCGAGGCGCCGGAACACCTTCAGCACCAGGCGATCACCCAGCCGCACCGAGCTGTTGCTCTGCTCGCCGGCGCTGCGAATGACCTCAACGTCGGCCACGGCCGGCTCCTCGCGGTAGGCCGTGGCTTGCACGTGGCCCTGCCGCATGGCGATCGACCGTCCCTCGATCATCACGGTCACCAAAGCGCGGCAGGCCGCATCGTCCTCCACCGCGTCAACCAGGACGGCGTCGGCCGTGGAAGCCGGGGCTGCGCCCGCTTCAGCCAACGCCGCGGATGGCTCGATGGCCATCGGCGTGAAGTAGCGGTCATCGGAACCGTCGGCGTAGCTCACCGCGGCAATGGCTGCCAACAGTCCGGCTGCCGGCGGCCCGGCCTGAGTCCAGTCGTGAAGCTGCGCCTGGGCCACGGTTCGCGCCTTGCCGGCGAACCATCGCTGACTTTCCAGGTGTGGCTGCAAGCGGGTGTTGATGGTGGTGGACGGGTCCGGTGGCGCGACCGGCAGGCTGAGCACATGCGCCGCGCGCACCGCCGGATCGAGCCTGACGTAGTTCGCCTCGCCACGCCACACGTAACGGGCGTCGTCCAGCAGGTCGGTGACTTCGTACGCCTCGTCTTCTGGCAGTCCGAGGTCCGCGGCCGGCACCGTGACGAAGCCGTGCTGCATGCGCTCGTAGTCGAGGTTCACTACCACCAGGACGGCGCTCGACCGGTCGGGGGCCATCTTGAAGTAGGCCAGCAACGACGGGTTGTCGGTTTCGCAGAAACACAAGCCACCGTGGGACCACAGCGCAGGCTGCTGCCGCCGGATCCGATTGACGGCGGTCACCAGGGCCGTGATGTGCCCCGGACGGTTCACGTCCCAGTGGCGAAACTGGTACTTTTCCGATGCCAGATACTCTTCGCTGCCGGGCACGGCGGCGCCCTCACATAACTCGAAGCCGCTGTAGATGCCGTAGGTCGGGCCGAGCGTGGCGGCAAGGATCAGCCGAATCCGAAACGCCGGCGGTCCGCCCTCTTGCAGGTAGGCATGGAGAATGTCGGGCGTGTTGGCGAAGAAGTTCGGCCGAAAGACATCGGCGACCTCGGGGCTGGCCAGCTCGGTCAGGTACTCCGTGATCTCTTCCTTGTCGTTCCGCCACGTGAAGTAGGTGTACGACTGTGTGAACCCGAGCTTGGCCAGGTACAGCATCACCTTGGGGCGCGTGAAGGCTTCCGCCAGGAAGATCACGTCCGGGTGCTGGGACCTGATCTCGTGGATCAGCCACTCCCAGAACGGGTACGGCTTGGTGTGCGGGTTGTCGACGCGGAAAATCTTGACGCCGCGCGCCACCCAGAACTCGACCACGGACTTCAACTCTTCCCAGAGCGCCGGCCACGCCTCGCACTCGAAGTCGAAGGGATAGATGTCCTGGTACTTCTTCGGCGGGTTCTCGGCGTACTTGATGGTGCCGTCGGGACGATGCCGGAACCACTCGGGGTGCTCGCGGACGTAGGGATGATCAGGCGAACACTGGTAGGCGAGATCGAGCGCGACTTCGAGGCCATGGCCACGGGCCGCGGTGACGAAGTGCGCGAAGTCGTCGAGCGTGCCAAGGCCCGGGTCAACCGCCTTGTGGCCGCCCGCCGGCGAGCCGATCGCCCAGGGGCTGCCCGGGTCGCCAGGCGCGGCGACCAGCGCGTTGCCGCGGCCCTTGCGCGCGGTCGTGCCGATCGGATGAATCGGTGGCAGGTAGACCACATCGAAGCCCATCGCCGCCACCCGCTCGAGGTGTGTCGCCGCCTCGCGAAACGTCGCACTGCGCGCGGCGTCGGGACCCCACGACCGCGGGAACATCTCGTACCAGGCGCCAACGCGCGCCCGTTCGCGGTCGACCGACACCGAGAGATCGCGGCCATAGGTGACCGCCAGGCGGCGATCCGGGTGGGCGCGCGCGATCGCGGCGAGCCGATCGGCCAGCGCGGCCTCCGCGCGGTCCGGG
>JBBQSP010000020.1:0-65092 GCA_038213735.1 Vicinamibacterales bacterium | reverse complement strand
CCTCGAACGATCGCTCCAGTTCCTTCTTGGCGGTGACCTCGTGGAACAGCGCCTCGAGAACCGCGAGCAGGTCGCCGTCGAGCGCGATCTCGGTGCCCGATGTGGTCTTGATGCTGCGCATGATTAGCTCCCGAAGCTCTGGAGGGCGCCCGCCTCGTCCGGGAACATCTTGAGGAAATTGTGCGCGCCGGTCATGGTCAGCATGGTCTCGACCCGCTTGTTCACGCCGGCCAACCGCAGTTCCCCGCCGGCCGCCGAGGTCTGGCGGTACAGGTCCATCAGGCAGCCGATGGTCGCCGAGTCGACGTAGGTGACCTTCGACAGGTCGATCATCACCTTCTTGTCGCCGGCGGTCAGCAGCGCCATCACCGCGCCCGAGAAGTCGGCCAGCAGCGGATACATCAGTCGCGTTTCGCCAACGCGGACGATGGCGACGCCTTGAGCGCGATCGGTCGTGAGATTCATCCCGTTACCCCTTGTCTTCTTCCCGAATGCGTTGCACCTGGCGGGCCAGTTCCGTGCGGCCGCGGTTGATGCGCGATTTCACGGTGCCTTCAGGCAAGTTCAGTTGATCGGCGATTTCCTGGTACGACAGCTCCTGAAGGTCGCGCTTGACGACCGCCTCGCGCAGCGACGGCGGCAACTCGGCCATCGCCTTGCGCAGCAGCTCGACGCGGTCGGCCTGCTCGAGCGCCTGGTAGGCGTTCTGGCCCGGCGCCGCCGGCGTCAACTCGCCGGCATCGACGTCGCGGTCGATGGTCTCGCGCTCCTTGCGGACGCTGCGGTAGTGGTCGATGCACAGGTTGCGGCTCACGCTGACCAGCCAGGTCTGGAAGTTCGCGCGGCGGTCGAAGGTGTGCAGCGACTTGAAGATCTTCAGGAAGATGTCCTGCGTCAGGTCTTCGGCTTCGTCATGCCGGCCGGTGAACTTGTAGGCGATGTTGAAGACCTTGCGCCGGTGCTGGCGCACGATCTCCTCCCACGCGGTCTGATCGCCACCCAGGCAGCTCGCGATGAGCGTGTCGATGGCTTCAAGGGGCGCTGGCGTGGGATCAGGCATGTGGCAGTCAGGTCGAGGACGAGCCGTCCCGACCCCGAATCATACCATTCCACCCCACCCCAATCGCCCAGCCGGCGCGATAGAATCAGGACAGTGGCTGTCACCGCACCGGCATCTTCTCCAGGCCTGTCTGCCGCCCGGCTCCAGGGCATCGCCGCCGGCGTCGGCACGCCCTGTTACGTCTACGACGCCGACCTGATTCGCGCTGCTTACGCGACGCTGGACGAGGCGTTTGACGGCTATCCGCACGCCATCCACTACGCGCTCAAGGCCAATTCCGCGCTCGCAGTGGTGCGGTTGCTGCACTCGCTCGGCAGCCACGGCGACGCCAACTCGCTCGGCGAAGTCGATGTCGCGCTGCGCTGCGGCTTTCGCCCGGACCAGATCGTGTTCACCGGCGTCGGCAAGAGCGCGGCCGAGATCGATCGCGCGGTGTCGCTGGGGCTGCTGGCCATCAACGTCGAATCGCCCGGCGAGCTCGATCGCATCGATCAACGCGCGGTCGCGCAAGGCACGGTGGCCCGGGTCGCGTTGCGGGTGAACCCCGACATCGACGCGAAGAGCCATCCGCACATCTCCACCGGACTGCGGTCGAACAAGTTCGGCGTGCCGATCGACGAAGCGCCGGCCCTGTTTCGCGAGATGGCCGGTCGCCAGGGCCTCGCGCCAGTTGGCGCGCACGTCCACATCGGTTCCCAGATCACGACCCTTGATCCGTTGAGCCGCGCCGCGGAGGCCGTGGTCGCGCTGGCGCACGGGCTGCGGGACGAAGGCATTCACCTGCAGCACCTCGACATGGGCGGGGGACTGGGCATTTCTTACGATGGCGCGCCGGTGGTGGACCCGGCCGACTACGTCCGCGCCCTGGTGGCGGCGACCCGGGACAGCGGCCTCAAGATCGCGATCGAGCCCGGGCGCGTGCTGGTGGGCCCGGCCGGCCGGTTGTTGACGACCGTGGTGGACGTCAAGCAGTTTCCCGGCGCGAAGCGCTTTGTCGTGGTCGATGCCGGCATGACCGAGCTGATGCGGCCGGCGCTTTACAACGCCTTCCACCGCATTGAGCCAGTGGTGCCGCGGGCCGGCGAACCCGGTCCGGTCGACATCGTCGGACCCATTTGCGAAAGCACCGATTCGTATGCGCGCGACCGGCTACTGGCGCCGGTCGAGGTCGGCGACCTCCTGGCCGTTCGCGACGTTGGCGCCTATGGCGCCGTCATGGCGCACACCTATCTGCGCCGGCCGCTGTCGCCTGAAGTGATGGTCGACAACGGCGAGTGGCGCGTGATCCGCCGCCGGCAAACGCTCGACGAACTGCTGGCACTCGAGGAGTAATGTGACGTCGCGCGGACATCTGATCGCTTTTGAAGGACTGGACCAAAGCGGCAAGCAGACCCAGGCCGAGCGGCTACTGGCGGCGTTTCGGGCCGCCGGGCTGGGCGCCGAGTTCCTGACCTTTCCCGAATACACCACGGCCATCGGCACCGAGATCGGCCACGCGCTGCAGGGCGGGCGCCACTACGATCCCGACACCCTGCAGTTGCTGTACATCGCCAATCGGTTCGAGTTCCGGCCGCAGATTCTGCAGTGGCTCGACGCCGGCCGCATGGTGGTATGCGACCGCTACCTGGCGTCGAGCATCGCTTACGGCGAGGCGCAGAGACTGGACGCGGCGTGGTTGACCGAGATCCAGAGCCGGCTGCCACAGCCTTCGCTGACGCTGCTGCTCGACATTGCGCCCGACGCGTCGCTCAACCGCAAGCAGGTGGCGCGCGACAAGTTCGAGCGCGACCTGCCACTGCTTGGCCGCGTGCGGGAGAGCTATCTTCGCCAGGCCGGCCACGACCCCGGGTGGGTGCATCTCGACGGCGCCCGCGATAAGGATGCGGTGTCGGCCGACGTGCTTAGCGCCGTCCGGTCACGACTCGGGCTGCTGTCAGCGCCCGCACCTCTCTGACCCCGCCACGTTTCAACACCCGGGCGCACGCCTCGAGCGTCGCGCCCGTGGTCGAGACGTCATCGACCAGCACTGCGACCTTGATCGACGAACCTAAAGGTTCGTCGCCACAAGCATCGGTCAAGGCGAATGCGTCGCGGACGTTCTGGTGGCGTGCCTCTGCCGGCAGTTCGATCTGCGACATCGTGAAGCGCACGCGCCTGAGCAGGGGAGCGACCGGCACGCCCAGTTGCCGCGCCAGGTCGTCGGCCTGGTTGAAACCGCGATCGCGTTCACGCCGGGAATGCAGCGGCACCGGGACCACCAGGTCCGCCCCGCTCAGCAGTGCCGCCCCGCGTTCCCGCATCAAGCCACCGAGCGGCTTCGCGATCGATCGTCGGCGCTCGTACTTCAGCGCGTGGATGATGTCGCGCAAGCGGCCCTCGTAGTGATCAACCGCGCACGCCCACTCGACGGCGTGACCGCGCGGGTGCTCGGTGAGGGGCGCGCCGGTCCTGATCGATCCCCAGCACTGCTCGCACACCGCGCCGTCCAGGGGTTTGGGAAGCACCCGCGCACACGCCGCGCACGGCGGCTCGAACAGGGAAGAAAGGAGGGTGTTGGCGAGGGCGCGCAGGGTCATGCGCGCCTCATGGACAAACCTAAAGGTTTGTCCCCACGGAGCGGTTTGTCCCCACGGTGGTGGCTAGTCCTGGTCGGGGAGTTCGTGCCGGACGGCGCTGCCCCAGAGCCGGTCGAGGGCGTAGAAATCGCGCGCGTGCTTCGAGAAGACGTGGACCACGAAATCGAAATAATCGAGCAGCACCCATTCGGCCCGCGCGTAGCCTTCCACGAGCGAGGGCCGTTGCTTCTGCCCCTTGAGCGCTTCCTCGATCGAATCGGCAATGGCCTGCACCTGCCGCGGATTGGCGCCCGAACAAATCACGAAGTAATCCGTGAACGCGCCCGCCTTCTTCAGGTCGAGCACCACCACGCCGGTGGCCTTCTTGTCCTGCGCCGCGTCAATGACTGCCTGGATCGACTTGGGCAGCTTGGGCACCCGCGGCGGCGTAGCCGTCTTCGTGTTTGCCCCGCCGGAGCCCGACGAAGCCTTGGCGGCGTCGGGGCGAAGGCGGGCCTTGGGTTTCCGCGGACTCGGAGTTTTAGCCATGCAAGGTGCTTTCCAGATACAGACGATGGGTCGAGATGTAGGACGCGACCGAATCGGGAACCAGGCCGCTGATGGCTTGGCCGGCCCGGACGCGGCGGCGGATCTCAGTGGACGACACATCAGGTGTCGCGGTTTCGAGCAGGATGACGCGGGATTTCTCGTCGGGCGTGAAGCGGTCCGGTGTCGTCATGCGGTCGGCAAGGTCTGGGACACGCGCTTTGAGTGAGTGTAGCGTGATTCCGGGCCGGGCGACGACGATGAAGTGAGCGAGGTCGAGGACGGCAGGGTAGCGCGACCAGGTGGCAATTTCTGCGAACGCATCGGCCCCAATGATGAAGAATTTCTGCCATTCGCCGCCACCTAGCTCGGTCAACGTATCGAAGGTGTACGACGGCCCCTCACGCTTGAGCTCGATGTCCGATGCGGTCCAGCCCGGCTGCTCCCGAGCGGCCAGATCCGCCATGGCCAGGCGGTGTGCGGGCGATGCGCCGGCGCCTCGATGGGGCGGAATGTGCGACGGTACGAGCATCACGCGGTCGAGCTGCAAGGCTTTCTTGGCCCGCAGGCCAGCCGCGATGTGACCGATGTGAATGGGATCGAACGTGCCGCCGAGGACGCCGAGCGTCATCGTTTCTTCGGCGTGCCGCTGCGCAAAGGCGGCATCAGCGCCGGGTTGTAGTCCGCGGGCACCTCGCGCTCGTCCTCGTGATCGTCGGGGTCGACCACCAGTTCGCGCGCTTCGAGTTCCCGCGCCTTGGCGATGATCGGCCAGGCGGCTTCGATCAGTTCCTTCACGCCGGTGCCGGCGACCGCGGAGATCTGGAAGAACTTGAGCTTGAGTTTCTTGGCGCGTTTCTCGAGCGCGGTGATGCGCTTCGGGTCGTCAATCGCATCGATCTTGTTGGCGGCAACCAGGTGCGGCTTCTTCAACAGCTCGGGGTTGTAGAGTTCGAGTTCCTTGCGGATGGTGTCGAAGTCTTCAACCGCGTCGCGGCCGGAGGCGCTGGAGATATCCACCAGGTGAATGATCACCTTGGTCCGCTCGATGTGGCGCAGGAACTGGTGACCGAGCCCGTGGCCCTCGTGCGCGCCCTCGATCAGTCCGGGCACGTCGGCGACGACGAAGTCGCGGTCGCCGCTGAGCGCGACCACGCCAAGATTGGGCGTGAGGGTCGTGAACGGATACGCGGCAATTTTCGGCTTGGCCGCCGAGATCACCGAGATCAAGGTTGACTTGCCGGCGTTCGGGTAGCCGACCAGGCCGACGTCGGCCAGCAACTTCAACTTGAGGTGGAGATCGAATTCCTGCCCGGGTTCCCCCGGCTGCACCTTGCGCGGCGCGCGGTTGGTGGAGGTGGCGAAGTGCGCGTTGCCCAGGCCGCCGCGTCCGCCCTGCGCCAGCAGCACCCGCTGGCCCACCACCGTGAGGTCGGCGGCCTGCACCTTGTCGCCGGACTCCGGATCGATCTTGAAGACCAGTGTGCCGACCGGGACGGGGATCTCGAGGTCGCGTCCGCCGCGGCCGGTCCGCAGGGCGCCGGCGCCGTTTCCGCCGCGTTGCGCCTTGTAATCGGGATTGAAGCGGAAGTGGACGAGCGTGTTGCGGTGGGGGTCGGCGACCACGTAGACGGAACCGCCGGCGCCGCCGTTGCCGCCGTCAGGTCCGCCCTTGGGGACGAACTTCTCGCGACGGAAGCTCAGGGATCCCCTGCCTCCGTCGCCGGCCTTGATGTGGATGTCGACTTCGTCGACGAACACTTACTTAGTTACTCGACCGGGTGGACCGAAATGAAGCGTCCGCGCTGGCCGTGGTCTTCGAACTTCACTTTGCCGGTGACCTTGGCAAAGAGCGTGTCGTCCTTGCCGAGACCGACGTTCAGCCCGGGCTGGTACTTGCGGCCACGCTGGCGCACGAGGATCGAGCCACCGGTGACGAGGTTGCCTTCGAAGCGCTTGACGCCGAGCCGCTGCGAGTTGCTGTCGCGGCCGTTACGAGATGATCCTTGACCTTTTTTAGTTGCCATTACAGGGGCTCTATTTCTTAAACCTGAATGTCGGTGATGCGAACGCGCGTCAGGAGGCTCCGGTGGCCCTTCGTCCGACGGTACTGCTTACGCCGCTTCTTCTTGAACACGCGGATTTTCTTGGTCTTGTCGAGCTCGCCGATGACGCCCAACACCTTGGCGCCCGTCACGAAGGGCGTACCGGCGGTCACGTCGCCGGCGTCATTGCTGACGAGGAGGACCTGGTCGAACGAGACTTCGCCGCCGGCTTCGCCGGCGTTGTGTCCGTCGATGGCGATGATGGCGCCCGTCTCGACACGGAACTGGCGGCCCGAGGCCTGGATGATTGCAAACACGGTCAACTCTCCGAATCAGGCGGCGAAAGTGAATTTCCGCGCCACAGGAACTACAAAGGATACCACAGGGGGTTGGCGGGGCTAAAGTCCCGCCCTTCCGGCACTACTTGAGGAGGGTGCGGGTGCCCTTTATCTTCTGTGCGCTCAACGTGTTAAGGAAGGCCGGGAGCAGCCGGTCCATGAGCTCGAAATAGGACGACAGGGCCGGGGTCTGCTGGTTGGCGTTGTAGAGAATCTCTTCCCGGAACGTCTCGCTGTGAAGGGTCTCGCCGGTACGTCCGTCGATAAAGATAAACGTGGGGCGCAGCACGAAGCCCTTGCGCTCCATATAGGTGCGGACCGGCACGACCTGGCGGCGGCCGAACGAGTCGTAAACTTCCTGTTCGCGCTGGACGAACCCGGCGCGCTGTTGCGGCGCGAACAGCACGGCGCCGGTCACGATCAGCGGCTGTTGAAACTCTTCGCCAATCCGCTTCCAGTACGCCACGTTCGCGAAGATGTGGTTGTAGGGCTCGAGGTCCCGCTCGTCGTTGAAGACGGGCGGCTTGTTGGGGTCCTGTTCCGGCACCGGCGCGGCGGCCTGCTGGTCGGGCACCGGCGGCGTGCTCGCCTCGCCGCCTTGCTTGGCGACCTCGAGCAGCGGCAGCGTGTCGGCGTCGATCACGCGCATGATGCCCTTATTGCGCAACTGGCTGCGCAACAAGCGCACGGTCTCCATGTTGGCGTCGACGTCGTCGTTGGCGCCCGCTATAAAGCCCGCGATGAAGATGCGCTGGAACGCCGTGACATCCAGCTTGGGCTGGATTGGCGTTTCAATTGGGATCTCGGTATAGCTCTGACCGCACGCCGCGAGGGCGGTCACCAGCACCAGGCATAGAATGGCCCTGGCCCGGCCCCCGACCGGGAGACTAGCGCCCGTCTTTCTGAGCCGCGCGGTCATTGATTTCCTTGAACAGGTCGTAATTCTGCCGAACGAGCGCATTGTTGGGTTCGAGCGCGAGCGCCTTCTCGTAGGCTTCTCGTGCCTTTGCCAATTGACCCTCGTGCTCGTAGGCCACGGCGAGGTTATTGAACGCTGCGGCGTAAGTGGGATCCATCTGGGTGGCGCGTTCCCAGCGGTAGATTGCCTCTTTCCACAGACCGCGCTGGGCCACCTGGATGCCGAACTCGACCTGTTCCTTGGCCTGACCCCGCTGCTCGGCCCACGCGTGTGGAGCCGACGCCACGACCACGAACAACGCCAAAACCAGGGGACGGACAGACATGGTTCCTACTCCGAACTATAGCGGCCCACCCAAAGGGGGGCAAGCTAACAAAACAATAGGACGCGCGCGGACCCCCCGCCGGTCCGGTGAAACGCCGTGGACAACCACCTGGGACGACGGTATTGTCGTGGTCAGGTCAGGCGGCCGTCAGCTGAGGTTTCCGCATGGATACCGTCCGGCTTGGCTCGTCGTCTTTTCCGCAACTTCTGACCGAGATCCCCAATCCACCTGAGATTCTCTGGTTCCGTGGCGATCTCTCGATTTGTCACAAAACCGTCGTCGCGGTCGTCGGCGCCCGAGCCGCGTCGCGAGCCGGCACGGCAGCGGCCGAGGTGCTTGCCGGCGACCTGGCCCGGGCCGGGATCGTGGTTGCCAGCGGGCTGGCGCGCGGCATTGATGCGGCGGCGCATGCCGGAGCCCTCGATGCCGGGGGCACGACCATCGCCGTGCTCGGGACCGGCATCGATTGCGTGTATCCCGAAGAGAACGCGAGCCTGTTTGGTCGCATTGCCGCCGCGGGGCTGTTGCTGACCGAGTTTCCGCCAGGCGTGCTTCCGTTCCCCGGCAACTTCCCCAAGCGCAACCGCATCATCAGCGGACTGTCTCGCGCGGTGGTGGTGGTCGAAGCGGCCGAGAAGAGTGGGTCACTGATCACGGCGCGGCTGGCCGCCGACCAGGGGCGGGACGTCATGGCCATGCCCGGCTTGACGGCCGGCGGTCGCAACCGGGGCGCCCATGCGTTGCTCAGAGACGGGGCAAAGCTGGTCGAGTCTGCGGTCGATATCCTGCAAGAGCTGGGCATCGGTCACCCGCGGGGGTTGACGCGCGAAACATCGGAAACCGTTGAATTCACGGTAGATGACATCGCCGCCGAGCTGAAGATTCCGGCCGGGGATGCGCTCGCGCGGCTGCTCGAATGGGAGCTGACCGGACAAATCCGAAGAATTGGATCGGGCCGGTTCGTTCGTTCCCGGAGTAAGGTGTAGAGACTTTCGATGCCAATACCGCTAGTCATTGTTGAATCCCCGGCCAAAGCCCGGACCCTCTCACGCTTCCTCGGAAAGAAGTACCGGGTGGAGGCCAGCTACGGCCACATCAGGGATCTTCCGGAGTCGGCGGCTGAAGTTCCCGCCGAGATCAAGGGCAAGTCGTGGGGCCGACTGGGCATCGATACCGACGGGGAGTTCACGCCGTACTACGTCGTGCCCGGCGACAAGAAGAAGAACGTGACGGCCCTCAAGGCCGCCATGAAGGACGCCTCGGAATTGATTCTCGCGACCGACCCTGATCGCGAAGGCGAAGCCATCAGCTGGCACTTGAAGGAGCTGCTCAAGCCCAAAGTGAAGGTTCGCCGCATCGTCTTTCACGAGATCACCGAGGAAGCCGTCAAGGCGGCACTGGCCGAACAGCACGACATCGACGAGAACCTCGTCCGCGCTCAAGAGAGCCGGCGCATTCTCGATCGCCTCTACGGTTACACGCTGTCGCCGGTACTGTGGAAGAAGGTGCAGACCGGGCTCAGCGCAGGGCGCGTGCAGAGCGTGGCCGTGCGGGTCATCGTCGAGCGCGAAGAAGAACGCCTGGCGTTCCGCACCGCGAGCTACTGGGATCTCGAGGCGAAGCTGCGCGGCGGCTCGATCGAGTTCGGCGCGACCCTGGCCAAGATCGGTGGCCAGCGCGTGGCGACCGGCAAGGACTTCGACAGCAAGGGCGTGCTCGAATCGAGCACCGTCCGGCTACTCGACGAGACCACCGCCACCGAGCTGCGTGAAATACTGATGCGCAAGCTGCCGTGGTCGGTGACGAGCGTCGAAGAGAAGCCCTTCACGCAGCGCCCGTCGCCGCCTTTCACCACCTCCACGCTGCAGCAGGAAGCCAACCGCAAGCTCGGGTTCTCGTCCGAGCGCACCATGCAGATCGCGCAGCGGCTGTTCCAGGGTATGGACCTTGGCGAGGGCGAGCTCGAGGGTTTGATCTCGTATCACCGAACCGACTCGACGACGCTCAGCAGCAAGGCGCTGGTCGAAGCAGAGCATGCGGTGGTCGAGTTGTACGGCGCCGACTTCCACAAGGGGCCGCGGCAGTACCAGACCAAGGTCCGCAACGCGCAGGAAGCGCACGAAGCGATTCGTCCCACCGACTTCCGCCGCACGCCGGCGTCGCTCGAGCGCGTTCTCGAAAGCGACGAGATGCGCGTCTATGACCTGATCTGGAAGCGTGCCGTTGCATCGCAGATGGCCGATGCCAAGCTGCTGCGCACCTCGGTGGAGATTGCCGGCGAGACCAGCAACGGCGTGGCGGCGACGTTCAACGCCAGCGGCAAGGCCATCGAGTTTGCCGGCTATCTGCGCGCCTATGTCGAAGGCTCGGACGACCCGTCGGCCGAACTGCTCGAACAGGACACCGTGCTGCCCAAGCTGTCGGTCGGCGACCAGGTGTGGTCGCCCGACAAGATGGACCAGGAACTGATCCTGCTGGGCCTCGACGCCAAGGGCCACCAGACCTCGCCGCCGGCGCGCTACACCGAGGCGTCGCTCGTGAAGAAGCTCGAAGAAGAGGGCATTGGCCGGCCGTCGACCTATGCGCCGACCGTCGCCACCATTCAGCGCCGCGGCTACATCTCCCGGCAGGGCAAGGCCCTGGTGCCGAGTTTTACCGCATTTGCCGTGACGCGCTTGCTGCGCAACCACTTCGGCGATTACGTGGATCTCGCGTTCACCGCCGAGATGGAAGAGATCCTCGACAAGATCTCGAACGGCGAGAAGGACTGGCTGGTGTTTCTGGCCGAGTTCTATCGCGGCGACGGCAAGCATCCCGGCCTCGAGCACCTCGTCGAGGACAAGGGGCAGGCGATCGAATACCCGATCATCGAGCTCGGTATCGATCCCGAAAGCAACTTGCCCATTCGCGTGCGCATTGGCCGTTACGGCCCGTTCCTGCAGATGGGATCGCAGGCCGACAACGGTCCGCGCGCCTCATTGCCGGAAGATCTGGCGCCGGCGGATCTCACGCTCGAGAAGGCGATTGCGCTGCTGAAGGCCAAGGCTCAGGGACCGAAGTCACTCGGCGTGGATCCCGCGAGCAGCCAGCACGTCTACATCATGCACGGCCGCTTCGGCGCTTACGTGCAACTGGGCGAGACGCCCGAAGATCGCGAGATCAAGCCGCGCCGCGCGTCGCTTGGCCGCGACCATACAGAAGAGACCATCACCCTCGACGTGGCGCTGAAGCTGTTGTCGCTGCCGCGTGAACTCGGTATCGGTGAAGACGGCGAACCCATTCTGTCGAACGTCGGCCGCTTCGGGCCGTACGTGAAGCAGGGCACCGAGTTCCGCTCGCTCGAGGAGACCGACGACGTGTACGCGATTTCGCTGGAGCGCGCCAAGGAATTGCTGGCGCAACCCAAGAAGTCGGGTCGTCGCCAGCGCGCCGAGCCGAAGGAACTGAAGGCGCTCGGCAAGCATCCCGACAGCGGCGAGAACGTCCGCATTCTCGACGGCCGTTACGGTCCGTACGTGACCGATGGCACCACCAACGCCTCGGTGCCGAAGGGCACGCAGGTCGAGGCGGTGACGATGTCGGCGGCGGTGGAACTGCTCGCGGCTCGCGCCGGCATGTCGAAGTCGAAGAAGCCCGCGCGTGGCCGCAAGGCCGCCAAGGCGCCCGCGAAGAAGAAGGCTGCGAAGAAAGCCAAAGCCTGACACGCCGATGTGGTGTCCGGCTTTCGCCGGACCTATTTCGCAAACAGCCGCTCGAGCGGCAATTCCCACCCAGGAAGCAGCGCAGTTGTCAGGGTCTCGCCTTGGCTGGCTGCGAGCGTGGCCGCCAGCGGCATCGTTCCGTCGGCGGTGCGGCGGTAGATCGCAACGCTGTTGGCTTCGGGATCAACAATCCAATACTCGCGCGCACCCTCGCGGTCGAACAGCTGACGCTTGATGGTCAGGTCGCGCTGGCGGGTGCCTTTCGACAGGATCTCGACCACGATACCGGGACTGCCGTGGATGTGCTTGTCGGTCAGGACATCGAGTTGGTCGCCCAAGACCACGAGTAAGTCTGGTTCAACGACATCGTAGGGAGTCATCACAACGTCGAGGGGCGATCCGAACACTTCGCCCTGGTCGGGGTGTAGCTCCAGATGGTTGGCGAGGGCGGTTGTCAGCCGGACCACCAGCCGTTGGTGCCGGATGAAGGGCGAGGGCGTCACGAACAGCTGCCCGTCGATGAGTTCCCGCCGCACACCGTCCTCGTCTGGGAACATCGCGACCAGATCGTCGTACGTGAGCCTGGCCGTGGAACGAACCGCGTCCGCCATCGCGTCCCTCCCTTCCATCCGGAAATCCTACCATCGTCGCGAGGCATTGGCCTCATCCCTTCCCCAGCGTGCGCGCATGGATGATGTCGAGCGGGCTGCCGGCCGGTGTGCGGAACTCCTTTACGCCGTGGGTGTAGATCATCGTAGCTTCGACGTTGGCGTGCCCGAGGTATTCCTGGGTCTGCCGGATATCCACCCCGTTCAGCAGCAGGTGGGTGGCGAAGCTGTGACGGAGTGTGTGGACCGAGACCGGCGTGTGGATGCGCGCCTTTTGAACCGCGGTCCTCACTGCCTTTTGAATGACGGAGTCGCTGATGTGATGCCGCCGCACGACGCCCGCGCGAGGATCGGTTGACAGTTCGGGGTGCTGGCCGAGACCCGCTGGTGCACGGCCACGTGGGGCAGGTAGTTGCGCACCACTGCCGATTCGACGCGAGGATGCGGGACCCCCTGTTGCTGGGCGGCATATGCGAGGAACCGCCGCACCCAGCGTACGAAGTACGGCGCCGCGGCCGGTCGTGCCAATTGGGCTTTGAGCAAGAGTTCGCCGAACTGCTGAAGTGAAGAATCGAGCTCGCGCACAGGACCACCTCGGTGCCGCGAGGAGCAAGGCGCGTACCAGGGTGATGCGCGTCTGCTACGTGCGCGGAACCAGGGGTTTCGCGATTCGGCATCGGGGGACACCCCGGCTTCATGACAACCGTGGTTGTCGGTTCGGCAACGCTGGTTGACTCGTTCCGCGATTGCTGCTGTCCGCCTATCCTCGGATTCTCGGGGTTATCGCTCTCGCGCCAATCCACTCGTTCAGATATCGCCAACTTCGGCGAATCGCGTCGGGAGAATGACTTGCGGCCATTTCGAATGCCGGCGATAATCCCGCGGTTGGGGCGATGCTGCCGACTGCCGGCGTTGGGGCAACTGGCGTTGACCGGCAATTGGCGTCAGACACCCATATAAAGTTAGGCCTCGCGACCACCGACGGACGCAACGGTGTCGCCCCTTTTCGGGGCACCAGATACTCAACGAAGCGATAAGGGAGATGACATGAAGGGCGAGAAGATCTACGAGTACGACCTCGACATCACGGGGGTGACGGACTACGGCATCACCTTGGAGGCAATCCTCTCCGGGCAAAGTCAGGTTCCACCGCAAGGGGCTCGGATCGATGTAGCGTTCGATGGCCGGGCCACCGGCCGGATAGCGGGGCGGGTCCGAGGGGTCGACCACCTCCGCGTGCGTGCTGACGGGCGCATCGACCTTGATATTCGAGCGACGATCGAAACGGACGATGGGCATCGAATCGCGCCGTCCGCGGACGGAGTGGCGGTGCCGCGTGCGACCGAGCCAATCGCTGACCTATCGGAGAACGTCAGTCTGAATACCGCCGCCGAAGAGTACGCCTGGGTGCGCACGCGCCAGATCTGGGGCGTGGGTACGGTGGACCTTGCTGCCGGCAAGGTTCACATCGACGGATTTATGCAGTAGTCGTTATTTACTGCTGGTTCTGACACGCGGCGCGAATTGGGGCCTAACACGTCATGCACCAGACGGCGCGCCAGATCGAAGCGCGCCGCTAGTGATGCCGGGGCGTTGGACAGACCGGACAAAGCCGTTGACGAATTCTTCTCAACTTGGGGCAAGCAGATCTCTCGCGTTGTGGCACACCCGTCGAGGGCGCGGACCAGTCCTATAAGATTCGATCGCCGAACATCAGCTTGCAGCCGACGGCGGCCGGTGAGATGCTAAGCCGCCGCAAGTGAGCCGCAATGGTTCGCCGACCCGGGCCGCAACCCCCGCTGGGAGCAGGCGTTCTCAGGTGACGGCGGCAAGACTTGGGAGACCAACTGGGTCATGGAATTTGTGCCCAGTAAGGCCTGACCGTCGCTCGAACCGACAGCCGGCGGCGTAAGATATTGCCAACATGATCGAGACGATTACTGCCGCGAACGGCTGGTTGAACGGGTACGTCTGGGGCTGGCCGATGATTGTGTTGCTGGTCGGCACCGGCCTGCTGCTCACAATCCTTACCGGCGGCGTCCAGTTCCGCTATCTGGGCTTCGCGCTGCGCGAGGTACTGGGCAAGTTGACACAGAAGGCCGCCGGCCCCGGCGAAGTGTCGCCGTTCCAGGCCGTCGCCACCGCGTTGGCGTCGACCGTTGGCGTCGGCAACATCGCCGGCGTCGCCACCGCGATTTCCATTGGCGGCCCCGGTGCGCTGTTCTGGCTGTGGGTCTCGGGCATTCTCGGCATGTGCACCAAGTTCGCCGAGATCGTGATCGCGATGCACTACCGCGAGAAGGACAGCACCGGGCAGATGCGCGGCGGCGCGATGTACGTGTTGAGCAAGGGGATGGGTTTGCCGTGGCTCGGCACGATCTTCGCGGGCTTCGTGGCGTTGGCCGCCTTCGGCATCGGCAACATGGTCCAGTCGAACTCGGTCGCGGCCAGCCTGCAGGCCTCGTTCGGGTTGAGTCCGTCGATCACCGGCTTGGTGCTGGCCATCCTCACAGCCGCGGTCATCCTCGGCGGCATCAAGCGCATCGGCCAGTTCACCGAGTACCTCGTGCCGTTCATGGCGCTGGTCTACCTCGGGGGCGGCCTGTTCATCCTGGCGCGTTTTGCCGGCGAGATTCCGGCGGCTCTGTCGCTGGTGTTCTCGAGCGCATTCTCGGGCGCGGCGGCGACCGGCGGCTTTGCCGGCTCCACGATCATGCTGGCCATGCGTTACGGCATCGCGCGCGGCCTGTTCTCGAACGAAGCGGGCCTGGGCAGCGCACCGATCGTGCACGCCGCGGCCAAGACCGACCACCCCGTTCGCCAAGGCCTCTACGGCATCTTCGAGGTGTTCATCGATACCATCCTGGTGTGCACGACGACGGGCCTGGCGATCCTGGTGACCGGGGTGTGGTCAGGGGGCGCCACCGGCGCCGCGCTGGCCGGTGAGGCGTTCTCGGTCGGCCTGCCCGGCACGTGGGGCAACGTCGTCGTCACGACCAGCCTGGTGCTGTTTGCGTTTTCCACGGTGGTCGGCTGGAGCTACTACGGCGAAACCGGCATCGTCTATCTCTTCGGCGCTCGTGCGGCCATGCCTTACAAGATGGCCTGGCTGCTGTTCATCTACCTCGGCGCGGTCGGGTCGCTCCACCTGGTGTGGGATGTGGCCGATACGCTCAACGGGTTGATGGCCATCCCCAACCTGGTCGCCGTGCTCGGGTCAATCGCGCTGCTGCGCAGGCTGACGCGCGAGTTCTTCGCCACGGCACGTTAATCCCTCCGATCTGCCGCGCCCAGGCCGCCAAACGGCCTGGGCCCGCTTGTGCTCCTGATGAAGCGTTGGTGGTCTCTCTTTCTTGAAGCGATTCGCGGTTCTGACCGCGACTACACGGTGGGCCCGGTCGGCTCCGCCCTCGTCCTGCTGTCGGTGCCCATGGTCCTCGAGATGGCCATGGAGTCGCTGTTCGCGGTGGTCGACGTGTTCTTCGTGGCGCGGGTCGGCGCCGATGCGGTGGCGACCGTCGGCGTCACCGAATCGATGCTCACGATTGTCTACACCGTGGCGATGGGCCTGGGAATTGGCGCGACCGCGGTGGTGGCGCGGCGCATGGGCGAGAAAGACGAGGAGGGCGCCGCGCAGGCAGCGGCGCAGGCGATCGCCCTCGGCCTGCTGATCTCGGTTGGGGTCGGCGTGTTCGGCTATTTCAACGCCGAGCGGTTGTTGCGCGTGATGGGCGCCACGCCCTCGATGATCGAGTCGTCGCTCGGCTATGCGCAGGTGATGTTCGCTGGCAACGCCACCGTGACGCTGTTGTTCCTGAACAACGCGATCTTTCGCGGTGCTGGCGATCCCGCCATCGCCATGCGGGTGCTGTGGATCGGCAATGCCATCAACATCGTGATGGATCCGGTCCTGATTTTCGGCCTCGGGCCATTCCCCGAGCTGGGCGTCACCGGCGCGGCGGTGGCCACCAACACCGGTCGCGGCATTGCCGTGCTGATTCAGTTCTGGACGCTCTGGTCGGGGAAGAGCCGCATCCACATCACGCGCCGCCACCTTGAGCTCGTACCCGTGGTGATGTGGAACGTGTGCCGCCTGAGCGGCGTGGGCTTCCTGCAGATCCTGATCGACACCTCCAGCTACATCGGCCTGGTCAGGGTGATTGCGACCTTCGGCAGCGATGCGCTGGCCGGCTACACCATCGGCATCCGGGTGATCATCTTCGCCATGATGCCGGCGTGGGGACTCGGTAACGCGGCGGCGACGATGGTGGGGCAGGCGCTTGGGGCCGGCAAGCCCGAGCGCGCCCAGGAGGCGGTGTGGACCGCCGCCAAATACAACGCGCTGGTGCTCGGCGTGGTCGGCGCGCTGTTTGTGGCGTTCGCGCCCCAGATCGTGGCGATCTTCACCGCCGATGCCGCGGTGGCGCCGAATGCCATCGCCTGTCTTCGCATTGTCAGCGGCGGTTTCGTGTTCTTCGCCTATGGCCTCGTGCTGACCCAGTCGTTCAACGGCGCCGGCGACACGTGGACGCCGACCTGGATCAACCTGGGATCGTTCTGGTTCCTGCAGATTCCGCTGGCGTGGCTGTTGGCGATCGAGTTCGGCATGGGCCCGACCGGCGTTTACATTGCGATGACCGTGGCGTTCTCGACGTTGGCGATTGTCAGCGGCCTGATCTTCCGCCGAGGACGGTGGAAGACGCAGAAGGTGTAACCGGGTATTCTGGATTGGTGATTCACATCATCGGCGGCGGCCTGGCGGGTTGCGAGGCGGCCTGGCAGGCCGCCGAATCCGGTGCCGACGTCACCATCCACGAGATGCGGCCGGTGAAGCCGACGGCAGTCCATCTCACGGACGGCCTCGCGGAGCTGGTGTGCAGCAATTCCTTCCGCGCCGACAAAGTGGACAACGCCGTCGGCCTGATCAAGGAAGAAATGCGCCGTCTCGGGTCACTCGTGATGTCGGCAGCCGATGCGACGCGGGTGCCGGCCGGCGCGGCCCTGGCGGTCGATCGGCACGCCTTCTCGAAAGCGGTCACCGACCGGGTGCAGGGGCATCCGCGCATTCGCGTCGAGCGTGGGGAAGTGGACCGGGTGCCGGGTGCGGAGTGGTCGCCGGTGATTATCGCGACCGGACCGTTGACCTCGGATGCCCTGTCCAGGGACATCCAGGCCATGGTCGGCGAGGAGCACCTGTCGTTCTACGACGCCATCAGCCCGATCGTGCTGGCTGAATCGATCGACATGTCAAAGGTGTTTCGCGCTTCACGGTGGGGGCGCAACGTGTGGAGCGCCGTCCCGGGCGAGGCGCTGGAGGCCAGTGACGAGGGCGATTACCTGAACTGCCCAATGACCAAGGCGGAGTACGACGCCTTCTACGCCGCGCTCATCTCCGCCGAGTCGGCGACGGTTCACGATTTCGACAACACCAAGTTCTTCGAAGGCTGCCTGCCGATCGAGGTGATGGCGCACCGCGGCGAGGGCACGCTGCGCTTCGGCCCCATGAAGCCGGTCGGCCTCAAGGATCCGCGCACCGGCCGCTTGCCGTACGCCGTCGTGCAGTTGCGGCAGGACACTCTGGCCGGCGACCACTACAGCCTCGTGGGCTTCCAGACCCAGATCAAGTGGGGCGACCAGTCGCGCCTGCTCAAGATGATTCCGGGCCTCGAAACCGCCGAGTTCGTGCGCTTCGGCATGGTGCACCGCAACACCTATATCTGCGGTCCCAAGGTGCTGCTGCCGACGTGGCAGACCCGCCATCGGCCCGACCTGTTCTTTGCCGGGCAGGTCTCGGGCGTCGAAGGCTATGTCGAATCCGCGGCCTCGGGCTTGGTGGCGGGCCGCAACGCCGCCGCCCTGGCGCGTGGCGAGGCGCCGCAAGCGCCGCCGCGAACGACCGCCATCGGCTCGCTGGCCCATTACGTCTCGCACGCCGATCCCAAGAACTATCAGCCCACCAACATCACGCACGGCATCATGCCGCCGCTGGACGACCCGCCGCGCGACAAGATGAAGAAGAAGCTGCTGATTGCCGAGCGCGCGCTCGCCGATTTGGACCTGTGGCGGGCCCCGCTCGCGACTGTGGGGACAAACCTTTAGGTCTGTCCGTAAAACATGCGCGAGCACCTCAAAGACTTTCTCGCCTACCTGAAGCTCAATCGGCACGTGTCGCCGCACACCGTGCGCGCCTACGAGAGCGACATCACCCAGTACCTGGCATGGGTGGCCGCCGACAAGGATCGCAAGATGTCGGCCCTGACCCCGGACGACCTCGGCCTGACCTCGGTTCGTGCGCACCTGGCGGAACTGAACAAGGCGGGCAAGGCGCGCTCGTCGGTGGCGCGCAAGCTGTCGGCGCTGCGCACGTTCGTGAAATACCTGCGGCGGGAAGAACTGATCGAGCACGATCCCACCGCCATGGCCGTGGCGCCCAAGCGCGACCAGACCATTCCCACGCACCTGTCGGAACCCGAGATTGCCAGGCTGATCGAGATGCCCAGCACCGCCGACCCGTTGGGTCGCCGCGACCGCGCCATTCTCGAGTTGTTCTACGCCTCGGGACTGCGGTTGAGCGAACTGGTCGGGATCAACCTGGAAGACCTGAACCTGTCGAGCCGGATGGTCCGCGTCATGGGCAAGGGCGGCAAGGAGCGCCTGCTGCCGTTCAACCAGAACGCGGCGGCCACGCTGCGCGCCTGGATGGCCGACCGGGCCGGGATTCTGGCCGCGCGGCAGGCGCGGGCCGGCCGCCGCCCCGCCATCGCGCCCAGGCGGAAGGCGTCCGCCGCGGTCCGCCACCGCGCCGCCGTCGATCCGTTGTTCCTGAACGCGCGCGGCAGCCGGCTGACTGGCCGCAGCGTCGATCGCATGCTGCGCCGCTACGTGGCCTTGTGCAGCACGCGCCTGGGCATCAGCCCGCACGCGCTGCGCCACTCGTTCGCCACGCACCTGTTGCAGCGCGGCGCCGACCTCAGGGCCATCCAGGAACTGCTGGGCCACTCGCGGCTCAGCACGACCCAGCGCTACACCCACGTCAACGCCGCGCAGCTGATCGACGTCTACCGCAAATCGCACCCGCGCGCCGCCAAGAGCGAGTAGAATCCAGTCTGGTGCCTGCTTCGAACCGCTCCGTCCGATTCCGATCGCTGTGTACGGCGATCGCGCTCCTCACCCTGCTGACCGCCGCTCCCGCCCTCGCCCAGGAGACCGCGCCGGCCCCCGACCCGGCCGGTGAGGCCGTGGATTTTTTCGGCTTCAAGTTCTCGCAGAGCGAACGCTTCAAGTTCGGCGGCGAGTTGGTGGTGGGCTGGTCGCACGATGGTGCGCAGGCGGCCCTCGGCTTCGAGAAGCAAGGCCGCGTCGGCATGGCGATTCTGAGCGTTGCCGGCAAGGTCAGCGACCACGTCCGCTACTTCGTTTCGGTGAACCCGGTCAGCGAGACCAACGTACGGCCGTCCTGCGGCGAGAAGGACTTCTTCTTTCCCAACGACCCGAACCTCTACGCCGGCGTCGGGCCGATCGTGAAGTGCGACGTCGAGGACGGCCTCAAGCGGGTTGACACCTACAACACCTTCTCGCTCGACTACATCACGCAGCAGGGCATCCTGCGCGAGGGCTACATCGACTGGGGCATCGCGGGCGGCGTGTCGTTGCGCGGCGGCCGGTTTATCCTGCCGATCGGCTTTGCCCCTCGCGACGTCGGCGCGGCGACCGCCAAGGACATGACCCGCATCACCCGGCTCAACGCCGAGGCCAATTTCGGCGCCATGCTGGCCTTCGCGGCGCGGCGGGGCGACCGTTCGGTGTTCGACGCCGGCATCATGGCGGTACTCGGCGACGGCAATCGCGAGAAGGACTACGACTGGTTCTATCACGTCAACACCTCGCTCGACACCAACAGCGCCATCACCGTCGTCGCCTCGGCGCGCCTGGCGCCGATCAAGGCTCTCGATGTCCGCGCCGCCTACAAGAAGGGCTACACCGGCTCGAAAGTGGAGCGCCTGCCCAACTACTGGGCCTCGAAGCGCAACGACGATGCGCTGGTGGTCAGCGTGAAGGTGTCGCCGACTTCCTGGGCCTCGGTGTTTGGCGAGTACGCCAAATACAAGTGGGGGCCGACGGTCACGTCCGGCGAGCTGGTGGGCATTCCCGACCTTCCCGCCATCGACAAGCCCGGCTACTTCATGGGCGCGCTGTTGGACGTGCCGGTGGCGGGCAAGGTCCGCGCCGGTGGCAGCGTGGTGCGCGAGGAGCTGTCGCGCGACGACAGCCTGATCCAGTACCTGAAACTGAACAACCTGTACGGCGTATCGATGGGCAAGAAAGACCGCGCCCTGGCCGTTCGCGCGTTCGTGGATGTCAACCGCCTCGTCAACGTGAGCTTCTTCTGGATGGACGTGTCGAACCCGTTCCCCTGGGCGAGCGCCAGCTGGCCGGTCACCGGTCCGGTCGCCTTCACCGGACGCGAACCCGATCGGATTGGCGTCACGGTCTCCGTGCGCACGCCCTAGCCCCTCCCGATGCCCATGCTGCTGGCCGCCGTCTTGTTGTTGTTCCAGGCGGCGCCGGCACCGACGCGCATCCTGTTCATCGGCAACAGCCTCACGTATCAGAACGACCTGCCCGGCATGGTGTGCACGCTCGCGCGCGCGGCCGGCCGCCCCGGTCGTCTGCGAGAGTATCGCGAAGCCTGACATCAGCCTGGAGGACCACTGGCATTCGGGCGAGGCCCGCAAGGCGATCGCCGCCGGCCGCTGGGACATCGTCGTGTTGCAGCAGGGGCCGTCATCGCAGCCCGAGTCGCGACGGCTACTGATCGACTACACCAAGCGCTTCGACGCCGAGATCAAGAGGGCCGGTGCCCGGACGGCGCTCTACATGGTGTGGCCGTCGCAGTCACGCCGAGGCGACGCCGAGGGCGTGAGCCAGTCGTACCGCGCGGCCGCCAAAGCCGTGGCGGGCACGCTGCTGCCGGTGGGCGATGCGTGGCGCGAGGCCTGGGCGATCGATCCCAACCTCCCGCTGTATGCCGCGGACAATTTCCATCCTTCTGGACCGGGTACGTATCTCGCAGCGCTGGTCGCGTACCGCCACCTCCTTGGCGTGCCCGCGCCGGCGACGCCCGTACTCGGTGGTGCGTTGGCCCACGCCGAGGTCCTGCAGCGTGTCGCCGCCCTGTCCGCCCCCAGGCCTCAATAAATGCCGTCCCCTGCGCCCGCATCGACAGCCGTGACTCGTGCCATCTACTCGGGCACTCTGGCAGCCCTGCTTGTCGTCGGCGCTCTGAGCATTCTCACCTACCGGTCCACTGTCAACTTGGCGATCGAGCAGCAGTCGATGCAGCAGGTCGCCATGGTCCGCACGGCGGCGGCCGCGATCCAGGGCGAGCTGCGCGGCCTCGAGGCGATGCTGCGGCAGTTAAACAGCATCCCGAGCGTGCAGAACGTCGATCCTCTTATGGGACAACGGATTGGCGCGGCATTCGGGACCAGTCCGAACGGCATCGTCCGCTACATCGCGCGCATAGATGCTGAGGGACGGTTCTACTATTGGACGCCGCAGGGCGAGCTGCAGAGCGGAAGCGGTACGCTGACGCCGGACCCGGCGGCGTGGGGATGGTTCGCCGACCCGGCCCACCGGGGGCAGTCACGGGTCCTGACGACGTGGGGGCAAACCACTCCCCCCGCGCACTACCGGTCGCTGGCGATGCCTGTCTGGCGAACCGCGCCAAGCGGCGAGAACCCAAGTCCGCGGAACGACTTCAATGGCCTCGTGGCACTGGTCGTTGACCTTCATCGATTGGCCGAGGTGTATCTGGGGCCGGCACTCACCGACCTCGTAGTCGACCAACTCGTGCTCGGCCTGGCAACCCCGAACTTCGGCGTCAGGTTGGGCCCCGGACGCACCGGGGTCGTGCCTGCGTCGAGCGACCCGCACAACCACCAGGAAGACCAGGGCACCGCGGTCCTTGATGACGATTCCGGACGCCGGTTGCATGCCTGGTCGAAGCTGACGGTCGCCGACGAGTCCTGGCTGGTAGCCTCGTCGTTGCAGTACAGCCACCTGGCTGCGCAGATCCGGCGCGGGCCGATCGGCCAGGGGTTGCTGACGGCTGCCTTGCTATTGGCCGTGCCGGTAGTTGGCTGGCTGATGGTGCGCCGCGAACGGCGCGTGCTCGAAGAACAGCGGCAGCTCGAACGGCAACTGGCCGAATCGCAAAAGATGGAGGCGATCGGCAAGCTCGCCGGCGGCGTCGCCCACGATTTCAATAACATGCTGACCGCCATCCTCGGCTATTCCAGCCTGATCGCCGAGGACGCGCCGCCGAATTCGCCGTTCCGCGAGCACGCCGATCAGATCCGCCGCGCCGCCGAGAGCGCCGGCGCGCTGACGCAGAAACTGTTGGCCTTCAGCCGCCGGCAGGTGTTGCAGACGAACCAGTTTGACTTCGCCGCGATGCTGGACAACATGCTGCTGCTGGTGCGCCGCGTGATTGGCGTCGACATCATGGTGGTCTCGGAGGCCGAGCCGGGGTTGTGGCCGGTGCTGGCCGACCCGACGCAGGTGGAGCAGTCGATCGTCAACCTGGCGATCAACGCGCGCGACGCCATGCCCGAGGGCGGCACCTTGCGGATTGTCGCCCGCAACGCACCGCGCCCAGACGGCGAGCGACGCGCCGACGGGGATGTCCGTCCCGGAGACTACGTGCAGATTGTCGTGACCGACACGGGGACGGGCATGGATGACGCCACGCGAGCCCGGGTGTTCGAGCCCTTCTTCACCACGAAGCCCCAGGGCAAGGGGACGGGCCTTGGCCTGTCGACGGTGTATGGCTTCGTGCGTCAGTGCGGCGGACACATTGGCGTGACCACGGCGCCCGGCCAGGGCAGCTCGTTCGAACTGTTGCTGCCGCGCGCGCCCGATCTGCCCCCCGCGACGCCGGTGCCAACCACGCCGCCGATCAGCGCCCGGCCCGGCGGAACCCGCGAAACCGTGCTGATCGCCGAGGATGAAGAGGGCGTGCGCCGGCTGGCCGTGGAAACGCTGGAACGGGGCGGCTACCGGGTGCTCTCGGCGGCCAGCGGCGCCGAGGCCCTGCGGACGGCGATTGCGTTCGACGGCACGATTGACGTGCTGCTGTCCGACGTGGTCATGCCGGGCATGAAGGGGCCGGAACTGGCCGCGCGCGTCCGCGCGCTGCGACCGTCGGTGCGGGTACTGCTGATGTCGGGCTATGCGGCCGACGTGTTGACCAGCCAGGACCTCGAGCATGCGACCCTGCTGTCGAAACCGTTCTCGCCGGCCCAGCTTACGCGGGCGCTGCGCGGCGTCATTGACGGCCCCCTTTCCCCAAACCCGCGTCCAGAGGGATAATCGCCCTTGTTCTCTGGAGGAGATCTGATGATTCGTGCCACGACTGTTGTGTTTGCCCTTGCCATCCTGACGATGTTTGCCGGCGGCGCCGCCGCCCAGGCACCGTCGCTCAAGACCCCGGCCTCGCTCAAGGAGCAGGCGCCGGCCAGCTACAAAGTGAAGTTCGACACGAGCGCAGGAGTCTTTGTCATCCAGGTGAACCGCGAGTGGGCGCCGCTTGGTGCCGATCGGTTTTACAACCTGGTGAAGAACGGCTTCTATGACGACGCCCGGTTCTTCCGTGCCATTTCCGGCTTCATGGTCCAGTTCGGCATCAACGGCGACCCGGCGGTGTCGGCGGCGTGGCGCAATGCCCGCATCGGTGTGGATCCGGTGAAGCAGAGCAACAAGTCGATGTTCATCACCTACGCGATGGGCGGCAGCCCCGACACCCGCACTACGCAGGTGTTCATCAACTACGGGAACAACGCCAACCTCGATTCAATGGGGTTCGCGCCGTTCGGCGAGGTGATCGAGGGCAAGGACGTCGTCAACAAGATCCACACCGGCTACGGTGAAGGGGCGCCCCGCGGCAAGGGGCCTGAACAGGGCCGCGTGCAGATGGAAGGCAATGCCTACCTGATGAAAGACTTCCCGAAGCTCGACTACATCAAGAAGGCGACGATCGAAAAGTAGGGCGCCGGCCTTCGGCCGGCGTGGGGCTCGGGCCTACGGCCCTTGTAGGGCTTGCTTCGCTCGTGGGGGGAATGTGAGAGCTCAACTCCGTTTAGCGTTAGTGCTGAGCGCGCTCGTTGTTTACGCGCGGCATGACGGGGCTGGGCAAGTCCCCATGCAGGATCGGCAGCCTGCCGGCTCGGCGCTGAGGCCCGCGGTAATGGGACCGACCGGTGGCGTGTCCACCGGTCATCCCCTCACGACATCGGCGGCGCTCGCCATCCTGCTGAAGGGCGGCAACGCGTTCGACGCGGGGGTCGCATCGCTGCTGGCGGGCGGCGTGCTCGAGCAGGACCTCTACAGCCTCGGCGGCGAGGCGCTCGTCCTCGTCTATCCCAAGAACGAGAACAAGGTTACCGCGATTGTCGGGCAGGGCTGGGCCCCGAAGGCGGTTGACGTCGACTGGTACCTCTCGCGCCAGAAGACCCTGCAGGGCGAAGGCCTCGACCCGGCGGTGGTGCCCGGCGCGCTGCATGCGACGCTGACCGTGCTCGAGAAGTGGGGCACGATGAGCTTCGAGCAGGTGGCGGCGTCGGCGATCGGCTATGCCGAGCACGGCTTCCCCATGCGCCCGAGCACCTACCGCGCTATCCAGAACCAGCTCAAGTTTTTCGAGAAGTGGCCGGCCAACCAGGCCTATTGGCTCAAGCCCGACGGCGCGCTCTACAAACCTGGCGAGACGATCAAACTGCCGGCACTGGCGCGCACATTAAAGCGGATGGTGGATGCCGAGAAGGCCGCCCGGGGCAAGGGGCGCGCCGCCGCCATTGCCGCCGCGCGCGACCGCTTCTACAAGGGCGACATCGCGAAAGAAATGGTGGCGTTCCTGCAGAAGCACGGCGCGCCGTTCGAGGCGTCGGACTTCGCGGAGTACTACGCGCGCATCGAAGAGCCCGCCAAGACGACCTATCGCGGCTATACCGTTTACAAGCACGGCTTCGGCAGCCAGGGTCCGGTCATGCTGCAGGCGCTCAACATCCTTGAAAACTTCGACCTCCGCGCCATGCAGTATGGCAGCGCCGACTATCTCCACACGGTGACCGAGGCGATTAAGCTGGCGTACGCGGATCGCGACACCTACTATGCCGATCCCGCCTTCGTGCTGGTGCCGGCTGAGGGACTGCTTTCGAAGGCGTATGCCAAAGAGCGGGCGGCGCTGATCGATCCGCACCGGGCCTCGACCTCGTTCATTGCCGGCGATCCGCTCACGCACGACTCCAAGGTCAAGCAGTGGGCCTTCTGGAAAGCCGACGTTGTGGACGCAGTTACACCACGTGGGGACAAACCTTCAGGTTTGTCCGACGACTCCTCTGGGATCGTCAAAGACACGACCCACATGGCGGTGATCGACAAGGACGGCAACATCTTCGACGTGACGCCCAGCGGTGGGTGGGTGCCCGGCGCCGTGATTCTCGGCGACACCGGCATTGGGATGAGCGTGCGCGGCGAGCAGTTCTGGCTCGACAAGACACACGCCAACCAGATTCGCCCACGTGCCCGGCCGCGTTACACGCTGACGCCGAGCCTGGTGTTCAAGGGCGATACGCCGATGATGGGCCTGGGCACGCCCGGCGGCGATAACCAGGACCAGACCATCCTGCAAGCCTTCCTGAGCATTGTGGAGTTCTGGGACGACTGGTACCCGAACCTGCATGCCGCGCTCGAACGCCCGCGCGCGCAGACCATGCACTTCTACGGGTCGTTCTGGCCGCACTCGGCGGGGTTCAACCAGTTGAACGTCGAAGCGACCATCCCGGATGCGGTATACAACGAGCTGAAGGCCCGCGGCCACGACGTGAGTCGCTTGCGCCCATTCGGTATGTCGGGTTGTGCGACGGCGGTGATGATCGATCCGGCGACTGGCAATCGCTTCGCCGCGGCCGATCCGCGCCGGGACTGCTACGCGATTGCGTACTAGGGCGAGCACCTCGCGGCGCCCGTAGGGCTCGGGCGCTGCGCGCCCTCGTGGGGCTGCAACCTTCGGTTCTCGTGGGGCTCGCGGCTTACGCCGCTCGTAGGGGAGTGCGCGTGCCAGCACCCAGGCGCGGAGCGCGAGCCCCACGGGCACCGAAGGCGCCCGCCCTACGCACGCGCGAGCCCGTTATGTGGTGGCGAGCGCCCTGCGCCTCGGCATCTCAATCGCCAGCGTCTTGATCTTGTAATTCATCACGCGCGGGCTGATCTGCAGCAACTCGGCGGCGTCCTTCTGCACCCAGTTGGCCATCTTCAGCGCTTCGGTGATGGCCTGCCGCTCGATGTCTTCCAGGGCAATGCCGGTGGGCGGGATCTTGACTACGCTTTGTGAGTCACGGCCGCTGCCGCCTGGGGCGAAGTCGCCCAGGCGCAGGTCCGACGAAGTGATAATGGCGCCCTCGGCCAGCAGCGCCGCCCGCTCAATCGCGTTCTCGAGCTCGCGGATGTTGCCGGGCCAGTTGTAGCGGACCAGCAGCTTCTGCGCCTCGGTGTCGAGGCCATCGAGCCGCTTCTTCAACTCGCTGCCGAAGCGGCGGATGAAGTGCATCGCCAGCGGCAGGATGTCGTCCTTGCGTTCGCGCAGCGGCGGCGTTTCGATCGAGACCACGTTCAGCCGGTAGTAGAGGTCCTCGCGGAAGTGGCCCGAGGCGACCATCGCCGACAAGTCGCGGTTGGTGGCGGCGATCAGCCGCACGTCGACCCGGATGGTGCGGGTGCCGCCCAGCCGCTCGAACTCGTGCTCCTGCAGCACGCGCAGGATCTTGGCCTGCGTGCTGGCGCTCATGTCGCCGATTTCGTCGAGGAACAGCGTGCCGCCGTCCGCCTGTTCGAAGCGGCCAATGCGCTGCCGATCGGCGCCGGTGAAGGCGCCCTTCTCGTGGCCGAACAGCTCCGACTCCAGCAGGTTCTCCTGCAGCGCGGCGCAGTTCACCTTGACGAAATTGCGCGCCGCCCGCAGCGAGTTGTGGTGGGTCGCCCCGGCAATCAGTTCCTTGCCGGTGCCGGTTTCGCCACGGATCAACACGGTCGAGTTGCTCTTGGCTACCTTCTTGACGACGCCCAGCACCCGCTGCAGCGATTCGCTGTCACCCACGATGCGGTCGAAGTCGTAGTTCTCCTGGCGCTCGTTGCGCAGGTAGTCGAGCTCGTTGCGCAGCCGTTTCAACTCCAGCGCCTTGTCGACCTTTACTTCCATCTCTTCGAGCTCGAACGGCTTCTGCACGTAGTCGAACGCGCCGTGCTTCATCGCCTCGACCGCCGTCGTCACCGACCCGAACGCCGTCATCAGGATGACCGAGGTTGTGGGATGCAAATGGCGGGTCGTGCGCAGCACGTCGAGCCCGTCCGAGCCGCCCATCTTGAGGTCGCTGACGACCACGTCGAAATAGCCCTCGTGCAGCCGCTCGAGCGCGGCGTTGCCGTTGGCGGCCTCCTCCACCTCGTGGCCGGCCGTGGTCAGGGAAAGCGCCAACCCCCGGCGCAGAGCGTCGTGATCGTCGGCAACGAGAATGCGGGCCATGTACAGTGTGCTCCGTCTGTCGGTTAGTGGTGCGATCCGTGCTTCTGCGGCTCCACCGGCAACGTGACGCGGAAGCGAGTGCCCCGCCCGTCGGTGGTGCTCATGTCGATCCGGCCTTCGTGCGCGTCAATGATCTTCCGGACAATCGCCAGGCCGAGCCCGGAGCCCTGCGCCTTGGTGGTGAAGAACGGATTGAAGATCTTCTCTGCCACCTCGGCGGTCATCCCCGGGCCGTCGTCGGCCACGTCCACCACCACGGTGTCGACCGGCTGCTGGCCGTCTGGCAGCAACGCGCCGTCGGCGGACGTGCGGGCGAGCGCCGCCGAAATGTCAATGCGGCCGCGGCCGCCGAGCGCTTCGTACGCGTTGATCAGCAGGTTGGCGAAGACCTGCGTCAGCTGGTGCTGGTCGGCGCCAAGCGGCGGCAGTTGGTCCGGCAGCCGGGTCTCGACCACGATGCTGCCGCGCGTCGCCTTGCCATCGGCCAGCACCACCGCGCTCGCCAGCGCTTCTGCGAGTGACGTGCGGTCGACCTGCAGCCGCACCGGCCGCACAAAGGCCAGCACCTCCTGGACGATCGCATTGGCCAGCTTGGCCTCGCTGATGATGTCCTTGACGAGCGCCTGGACGTCGGCGTTGTCGGGAGCCTTGCGGCGAAGCAGGCCGGCCAGCACCTCGATGCCCGCGAGCGGGTTCCTGATCTCGTGCGCCATGACCGCCGCCATCTCGCCCACGGCCGCCAGTCGGTCGCGCAGGCGCTCCCGCTCCTCTACCTGTTCGACGTGCGTGAGGTCCTTGAAGAACAGCGCGGCGCCGACCGCGGCGCCGGCCTCGTCGCGCACCAATGACAGCGTGTAGCCGATTACGGTGTCCGTGGACCTGAGCCGCAACTCCGCGCGGTTCGGCAGCGCCGCCATGTCGAAGGCGCCGCCGAGCACGCGAACAATGTCGGGATGGTCGTGGAGCACGTCGCCAAACGGCTGGCCGACCAAGGTCGCCCCTGGCGGAAGAGCGAACAGGCGGCACGCCTCGTCGTTGACCAGCACCATCGCGCCATCGCGCGCGATGGCCACGACGCCGTTGCGCATGTTGCCGACCAGGTGCCGGAAAAAGGCATCGGTCGGTCGCGAGAGCTTGGTTGTGCGTTTCGCCATGTGGATGGAGCCAGACACAGCTGGGAGCAAAGCTCATGCCTCGAACCGGGTGAATGAGGTAACGCTCTAAGTCATTGCGATTACAGAATTTGGATTATTACCTGGGCGGGGCCGTTCGTGCAAAAATGTAATCAGGCTACGAATTCTGTAGGTCGCGGTATTGCTCAGCTTCTCCCTGGAGCATCTCCCATTGGCTCAGGAGCTCTCCGACTTCCCACATCAACGCCTGGTGCTGGGCGAGCACCGGCTTCGAGGCCTCGTGGTTGCCGTAGAAGTCGGGAGCCGACATGGTGACTTCGACCTCCTTGATCGCCCGTTCGCGCTCTGCGATACGGGCCTCGAGCGCGGCGACCCGATCCTTGAGCGCCTTGAACGCGCGCTCGCGCTTCTTCTTTTCGACGTTGTCGCGTTTGCGCTCTTCGTAAGGTGCCTGAGGTGCCTTGGGTGCCTGGGGTGCCTTCGGTGCACCCGTCGGAGCACCCTTGGCCCCTGAGGCACCCGAGGCACCTTTGGCACCTTGTTCTTTACTCCACAAAAACGCTTCGTACGTCCCCGGGTAAAGCACGGCTGTGCCGTTGCCGATCTCGACGATCTTCGTGGCGAGCTTTTCGACGAAATAGCGGTCGTGCGACACGAAGATCAGCGTGCCGCCATAGTCGGCGAGCGCGTCGAGCAGCACTTCCTTCGAATCGATGTCGAGGTGGTTGGTCGGCTCGTCGAGCAGCAGCGTGTTCGACGGACGCAGCAGCATCCGGGCCACCGCCAGGCGCGTGCGTTCGCCGCCCGACAGCACGCCCGCCTTCTTGTAGACATCGTCGCCGCTGAACAGGAAGCCGCCGAGGATATTGCGAATCGCTGGGACCATGTGGTTCGGCGAGCCGTCCGAGAGAGTTTCGTAGACGGTCAGGCCTGGCTCGAGCCGGGTGGCTTCGTCCTGCGCGAAGTACTGCATCACCACCTGGTGGCCCTCGTTGCGTTCGCCGCGGTCGGGCGCTTCCTCTCCCGACAACATGCGCATCAGCGTGGACTTGCCGGCGCCGTTGTGGCCGACCAGGGCAATCCGATCGCCGCGCTCGATGTGCAGGTCCACCTGGTCGAGCACGACCTTGTTGCCGTAAGCCTTGCGCACGCCCTTCAACTCCTGCACCATGCGACCGCTCTTGGCCGAGGCCGGGAACTGGAAGTGGATGCGCTTGCGCTCGGGCGGCACCTCGAGGCGCACCACCTTCTCCAGCATCTTGATGCGGCTCTGCACCTGGGCGGCCTTCGTGGCCTGGTAGCGGAAGCGGTTGATGAACTCCTCGACCCGCTGCACTTCCTCGTCCTGCCGGCGCTTGGCGTCGCGCAAGCGCTCGAGCCGCGCGTCGCGCTCCTCGAGATACTTCGAGTAGTTGCAGTGGTAGTCGGTGATGGTGCGCAGCGACAGGTCGGCGATGTGTGTCACGACCGCGTCGAGGAAGTAGCGGTCGTGCGACACCAGGATCACCGACCGCGGGTAGGCGACCAGGTATTCCTCGAGCCAGTTGCGGGCATCGAGGTCAAGGTGGTTGGTCGGCTCGTCCAGCAACAGCAGGTCCGGCGCGCTCAGCAGCAGCTTGGCCAGCGCCAGCCGCATTTGCCAGCCCCCCGACAAGTGATCGGTCAGCTGTTCCTGCACCTCGGGCTCGAAGCCCAGCCCGCGCAGCACGGTCGCGACCTTCAGCTCGATCTGGTAGCCATCGCCGAGGCGGAACTGATCCTGTACGTCGCTGTACCGGTGGAGCACCGCGTCGTGGTCTTGCGGGCTGAGCGCCGGGTCGCCGAGCCGTGCCTCGAGGGCGTGCATCTCGGCCTTGAGATCGAGCAGCGGCTTCAGCGCCAGGCTGGCCTCGGCGGTGACGGTCCGGCCGCTATGCGCAAGGCCGTCCTGTGGCAGGTAGCCAATGGTGAGGGCGTTGGGCTTCTGGATGAAGCCCGCGTCCGGCTCGTCGAACCCGGCCAGCATCTTGAGCAGCGTTGTCTTGCCGGCCCCGTTCGGGCCGCACAGGCCGACCCGATCGCGATCACCGACCTGCCAGGTTACCTGCTCGAGCAGGGTCTTCTCGCCGAATGACTTGGTGACGTCTTGAAGCTGGATCATTGCGCTTGTGGGGCTCGCGCCTGCGGCGGCTCGTGGGGCTCACGCCTTCGGCGCTTGTAGGGCTCACTTTGTTCGTGGGGCCCCAGGAGGCCGACGGCCGACCCCTACGATGCGGCGCAGCCGCGAGCCCTACTCGCCCAGAGCGCGCGCCGCGGCCGCGAGGACCTGCGGCACGCGGAACGGCTTGGTCAGGTAGCCGGCCACACCGAGATTGACTGCCTCGATGGCGCTCGACTCGGTGGAGAAGCCGGTGATGATGATGACGGGGATGTCGGCCTTCAGGCGCTTGGCTTCGCGGATCAGCGTGAGGCCGTCCATGCCGGGCATCTTCAAGTCGGCAATCAGCAGGTCGTAGTTGCCGAGCCGCAGGCGTTCGAGCGCAGCCCTGCCGTCGGGCGCGGTGTCGACGTCGTATTCGGCCAGGGCCAGCGTCTTGGCCAGCAATTCCCGGATGCTCGACTCGTCGTCCACGACCAGGACGCGCGATCGGCCGTCCCGGGTCTGCGGCTTGTCGGACAGGGCGATCTGGGGCATTCGCTCGCCCCGCGGGCGCTGGGTGTCCAACCAGGCGTCGATGTCACGTTTGCGGAAGCGCCATTGCCGGCCCACCCGTACCGCCGGGATTTTTCCGGCCTTGATCAGCCGGTAAACCGTACGAAGGTTGACCTGGAGGTACTCCAGGACTTCTTCGGTGGTAAGAAATATCTCGTCGTTTGGAAAGTTCACGCCCACTAAGTGTCTCTGAAATCGTATCTTACCCCATCGGCACCGCTTTGCCGACTTTCGGAGCATCCCCGCCGTCTTAGAGAATAGCAAGAGACGATTGGCCAAGACCTTTTGATGGTTGCGACAGACGAGGAGCTCGTTGCCCGGTCCATGGCCGGCGACGCCGAGAGCTTCAACCAGCTGGTTTTACGCTGGGAACGGCCGATCTACGCCCTGGCGTACCGCGTCATCGGCCGGGACGAGGATGCCAGGGACGTCGCCCAGGAAACCTTCCTGCGGGCCTTCCGGGCCCTCCCCGGGTTCAAGGGCCAGGCGAAATTCTCGTCCTGGCTGTACAGAATTGCGCTGAACCTGTGCCGGGACTGGATTCGCCGGAAGAAGCGGACGCCCATTGTCGACATGCCCGAGGACGTCGACTTCATCGAAATGGCGGCCGACCAGGGCCCGGTCGAGTCGATTGAAGACCTCGTTGCCCGCAACGAGATGAGCCGCATCGTCGCCGAGGGCATGAAGCTGCTGCCCGATGAGCAGCGCACGGCGATCGTGTTGAAGGAGTACCACGGCCTGACGTTCAAGGAGATTGCCGACTTGCAGGGGTGCCCGTTGAGCACCGTCAAGACGCGGCTCTACCAGGGACTCAGCGTGTTGCGCAAGCACCTGGAGAGCCAGGGCATGACCAGTTTTGCGAGTGGAAGAGCATCATGAGCCTCATGTTTTCGTGTGACGACAAGGCCACGCTGGTGGCCTACCTTTATGACGAGATCGACGCGGCCGATCGGCAGCGCGTCGACGAACACCTGCGGCAGTGCGCCGCGTGCGCGGCGGAGGTCGGCGCGCTCGCCGGCGTGCGCACCGGGTTGACCCAGTGGGCGCCGCCTAATGCCGAACTGGGCTTCACCATTGTCAGAGCGGGTGAGGAACCGGCTTCCGCGCCCCAACCGGCTGCGACGATGCCCGGTCCGCCGCCGTGGTGGAACACCGTCCCGGTGTGGGCGCAAGCCGTGGCGGCCGTCTTCGTGCTGGCGGTCAGCGCGGCGGTCGCCAACGTTCAGGTGAGATCTGGTCCCGACGGGTTGATGATCTCGACTGGCTGGATGGCGCCGGCCGGCTCGGCCCTCGCGGCGCCGGAGCCCGCCCTGGCAGTTACCGACGAGCAGTGGAAGCCCGCGCTCACGGCCCTCGAGCAGCAGTTGCGAGAAGAAATTCGCGCCACTCGCGAGACCGGAACGGTGCGCGCGGCGTCGAGAACATCAGAGGGCGACGAGGCGACCTTGCGGCGCGTGCGCGAGCTGGTCGCCGCCAGCGAGTCCAGGCAGAACCGCGAGCTGGCCCTGCGCGTCACGCAGCTGACGCGTGACATGAACATCCAGCGGCGCGCCGACCTGCTGCGGGTCGAACAGGCCATTGGCCACACCAGTGTCGAGATGGCGAAGCAGCGGCAGACTGTGAACTACCTGATCCGGGCGTCGACGACGCCTCAGCAATAGAAGTTGGAAGTTAGAAGTTGGACGTGACAAGCATCGTGTTGAGAAGAGCTATGAAGAAGCAGATGAGTGCGTGGGTGGTCCTGTCGGCGATGGCCGTGGCGGTGCCGGCCGCGGCGCAAGAGGTCGCGACTGCGAAGCCGGTGAACATGAGCGACATGCGTCATCACATCTACGTGATGGAAGGCGCATTGGCTCGCGCCGTCGATTACGGGGCCAAGAACCTGAACCGCGAGATCCTGGCCGTGATGCCGGGTGTCTTCATCCTCGCTGGCGAGGCCCAGGCCCGTGGCGTGTACCTCGATGGTTACGGCGTCTACTTCGACGTGCAGGTGCCGATGATGCGGCAGAGCATGATGTGGAGCCTGCGCACCATGATCGATCAGGACAACGCCGCGGCCGAGCGGGCGATTAACGACATGCGGAAGGTCGGGCCGTCGATCACCGATCCCGCGGCCCGCGCGGTGTTCGAGCGATCGCTGAAGCAGCTGGAGAGCCAGGCGGCGCCGCCCAATGCCTACGCCCGCACCGGTAGCCCCGCCAATCCCGCCGTCGCGGCCGGCATGGTGCTTCCCGATGGTCCCGGCGGCGTTGGCGCCGGGGCGGCGGCCGGGGTCGCGCCTCCTCCCAATAAAGCGTGGGCGCAGGATCCAAACCGCGCCTACACCGAGGCCGTGACCAAGGCGTTGGTGGACGCGATCATCGACTACAGCACGCCAATGACGCTTGGCCCCGATCAGTGGCTGACGGTGGCGGCGCGCGACAATGAGGGCCGCGATACCCTCGCGCCACACGATCCGCTCGAAGAAGTGGTGACGATGATTTACCGCATCAAGGGCGCCGATCTGGTGGACTACCGGGCCGGCCGGATTACCCGCGACGAGGCCCGCAAGCGGGTTCAGGTCAGCCAGTTCTGATGCAGAACTCCGGAACTAAATAGAGCCGTTGGTGTCTTAGAATAGCGAAGGCGGGTCGGCCCGTCGCGACACCATGGAAACCACTACCCCGCGCGTCCCGGTCGTCACCCTCGTTGGCGGCTTGCTCATCTTCGCCGCCCTCATGGCGGGGGGCATCACCTTGTCGTCGTACAGCTGCCGGGCCTCGGTCGATGCCGTCGCCGCGCTCGAGCCGGTCGACGTGGTCACCGGCTGGTTCGACGAGGGTATTCTCGAGGACGGCAAGAACAAGCTGGTGCCGAGCGTCACGCTGAAGCTGCGCAACAGGTCGGACGAAGAGCTCAAGTCGGTCCAGATCAACGCGATCTTCCGCCGCGTCGGCGAGCAGGAGATGTGGGGCGAGTACTTCGGGTGGGCGATTCCGCGCGACCCGGTGCTCACCGCCGGCGCCGAAACCGCCCCGCTGGTGATGCGATCGACGCTCGGCTACACCGGCGACCAGCCGCGCATGCAGATGCTGCAGAACAAGGAATTCATCGACGCCAAGGTCGAGATCTACCTGAAGCAGGGCTCGCAGGTCTGGGCCAAGCTCGCCGAGTATCCCATCCAGCGCCAGTTGCTGACCAGATAACAAGGTGCCGCCCCGGCACCTTTAGGCACTCCAGGCACCCTAGGCACTATAATTCCGGCCGATGTCGACACCCGCGTCTTCCACCCTCGAACGCCGGCTCGGTCCGTACGACGCAGCGGCGATCATCGTTTCCAACGTCATCGGCGGTGGCATTCTCTTCACCCCGCCGTTGATCGCCGCGGGGGTCCCGAACCCCTGGCTGTTCCTCGGCATTTGGGTGGCCGGCGGCGTGCTCGCGTTCTGCGGCGCGTCGGCGTATGCCGAACTCGCGGCGCTACGGCCCAAGGCCGGCGGGGAATATGTCTACCTGCGTGCCGCGTACGGCCATCTCGCAGGCTTTCTCACCGGCTGGGTCTCGTTCGTGGCCGGGTTCGCCGGCGCCATTGCCGCCCAGGCGATTGTCGCGGTCTTCTACCTTGATCGCTTTTTTCCCGGCTCCGCCGATCACACGCCGTTTCTGACGATCCCGCTCCCCTACTTCCCTCTGGTCATTTCGCGCCGCACGCTGCTGGCAATTACCGCCGTTGTGGCGTTGTCCTACGTGCACTACCGCGGCGTGGGTCCCGGCAGGCTGATGATGAACTTCCTGGCCGTACTCAAGGTCTCGGCCCTGCTGATCTTCATTGCCGCCGGCTTCTCGATGGGTGCCGGCTCTGGAGCCAACATGCAGGCGGTGGCCGGACCCGTCACCGGGTCCTCGTGGTTGCTGGCCTTGCTGGCCGTGATGTTCACCTATTCGGGGTGGAATGCCGCGTCGTACATGGCGGAAGAGATTCGCGACCCGGGCCGCAATGTTCCCAAGGCGCTCGCCCTGGGCACCGGCGCGGTGATCGTGATCTATCTGGGGCTGAACGCCCTGTATCTGTATGTGATGCCGGTCGGTGAGCTGGCGAAGGTGCAGGGCAGCGTGCTTGACGTGGTCGCCGACAAGATGCTGGGCTCCGCGGCCGGCAACATCATGGGCGTGGTCTCGATCATCAGCTTGCTGGCGAGCGTCAGCGCCAACATCTTTGCCGGCCCGCGTGTCTATTACGCGATGGCGCGCGACGGCGTCTTCTTGCCTGCGGCGGCGAAGATTCACCCAACTTTCCGCACCCCATCCACCGCCATCGTCGCGCAGGCGATCTGGGCCAGCATCCTGATCATGTCGGGCTCGGCCGACACCTTGACCACATACACCGGCTTCGCAGTCACGCTGTTTGCCACCATCGCGGTCGCAGCCGTCTTCGTCCTCCGCTCGCGTGAGCCGAACGCGGAGCGTCCGTTCAGTGCGTGGGGCTACCCATTCACGCCGGCGCTGTTCGTGATCGTCGGCACCGCCACCGTGATCAACGGTTTCTATTCCGCACCGATGACCACGCTGGCCGGCGTGGCGGTCATGGCAGCGGGCATCCCGCTGTATTTCTACTTCGTCGCCACGAGCCAGAAGCCCGGCGCGGCCAGCTAACGGTCAGCGCCGGGCGCAGCGTCGCGCGTTCTTGATCTCCTGTCGGCTCCCGCCGGTGTGAGACACTACAGGGATGGAATCGACGTTCCACGCCACGACGATCCTGGCGGTGCGCCGCGAGGGTCAGGCGGTGCTCGCCGGGGACGGGCAGGTCACGCTCGGCAACACCGTCGTGAAGCAAAACGCCCGAAAAATCCGCCGCCTTTACAACGACAGCATCCTGGCCGGGTTCGCCGGTTCGGCCGCTGACTCGTTTGCGCTGTTCGCGCGTTTCGAAGCCAAGCTCGAGCAGTATCGCGGCAACCTCGACCGCTCGGCGGTGGAGCTGGCCAAGGACTGGCGCACCGATCGCGCGCTGCGGCGGCTCGAAGCCATGTTGATCGTGCTCGACCGCAAGTCGCTGTTCCTGCTGTCGGGCAACGGCGACCTGATCGAGCCGGATGACGGCGTGATCGGCATCGGCTCGGGCGGCGCGTTCGCACAGGCGGCCGCCAAGGCGCTGGTGCAGAACACCACGCTGACCCCCCGCGAGATCGCCGAACGGGCGATGACCATCGCCGCTGAAATCTGCATCTACACGAACAGCAACCTGACGATCGAAGAAATCTAATGGAGCGTATCAACCGATCGCACTGTGTTGGCACCGCCGCTCAACCAACGTTGAGGGGCCGTTCCTACGGAACGGCCCGAACTGAGAACGAAAAGGTCTCTCATTAAGATGATTCCCTTGCCTGAGCGCTCGTCCACGTTCATCGACTCGCTCACGCCGCGCCAGATCGTCGCCGAACTCGACAAGTACGTCGTCGGGCAGGCCAGGGCGAAGCGGGCGGTCGCGATTGCCTTGCGCAACCGGTTGCGCCGCCAGAAGCTGCCGGCCGAACTGGCCGAAGACGTGGCGCCGAAGAACATCCTGATGATCGGGCCGACCGGCGTCGGCAAGACCGAGATCGCGCGGCGGCTGGCGCGGCTGGCGCAGTCGCCGTTCATCAAGGTCGAGGCCTCGAAGTTCACCGAAGTCGGCTACGTCGGCCGCGACGTCGAGTCGATGGTCCGCGACCTGGTCGAACTGGCCGTCAACATGGTCCGCGAGGAGCGGATCGAGGAAGTGCGAGTCAAGGCGGAGCTGAATACCGAGGAGCGGCTGCTCGACCTGCTGCTGCCGCCGCGGCCGGCCGCGCCCGACGAAGACCCCGGCCGCATTCGCGACGAGATGCACGGTACCCGGCAGCGGATGCGCGAACAGTTGCGCGAGGGCAAGCTCGACGAGCGAATGGTCGAGATCGATGTCCAGGAAAAGTCGTTCCCGTCGATCGAGTTGATCACCGGCTCGTCGATGGAGGAAGTCGGCGTCAACCTGCGCGACATGATGCCGGGATTGTTCCAGGGTCGCTCGAAGCGCCGCCGGGTGACCGTCGCCGAGGCCCGCGAGCGCCTGAGCGGCGAGGAACAGCAGAAATTGATCGACATGGAGGCCGTCTCGGCGGCCGCCGTCGAGCGCGTCGAG
Source organism: Vicinamibacterales bacterium (assembly GCA_038213735.1). Classification (GTDB taxonomy): domain Bacteria; phylum Acidobacteriota; class Vicinamibacteria; order Vicinamibacterales; family UBA2999; genus 12-FULL-67-14b. The sequence continues at coordinate 27,454 of JBBQSP010000020.1, read as the reverse complement.
CAGGCCGGCATCATCTTTGTCGACGAAATCGACAAGATTGCCGGGCGCGAGGGGAGTCAGGGCCCCGAGGTCAGCCGCGAGGGCGTGCAGCGCGACATCCTGCCCATTGTCGAGGGCACGACCGTCAACACCAAGCACGGCATGGTTCGCACCGACCACATCCTGTTCATCGCCGCCGGCGCGTTCCACGTCTCGAAACCATCGGACCTGATTCCCGAATTGCAGGGCCGCTTTCCGATTCGCGTGGAGCTCGAGGCGCTCGGCCAGGCCGAGTTCGTGCGGATCCTGACCGAACCGAAGAGCGCCCTGATCAAGCAGTACATCGCGCTGATGGCGACCGAAGGCGTCGACCTCGCCTTCACAGAGGACGGTGTGGCGACCATCGCCGAGTACGCCACGCTGGTCAACGAACGCACCGAGAACATCGGCGCGCGGCGGCTCCACACCGTGATGGAGCGGCTGCTCGACGAAGTGTCGTTCGAGGCGCCCACGCTCGAGGACAAGTCGGTTACGATTGATGCGGCTTACGTGCGCCGCATGCTGGCCGATATCGTCAAGAACGAAGACCTGTCCCGCTACATCCTGTGATCCCATCGACTCGAGTCGGCGCGGTGCCGTCACGCCGACTCTCGCTCAGGGCAAGCCCTTCGATTGGCATTGCCGCCATCGCCCTGGTGCTCCTGTCTGCCGCTGCCTGCGGCAAAAAGGGGCCGCCGCTGGCGCCGTTCGTGCGTGTGCCCGCGCCGGTCGACACGGTGACCGCGCAGCGGATCGGCGATGAGGTGTACGTGTCGTTCCCGGTGCCGCAGGCCAATGTCGATGGCCAGCAGCCGGCCGATATCGCGTCGCTGGAGGTCTACGCCATCACGGCCACCAGTGCTCCGGAAACCGACGAACAGCGCGAGCTCGCCACGCTGGTGGCGACCTTGCCAGTGCAACCCCTCCTCCCCGAACTGCCGCCGGCGCCGGCTGGCGTCGAGGTGCCGATTCCGGCCCCACCAGGCGTTGACCGGGCAGTACCGGCCGTGGTCAGGGAAACCCTGACTGCCGATCACCGCGTGGCGATTGAACTGCCGCCAAACCCTGCAACCCTGGCGGCGGTCGCGTCTCCCGATCTGGAACCGCTGCCCGGCTCCCTGGTCGCACCGGCCGCGACGCAGTTGCCGCGACGCTACTATTTCGTAATTGGCGTCAGCCCGCGTGGCCGCAAGGCGCCGGCCTCGGTGCCGGTCCCCGTGCCGCTCGATGCGGCCAGTTCCGCGCCGGCGGCGCCACAAGTCGCCGTGACGGAAACGGCCCTGACCATCACGTGGTCGCCCTCGACTGATGCGCGCTCGGGGGCGTTTGCCCTGCCGGCTCCGGTCGTCGTGCCGGGACCGGCCGACGCGTCGGCGGCCACCCTCACGCCGCCTAAACCGGTGACGCCGCTCCTGCCGGCGCGATCGCTCGGGTTCCAGTCCGAGGCGACGACCTACCATCTCTTCGAGGTGCCGCCGGCGGCAGTGGCCGAGAATCCATTTGCGATTCCCTTGCCGACGCCGCTGACGCCGCAGCCGCTGGCGGTGACCGAGCACATCATCAGGGGCGTGACGTTCGGTGTTGAACGCTGCTTCGTGGTGCGGCCGGTGGAACGCATGGCGGGAGCGGTGGTGATGGGCCCGGCCTCGCCGCGAACGTGTGTCACGCCGGCTGACACCTTTGCACCGGCCGCGCCGCGGTCGCTTGCCGCGATTGCCGGCGAAGGCGTGATCAGCCTGATTTGGGACCCGAACACCGAAGCCGACCTTGCCGGCTACCTGGTCTTGCGTGGCGACGCGCCCGGTGACACACTTCGGGCCATTACTCCCGAGCCGGTGACTGCGACGACCTACCGCGACACCACGGCTCGCGCCGGCGTGCGTTATGTCTACGTCGTGGTCGCGGTCGATCGGGCCACTCCGCAAAACGTCAGCGCGCAGTCGAACCGGGTCGAAGAGTCCGCACGGTAACGAGAGGGACATGGATCGCATTTATCGAGTGAAGCAGGGGATGGGCGGGCGCTACGCCGTGGAACGCGGCGGCAACCTGTTCTGGTTGCGGGGCGAGGTGTTCGGCACCTACGAACCTGGAGAAGAGATCGCGCCGGGGACGGCCGTGACGTTCATGGCGCCGGTGCAACCGTCGATCGTCGTGTGCATCGGCCTGAACTACAAGGATCACGCCGCGGAGATGAACAAGAAGTTGCCGGAGGAACCGCTGGTGTTCCTCAAACCGCCGTCCACGGTGATTGGCCCGGACGAACCCATCCGGTTGCCGGCATGGGCCGGCCGGGTCGAGCACGAGGCCGAGATGGCGGTCGTCATTGGGAAGCGCGCCTCGCAGGTCAAGGCCGCCGACGCCATGGACTACATCCTCGGCGTCACGTGCCTGTGCGACGTGACCGCACGCGAACTCCAGGTCAAGGACGTGCAGTACTCGCGCGCCAAGGGATTTGACTCCTTCGCGCCGATCGGCCCGTGCATCGCCGTTGGCCTCGACCCCTCGGCGCTCGACATCGAGGGCTGGGTGAACGGCGAACAACGCCATCATTCGAACACGCGGGAGTTGATTTTCCCGGTGCCGTACCTGGTCGAGCACGTCTCGCGCTTCATGACCCTGCAGCCGGGTGACGTGATCACGACCGGCACGCCGTCCGGCGTCGGGCCGCTGGTGCCCGGCGACCGCATGATGGTCAAGCTCGAAGGCGTCGGCTCGCTCAGCAACCCATGCGTGGAGGCAACCCTTTAGGGTTGCCTGTGGCGATGGACCCGATCGACCGTCTACGAGAACGTGAGCGCCTCGCGGAATTGGGCGGCGGCGAAGCCCGCCTGCAAAAACACCACGAGCAGGGCAAGCTCACCGCCCGCGAGCGCATGACCCGGCTGTTCGACCCCGGCACGTTCGAGGAGGTCGACAAGCTGGTCACCCACCGCTGCCAGGATTTCGGCATGGCGGAGCAGATCGTGCCGGGCGACGGTGTGGTCACCGGTCACGGCCGGATCCACGGCCGCGTCGCGTACGCCTTCGCGCAGGACTTCACGGTGTTCGGTGGGTCGCTGTCGGAAACCAACGCGGCCAAGATCTGCAAGGTGATGGACATGGCGGTGCGCAACGGCGCCCCGGTCATCGGCCTCAACGATTCAGGCGGCGCCCGCATCCAGGAGGGCGTCGTCTCGCTTGGCGGCTACTCGGACATCTTCCTGCGCAATACTCTGGCCTCGGGCGTGGTGCCGCAGATTTCGGCGATCATGGGCCCCTGCGCCGGCGGCGCGGTCTACTCGCCGGCCATCACCGACTTTATCGTGATGGTCAAGCAGACCAGCTACATGTTCGTTACCGGCCCGGACGTGATCAAGACGGTCACCCACGAGGACGTCACCAAGGAAGACCTTGGCGGCGCAATGACGCACAACGAAAAGAGCGGGGTCGCCCACTTTGCCGTCGAAGACGACGGCGAGTGCCTGGCGTTGATTCGCGAGCTGCTGTCGTTCATGCCCGGCAACAACCTGGACGACCCGCCGCGCCAGCCGACCGACGATCCGGCCGATCGCGAGGACGACGCCCTCGACACGCTGGTGCCAGCGTCGCCGAACCAGCCGTACGACATGCTCGATCTGATCCACACCGTTGCGGATGACGGGTACTTCCTCGAAGTGCACCAGCACTACGCGCGCAACCTCCTGGTCGGCTTTGCCCGGCTCGGCGGCCGGCCCGTCGGCATTGTCGCCAACCAGCCGGCCTACCTCGCTGGCACGCTCGACATCAATGCCTCGGTGAAGGGCGCGCGCTTCGTCCGCTTCTGCGACGCCTTCAACATCCCGCTCGTGACCTTCGAGGATGTGCCTGGTTTCCTGCCTGGCACCGTGCAGGAGTACGGCGGCATTATTCGCCATGGCGCGAAGCTGCTGTATGCGTTTGCGGAGGCGACGGTGCCGAAGATCACCGTGATCACGCGAAAGGCCTACGGTGGCGCGTACTGCGTGATGTCGAGTAAACACATCCGCACCGACTTCAACTACGCGTGGCCCAGCGCGGAAATTGCCGTGATGGGTGCCGAAGGCGCCGTGAACATCCTCTACAAGCGCGAGATCGACAAGGCCGCCGACCCGGCCGCGATGCGGGCGCAGAAGATGGCCGAGTTCCGCGAGCGCTTCGCCAGCCCATACGTGGCCGCTGAACGCGGCTATGTCGACGAAGTGATCCTCCCGAGGACGACGAGGGCCAAGCTGGTGCAGGCGCTGGCAACCCTCGATCACAAGCGCGAGAAGAACCCGCCGAAGAAGCATGGCAACATTCCGCTCTAGGCCCCGCGCCGTCATTTTCGACATCGACGGCACCCTCGTTGACAACATGGCACTGCATGCCGAGGCCTTCTCGGTGTTTGCCGGACGTCACGGGTTGCCGCCACTGACAGGGGAAGACCGCGCCCGCCTCGACGGCCGACGCAACAGCGAGATCTTTCCGATCCTGTTCGGCCGTGACGTCGCGCGCGAGGAGTGGCAAGCCTACGAGGCCGAGAAGGAAGGTTTCTACCGCGAGTTGTCGCAGGGCCGGCTGGTGCCGATGAAGGGCCTATTGCGGCTGCTGGCGCTCTACCGCGCCGACGGGGTGCCCATGGCGCTGGCCACTTCGGCACCGGAGCCAAACGTCTTTCACACCCTCACCGAGATCGGCCTGGCCACGGACTTTCCCATCATCGTCCGCGGCGACCAAGTGGCGCGGGGCAAGCCCGCGCCAGACGTGTTCATTGCGGCCGCCAGCCGGCTCGCCGTCGCCCCAGGGGATTGCCTGGTGTTCGAGGACGCGCCCATGGGCGTTGTCGCGGCGCAGGCTGCCGGCATGTCGGTGGTCGCCTTGACGACCAGCTTCAGCGCGGCGCACTTCGCCGGCCTGCAGCCGCCGCCGTCGGCCACCTGCCCCGATTTCGACGCCTTTCTCGACCAGCACCTCGCCTGAACCCGCCGTTCGACGCCGGCTTCCGGCCAGTCGGCGCGTCCCACTGAACTGGCGCCGGCGGCCGCCCGTCTCACTCATTGTCCGCGCCACTTTCTGCGGGCAAGGAGATCGAACGCATGATGAAAAGCATTGTCGCCCTCGCGGTAGCCGCCGCCGTGATGTCGGGTGCGGCCGTCGACCCCACCCGGCTGCACGCCGCTACGACCGATCGCGCCGCCGGCAAGGTCACGGTGACTGTTAACTACAAGGGCAGCGGCACGGTCGACGCGGGCCACCAGGTGTGGGTGTGGCTGTTCGACACTCCCGACATCGGGCCGGGCTCGATGCCGATCGCCCAGATGTCGTTGGAGAAGAACGGCGAGACGGCCACTTTCGAAGTGGGCGAGGGGCGGGTGTGGATCGCGGTGGCCTATGACGAGAAGGGCGTGATGACCGGCACCGAGCCGCCGCCCTCGGGATCGCCGATTGGGATCTACGCCGCAAGTAGCGGCGCGCCGGAAGCGGTGACGCCAGGCCCGAAGGGCGCCGTCACGGTGATGTTCGACGACTCGCAACGCATGCCGTAGCGGGGCCGCTGCGCGCGGCCTGGCCCGCCGCGCGCAGCCATCCAAGGCCCAGGTGTCGTTCGCCTTCCTCACTGTCATCTCGCAATCACCATGATCACGCACGGTCTCGCCCAGAATGGTCACCGCGGGACCACTGCAAGCTGGCCGGCTCCTTGCTTTCCTTATGGGCAAAGAACTCGGCATTTCTTCTTAAACCATTCGTACGCCGAGGAGGAGGATAGATGAATTCGATTCGTAAAGTGGCGCTCGCGTGCACCTTCGCCGCGGTGGCCATGCTCCCGCTCAACGCTTCCGCTCAAGGGCTGCCCAACCAGGACACGTTCTTCACGTTCAGCCAGACGGTTGAACTGCCCGGCACGACTCTACCTGCCGGCACGTACCTGTTCGCGTTAGCCGACGGTGCGACCAACCGTCATGTTGTCAGGGTGATGAGCCAGGACCGAAAGACACTGCACGCGACGCTGTTGGCGATTCCCAACTACACGCTCGACAAGGCGTCGGACGAGCCGCAGGTGCGGTTCATGGAAGGTCCGGAAACCGGCCCGCAGGCCGTCAAGGTGTGGTTCTACCCCGGCCGCACGACCGGACATGAGTTCCTCTATCCGCGTTCGCAGGCCATGAAGCTGGCGGCGCGCACGGGCGATTCGGTACTGACGACCAAGACCGAGACCGCAGTCGTGGACAACGTCTCCGAACAGGACATGACGCGCGTTGACCGCACCGGAACAGACGCCCCCGCCATCACGGCCGAGGCCGCGCCGGCAGCGCCGGCGGTGGAGCGGGCGCCGGTCGTGGCCGAGCGCGCGCCCGAGCCCGTGGCGACCGAGCGTGCCCAGCCTGCCCAGACCGCCCGCGTCGAGCGCACTGAGCTTCCCGCCACCGCCAGCCTGCTGCCCCTTCTGGCGCTGGTCGGCATCGGCTCGTTGCTCGGCAGCCGCCTGCTGCGCTCGCGCCGGGTGCGGTAGGGCGTCATGTTGCGGGAGGAGCCGGCCACGGCCGGCTCCTCTCGTTGCACAGGTTGCACCGTGAGCAACGCACCACCTGCGATTCTCGTACTGCTGGCCCTGTTCGCCGGAGTTCCGGCGGCCCAGGTCGTGGCGCCGGCTCTTGCTGAACAACCGGTCTTCAAGTCCGAGTCGCAGCTCGTCGTGCTGCACGTCTCGGTGCGCGATCGTGCCGGCCGGTATGTCTCGGGACTCTCCCGTGATGCCTTCACCGTTATCGACGATGGCCAGCCGCAGGCGATCACGATGTTCTCGGGCGACGACGTGCCGGCCAGTGTCGGGTTGGTGATCGACAACAGCAGCAGCATGGCGCCGAGCCGCGAACGGGTCATTGCGGCGGCGGTGGCATTTGCGCGCAACAGTCACCCGCAAGACGAAGTCTTCGCCCTGTCGGTCAACGAGCATGTCCGCGAGGCGTGGCCGCCGGCCATCATCGCCTCGACGAGCCCACACGAGTTCGCGGCCGCACTGACCAAGGCCATTACCGCGCGCGGCATGACCGCACTTTACGACGGCGTCGCCGAGGCCTTGCGCCGCGTGCGCCGTGGCGTGCACACGAGACAAGTGCTGATCTTGTTGAGCGACGGTGGCGACAACGCCAGCACCATCAGCGAGGACGTGATTGTGCGCGAAGCCCGCACGGCTGACGCAGTGATCTACACCGTGGGACTGATCGACCCTCTGGTTCGTGACGGCAATCCCAGCTTGCTCCGTCGCCTGTCGCGCGAAACCGGTGGCGAGTCGTTTCAACCCCGCAACCTGGACCAGGTGCCGCCGACGCTCGAGCTGATTGCCCGTGATATCCGCAGCGCTTACACGTTGGCCTACACACCGACCCTAGGAGCAGGCCAGGTATCCGGGGAACGCCGCCGAACCGTGCGGGTCTATGTTCGCGCGCCGGATGGCCGCGTGTTGCGGGTGCGCACTCGCGACGGTTACTTCGCTGAACCAGCTGGGAGCCGGCCGTGACGGGCCCGCGCGGCTGGCTCGCAACGTTGTTCGAGTTCGCGCTGCTCGGCATTGGCCTGGGGTGCCTGGGCACCTATGGCTTCGTGACCATTGAGGGTCGCCTTGCCCAGCGCGAACAAGCAGCCCGCTTCGAGCGCGACGCGGCTGCGCCCTCGCCGGCGCCTGATGTGGCCACCGCAGGCAGCCTGGTCGGCATGCTGGATGTGCCGCGGTTGCGATTGTCGACGCCGGTCATTGAAGGTGACGACGACCAAGCGTTGCAAGCCGCGGTCGGACACCTGCCCGATACGCCGCTGCCGTGGCAGCCTGGAAACAGCGCGCTCGCTGGCCACCGCGACGGGCTCTTCAGGCCGCTCAGGCGCGTGACCGTCGGCGACGCGATCACTTTCCGGACCACGCGCGAGGTCTTCCATTACCAGGTGACCGGCACCGCGATTGTGCAGCCAGACGACTTGCACGTGCTGGCGCCCCGCGCGCGCGACACCCTGACGCTCATCACCTGCTATCCCTTCTCGTTTGTCGGACCCGCGCCGCAGCGCTTTGTCGTCCATGCCGAGCGGGTGAGCCGGCCGCGTGGTGCCGGCGATTAAGATCGCTCGGTGGCCACCGTAGTCAACCGCCGGGTGACCCGGTCGCGCGCCACGCGGTCGAGGAACACCGCCTCGAGCGGGCGGCCAGACGATTCGTGCCTCAACTGGGCGGCCTCGAGCGCCAGTTGTGACCGGTCGCCCGCAAACACGATGCGACCGGCATTCAGGACGGCGAATTCGGTGCAGACATCCTCGACCAGGCCGAGGATGTGCGAGCTAAGCAGCACCGCCGCACCGTGCTCGACAAACTGCCTGACGATGACCTTCATCGCATCGACCGCGACCACATCCACCCCTTCGAACGGTTCATCCAGAATCAGCAATCGCGGATCGTGGAGCAGCGCGCCGGCGAAGGCCAGTTTTTGCCGCATGCCTTTCGAGTAGCCGGCAATGCGGCGCGGCAGCGCATCGGCGAGATCCAGCGCCGCTGATAGTTCCTCGATCCTGGCACGCAGTACGGGATCGGGAATCTCGTAGACCCGGCCCACCCACATCAAGTGTTCGCCGCCCGTCAGCAAATCGAACAAGGGCGGCTGCTCCGGGACGCACCCGAGCCGCCGCCGTGCCGGTTGTGGTTGGCGCGCCGGATCGTAGCCATCGAGCTGCGCCGACCCGGCGTCGGGCCGGCTTACGCCGCACAGAATGCGCAGCAACGACGACTTGCCGGCGCCGTTCGGGCCGACCAGCCCGAGAGCCTGGTGGGCACCGACCGCAATCGACACACCCGACAGGGCAGCCACATCGGCGTACCTCTTGTGAACGTCGCGCGCGTCAATCATGAGCGGCTCCGGTCGACAAGGCTTGCACCATGGCCTCCTGCCGTGTGTCGATCAAGCGAGGCACCAGGCGCGAAACCGCGGCCAGTGCTGCCGCGGCAACGCCGACCAACGCCAGCGCGGCGAACGCGCACGCGCTCGATGTCCATTGTCCGGTCTGCAGCGCGTATGCCAGGTAGAGACACGCCCCCCAGTAGAGGCTGCCGCCGATTGCGATTACCAGGACCGCCGGTGTGCTCACCAGGGCACCGCCCACGACGTGGGGATCCGACGGTGACGGAAAGAGCGCGCTGGTCAACAGTCCGACTGCCGCCGCCCACATGAACAGGCCTGCCGCCAGGATCACGCCCGCTGTCACCAACGGCCATGGGACTGCGCGTGCCAGCAAGTACCCGGATCCCGCGGCCTGTGCGACGAGGGTGAACAGCACGACGGCGACAATCTTCGAACGTACCACCGCGCCCATCCCGGTCGGCGCCATCAGGAAGGCGTGGAACGCAGCCCGGTCGGCGGCGAACAGGTTCGCAAGCACGCTGGTGCCGACGTGGGCCGGCACGAGCGAGAAGGCCAACAGCAAGACCAGTCCCGGGCGTTCGGTCAGCCGCGAACCGATCAGCGCGAGCAACACCGTGCCCATGAGCCAAGAGAGTTGGTATCGGCGCCAACGGCCAAGCCGCAACAACTCACCATGGAGAAGTGCGGCATGGCAGCCGGCCAGGCGCGCGAGGACAACCGGGAAGGCCGGCAGCGACGGAAGCGGGCGTGCGGTTGCGAACGGCGCCGCTCGCGGTGCAGCCTCGAGGTCCACCGACCAGAATTCGAGGGCGGCGAGCGCGACGGTCCACGCCGCCAAGCCCGCCCACGCGCGCAGCGAGGCGTCGTCCAGCAGGATGCGCACGATCAACCCCGGCGGTGACCACCTCGTTATGTGCTCCGGCGCAGTCAACCACAGCACAGTCACCACCGCGCAGGCCGATCCCACCGTCATCGCCGCGCGGGCCGGCGAAGCGCTGAGAACCCGCGAACCGATCAGGAGCAACGAGACGGGCAGGCGCAGCAGCACGAACGTGGCGGCGACGGCGGCAAGTAGTGGCGGGCTTTGCAGCCACGTGCTGAGGAGCACGAGCCAGGGCAAGCCGACCGAGAGCACCGCCAACGAATGGGGACCGCCCGTGGTGACGGTCTGCACGGCCAGAAACGCCTGCCAGTGCGACAACGGGCGCGTCGTGAAATCCGCGAGCAAGGCTCGAATGAACGCCAACTCGCCGACGCCCACCGCGTAGGCGAACGTCGCCACGAAGGTCGGCCAGAGCCACATCCCCAAGATCAAGGGGGCCTGACTGCGCGGGATCTCGTTCAGCGCCAGCGCTTCGCCCATCCGGGCGGACGACTGGCCCAAGGTCGACGAGGCCAGCAGCGCCACCGCGACGACCAACCAGACGCCACCCGACGACTCCTGCAGCGAGCGAAAGAACAACCGCCAACTGAGGGTCACGGCCCTGTGCCCGACCACGAGGCGATACTACATCAGTGCCTGTAACTGATAGAATCGTAAGCGGTTCGGTCTAATGAAGAAGATCCTGATCGCCAATCGCGGCGAGATCGCCGTGCGTGTGATTCGTGCCTGCCGCGACATGGGTATTGGCGCCGTGGCCGTGTACTCGGAATGTGACCGTGCGGCGTTGCATGTCCGGCTCGCCGACGAAGCCTGGCCGGTGGGCCCGAGCGCGCCTCGCGAAAGTTACCTGCGCATCGACGCCATCATCGACGCGGCGAAGCGGTCGGGCGCCGACGCGGTGCACCCGGGCTATGGCTTTCTTGCCGAGAACGAGGATTTCGCCGCGGCGTGCCGCGATGCGGGCCTCGTGTTCATCGGCCCGACGCCGGAAGCGATCACGCTGATGGGCAGCAAGACGGCGGCGCGCCAGGCCGCGATCAAGGCCGGCGTACCGGTCGTGCCAGGCACCGAGGAGCCACTGAGCGAGCAGACCACCGACGCCGAAGTGCTAGCGGTGGCCGAGCGCATTGGCTATCCGCTCATGCTCAAGGCCGTGGCGGGCGGTGGCGGCAAGGGTATGCGCATGGTGTCGACGCCGGCGGAATTGCCGGCGGCGCTCCGCGCCGCGCGGTCCGAAGCGCAATCGGCGTTCGGCGATGGCGCCGTTTACCTCGAACGGCGCATTCTCGCGCCGCGGCACATCGAAGTGCAGTTGCTGGGCGATCACCACGGCACCGTGCTGCCGTTCGTCGAGCGCGAGTGTTCGATCCAGCGGCGGCACCAGAAGGTGGTCGAAGAGAGCCCATCGCAGGCGGTCTCGCCTGCGCTGCGACGGCAGATGACGTCGGCCGCGGCCGCCGTTGCCCGGACGGTCGGGTATACCAACGCCGGCACCATCGAGTTCCTGCTCGACAGCGACGGTTCGTTTTACTTCCTCGAGATGAACACCCGCCTGCAGGTCGAACATCCCATCACTGAAATGGTCACGGGCGTGGACCTCGTGCAATGGCAAATTCGGATTGCCAGGGGCGAGCGGCTGGATCTCGATCCTGAATCGCTGCTGACCCCTAGGGCCCACGCGATCGAGTGCCGCATTTATGCGGAGAATCCGGAGAACGGCTTCCTGCCGTCGCCCGGCCGCATCCAGGGCTTGCGCGTGCCGCACGGCCCCGGCGTGCGTGACGACAGCGGCGCCTACGAGGGCGGCGAAGTGCCGATCTTCTACGATCCGATGATCTCGAAGTTGATCACGTGGGGCGAAAACCGCGAGCACGCCATCGCCCGGATGAAGCGGGCGCTGTCGGAGTACGAAGTGCGCGGCATTCGCACCACCATCCCGTTCTTCCAGTGGATCCTGGACGATGACGACTTCGTCGCCGGGCGGTTCGACACCACCTTCATCGATCGCAAGATGGGCGCTCCCGGCAGTGGGACGCTGCAGGTGATTGACGCCAGCCACGAGGAACTCGCGATGATCGCCGCCGCCGTGCACATGTTCACCCGGTCAGCCCCGGCCGCTCCCGGCGTCGAACCGATCAGCGTCTGGAAGCAGGCCGGCCGTGCGGAGGCGCTGCGATGACCTACGAGATTGCCGTCGGCCAGGGCGCACACACGGTGTCGGTGACCCGCAAGGGCACGCTGCTGCACGTGGCCATTGGCAGCCGTACGCTCGTGGTCGATGCGCGGCGAGTCGGCGACATGACCCTGTCACTGCTGGTGGCGCCTGCCGACGGCTCGGCGCCGGTCACGAGCATTGACGCCTCGCTCGCGACCCAGCGCGCGGCTGGTGATTTCGACGTGCACGTGGCCGGCCGGATCATCCCGGTGCAGGTCCGCCAGGCCGGCGGGTTCGGGCGCCAGAAGAAGGCCGGCGCGGCCGTGGGCACGGGTCCGCAGCGCATTCTTGCGCCCATGCCCGGCAAGATCGTGCGGCTGCTCGTGAGGGCCGGCGACGAAGTGACGGCGCGGCAGGGCTTGGTGGTGGTCGAGGCCATGAAGATGGAGAACGAACTGCGCGCGGCCCGCGACGGCCGCGTGCGCGAGGTGTCGGTCGCCGAAGGACAGTCGGTGGATGCAGGCGCGACCCTGTTGGTTGTGGAGTAACAGCGCCCGATGAGCAGGATGACGCCGGTCGGCAGTCAGCTGCGTTCCGCATTCGCGTTCGGGTACCGCCTGGCGCGCCGCTTTGCCCTGGTCATCGGGATCGTCGTGGCCGTCGTGGTCGTGTCGACGCTGACCATCGACCTCGGACCGGCCCTCCGGGCGCGCGCCGAGACCGCGGGCAGCAACTGGCTCGAGCGCAAGATGACGATTGGCCGGCTCGGCGTGCACCTGGCGCGCGGCCGCTTCGTGATCGAAGACCTGCGCATCGACGGCATGTTGCCCGGCGAGCCGCCCTGGCTGACCGCCCAGCGCATCGAGGTGTCCCTCACCTGGGGCGCGTTGTTCGGCCGCGAAGTCTTGCTTGACGAGATCGAGATGACCGACTGGCGGATGGTGATCGAGTCGTTTCCCGATGGCCGGCAGACCTTCCCGCGGGTCACCGGACCGCCCCGGGCGCCGCGCACCGGCCCGAGCCTGGTGGTCACGACCCTGCAGTACGTGCGCGCGCATCGCGGCGAGCTGGTCGTGAACGACTACGGCTCAGACTGGTTCATGGTCGCCCCCAACCTGGACGTGACGGTCGCCAAGGTCGGCAACTACCGCGGCACGCTCAAGTTCAACGACGGCGACCTCAGGATCCAGAAGTATGTGCCGATGAAGGCCGAGCTGACGTCCGCGTTCAAGCTCACCGACGGCAAGATCGTGTTTGACCGCATCGACCTGCTTACCGATGGCGCGGTCTCGCAGATCTCCGGCGTAGTCGAGCCGGCGAAGTGGCCCGATCAGTTGTACCAGGTGAAGTCCCGCATGCAGTTCCCGCGCATGCGCGAGATTTTCTTCGCCAATGACACGTTCAGCCTGTCGGGCGAGGGCTTCTTTAACGGCACCTTTCACATGTTCAAGGGTGGCCGCGAACTGAAGGGTGACTTCTCGAGCGTCGAAGCCGGCGTCAACGATTACCGATTCCCCAACCTGGCCGGGTCGGTGATCTGGGTGCGCGATCGCATGGAGGTCACGCACGCGACTGCGCAGTTCTATGGCGGCACGACCGAGTTTCGCTATGTGATGGCGCCGCTCGGCAATCGCACGACGCCGGCGCGGGCCGAGTTCGATGCGAAGTACGCGGATGTCGACCTGGCGGCGTTGTCGGATTTCTTCCAGACGCCCGGCTTGCGGGTGGCGGGTCGCGCCAGCGGCCACAACACGATGGGGTGGACGCTCGGTCGCTTTGCCGACCGTGCCGGCGAAGGCGCGGTGACATTTGCCGCGCCGCCGGGTGTGACACTGCAAGGACCGCAACTGTCGTCGGGCGCCGCGGCGGCCGCCCGCGCCCGCTATCTCGTCCAGGGCCCATTCAGCAACCACACGCCGATGGCACCGCTGGCGGTGGCCGGCAACCTCACCTACGCGTTCGATCCAGAAGCCCTGCGCTTCGAACCGAGCCAGGTCTTCACCGAAGACACGTACGTGGCGTTTGAAGGCGCCACCGCCTACGGCGAACGCTCGAAGATCCCGTTCCGTGTCACGACCCGCGACTGGCAGGAAAGCGACCGCATGCTGGCCGGCATCATGACGGCCTTTGGCGCGACCACCAAGGCGATCCCGATCGATGGGGTGGGCCGCTTCGAGGGCGTGCTGCTCGGCGCGTTCAGGCGGCCCCGCATCGAAGGCCGGCTGGTCGGCCAGGAGATGCGCGCGTGGGACGTCAACTGGGGCGAGATCGACGGCGACTTCATGGTCGAGAACTCGTACGCGAATGTCAGCCGTGCCGTCATCCGCTCGGGCTTGTCGCGCATGGACGTGACCGGCCAGTTCTCGCTCGGCTATCCACGCGCCGACGGCGGCGAGGAGATTGACGCCCGCATTCGTATCACGGACCGGGAACTGGCCGACTTGCGCGAAGCCTTCGACCTGCAGGACTACGAGGTGGACGGCCGCCTGTCTGGAGACTTCCATGTCTTTGGCCGCTACGAGGGGCCGCACGGTTTCGGCCGCATGACCATTGCCAGCGGCACTGCCTACGACGAGCCGTTTGCGGCCTTTGAAACCGCCTTGCGCTTCGAGGGTGCCGGGGTTCGGCTCGACGCGCTGCAGATGTCGAAAGGCGGCGGCCAGATTACCGGCGCTGCGTACGTCGGCTGGAGCGGCACCTACTCGTTCGACGCCGACGGCCGTAATGTCGCCGTCGAAACGTTGGCGCTCACGACCTATCCCGGCTATCCGACCATTTTCGGGTCGCTGGACTTCAGCGCGACCGGCACCGGCACCTTCGAGGCGCCTCGCTACGATGTGCGTTTCAGCGCCAGCGATCTGTTCCTCGGCGACGAGGGCGTCGGTGAGATGTCGGGGCGGTTGTCGATGCGCGGCCTGCTGATGACGTACGAGATGGAGGTCGCCTCGACGCGGCTGGCCATGTCGAGTACCGGCCGCATCGAGCTGAACGACGAGATGGATGCGGAGTTGTCATTCCGGATCAGCGATTCGTCGCTGGACCCGTTCGTCCGCGTGTTCCAGCCGACGTTCTCGCCGTTTACCTCCGCCATTGCCAGCGGCACCATTCGGGTCGTCGGTGAGCTGTACAACCCCGAGGCCCTGCGGGTGGACACGACGGTCGAATCCGTGGACCTGCGGCTGGTCGACTACCAGCTTCGCAATGCGGCCCCGATGCGGTTGAGCATCGAAGGGCAGTCGCTGGTGGTGGATTCGCTGCGCATGGTCGGTGACGGCACCGAACTGGATCTGTCTGGCACGGTCGACCTGCGCGACCAGTCGCTGGCGCTCCAGGCCAACGGCGCCGCCAACCTCGCGGTGTTGCAGGGGTTTGTCGCCGACGTTCGCAGCTCCGGCCGGGCCGAGGTGACCGCGCGCATTACCGGCACGGCGCGCGAACCGGTGGTGGCCGGAAACGCACTGCTGACCGGCGGCCGCATCCGCCAGCTGTCGTTTCCGAACGCGCTCGAAGAGGTGAACGGGATCGTCACGTTCGATGCCGGCGGCGTACGCTTGGACGGGCTGACGGCGCGGCTCGGCGGCGGGGCCGTCCGCTTCGGCGGCCGCATCGGGTTGTCGGCGTATCAGTAGAGCGAGTTCGATGTGACGGCGTCCGGCGAGGACATGCGCCTGCGCTATCCCGAAGGGATGCGCTCGCTGGTGGACGTGACGCTGGCGCTACAGGGACCCGCGGCGGCGCCGGTGGTCACCGGCACGGTCAACGTGAAGAGCGCCAGTTGGACGCGTGGCATCGATACTTCCGGCGGCCTGTTCAGCGGCCTCGATGGGGGCGAACCGGCGCCGCCAACTGTGGAGGGGCAGGTGGCGGCCACGTCGGCGTTGCGGTTTGACGTGCGGCTGCTGGCGCCATCGACTCTCCGCATCGACAACGACCAGGCTCGCATCGTGGCCAGCGCGGACCTGACCCTGCGCGGAACGCTCGACCGCCCGCTGGTGTTTGGCCGTGCCGAGATCGTCCGTGGCGATGTCGAATTCGAGGGACGCCGGTACTTGGTCACCCGTGGCAGCCTCGACTTCGCGAACTCCGAACGCATTCAGCCGTTCTTCGACATCGAAGCCGAGACGCGCGTCCGGGTGCCGGGGCAGACCTACCGCATCACCATGCGCATGGCCGGCACGACCGATCGGTTGCAGCCGCAGTTCCAATCCGATCCGCCGCTGCAGACACTCGATATCCTGACCCTGTTGTTCAGCGACCAGGCCATCAGCGGTGACATGGAACTGGCGCGGCTGCAGCGGCCGAACGAACAGGAGCAGCGCCTGGTCGAGGCGCGGGCGACGCGCGCCCTGACCGGCGCCCTCTCGGCGGAAGTCGGCCGCGTGGTGGAGCAGACCTTCGGCGTCGACACCTTTCAGATCACGCCGCTGCTCAATGATCCGTACCAGCAGTCGGCTCGGGTCAACCTCAATCCCACGGCGCGCGTCACCATCGGCAAGCGCATTTCGAGCCGGGTCTTCCTGACGTACGCGCGCAGCCTGTCGTCGGCCGAGTACGACCAGATCATCCTGCTGGAGTTCGACGAAAGCGACACGCTGTCGTGGGTGCTCTCGCAGAATGAGGACCGGACCTACGCGCTCGAAGTCCGCAAGAGGCACGCCTTCTGATGCGCGCCGGCGTGGTCCTGGTAGTGCTGCTGCTGGCGGCCGACGCGGCCGTGGCCCGCCAGTACGTCGGCCAGACCATTGCCGATGTGCGGGTCGAGATTGGCGGCCTGCCGCTTACCGAGCCGGCGGTGATCGAGTTGATCGAAACCCGCATCGGCGAACCGCTCACCATGGCCCAGGTCCGGGCGACGATCGATCACCTGGTGGGCCTCGGTCGTTTCGAGGATGTGCGGGTGATGGCGGCGCCGTCGGATCAGGGCGTCATCGTCCGGTGGCTGTTGACCCCAGTGCGCCGCATCGGCGCCATCGGGATCGACGGCGATGCCCAGGTGCCCGACGCGGCCCTTCGCGCCGAACTGGCGGATCGGTTTGGCGCGCTCCCATCGGCCAACCGCGTGCCCGAGATGGTGACCATGCTCGAGGCCTTCTATGCGGATCGCGGATTCCGCCAGGCGGCCATCCGGCCACGCCTCGAGGAAGACCAGTCCCAGCCCGAGCGAGTGACGCTGGTGCTGTCGATCAATCCGGGCTCGCGCGCCTCGATCCGGGCCATCACCGTGACAACCACGCGGATCGCACCGCAGGCCGAGGTCATCGGTCGTCTTGGGCTGCAGGCCGGGCGCCCGTTCGATCGCACCGCGCTCGAGGCGCGCATCGCCGAGTACGAGGAAGACTTCCGCGGCCGCGGCTACTACGAGGCGCGGGTGCGCCAGGCTCACGCCTTCTCGGCCGACGGCGCAAGCGTGGAGGTCCAGGTGGCCGTCGAACCCGGGCCGCGCGTGCGGGTCGTGTTCGAGGGCGACCCTCTCGAGGGCAATCGCGAGGACCTGGTGCCGGTGCGCGAAGAGCGGACCGTGGACCAGGACCTGCTCGAAGACGCCAGCCTCCGCATCGAGGACGCGCTGCGGCGCGCCGGCTATCGCTCGGCGCAGGCCCCGTTCGCCCGCCGCCAGGAGGGCGACGAAGTGATCGTCACGTTCACCGTGACGCGGGGGCCGCAGCACCGCATCAGCCTGGTCGACATCGCGGGACTGAACGGGCTCAGCAAAACCGAGATTGCGCCGCTGTTGCAGCTGAAGGCCGGCGAACCGTACGTCGAGTCGCGCGTCGGCATCGTCGCCTCCGCGATTACGGAGCTGTACCGCGTGCGGGGCTATTCGCGAGCGACGGTGACACCGGCCATCCAGGTCTTGCCCGCCGAGACGCGTGGCGGCGCGTCGTTCCGGCCGGTCGAGGTGCGTTTCGAGGTCCAGGAGGGACAACCCACTGAGGTCACCGGCGCCACGGTGGAAGGGGTCACTGCGCTCGAGCCGTCGCTGCTGGCCTCGCAGCTGGCGCTATCGGCCGGGCGGCCGTTCTACCGGCCGCAACTGGCGGCCGATCGCGACACGCTGCTGCGGACGTATCGAGGCCTCGGCTACCAGAACGTGTCGGTGATTTCGCAGCTCGCATTCGCCGACGATCAGCGCCGCGTGGCCATCACCTGGACGGTGACGGAGGGGCCGCAGATCGTGGTCGACCGCGTGCTGATCAAGGGCAACGTGCGCACTGGTATCGACCTGATCCGGCGCGAACTCACCGTCCGCTCCGGTAGCCCGCTGAGCGACAGCGCGTTGATCGAGAGCCAACGCCAGCTGGCGGCCACCGGCCTGTTCCGCCGCGTGCGGGTGAGTGAGCTGCCGCGCACCGGGTCCAACAGCCGCGACGTGCTGGTCGACCTCGAAGAGGCGCCGGCCACGACGATCAGCTACGGTGGCGGCATCGAGGTCGGCCGGATCACCGGCGAAGACGACGATGGCCAGGCCAACGAGGAGCTCGACGTCGCGCCGCGCGGCTTCTTCGACATCAGCCGGCGCAACCTGTGGGGGAAGAACCGTTCGGTCACGTTGTTCGCCCGCGTGACGCTGCGCAAGGGCAATGGCCAAGAGGGCGTCGAGGGCGGCAACGCCTCTGGCTACGGCCTCAACGACTATCGCGGGCTGTTCACGTTTCGCGAACCACGGGCGTTTGGCACCACCGGCGACGCCCAGTTCAGCGCGTTCATCGAGCAGGGCCTCCGGTCGAGTTTCGATTTCAATCGCAAGGGGGTGACCGCCGACTACGCCAAGCGCTTCACCCGCTTCACGTTCACCGGCCGCTATACCTTTGACTACACCAAGCTGTACAACGAAGTCATCGCGCCAGAGGATCAGCTCTTGATCGACCGGTTGTTTCCCCAGGTGAGATTGTCCAAGTTGTTCAGCTCGCTGCTGCGCGACTCGCGCGACGATGTGCTCGATCCGCAGCAAGGGTCGGTGCTCGGCCTCGACGGCTCGATCGCCGCGCGGGTGCTCGGCTCGGAGGTGGGGTTCGTGAAGAGCTTCGCCCAGGCGTTCATCTACCGGCGGCTGCCCGGCCGCGGCATCGTGCTGGCGGCCGGTGCGCGCATCGGTGTGGCCGTCGGGTCCGCGCAGGTGGTGCCGGCGGTCGACGAAATTGCCGCCGTGTCCGACGACGTCGTGCGCGATCGGCCGCCGGCGGCGACCTTCCCAACCACGATCCGCGACCTGCCCGCGAGCGAACGGTTCTTTGCCGGCGGCGACACCACCGTGCGCGGCTTCGCACTCGATCGGCTGGGCAGACCCGACACGCTCGACCCGCAGGGGTTCCCGCAAGGCGGCAACGGCCTCGCCGTGTTCAATCTCGAGGCCCGGGCGCCGTACTGGAAGAACCTGCAGTTCGTGTGGTTCACCGATGCCGGCAACGTCTTCAAGCTGGCGTCGGACATCCGACTGGACGAGCTGCGGTTCACCAGCGGAATTGGTTTCCGCTACCGATCGCCGATTGGTCCGCTGCGCGTGGACTGGGGCTTTAAGCTGGGCACGAAGCTGCTGGCGACCGGCGGGCGCGAGCGGTCGAACGTGCTGCACATCTCGTTAGGGCAGGCGTTCTGATGCGGCGCCTGCTGGGTGGCGTGTTCGTGGCGTGGCTGGCACCGGCCGCGGCGTGGGCCCAGCCCGCCGAGCTACTGGATCGCACGCTGGCGATTGTCGGCACACAGGTGATTACGCTCGCCGACGCGCGGGCGGCGGTTCGCCTGGGGCTGGTCGACGCCGAGCCAGCGGCCGATCCGGCCTCCGTCACGCAGGTGCTGGTGGATCGCGAGTTGGTGCTGCGCGAAGTCCAGCGCTATGCGCCGCCCGCGCCCTCGGACAGCACGGTCGAGGCGCGGCTCGAGGAACTCCGGAAACGACTGCCCGCGCCAGGCGAGTGGGCGCAGATACTCGAGGCCACTGGCTTTACGGAGGCGCGCCTGCGCGCCTGGGTGCGCGACGACCTGCGGACGGTCGCGTACCTGGCGCAGCGGTTTGCGTCGGCCAGCACGCCGACCGACGCGGAGGTTGCGGCGCTGTTTACACAGGAGCGGACCACCTTCGAGCGCGCCGGCACCACCTTCGAACAGGCCACGCCGGTGCTGCGCGAACGCCTGGTCGAGGCGCGCCGCCGCGAGCTGATTACCGACTGGGTGTCCGACCTCCGCCGCCGCACCACGGTCGTGCTGCTGCCGCAGTAGTGAGGGCTCGCGCCCAGGGCGCTCGTGGGGCTCGGCGCTGCGCGCCTTCGTGGGGGGTCGCTCGCTTCGCTCGCATCCTGGGGCGCCTCGCTCCGCTCGGCGTGGGGGAATCCCCAGGAGGGCCGTAGGCCCGACCCCTACGAAGACGCGTGAGCGTCGAGCCCGACGAAGGCGCGCAGCGCCGAGCCCCACGAGCACTCAGCGCAGGAACGCCCGCAGCAGCTCGCCGCAATTGAACAGGCTGTGACTGACGATCGGGGCGATCGCGCTGCCGCGCGTCAGGTAGATCGCGCCCCACGTGGCGCCCAACGCGCCGGTCAGGATCGCGGCGTCCCAACCTTGTAGCGTGTGGCCCAGGCCAAAGGCCACGCTCGTGACGACCAGTCCAAGCCCGGCGCTGCCCAGGTGGTGCCGGAACCGATGCAGCAGGAATGCGCGCTGCAGCTCCTCGCGCAGCCCGCCGGCCACAATCACGACGAACAGGAACGCGAGCAGGCCGGTCTGGGTCCCGAGCAGTCCCTCCAGCGGGTTGACCGGCACGTTGCGAAGAAACGGCACGAACGCCCGGATCCCGAGCGATAGCACCACGATCAGCGCCACCACGAACGGTACTGACAGCACCCCCACCACGGTCTCTCCCCCCACCGGGCGCCGGCCGAGGAAGACGTCGCGCGGCCGTTCGCCGCTGCGCCTCAACAACCACCAGATCAGCGAGAGCAGCACCACCGTATCGCCGAGCGCCAACGCGAAGACGAACGTCACCGACAGCGTGCCATCGGCCGTGAGGGGCGCAATGCCCGCACCCTGGAGGCCCGCCCCGAGCAGCAACTGCGTGGGGTACCCGGAGCACAGGAGGATCTCCGCCCACGCCTGCCAACGACGGCGCTCGGGCGCGGCCCCGACCGCGGTCGGTTCAATTTCGATCGGGGTGTCTGGCAGCACGCGTCGCTCTCGCTCTAGCCGATGGTACACTCGAACCAGTGGCCGAGCCGACCTCGCATGCTGCCGAACGCGTCCTGATCGTGGACGATGATCCCGCGACGCGGACGGGACTGACCGAGCTGGTGCGCGCGTGGGGCTTCACGGCGGAGTCGGCGGGTGACGGCGCCGAAGCCCTCGAGCGCGTCACCGACTTCCGGCCGTCGATCATCGTGTCCGACATGGTCATGCCTCGCATGAGCGGCCTCGACCTGCTCAAGGCGCTGGCCGGTGAGGTCGAGCAGATCAAGGTCATCCTGCTGACCGCGCAGGGCACGGTCGACACGGCCGTTGAGGCGGTCAAGGCCGGCGCCGAAGACTACCTGACCAAGCCGCTCGATCCGCACAAGCTGCAGCGGCTGCTGACGCGGCTGGCGGAGATCAACCAGCAGAAGCGCGAGAACCAGGCCCTGCGCCGGCAGTTGACCGGCAGCGGCCGGTTCGGGCGAATCATCGGCCACAGCGCCGCCATGCGCGCCATGTATCAAGTGCTCGAGCAGGCCGCGCCGACGCCGGCCTCGATGCTGCTGCTCGGCGAATCGGGAACCGGCAAGGAGCTGGTGGCCCAGACCATCCACCAGCTCAGCCCGCGCGCGGCCGCGCCGTTTGTCGCGCTCAACTGCGCGGCGATTCCCGACACCCTCCTCGAAAGCGAGATCTTCGGTCATGAAAAGGGCGCCTTCACCGGCGCCACCGACCGGCGGCTGGGCTGTTTCGAGCTGGCGGACCGCGGCACGCTGTTTCTCGACGAGATCGCGGAGATGACGCCGGCGACCCAGGTGAAGCTGCTGCGCGTGCTGCAGGAGCGGAAGTTCCGCCGGCTGGGCGGCCGCACCGAACAGGCGGTCGACGTGCGCGTGATTGCGGCCACCAACATCGATCCCGCGACGGCGATTCGCGAGGGCCGCCTGCGTGAAGACCTCTACTATCGGCTCAACGTGTTCAGCATCAAGCTGCCGCCGCTGCGCGAACGCAAGGACGACCTGCCGCTGTTGATCCAGGCCTTTATCGACGAGTTCAACAGCCGCGACCACCGCTCGGTGAAAACGGTGGCGCCGGCGGCGATGCGCCTGCTGGAACAGTACGACTGGCCCGGCAACGTCCGCGAGTTGCGCAACGTGATCGAGCGCGCCACGATCCTCGCGCGCGGCGAGGTGATTGAGCTGCCGCACCTGCCGGCGCTCGGCGCGGCGCCGGCCGCCGCCGCCCCGGCCAACGGCGTGACCATCGCCCCGGGGATGACCGTGGACGAGGCCGAGGAGAAGCTGATCTTTGCCACGCTCGATGCCGCCGCCGGCAACAAGACCCGCGCCGCAGAGATGCTGGGCATCAGCCTCAAGACGCTGCACAACAAGCTGAATCGATTCAAGGATGAAGGTGCCAAGGGTGCCTAAGGTGCGCGGGTAGGTCGAGCCGGCATGCGGTTATCGATCAAGCAGAAGCAGGTGTTGGGCGTGACCGCGATGGTGGCGCTGGTCGTCACCGCCCTCAGCCTGCTGCACCTGGTCACGCTCGCCCGCGTGCTGCTCAACGAGAGCCGGGCGCGGGCCGAGTTGCTGTCGAACGGCGTCTATCACCAGGCGCGTGACGTGGTCACGAGCCGCGAGACCGCAGCCGCCGAGTTGCGCTCGAGCCGCAACGTGCAATCGGCCCTCGAAGCCACCATCTATTCCCAGGACGTCGTCGACGCCGTGATCGTCGATGCCGGCAACACCGTGCTGGCGTCGAGCGACCCGGCGCAGGTCGGGCAGACGGTCCAGGCTCGCGTGCCGCTCAACAACATCCTCGCCGAGAGTGGCCTCGCGCAGGTGCGCGCGATCTACGCCACCGAGCAGACCCTCGAGTGGAGCCAGCCGATTGCCTTGGGCGACGAACCGTTCGGCGAGATCCGCGTGGGCCTGTCGACCCTGCTCGTGCGCGACGACTTGACCGACTCGCTGGCGCCGGCCGCGCTGGCCGCCGGCGTGTCCCTGCTGGTGGCGGTGGTCGTCGCCATGCTGCTGGCCCAGCTGGTGCTGCGTCCCATGCACGTCATTCGCAGCAGCCTGACCCGGCTGGGCCGCGGCGACCTGGGCGCAACGCTGGACTTGCGCGACGATGAGGAGCTGCGGGACCTGGGGGATGTGTTCGACCAGGTCAGCGCGCAACTGCGGGCGGCCTCGCCGGGCGGGCTCTCGCCGGCGCAATTGGGCGAGATGTCGCGGCGCATCACGCGCGTCGGCCGGTTGTTCACCGGCGTGGCGCACGAGATGAAGAACCCGCTCAACGCCATGACGATTCACATCGAGCTGCTGCGCGCGAAGCTGGATGCGGCGAGCCCGGCGTTCTCGCACCTCGATGTGATTGCCAGCGAGATCCGCAAGCTGGACGATCGCATCCAGGGGTTCCTGAAGTTCGTGCGGCCGGAAGAGGTGTCGTTCGGACCCGTGCCGCTCGCGCCGCTGATTCGCAACGTGCTCGCGGCCGTCGGGCCCGAGGCCGACCGCGCCGGCGTCACCATCGACGCGGGGTGCGGCGATTCGGCGCTGGTCGCCGAAGGCGACGCGGCCCAACTGCGCGACGTGTTCCTGAACCTGGCGCAGAACGCGATCCAGGCCATGCCGAAGGGTGGGCGCCTGTCGATGGCCTGCAGCGCCCTGCCAGACCACCGCGTCAGCGTGCGCGTCGAAGATACAGGGGTGGGCATTGCGCCCGAGAATCTCGAGCGCATTTTCGAGCTGTACTTCACCACGAAGGATCGCGGGTCTGGGATGGGGCTGGCGCTGGTGTTCCGGGCGGTACAGATCCACAACGGCACCATCGACGTGGAATCCACCGTCGGGGTAGGGACCGCGTTCATCGTGGTTCTCCCCGCGGCGTAGGGCTAGAATCAGATGATGAGACCGGCTCGGATGGCGACGCTCGCGCTGCTGACCGCGACGCTTGGCGCGTGCGCGGCGAAGGCGCAGGTGCGCACCGAAGTGGAAATGCCGCTGCTCGATCCGCCGCCGCCCCCGCCGCGCGTGGTGACGATTTACCAGGACGAGCCGGCCCTGGTGCCGGTGGCGCCCGTGGTCGAAGCCGTGCCGTCGCGGCCGCCGTCGCGTCCCCAGCGGGCCGACGCCAAGCCGGAATCGACGGCCGCCTCAGAACCGGAACCGGTCGCGGAAGCCGTCAAGCCGCCGGCGCCGTCGCTGACCCTCAGCCTGTCACCGGGAACTGAAGCGAAGACCGCCGGCGCGATTCGCGAGTTGATGGCGAGGGCATCGCGGGACCTGGCGCGGCTCAACCCGGCCACGTTGAACGCCGATGGCCGCGGCCAGGCCGACGCGGCCCGCCGCTTCCTGCAACAAGCTGAAGACGCCCTCAAGGCGCGCAACATCGTCTACGCCGGCAAGCTGGCCGACAAGGCCGCCACTATCGCCGCCGTGCTCGTTCGCTGACTTCTGACATCTAATCTTTAGTAGTCGGGGATGCACAGTGCTGCACCCCAACCGTTGTTTACCTTGCCGAAAAACTTTCGTTAAGCGAAAATATGGCGAATGGAAGTTTTTTGGCCGGTTTCCGCGATATATTGCGGACGACCTAAAAGAAAAACGCAACATGTTGTGGCTAAGTGCTTGACAACAAATAGTTACAGGCGCATATTTGGCTCCGCGCTCGAAGATGACTTTCAATCACCTGACACCTCCCGGCGTCGGACGATTGGGGCTGAATCGGAGCCGAGTTCGAGAACCAAAAGAGCCGATTTAGAGACGTCAGACCGCGCGTACCAACCAATTTTAGAAACACGTTCGTTTAGCTAGGGCGTCCGCCCCATAGGGGAGGGGTGTCGCCGTTCGGAGGAAGAAGCATGCAGGAAGGCGCTTCCCAGAAGGGTCTGTCAGCATCACCCGCGGGACAGACCGCGAGCTCATCGTCGGGAAACATCTCGGGCAACGTTGAACCGACAGAGTCAGCACGAAGCCGAAAGTCTGAGGCCTCCCCGGGCCTGGAGTTTCCGCGTTTTTTCACGGCCGCCGGCAGCGATCCGTTCGACATGGTCGAATGGGAGTTGCGCGACGCCATCATCGGCAACGAAAAGGGCACCGTTGTTTTCGAACAGCGGGGCGTCGAGATTCCGAAGTCGTGGTCGCAACAGGCCACCAACATCGTTGTCTCAAAATATTTCCGGGGGCATATCGGCTCGCCCGAGCGCGAGGGTTCGGTCAAGCAGCTCATTGGCCGCGTCGTCGACACCATTACCGGCTGGGCGCGCAAGCAGAAGTACTTCGCCTCGGACGCGGCGCTGCAGGCCTTCAGTGACGACCTCAAGTTCCTGCTGGTGAACCAGAAGGCGGCCTTCAACAGCCCCGTGTGGTTCAACTGCGGATTCGAGAAGGCGCCGCAGTGCTCCGCGTGTTTCATCAACGCGGTCGACGACACCATGGACTCGATCCTTGGCCTGGCCAAGACCGAGGGCATGCTGTTCAAGTTTGGCTCCGGCACGGGCAGCAACCTGTCGGCGATTCGGTCGTCGAAGGAATTGCTCGCCGGCGGCGGCACGGCCTCGGGGCCGGTGTCGTTCATGAAGGGGTTCGACGCGTTCGCGGGCGTGATCAAGTCGGGCGGCAAGACGCGCCGCGCGGCGAAGATGGTCATCCTCAACGCCGAGCATCCCGACATCGTCGACTTCATCAGCTGCAAGGTCGAGGAAGAGAAGAAGGCGTGGGCGCTGATCGACGCCGGCTACGACGGCTCGTTCACGGGGACGGCCTACGGCTCGGTGTTCTTCCAGAACTCGAACAATTCGGTCCGCGTGACCGACGAGTTCATGCGCGCGGTGCTGGACGACGGCTTGTGGCAGACCAAGGCCGTGACGACCGGCGAGGTGATGGACACCTACCAGGCGCGTGACCTGATGCGCCTGATCGCCGAGGGCACCTGGGTGTGCGGCGATCCCGGCATGCAGTTCGACACCACCGTCAACGAATGGCACACCAGCCCGAACACGGCCCGCATCAACGCGAGCAACCCGTGCTCGGAGTACATGTTCCTGGACGACTCGGCCTGCAACCTGTCGTCGCTGAACCTGATGACCTTCGTCAAGGACGATGGCGAGTTCGACGTCGAGGCGTATCGCGCGGCGTGCCGCACCATGATCACCGCGCAGGAGATCCTGGTCGACAACTCGAGCTACCCAACCCCGGCGATTGCCAAGAACAGCCACGCCTTCCGTCCGCTCGGCCTCGGCTACGCCAACCTCGGCGCGCTGCTGATGTCGCGCGGCCTGCCCTACGACAGCGATGCCGGTCGTGACTACGCCGGCGCCCTGACGGCGGTGATGACCGGCGAGGCCTACGCCCAGTCGGCGCGGATCGCCCGTGACCACGGTGGGCCGTTTGCCGGCTACGACATCAATCGCGAGCCGTTCCTGCGCGTCATGCGCAAGCACCGCGACGCGATCAAGGACATCAACCAGAAGCACGTGCCCGACGACCTCTACGCCGGCGCCAAGCAGGCGTGGGATGAGGCGGTCGAGCTCGGTGAAGACTTCGGCTATCGCAACGCGCAGGCCACCGTGCTCGCGCCCACCGGCACCATCGGCTTCATGATGGATTGCGACACGACCGGCGTCGAACCCGACATCGCGCTTGTGAAGTACAAGAAGCTGGTCGGCGGCGGCATGATGAAGATCGTCAACCAGACGGTGCCGCCCGCGCTCAGGAAGCTGGGCTACACGGCCTCGCAGGTCGCCGACATCATCAAGCACATCGACGAGCAGGAGACCATCGAAGGCGCGCCGCACCTCATGGAGCGCGACCTGCCGGTGTTCGACTGCGCCTTCAAGGCGTCGAAGGGCGAGCGGTCGATCCACTACATGGGCCACATCAAGATGATGGGCGCGACCCAGCCGTTCATCTCGGGCGCCATCAGCAAGACCGTCAACGTGCCGAAGGACGCCAGCGTCGAGGATATCGAGCAGGCGTACCTCGAATCGTGGCGCCTCGGCGCCAAGGCCGTCTCGATTTACCGCGACGGCTCCAAGCGCACGCAGCCGCTGAACACCTCGAAGGCGGCGATCGACGCCAAGGGCGTGGTGATCAGCCAGCAGACCACCGACGCGGTGAAGGCCGCGGTGACCGCCGCCCTGGCGCAGCGCGCGCCGGCGCGCCGCAAGCTGCCGGACGAGCGCCAGGCGATTACCCACAAGTTCGACATCGCCGGTCACGAGGGCTACATCACGGTGGGCCTGTTCGAGGACGGCATGCCGGGAGAAATCTTCCTGGTGATGGCGAAGGAAGGCTCGACCATCTCGGGCTTCGCCGACGCCTTCGCCCAGGCCATCAGCTACGCGCTGCAATACGG
>JBBQSP010000019.1:0-65187 GCA_038213735.1 Vicinamibacterales bacterium | reverse complement strand
CTCCTGACTGGCCGGCGCCACCGGCGGTGAACGCTTCGTTCACGCGGATGGCGGGCGCGAGTGAGCCGGGCAGCGTCGCGTTGGTCGAGTTGTTAAACTCGAAGCGCAACTCGCTGAACACCTTCTTGCCAATCACGGTGGTCGTGCGCAGGCGGAAGGTGTCGGTGTTCATGTCGGTGGCATACGCGCGCTCAGGCAGGTCGAAGTCGCTGACCCCGAGGTTGCTCCGCTCGTTCTGCCGGCGCGTGTACTCGGCACGCACCTGGGCGGTCGGGCTCAGCAGGTGCTCCACCCGCGCCGTGAAGTTGATGGCGTCGGTGGGCGACACCGCCAGCGAGTTGACCGTGCCGCTGCTGGGCGATTGCGCGACGATGGTGCGCGAGTCGTAGGAACTGTTACCGTCGAACGACAGCGACAGGCCGGTCTTGCCCTTGGCCAACGGACCCGAGAAGTTCACCATGTAGCGGCGCATCTGCTCAGGGCCCTTCTCGCCGGCAAACGCGTTGGTGGCGTTCAGCGACTCGTCGCGGAAGCCGAAGTTCGAGCCGCCGCGCCACGCACCCATGCCGGGCTTGGTGATCACTTCCACGCGGATCATGCCGGCCTCGTGGTACTCGGCCGAGAAGGAATTGGTGTGGAAGCGGATCTGCTGAATCTGATCCTTCGGCGGCATGCGGCCGCCGCGGAAGCCATCGACAAAGATCTGCGCGCCGGGTCCGGCCATGCGCGCCAGCTCGTCGGCCATTTCGTCCGGGTCGTCTGGCAGAGAGTCGATCTCGTCCTGGGTCAGCGTTTGCGTGAAGCCGTTGTCGCGTCGCTCGGCCGCGCTCACGTCGTTCACCACCACGGTCTGCTCAATGGTCGCCACCGCCAGCCGCAACGTGGTGCGATTGTCGCCGCGGCGCACGTTGAACGGCGTGGCGATGGGCCGGAAGCTCTCGGCTTTCGCCGTGACCTGGTAGGTGCCGGGGTTCAGGTTCTCGAACACCGCGAGGCCGCGATCATCGACGGCCGACGTGCGCGCGATGCCACTGGCATCGACGATCGTGACCTGCGCGATGACCAGCGCCGCCTCGGTCTGGTCGAGCACGGTGACACGCAATGTGCCACCGACTCCTGAGCCTTGCACCACTTGTGCTGATGACGTCGTGGCCGTGAGCAACGACACGGCCACGATCAAGCTTCCGATTATCTTTCGCATAAACAGTCTCTGTCTTGGCGGCACTAAAGTGCCGCCCTTCTGGTGTTACCGGATCGGCGGAAGACGGCGGCACTAAAGTGCCGCCCTTCTGGCAATCGGCGTTACTTCTTTTCCCACGTGTCGGCCTTGATCGTGGGGTTGACCTTGTACTTTTCGACCGTCCACTCTTCGTTCGGCTGGCCGTCGAGCGAGATGTCGATCTTGTGCGGCAGCATGACGCCGTCCACCTTCTTGTACTCGCCGAGGTGCATGGCATAGGTGCCGAGCGCGGGCGGGTTCTTGCGCAGTTCTTCGACGCGCTTCTGCATTTCCTCGGGTGTCATCTGCGGACGGCCACCATCAGCACCGGCGCCGGCGCCACCGGCACCGCGCGGCCGACCGCCGGGACCACCAGGGCCACGACCAGGGCCGCCAGGACCGCCGTTGATCATCACCATGGGCTTGGGATCCTGGTACTGCACCATTAGCGGCAAGTGCGTCTGCTGATCGATGAACAGGCGCAGCACGCGGCCGGTCTCTTCCTTGGTTTCGAGAATGTCGGCCTTGCCATCGGGCGATTCGGCAATGCCCGCGTCGGTCCACGGCGCCGGGCCTTCAGTGACGAGCGCCGCCATCCAGCGATGCAACTGCACGCGCGCGCGACGCACGCGGGCTTCGTTCAACTGCGCTTCGGTCAGCGGCGCGGCGCCGCCAGAGCCACCGGGTCCGCTGGGGCCGCCGGGGCCACGCATCACCATCTGCATCCCGCCGCCCATGCCGCCACGGTTGGCCATGTCATCCCAGGCGATGTTGCCGGCCAGCACCGAGGTGCGCTCGATCATTGGGCCGCCCACCATGCCGCCCATGGCGATCTCTTCAACGCGGCGCATCTTGTCGGGACGCGCAATGGTCAGCGTCATCACGCCTTCCATGTCGCGACCACCCATCGAGCGGCGGAACGGCCCCTCGGCCGTGAGCCCTTTCAGCGCGGCCAGCTTGTCGTCGCCACCAAGGGCCTTCTTCGCCTCAGCCAGCACGCCGGCCACGCGGTCTTGCGCCGCCAGCGGAAGAATCGAAATGCGGTCAACATGAACGGCGGACGCCAGCAGCACGGCCGCCACGGTGGTTACTAAAGCTCGCATGATCTCTCCTCGTTAACAGGAACCAGCAAACGGGTCCCGTTGGGTTCCAGTTGATATTACGGTGGTGCCGCGCAATCAGACGTTAAGGCTGGGCAAAGGGATTGTTAAGGATGTTAAATGCTTGATTTCGTGGGCTTTATGGCATTTTCTGCGTGCTAGACTTCGCCCATGGTGTACGGAACGAACCAGCCGAAGGGCATGTTCCTGAAGGGGGGCCGCGTCTCGGCCGTCACGGTGCTCGTGGGCCTCGTCATGCTGCTGGTGCCGGCGCTCGCCTACATGCAATACCAGTGGCTCGGCCAGCTGAGCACGGCCGAACGCGAACGCATGCAGCGCACCCTGCGGACGGCGGCGGCGCAGTTTGCCACCGAGTTCGACACCGAACTGTCGCGGGCCCTCGTCGGCCTGCAGGTCGACGGCGCCACCATCCGCGACGAAAACTGGACCGGTTACGCGCAACGCTATTCCGCCTGGACCAGCAGCGCCTCAGAACCGCGCCTCGTGCGCGAGGTCCTGCTCGTTGACACCCTGCCCGGCACCGAACTACCGGCGATCGGATCGCAGGTGGCGGTGCCGCTCGATCGCCTGCGCGTGCGGCGGTGGAACGCGCAAACCCTGGCGTTTGAGGCCACTGAGTGGACCGAAGACCTCGCCACCATTCGCGCGTCGCTCGCCACGCACTTCATCGGGTTTCAAATCGAGCGCACTCGCAGCACTGGCGGCCCCAATAGCGGCGCGCCTGGCGAACACCGTCGCGAGGGCTCCATCTCGCTGTCGCTCGGGGACGACAACACGCTGGTGTCGCCGGTGACGCTGTTCGAGCTGCCCGACAACCGCCGCGGGCCGCCCAAGATCACCATTCTCGGCTTCACCATCGTCCGGCTCGACCCGGTGGTGGTTCGCGACACGCTGCTCGCCTCGCTCGCCGCCCGCCACTTCCATGGTGACGATGAGGAGGTCGACTACCGTGTCGCCGTGGTTCACAAGGACGACCTGACCAGCGTGGTGTGGGAATCGGAGCCGGGCGTGGCCGAGCGCATCGCCGCATCGCCCGACGTATCGCAGAACTTCATGGGGCCAAGGCCGGATCAGATGTTCGTCTTTGCCCGAGGCGGTTCGAGCTCAGTGCCGCCGCCACCCCCGCCGCCGGCCCCGCCGGCAGGCGGCACGGCGCCACCGCAGCTTGCCGTGGAAGAGGCCGCCAAGGTCGTAGTGTCGATGGTCGAGCGCGAAACCCGCGGCGCGGGCGGCGGCCGCGTCATCACCCGTTCAGCGTTCAACCCGTTCGATGGCCGATGGGTGCTCTTGGCCAAACATCGCGCCGGCTCGCTCGAGGCGGCGGTTGCGGCGGTCCGGCAGCGCAACTTGCTGGTCAGCTCGAGCGTGCTGCTGTTGTTGACGATGGCGATTGGGTTGATTGTGGTGTCGGCACGGCGAGCGCAGGAACTGGCGCGGCAGCAGATGGAGTTCGTGGCGGCGGTGTCGCACGAGCTGCGCACGCCGGTGTCGGTGATTGGCGCCGCTGCCGGCAACCTGGCCGACGGCGTGGTCGGCGATCCAGCTCGCGTGCGCAAGTACGGCGAGACCATCCAGGGCGAGGCGCGCCGTCTGGCGGAAACCGTCGAGCGCGTGCTGCAACTGGCCGGCATTGCCGCGGGCCGGGCCGCGGCGGCGCCGGTGCCGGTGTCGCCGTCGGACTTGATTCACGACTCGATCGGCGCCTGCCGGAACGAGATCGAGACCGCCGGCGTGCAGGTGGAGATTGCGGTAGCCCCGGACCTGCCGCCCGTGATGGGCGACGTCACGGCCCTGCGCTCGGCGCTCCAGAACCTGATCAGTAACGCGGTGAAGTACGGCGGAGACGCCCGCTGGGTGCGCATCTCCGCGGCAGGGTCGGGCGTCGGCTCCAAGAACGTGGTCTTCACGATTGAAGATCACGGCCTGGGCATCGACGCCGACGACCGCAAGCACATCTTCGAGCCGTTTTATCGAGGGCGGGAAGCCGTGTCGAGGCAAATCCAGGGCAGCGGCCTGGGCCTGAACCTGGTGGCGCGCATTGCCGAGGCGCACGGCGGCAAGGTGACCGTGACGAGCGAACCCGGCAAGGGCAGCGTGTTCACGCTCACGTTGCCGGCGGTTACCGATCGCGCGGCGGCGGAGTCACGGGCGTTTGCGACGGGCCTCGAAACCTCCCGGTCCTGATCCGTGTCCGAAAAGCGACTGCTCCTCGTCGAAGACGAGCCCGGCCTGCAACTGGCCCTAAGCGACCGGCTGTCGGCTGAAGGCTATTCGGTGGTCACCGCCGGCGACGGCCACGTCGCCGTGACGCGGGCCACCGGCGAACCCTGGGACATCATCATCCTCGACGTGATGCTGCCGGGCCGCGATGGTTTCGACGTGGCGAAGACCATTCGCCAACAGGGCATCCAAACGCCGATCCTCATGCTCACGGCCCGCAGCCAGGTCGTCGATCGCGTGGTTGGCCTGAAGCTCGGCGCGGATGATTACCTGACCAAGCCATTCGAAACCATCGAGCTGCTCGCGCGCCTCGAGGCGTTGCTGCGCCGCGCGCCAAGCGGGTCGCCGGGACTGTCGCTCGAGCGGTACAGCTTCGGCGACATCACCGTGGATGTCCGCAAGGCCGAGGTCATGAGCAAGGGCCAGCCGCTGGACCTATCAGCGAAGGAATTCCAGTTGCTCAAGTACTTCATCGAACATCGCGGCGCGACGATCTCGAGGGACGAATTACTCCACGAAGTGTGGGGCTACAGCGCCATGCCGTCGACCCGCACCGTGGACGTGCACGTGGCGTGGCTGCGGCAAAAGCTCGAAACTAACCCGCGCGTACCACAGTTCATCCTGACCGTGCACGGTCTCGGCTACAAGTTCGCGGGATAGGGCTCGGGCGCTTCGCGCCCTCGTAGGGGTCGGCCTTCGGCCTTCCTGGGGCTCGGCGGCTTCGCCGCCTCGTGCGGAATCTATGTGTCTTGCCGGCGAATCCATTTCGGGACGTCCGGGATCTCGATCGTCGACAGCGTATCCAGTAACCGCTCCGGGTGGTCGTCGACGACGATGGCCTCCCGGTGGACGGGCTTGATGAAGCCGTCGGTCACCGCCTGGTCGATGAAGAGGGCCAGCGGCGTGTAGAAGCCAGCCACGTTCAGCAGGCCGCAGGCCTTGCGGTGCAGACCCAGCTGCGTCCAGGTGATCGCCTCGAAAAATTCCTCAAACGTGCCGACGCCGCCGGGCATGGCTACGAACGCGTCCGACAGATCCGCCATCATCGCCTTGCGGGTGTGCATGGAGTCGACAACTAGCAGATCGGTGACGCCGTGGTGGGCCACTTCGCGGTCGGCGAGCGCCCTGGGGATGACGCCTATCACTTCCCCGCCGGCCGCCAGCGCGGCATCGGCGATCACGCCCATGAGGCCGACATTGCCGCCGCCATAGACGAGACCAATGCCTCGTCTGGCGAGCAACGTCCCCATGGTGGTCGCGGCCTCTGCGTAGGCGGGGTTAGTGCCAACACTCGATCCGCAAAACACACACAGTCTCTTCATTTACTCAATGCAACCACGAAGCTCACGAAGACACGAAGAATATTCTTCGCTTCGTGTTCTTCGCGTGTTTCGTGGTCTAGATCTTGAGGATGAGGCCCGTTGCCGGTTGACCGGTGGCCTGCCTGACCGCCTCGAGGTAGGTCGAGACTTGTCGGAGGTAGGCGTCCTGCGCCGTGGCAATCTCGATGTCGGTCTTGAAGTCGATCACCATCCAGCCGGCATCGGCTTCGTAGGCCAGGTCGATCTGGCCATCCACGATCTGCGGCGTGGCCGTGCCGTCATCGATCCGCAACGCGACGGGCACTTCGCGCCACACGCGCCGGCCGGCGGCCTCGGCGGCGCGGGCGTCGGCCAGGCGGGGATGTTTCAGCACGTTGACCACCATGACGCGCGCCGCTGCTTGTTCTTCGTCGGTGGCGCCGAGCAGCTTGGCGTGCAGCGCGGCGAGCTCTTCAACTTCGCCGGCATTGGCGGATAGCGGAACCGACGCCAGGAGTGCATGGACCAGCGTTCCGAAGCGCTTTCCTGAAGGTCGCGGTGACTTCACGGAGGCGTCCTCAACCGTGACGCCGGAAGTCGGGCCGGAGCCGGACGGCTCGTCTTTCAGCTGCGTCGGCGTCGTGACGATCATCGACGGCGCTGACCCTTGCGCCTGCACGGCGGCGCGCCGCTCCTTCCACTCGTCGTAGCGCGCGCGGTCGGTGGCCACGTCGATGGGGCTCGCGTCCTTCGAGATGAGATCGTCGCGGCGCAGTCCAAGCGGCACGTCGCCCGAGGTTTCGAGCAGCAGCGGATCCCACCACACCACCGAATAGGCCTGGCCGGACTCGTCTGTCAGCTGGTAGGTGCCCGGACGCACGGTATCGTCAACCGGCTGCCCATCGGCGCGGGCGTCGGGCATGATCGTCTGTTTCCCCTTGAACAACGGGACGCCGCGGGCGGGCGACGGCGATTGCCACTGGTCGCGCGGCGGATAGAGCGCGCGATTGAGCGGGCGCAGCCATCCCTTGTCGTACGGCCCGTCACCGACGGCCGGCACGATCAGCACGTCGCGCGCGCGGGTGGCTGCAACATAGGCGAGCCTGATCCCCTCGGCTTGATCGCGCTTCGCTTCCTGATCGTTGTGCTCCAACAGTTCGACCGGCGACCAGCCCCCGATGCGCATGGCGCACAGCTTGTTTGCCGGGTCGAGGTAGCGCGAGGCGTCCTCCAGGCTCAGCTTGCAGGCGATGTCGGCCAGGACCACCACCGGAAACTCGAGGCCCTTGGCCTTGTGCACGGTCATCATGCGCACACCGTCGCTGCCCTCTTCGAGGATGGGCGCTTCGGGCGAGTCGGCCCGGCCAGAGGCATCGTGCAATGTGTCAACGAAGCCGCGGAACGACAGCCCGCCTTCCGCTTCGTAGCGACGTGCCAGGTCCGAGATGTGCAGAACGTTGGCGAGCACCTGCTTGCCGCCGCGCCACAGGATGAACCCCGCATGCGCCCGGGTGATCGCAATCAGCCGGCCAATGGTGTCGGCCACCGGCCGGTGGTTGCGCGCGGCATGCAGTTCACGCAGCGTGGTGAGCGCCTTTGCCACCGGCTGCAATCGCTCCGGCAGCTCCTTCGGCACGCGGTACGGATGAAAGGCGCGCGCCATCGCGTGATACTCGAGCAGCTCTTCCTCACCAATCGCGAACAACGGGCCATGGAGCGAGGCGTACACCGACAGCTCGTCCTCCGGCCACTCGATCGCGGTCAGGGCGGTGCGAATGGCGTCCACCTCCTCGCGCTCGTGAAAGGTCTTGCCGCCGACCAGCAGGTGAGGGATGCCGGCGCCCTCCAGGGCCTCCACGTACTCGCGAGTAATGTCCCTGCCGAAGTGAAGGAATCGCCTGAACAGGAGGCAGACGTCGCTGGCGACGATCTTTCGCCGCCGTTCCGGTGACGACAAACCTAAAGGTTTGTCGCCACGATCCGGTGTGTCGCCACGATCCGGTGTGTCGCCACGTTCGCCGACGGTCCACGTGCAGTCTGGTGACAGCAGCCAGCCCAGGAACGCGGCAATTGCCGGCGGCTGCGACTGGTTGAGGGCCGTCTGGGTCACTTGTGGCGGTCCGTACATCTGCCGGCCGTACGGGCGCGGCACCGGCAGCGCGACGATCGCCGGTTGCTCGGGGGTGTCTTCGCGGTGACGCAACAGCGGCACGTAGTCGGCCTGCAGCGAGTCCTCGTCGCCGTCCATGACCGGCTGGAATGCGGCGTTCACGAAATGCTGGATGGCGGGCACGCTGCGAAATGATGTCTGCAGCGTCACGGCCATGGCGCCGTTGGTGGCCAGGCCGCTCGCAATCCGGCGATAGGCGCCGACGTCCGCGCGGCGGAAGCGATAGATCGATTGCTTGGGGTCGCCAACAATGAACAGCGCGCCAGGGCGCAGCGCGCCCCGGTCGTCGCCGGCAAGGCGCAGCAGCAACTCCGCCTGCAGCGAATCGGTGTCCTGGAATTCATCGACCAGGATCACGCGGAAGCGCTCGCGAAACTCGCGGCACACCTCGGCGTTCTCGCACACAAGGTCGCGCGCCTTGATCAGCAGGTCGAGAAAGTCGAGGGCGCCGGCCTCCTGCTTGCGCTCCTCGTAGCGCCGCAGGCAATCGCGCATCTCCTCGTGCAGCAGGGCCGCGAGATCGGCGTCGGCCAGGTCGCGAAATGCCTGCAGGTCGCGAACGAGCTCGGCATGCGCCGCCAGCGCCTGCTCGCGGGTGACGCCAATCGCAAACGCCGCGCCGGTTCCCTTCTTCGGGTGCAGGAAGTCGCGATGGTCGGCCAAGGCGACCAGCGCGGCTTCCCAGCCATCCCAGGTTCCCTCGGGCACCATGTCGCCCACCCGCCGGCGCTGGCGCTCGATGTCCTGGCTCGTAGTGATGGCGACAGCCACGGACGTCGAGAACTTGTCGTCGCGCTTGATCGGCTTGCCGGCCATGTCCGCAAAACCGCGCAACTTTCCGATCAGCAGCCTGATCGCCGCCAGGCGGTCGTACGACGGCCGGCGCCATGGCGCCGAGTAATCGCGCCACTCGCGCAGGCTGCGCGCCGCCACCCGTAACCGCTCGATCGGGCCATCCTCACTGTCATCGTCAAATCGCCACTTGACGGGCCGCCGCAGCGACCGGCGGACACCCTCCTGGGCATTGCCCAGCTGCTCGTGCAGCCAGGCCGTGAACGCTTCTTCGAACAGCCGCTCGGCCGGCGCGTCGGCCAACACCGTGAACGCCGGATCGACCCGCGCCTCGACGGGCCGCTCGCGCAGCAACTCGGCGCAGAAGCCGTGAATGGTCGTGACGTGGGCCTCTTCGAAATCGTGCACGGCGGCATCGAGGCGCCGCCCGGTGTCCGTCTCGGGCGAGGTTCGCGCCCGGGCGCGTTCCAGCTCTTCGCGCAACCGCAGCTTGAGCTCGCCGGCCGCCTTCTCGCTGAACGTCACGGCGACGATCTGGCCAATGGTCGCCCGCTGATGCTCGATCAGCGCGACGATCCGACCAACGAGTTCGGTGGTCTTGCCGGTGCCCGCCGCGGCCTCGACGATCAGTGTCTGGTCGAGCTCGCGAACGATGAGCTGGCGGTTCTCCTGGGCGGTCTTCTTACCGCCCGTCATGGAATCTTCCTCAACGCGTCGAGGTCGGTGAAGAGCTTCGCGTCCTTCCGACGGGTACGCTGCTCTTCGCCGCGCCCGCACACCACCTGAAAATCACACCACTTGCATGCTTCGTGAGCAGGGCGGGCCGCGAGCGCGCCGTTCTCGATCGCGCGATCGACGATCTCGAGCACTTCGAGGCCGCGCTTCGGCGCATCACCCATCAGCGGGATCTCGTACGGCTGGAACCCGCCGGCCGTGGTGCAGAAGAACAGCCGGCCCGAGAACACCGTCTCTTCCGGAAAGAGCGCCTTCAGCGCCAGGCCGTAGATCACCGGCTGCAGCACGCGCCCGCCGTCGACGACGGTCTGGCCGGAGCGGGTGCGGTTCTTGCCGGTCTTGTGATCGGTCACACGCAGGAAGCCGGTCGTGCGGTGACGCTCGATCATGTCCATCGAGCCGCGCAACTTGAAGCGGCCATCGATCAGCGCCGGCTCGGCCACGCTATGCGGGTCGCGTCCGTCCACGTCGGGCAGGCCGAAGCTGAACTCGAACCGCTCCGGCGTCCAGTCGGCGCCCTCGTCCGCCAGTTTCTCGAGCCAGGTGTGCAGGTCCTGCGTCATCAGCGCGACCTCGTCGCGCCAGACGCGATCAATCGCCGGATGCAGCCGGTCGTACTCGCGGTCGTGCACCTCGCGAATCGCCTTGGTTAACCACTGTTGCGCCGCCGGGAGGTTGCCGGCCGACAGCGGCAACAGCCCCTCGGCCTGCAGCCGCCGGAGCGCCGCGGCCTGCATCTGGTGAAACAGGTCACCGCGCGTCAGCGGATCCATCTTCTGCAGCGGCGCGGGCGCGTCGAGCGGGGCCAGGCGATACACCGCGGCCATCAGGAACTGGTAGGGACAGGCGGCGTAGCGCTGGAGCGCCGTCAGTGAATAGGGGCGCGCCGCCAGCCGCTGCGCCGCCAAGGCATCGCGGGTCGCCTCGGCCGATCGGACAATTCCGTCGGCGGGTTCCCACTGCCGCCGGTGATGCCGCAGCCAGCGCGAGGTGAGCGATCGCTGCAGCTCGGGGCTGAGCTCGTAGAGGTACCGGGCGCGGCCTTTCGCGGCGTCCGATCTGGTGCCGAGCAGCGCGGCCAGCATCGACAGATCGTGCTCGAAGTCGTCGATCGCGGTCGTCGGATCCACCGGCGCGGGACGAGCCAGCGCGGAACCACCGGCTTGCAGCGCGCGCGCGGCGATGATCTGCGCCGGCGGAATATGACCTTCGATCGCGCGCGCAATGTCGAGCACGTAGAAGGACGGCACGCGCGGGCGAGACTCGTTCAACTCGATTCGCGGGAACGACACGTAGAGCCGCTCGGCCGCGGCGCCGACCGCCAGCGACAGCTGCAGGCGCTCGTCGGCGGCACGGCGCGGCTGCGTCGCCAGCGCCGCGTCCGTGCGTTCGCGGCGGTGATCGGGGAGAAGCGAATCTTCGCGAATGCGCTGTGGAAACATCCGCTCTGCCAGCCCCGGTACGAACACGACCTTGAACGAGCGGCCGCGGGCCGCACTCGGCGTGCCGACGAAGACGCGGCCGTGCCGGCGGCGCGGCGGTTCGTGGGTCAGCGACGACAGGCGCGGCGTCAGGACATCGCGAACTTCGCGCAGGCTGACCGGGCCGATCGCCGAGAGCGGCGCCAGCTCGCGCAGCACCCGGACCACACGCTCGGGTTTCGTGAGCACCCGCGGTGCCAGCCGCTCGATCGCGGCCAGCCAGTTGCCCCAGGACTGCGAGGGAAGCCAGTCGGCCATCTCGGCGAGAATCGGCTCGGCAAACGACCGCAGGGCGCGCAACTGCTCGCGGTCGCGGACGAGCGCGCGCACGCGTGACGCCTCGGGATCCTCGGAGCTGGCTTCACGGACCCGGCGATCGTATTCGTGCTCGAGCCCGGCGAGGCGCCGCTGCCAGCGATCGAACTTGCCGATCACCGCCGCTTCGACAATCAGGTCTTCCCACCGCCACGGCGCGCGCAGTGTGCCGGCCAGGTCGTAGGTGGACTCGCCGCGCGCGACCTGCGCGCGCGCCTCCTCGTCTGGCTGGGTGTCTTCGGCCCGGTCGGCGGGCGGCACCAGCGCTTCGACCAGTTCGTCGGCCGGCGGGGACCACTGGTCGGCATTGCCGGCATCGGTGAGCGGCACCTGGCCGAGCGAGACGTATTCGGCAAACCGGCGCGCCGACAGTTCCTCGTCCGCGCACGCGAGCAGGGCGAGCAGGGCGCGGCCGGCGGGATCGGGCCGCCGCGTGCCGCGATGAAACCAGGCGGGGATGCCCGCCCGATCGAGGGCGTGCTCGAGCACGCTCAGATAAGTGCCGGGCGCGCGCAGTAGGATCGCCATCTCGTCGAACGCGGTGCCGCGGGCGGCCTCCTGCAACAGGCGCCGGGCAATCTCGATCGATTCGCGTCCTTCGCCGGGCGCCGAAAACAGGATCACCGAATCGTCTTCCCGGCCGGCCGGCGGTGTCTCGTCGGCAAACAGGTAGCGCTGCAGGCGCGGCAAGGCACGGTCGCCTTGCAGGGGGACCGACGAATCAATGCCGAGTTCATCCAGTGTTCGGCGATCGCCGGACGGCGCGGTGACGACCACGGTCTTCGCGGCGCCGATCACCGCCCTGACGAACGTGGCTTCCGCTTGCGAGTGAATCGCGACATCCAGCAACACCACCGTCTTGTCCGCGAGCAACTCGCGGTGCGCGGCTAGCTCGGCGGTGGCTGTCTCGAGCATCGTGGCGTAATCGATCGCGCCGGCCTTGCCGCGTTCCTCGATGGCCCGTTCGAGCAGCAGGGCCAGGTCGTCATTGGCCGGGTGGCCGGTCAGCCGGCCCGGATCGAGCCCGGCCATGCGCAACTCGCCAAGCGTCCGGCTGAGCGCGCGCGGAAATCCAGGCATGTGGGCGACCGGCGCGAAGTACTCAAGCTGCTTGCCTTTCAGCAGATCGTCGGCAACCCGGGCCGCAACCGCCTCGTCGCTGAGCGGAGCACTCGGGGTAAGACCCCGTCGCGCCAGGGCCGGCACCGCCAGCTTTGCCACCAGCTCCGTCAGCCCGACCCGCGTGATCCCGAAGGTGGCCCCGCGCTCGGCCGCCAGCGCCAGCGCAAACTCGTCGGCGGCGCCCCGGCTGGCGCCGACGATCAGGATTGGCGGCGTGACGACCTCGAGGCTCGCCCGCACCTGGGCAAGACGCGTTGCGCTCGAGGGCGAGACGATCGGCGTCATGCGGCTCAGGCTCACTGGGGCGCCGTCCCAGGGAAAGAGGTCTCGTTGAACGTGAAGGGGTCGACGTTGGTGAACGGCTCCCACGCGTCCTTGCCGATCCGCTCGACGATTGGCGACGCGGTGTAGTAGCGACCTCGCTTCTCTCCTTGCGCCAGCAACAGCTGTTGGTCGACAAGGATCTTCAGGTCGCGACCGGCGGTGAGTTCCGACACATCGGCGGTTTTTCTGTAGAGGGCATTCCTGACTTTGAGGCCGAAGGCCGCGTCACTCAGCGCCAGCAGCATCCGGTCTGGCAGGCGTCGCTTCGTGATCTCGATCTGGAGGTTGTCCCACAACCGTTGGTAAATCCTGCCCCACTGGACCAGGCGCGTCGCCTGGCGATAGTGCGCGGTGAGACAAAACCGCACCCAGGGACGGGCGTCCCGATCCGGGTGCCACTGCCCCGCGCCGACCTGGCCGAGCACGTCGTAGTAGGCCTGCTGGTTGTTGCCCAGATACTCCTCGATGCTGCAGAACGCCGGCGCAAGAATGTTCTGGCGCGCGAGCACCAGAGTTTGCAGGCAGCGACCCATGCGGCCGTTGCCATCAGAGAACGGATGGATCATGACCAAGTTCAAGTGGGCCATCGCGGCACGAATCAGAATCGGCACGGTCTCGACTGCGTTGAGCGACTCGACCAACTCGTGCATCAGATCGTTGACTCTCGACTCGGACGGTCCCTCGTACACGATCTCACCATTGGCGTCGTTGCGCACGTAGATCGGGCCTGGCCGCCACTTGCCGGGATGCTTCGACAGCTCATGCTGCAACATCATGAAGTGCAGGCTGCGGATCAGTCCGCGCGAGAACGAAAAGTGGGGATCGTCCGACAACTGAAGGACGTAGGTCATCGCCGACTGATAGCCGGTCACCGCCAGCCACGCCTCGGTGCCGGCCTCCAGGGGTTCTTCGTTGTCCACCGCCGCGATCGCATCGTCGACGGTGACGTGAATACCCTCGATGCTGTTCGAGCCCTGCACCGCCTTGGCCTGAACCATCCGGCGAATGCTCCCGGTCCAGCGCCGGGCCGTCACGGCGTAGCTCAGCGTCCTTCGAACCTCCTCGATTCGAGCGAGGACCTGCAGCTCCGGCTCGTCGAGATCTGGGGTTTTAAACAACATGGGGCAGCCAATGATGGTATTTGGATATCAGTCGAACATTATGATTGATATTATCCATCATCTAGTCTAAATCTTGGCCTTCTGACATGGGTGCCGGAGGGGACAGTTCCTCGGATCAGGACACCGGTAGCACCAGCAAAGTCTCGAAAACAGGCGTAGAATGCGGGTTTAGGTCACCCGCAGCCCGGCACGGCCCTTGCTGAGGTGAGGGTGGGCCTTCGACTTCGCTCGGCCTGGGGAGCAATGGCAATGGAGTTCAACAAGCTGGTTTTCGCGGGATTGTCGATTGGGTGCCTGGCGGCGGCAGCCGGCGGGTCGTACCTCGCGGTCCGGCAGAATCAAACTTCAGGTGCCTACGGTGCCTCAGGTGCGCCGGTTGAACCCGCCCCGGCGGCCGGCCCGGACGCTCCCGTGACCGAGTCGGAGGGGGTCATTACGCCGGAACCCTCGACACCGGCCGCGACGGCGCCGAGCACCCCCACCCGACGCATTCAGGAGATTGCCCAGGCCCCGGCCAAGGCGACCCGCGCGTCGGCCGCTTCGACGCGCCCGGCCTCGCCCGCGCCGGCGCGCCGCGCGCCCGCTGCACCCGAACTGCCGCCGGTCGCCAGCGCCCCGCCTCCCGTGTCGTCACCAGCGACCTCGGGTGGCACGATGTGGGAGTCGCGCCCGTCGGTGCAGCCCTCGGTGCCGGAGTATCCGGAGCCCGAGCCGCCGCCTCCGCCCGCACCCGAATTCGTTGACGTGACCGTGCCGTCCGACGCGGTGCTCGGCCTGCAGATCGAGCGGACCGTGTCGAGTGAACTGGCCCGCGTCGAAGACAAGGTCGAAGCCCGCGTGACGCGCGACGTGCGCGTGGCGAACCGCGTGGCCATCCCCGCCGGCTCGACGGTGCGTGGATCGGTGACCGAAGTCGACAAGGGCGGGCGCGTGAAGGGCACGGCACGCCTCGCCATCCGCTTCCACACGATCGTTTTGGCCGACGGCACGCAGCTCGAGCTGAAGAGCGATCCGGTTATTCGTGAAGGTCAGTCCGCTGGCGGCGAGAGCGCGGCCAAGGTGGGCGGCGCCGCGATCGGCGGTGCGATCCTCGGCGCCATCCTGGGCGGCGGCCGCGGCGCGGCCATCGGCGGCGCGGTCGGCGCGGGTGCCGGCACGGCGGCGGCGATGAGCAACGACCGCAACCCGGCGACGCTGACGGCCGGCACCACGGTGACCGTGCGCATGCAGGCGCCGGTCACGGTGACGGTGCAGAAGGAATAGTGCGGGCGGGCGCACGAACTGACAATTCAGGGCGCCAGAACACGAATCGTCCCGTCGCCCTTGTTCAGCAGGAACACCCGGCCGCCGTCGCCTTCGCTGATGCGCAGGTCTGCGCGGGTCGACGGCTTCTTGCCCTGGGCGGCGTTCTTCTCCTGGATCACCTGCAGCACCGTCTTCGCCGCGCCGTCCGCGTTGATCAGAATGCGGCGAATCGACGCCTGGCCGCCATCGGGCAGGCGATCGGCGCTGACGTAGAAGATCTCGCCGCTCGGCATGTCGGTGAAGATCAGCAGGTTGGCCAGTTGCGGCAGCTCCTTGCCGCGATACACCATCAAGCCGCTGGCGGCCGACTGGTTCTGCATCAACTTGTCGTTCTGGTCCCACTCGGCCACGGGATAGGTCATGGCCGGATCGCTCCGCGGCTTCTCGATGCTCACGGCCTGCCGGCTGATGAACCGGAAGCTCCCCTCCCAGTCGTTCCAGCCCAGATTCGCGCCGGCCGTGACCGGGCTCACTTCCTCGACGATGTTCTGGCCGATGTCGGCGACGTAGAGGGCGCCATTCTGCGAATCCCATGCGAACCGCTGCGGGTTCCTGGTGCCGTAGGCGTAGGTCTCGCCCAGCGCGCCGGCACGGGCCACGAACGGGTTATCGCGCGGAATGCCGTACTTCTTGTTGGCGCTGCTGGTGCCGAGCGGATCGATGCGAAAGATCTTGCCGAACGCGGAACCCAGGTCTTGCGACAGGCGCAACGGATCGCCGCCGCTGCCGCCGTCGGCCACGCCGACATAGAGCAACCCGAACTCGGGTGTGCCGGGCCTGGCCAGCGGGTTGAACGCCAGGTGACCGGCGTTGTGGTTGGCATAGGGCTGGCGGAAGCGCATCAGCTCGCGCGGGGGGCCGCCGTCATACGCCGGTGCGCCGGGCGTCTTCGCGGTCCACTCCAGCAGCACCGTGTCGTGCGTGGTGGCGGTGTGGCGGGTCGTGAAGTCCGGCGACGGCCCCTGGTTGGAGGTGTCGGTGTAGGCGTAGAACTTGCCGAAGCCGGGCGTGCCCGGCTGGCCGAACTGCGGGTGGAACGTGAAGCTCTGGAACCCGCGCTCGCGCCCGCCGAACTGCACGGCCACGCCCCACGCCGTCGCGTTGATGTCGACGTAGAGCGCGACCTGCCCGTCGTAGCTGACGCTGTAGATGGCCCCACGCATGTCGTTGACGAACAGCCGCCGCGTGGCAGGCTCGTCCACCAGGTTCATCATCCGCGCCGGCACGCCGTCGATGTCGGGCAGCGACGCGAACTCGCGCGCGTTGACCCTGATCACCCCCGCCGTCGGCTCGATCGGTTCCGGAAAGGGGTCGTTGCTCTGCCCGGGCAGCAGCGGTGCGGCCGGCTGAGGTGGCTGCGCCGCCACCGGCGACGCGACGAGGAGCGCAATCAGGATCAGGAGCGGGCAGGTGGTAGGCATGTGGGTACTACGATAACCCCGACCTTACAAATTCTTAACCTGCCCGCGGCGTTAGCCCGGTGTAGAACTTGGACATGGTGTTACGCCACTCGCTGCGCTCGCTGCTTCTCGTCTTCACGATCGTCGCCGGCAGCGCCCTGGCCGGCCAGGTCCGCACCGGGCCGCCCCCGGAGATGCGGGCGCTGTTCGACGCTTTCACGCAAGCCATGAACAGCGGCAGCGCTGACGCCTGGGAGGCGTTCGTGCAGTCGCGCTTCGCGCCGGCGCTGGCGCAGAAGACGACGCCCGAGCAACGAGCGCAGATGTACGCGATGCTCGCGAAAGACTTCGGCACAATCACCATCGAGCGGGTGAACCGCGAGGGGCCCGACGCGCCGCTGCAGTTGAACGTCAAGGGAAGCAACGGCGGCGGCGTCTTTATCCTCAGCATCGACAACAGTTCGCCGCCGCGCATTACCAGCTTCGGCGTCGAAGCCGGCGAGCGCGGCGGCCCGGGCGCCGACGCCGTGTCACCACCGCCCGTCGACCGCACGCTCACGAGCGACGAGATCGACCGGCGTCTTGCTGGCTACTTCAGCAAGTTGGCCGCCGACGAGGTGTTTTCGGGCGTGGCGCTGGTCGCGCGCAACGGGGTGCCGGTGTTTACCGGCGCCTACGGCCTGGCCAATCGCGAGAAGAAGGTCCCGAATACGATTCACACCCGCTTCAACATCGGGTCAATCAACAAGGAGTTCACGCAGGTCGCGATCCGGCAGTTGGTGCGCGAGGGGAAGCTGTCGCTTACCGACACG
Organism: Vicinamibacterales bacterium; assembly: GCA_038213735.1. Lineage (GTDB taxonomy): Bacteria > Acidobacteriota > Vicinamibacteria > Vicinamibacterales > UBA2999 > 12-FULL-67-14b. The sequence goes on along the minus strand of JBBQSP010000019.1, from coordinate 47,749 downwards.
CTCGGCAAGTTTTTCCCCGACTACCCGCAGGCCGCCAGCCGCGCTGCGACCGTGGAGCAATTGCTCACCCATCGGGGCGGCCTCGCTGATTTCTTCGGGCCCGAGTTCAACAAGGCGGCCAAGGATCGCTTCGCCTCGAATGCCGACTACTTCGCGTTCGTCGGCAGCCTGCCGCCCAACTTCGCTCCGGGCGAGCGCAACCAGTACTGCAACGGCTGCTATATCGCGCTCGGCGAAATCGTCGCCAAGGTCTCGGGCATGCCCTACGAGAAGTACGTCGCCGACCACATCTTCAACTGGGCCGAGATGACGAGCAGCGGGTACCCGCGCAGCGATCGCCCGGCCGACGACATTGCGCTGGGCTATACGCGGCGCGAGGGCGATGGCACGCTGCGCAGTAACGTCGCCCTGCACGGTGTCACCGGCAGCGCGGCGGGCGGCGGCTACTCGACGGCGCTCGATTTGTTGACGTATGCGAAGGCGGTCCAGGCCGGCCGCGTCCCGGGTGCGGAGCCCGGCCTCGGCATTGCCGGCGGGGCGCCGGGCACCAATGCCGTGCTGGAGGCGCGCGGCGAATGGGTGGTGATCGTGCTGTCGAACTTCGATCCGCCAGTGGCCGAACGACTCGGGATCGCGATCGCCGACGCACTCGCGCCCTAGCGTCTCGTCGTATGATTGGGCTTGGAGGCTGATCATGCGTTCGTTACTCTTCAAGTCTGCGTTATCTGTGTCATCTGCGGCCCTGGCCCTGGCTCTGTCGGCATCGGTGTTGGCTCAGACGAAACAGGAACGAGCCGGCATCGTCAACTTCACGAAGGTCGACGCGGTGGTTGCCTGCGGCGGCGCCACCGAAATCGCGGCGCTCGAGGGCCTGGCCAAGGACGGCTTCAAGGCCGTGATCAACCTGCGAATGCCCACGGAAAAGGGCGCCAACATCGAGGAGAACGCGGCGCGCGCGAAGCAGGTCGGGCTGAAGTACATCAACATCCCCTTCAACGGCCAACAGCCGGATGCCAAGGTGTTCGATCAGTTCCTGGCGGCGATCGCCGACAAGTCGAACCAGCCGGCCTACGTCCACTGCGCGTCGGCCACGCGCGTAGGCGCCGTCTGGCTCGCGAAGCGCGCGCTGCAGGACGGCTGGCCCATCGAGAAGGCCACGGCCGAGGCCCGGCTGATCGGTCTGGGCAACCCGGCGCTCGAGAAGTTTGCGCTGGCGTACGTCGAAAGCCACAAGAAGTAGCTGGCGGCGCGGCGGTTTGACACCGCTGTGCTGGCAAGGCGATACTGTAGGGTCGTTTGGTGCGGCGATTTCTCCGACTTGGTGGGCCGCACTGTTGAGCTTGGGTCGCGCTCCGGCGCGACATCCCAAGCTCCGCTGCGCCTCTGGCGCGGCGCTATCTAAGTCGCGAGGCAGGCCCGCGACTGATCGCGGGCTTTTTTATTGGGAGTGTGAATTGGGTAATCGATACATCTTCTCGTCGGAGTCGGTCGGTGAAGGCCATCCCGACAAGGTCGCCGACACGATTTCCGACGCGGTGCTTGATGCGTGCCTCGCGCAGGACAAGTTCAGCCGCGTCGCCTGCGAGACCTTCGTCAAATCGAACGTCGTCGTGATCGGCGGCGAGATTACGACCAAAGCCAAGCTCGACTTCGTCAAGATCGCGCGCGATGCCATTCGCGGCATCGGCTACGTCAATGACGATGACGTGTTCCACGCCGACAAGGTGTTCGTGAACGTGCTGGTGACGCAGCAGTCGGCCGACATCGCCCAGGGCGTTGATGCGCGCAAGGCGAAGGGCAAGAAGACCGCGAAGCAGGGCGCCGGCGACCAGGGACTGATGTTCGGTTACGCCAGCAACGAGACCCCGGAGCTGATGCCGGCGCCGATCATGTACGCGCATCGCCTCGGCCGCGAGCTGACGAAGATCCGCAAGTCCGGCAAGTGCCCGTGGCTGCGGCCCGACGCCAAGTCGCAGGTCTCGGTGATCTACGACAACGGCAAGCCGGTCGGCATTTCGAACGTGGTCATCTCGACGCAGCACGCGGCGGATGCCGAGCACAAGGACATCGAGAAGTTCTGCATCGAGGAAGTGATCCGAAGGGTGCTGCCTGCGAAGATGCTGACCAGCGCGACCGAGTTCCTGATCAACCCGACCGGCCGCTTCGTCGTCGGCGGACCGCAAGGCGACACCGGCCTCACCGGCCGCAAGATCATCGTCGACACCTACGGCGGCATGGGCCGTCACGGCGGCGGCGCGTTCTCGGGCAAGGATGCGACCAAGGTTGATCGCAGCGCGGCCTACCTGGGCCGCTGGATCGCGAAGAACGTGGTCGCGGCCAAGCTGGCCGCGAAGTGCGAGCTCCAGTTCGCGTACGCGATTGGCCACCCCGATCCGGTCAGCGTCCACGTCGAGACGTTCGGCACCGGCACCGTGTCGGACGCGAAGATCATCCGCGCCATCAACAAGGTGTTCAACTTCCAGCCGGCCGAGATCATCGAGCAACTCAGCCTGCGCCGCCCCATCTTCTCGAAGACCACCAACTACGGTCACTTCGGCAAGAACGACAAGGACCTGACGTGGGAGGCCACCAACAAGGTGGCGGCCCTCTTGAAGGCCCTCTAAGGATTTCGAGTCGAGGCAATCCGTTTTTTGGGTTGCCTCGCCCTAAGACCACATTTTGCGGGTCTTTTTCTTTGTACGTGGGTTAGTGCGTAAAATACGTAACTCTGTATAATCTGAATATGGCGACTGTTTCAGCGACCGAGCTCGCTCGAAAGCTCGGCGACTTCTTGGGCCGGGTTCGCTACCGCGGCGAGTCCTTTACTGTGGAGCGCAACGGGGTCGCGGTGGCCCGGGTGGTGCCGGCAACGGACCCGGTCCCACCGAGCCTGGCCCAGGCGATGGCGGCCTGGAGTGGCTCAGGCCTTGATGACGCGGCCTTCGCCGCCGACCTCGAGCGCGTCAACGCCGCCGACAAGCCGCCGAAGAACCCATGGGCCTCGTAATCGATACGAGCGCTCTGATCGCGGCTGAGCGGCAGTCGGCAAGTCTCAAGGGACCGGACGCGTGGACCAGGCAGTTTCCACAACTGGCGGCCGAGCCCGTGGTGTTGCCGGCGGTCGTGCTGGCCGAAATCCTGGCCGGCGTCGCGATGGCTGACACCGCCATGCGCGCGGCCGCGCGACGCGCGCGCATCGACGCATTAGTGGCTCACGTGCCGGTCGTGGATTTTGATTCCGAAGTAGCGGAGGAATGGGCCCGGCTGTTTGCAACCCTCAGCCGCAGCGGCCGCATGATTCCATCGAACGACCTGGCAGTGGCGGCCACCGCCAGGCGCCTGCAATTCGGCGTACTCGTCGGACCGTCCGACGAGAAGCATTTCAAAATGGTGGACGAACTCCGGGTGGAGACGCTTCGCGTGTGACGACAGTCGCCTACTGCGTCGGGGTCACGATCCCGACGCCGTTCTTCACGACCACGGTTGTGCCAAACGCCTTCGAGCGTGCGGTCATCACGTCCAGGATTCTCGCCGCGTCGGCGCCCGACGCCAGCCTGGGGCGACCACGTTCGGCGCGTGAGGTCTGATAGCCCAGCGTGATCGGGTGAAGCTGCAGTTCCACGAACCGGCTCCCCTCCCACTTCGTCGTCGCCACGACCGAATCCCAGTACTCGCGGTCGGCCGGAAAGCTGCGGCGGTCCATGTCGTAGCGGGCATCCAGGTACTCGGCCGGCTGGGCGTCGCTGCCAAGGGCGTATTGCTGGTAGCTGTCGAGCGGCATCCGCAACAGCGTTTCGTTCTGGAAAATGAAATTGGACAAGCTGTAGAGAATCGGCTTGCCCTTGTAGATCTCGATTCCTCGAAGCACGTGCGGCCCGTGACCCACGAAGACATCGGCCCCGGCGTCGATCACTGCGCGGGCGAACACGGGAATAAAGTCGGCCGGTACCGACCGGTTGGCGCCGCTCTCGTGGCAATGCAGCGACACGATCACGATGTCGGCGAGGGCGGCGGCGCTGCGCACGACGCGGGCGATCTCGTCGAGGTCCTGCTGGTCCGGTTCGGTGCGCTGGCCGGGCGTCGCGCCGGCGGTGTATCGCCGCCCTCCGAAGTTTAGCGCGTCACCGGCGGGCGGCGGTTGACCTGACAGTTCAGAGGCAACGCGCTTCAGGTCGGCCAGCCGCTCCGGCGTGACGACGTAGGTCGTGGTGAATCGCAGCGGGCTCAGCCCCGGCCGTGCCGGCATGTCGCCCCGCGTGTTGCCGGCCCGAGACGAGGGCGTGAAAGTGGACGCGGCCGAGACCAGGGCAATGCGGGCGCGGGAGGTCTCGAGAAATTTGGCCTCACGCGCCTCGGCCAGGCTGTTGCCCACTCCGGCCTCGACCAGCCCGGCCTCGCGCACGTAGCGGCTCGTAATCTGCGAGCCGAGCGGGCCGAAGTCGCCGGCGTGGTTGTTGGCGCGCGACACGAGGTCGAAGCCCGCCCACACCAGTTCCTTGAGAATCGGCGGATCGGTTCGCATCCACGTGCCGCCGCTTTCATGGGAGGGCGGCGCCTCGTAGTCGTGAAACAGGGTTTCCAGATTGGTGAAGGCCGCGTCGGCGCCTCGAATCAAGTCGAAGAGCGCCGTGAACGCTGGCTCCTGAAAGGGGGACAACCGCTGCATGATGATGGTGTCGCCGGTCAGCGCCAGCGTGACCGGTGCGCGCGACTGGCCCGTGGTGGTCGCCTGACCGATTGCGACTGCGCCCAACAACGCCACGCCGATCGCCACGCGCTTGATCATCATGTCCTCCAGCGGGCGGAGTATACACTGCCGCGTACAAAGCAAACGGGCCCGCCTGTTGGCGAGCCCGTAGGGTCGAGGTTCGGTTCGTGGCTGGACGGCTAATTCGCCAGCTTGATCGACTTGACGTTGATCGACTTGACGCCGTCCTTCTCGGTCACTTCGCCGGTGACGATCACCTTCTTGGCGACGAAGTCCAGCAGCTTGGCGTTCTTGTTGGCGGCGTAGTCGCCGGTCACGGTGTAGATCGCGTCAGCGGTCAGCACGCCGACGGGCTGGCCGCGCTTGGCGCACGACATGGCGCACGCGGCGTGCGCGTCGCCCTTGCCGGCGTCTTTCTTGTCGGTCGCGCACGCGATGTCCACGACCTCGCCCTTCACGGTCATGTCGGCGGCAAACACCGGCAGCACCAGCGCGGCCACAAAGGCGGCGCCGGCCACCATCGAAATCACATTACGCATGTTCGAACTCCTCCCGAAAGTATACTTCCGGGCGTGCCGGAGGCCATTCCGGCAGCAAGGAGTAAATATGCTCAAATTCCTGGCGGTTGCGGGCTTCTGCACCCTTTACCTCGTCCATTCGGCCGCACCGGCTGCCCAATCGGCGGCAGCGCCGTCGATCGACGACCTGATCAACCTCAAGCGGGTCGGGTCGCCCGTGGTCTCGCCCGATGGCCGCCTGGTGGCGTTCACGATCCGCGAAACCAATTGGGACGAGAACGCGTACGAGACCGAGTTGTGGCTCGGCGATTCGGCCGGCCCGGCGCGCCAGCTGACCAACGCCAGCAAGTCGAGCATGCAGCCGGCGTGGTCGCCCGACGGTGCGTGGCTTGCCTTCATCTCGGACCGTGATGGCAAGCGACAGCTCTACCGCATTGCCATCGCCGGCGGCGAGGCCGAGAAGCTCACGAGCAGTGAGGACGGCATCGGTAACTTCGCGTGGTCGCCCAAAGGCAACCAGGTGGCGTTCACGACGCCCGACGCGGTGGCCGACGTGATGAAAGTACGCGAGAAGCAGTGGGGAGACATCCGCATTGAAGACGAGGACCAGCGCTACACCCATCTCCACGTCCTCGACCTCTCCTCGAAGGCCGTGAGGCGGCTGACGGAGGGCGCGTTCGTGGTGGGCAGCTTTGACTGGTCGCCCGACAGCACCCGCATCGCGTTCGACCACCGCGTCACCAGCGATCCCGCTGACGGCATTTCCGCGGATATTTCCGTCGTCACGGTGGCGACGGGTGCCCGCGAGGCCATCGTCACGCAGGCCGGTCCTGACTCGAACCCGCAGTGGTCGCCCGACGGCGCGCAGATCGCGTTCCAGTCGGCCATGAGCAAGCCGTTCTACTTCTACCAGAACGGCGAGATCGCGGTCGTGACCCCGGGCAAGAATGACATTCGCAGCCTGACGGAGGCGTTCGACGAATCCCCGGGCCTGGTCGCATGGACCCGCGCCGGCATTTTTGTCGCCGCGTCCCAGCGGACGTGGTCGTACTTGTTCCACCTGGATCCCGTGACGAAGAAGACGACGAAGCACGCAGTTCGCGATCAGTGGATCGGCAGCTCGTTCTCGCTTACCCGGGACGGCAGCACCGTGGCCTTCCTCGGATCCAGCCCCACCGAATTTCCCGACGTCTACATCGCGCCGGTGAAGACGATGGTCGCGACGAAGATCAGCGACACGGCGGCACAAATCGGATCGTGGCCGAAGCACGCGCGCGAAACGATACGCTGGAAGAGCCAGGACGGCGCGGAGATCGAGGGCGTGCTGCACAAGCCCGCCGACTTCCAGGCCGGCCGCCGCTATCCCCTGCTGGTTGTCATTCATGGCGGACCCACTGGCGTGTCGCGGCCGGTACCCTATGGCCAGGTGGGCTACTACCCCGTTGATGCATACCTGGCCAAGGGCGCGCTGGTGCTCGAGCCGAACTACCGCGGCAGCGCCGGCTACGGCGAGAAGTTTCGATCGCTGAACGTCCGCAACCTCGGCATCGGCGACGCCTGGGACGTGCTCTCGGGGATCGACGCGCTCGTGCAGCAGGGGCTCGTCGACAAGGATCGCGTGGGCAGCATGGGCTGGAGCCAGGGCGGCTACATCTCGGCGTTCCTGGCGACGAAGCACGCCGACCGCTTCAAAGCCCTATCGGTGGGCGCCGGCATCTCTGACTGGATGACCTACTACGTCAACACCGACATCCACCCGTTCACGCGCCAGTACCTCAAGGCTACGCCGTGGGACGACCCGAAGATCTACGCCGACACCTCGCCCATGACCTACATCAAGCAAGCCCGCACGCCGACGCTGATCCAGCACGGTGAGAACGATCTGCGGGTGCCCATTCCGAATGCGTTCCAGCTGTACCAGGGCCTGCGCGACCAGAACGTGCCGGTGCAACTGGCGATCTTCAAGGGCTTCGGCCACGGACTGAGTAAGCCCAAGGCCAATCGCGGCGCCATGCAGCAGAATCTCGATTGGTTCTCGAAGTACGTCTGGGCAGAGTCGCGGCTCAACTGACGAGCGTTTCGGAATACTCTATAGAGGTTCATGGAATACGTAATCGACCTGTTCCTACACCTCGACGTGCATCTCGCGGAGTTCGTGGCGCAGTACGGTGTGTGGGTCTACGCCATGCTGTTTGCAATCATCTTCATCGAAACCGGCCTGATTATCTGGCCGTTCCTGCCGGGCGACTCGCTGCTGTTTGCGGCGGGGGCGATGGCAGCCACCGGCGCGCTCGACCCGTGGCTGACGGCAGGCCTGCTGATCGTCGCGGCGATCGCCGGCGATTCGGTGAACTACTCCGTCGGCCGCTATGCCGGGCCGAAGGTGTTTTCGGCGCACGACTACCAGGGGTTCCTGCACAAAGTGCTCAATCGCGACCATCTCGACAAGGCCCACGTCTTCTTCGAGAAGCATGGCGGCATGGCGGTGGCCTCCGGCCGCTTCGTGCCGATCGTGCGCACGTTCGTGCCGTTTGTGGCGGGCGCCGCGTCGATGAACCGCGCCACCTTCCTGTTGTGGAACATCCTCGGCGCGTTCATCTGGGTCGGCGTGTGCATGGGCGCCGGCTACGCCTTCGGCAACGTGCCGGTGGTCAAGGACAACTTCTCGCTCGTCGCGATGGGCATCGTGGTCGTGTCGGTACTGCCGATTGCCATTGAGATGTACCGACAGCAACGGGGGAGCACGGCCTGACGGGGTGGGAGACCAAATGAAGAGACCTAACCAAGGAAGCGCGCTTTCCAAAACGGCGGCGATCGTTCTCGTCACTGTCGTCGCTCTCGGCAGCGGCACGGGAAGCAGCGAGAGTTCTCAGCCCGCTCAAGGGGCGGGCGGGACTCCAGCGACGATTCCTTCGTCGGTCGTCGCGGCGGCCGAAAAGATTGCCAACGATCCGCAAATCCTGGGGTTGCTAAAGGAGCAGAGCACGGATGCGGCTGCGAAGGCGCGATGGAATCAGTTCCTCGAACTCGTCCGCATCCCCTCGCCGTCGCGCCAGGAGCATTTGAAGGCGGCCGAGATTCATCGCCGAATGGTAGAGGAGTGGGGGTTCTCTCGGGACGAAGTGATGACCCGCGCCGATGGGATCATCGAAGCCAGCGATACGAACATCGTCGATGGCCTGCCGGTCTACAACGCGTGCGTGGTGATCAAGGGGTCGTACTCGGGTCGCGCTGACGCGCTGCACTACCAGGGCCAGTTTCCCAAGGTGCTCGTCGAAGGACACATCGACGTCGTCAACCCCGAAGAACTGCCGAAGTCGGGTGACCCGTCCATAGGCATCAAGCTGCAGCCGTACGCACAGCCGGTGGTCGCCACGCCTGAGGAGCTGGCGGCAATCCCCGACGAGCTGTCGTTCGACGCTCGCGGCCGAGTCGTCGAGAACGACCAGTACGCCACCGCCAGCAAAGTCTTCGCCAATGCGAAGGAAGCCGAAGCAGGCGGAGGCGTGCGCATCTACGTGCCCGGTTACGGCGACATGATGCCCAGCACGTCAAACGCGTTCGTGCTGGCGGCGGCGATGAAGAAACACAAGATCCGGCCGGTCTACGACATCTGGATTTGCGGCACCGCCGGTGAGGAGGGCAAGGGCAACCTGGCCGGCGTCAAGCAGCTCTATGGCTTCGACCAGAAGGCCGGCACCGGATCCAATCCCCTCAATATCGTCGCCAACTTCGGCCTCGAGGGCGGCGGCACCGTCAACTTCACCGGCAGCTACCGTTTCGAGATGAAGTTCAAGGCGCCGGTGCCCCGCGGGGGTGGGAAAGCCCCAAGTGCGCCCGAGGCCATGGCCGCCGCGATCGCGAAGATTGCCGAGGTCAAGACCCCGTCGGATCTCCGGGAAGGCGCGCCGCGCACCACCTACACCGTTGGCCGCGCGAGCTGCGAGCCACCTCCGGCCGGCGGAACCGTCGTGCCGAGTTGCTCGCTCGAGGTGGACATGCGCTCAACTCGCAAGGAACCGCTCGACGTCATGCGCAACACGATCGAGCCCATGTTCCAGGCAGGCGCCTCGGCAGAGAACGCCCGGTATGGGCGCAAGGATGGCGGCCCGGAAGGGATCACCTTGGAGTTGATGTGGTATGGCTTGCGGCCGGCGTTCGTGGCCGACAGCGTCGATAACGTCGCTGTGCATGCGGGTCTTCAATCGGGCATGCAGCTGGGGGTCGTCCAGTCTCCGGTGGTCGGCACGGGATCCGGCAGCTTGAACGACAACGTGCCGGCCAACACCGGCATCCCGACCTATCAATTCACCCTGGCGTCCTCGGCCGCCGGCGCGGGCGGACATGCGTTCTGGGAGTGGGGGACGCGAGGCGCGCCTGCGACGGAGGTGGCCCGCATGCATCGCGTCCTCACGGCAGCGTTAACCGTGTCGGGGTTCCACGCTGCGGACGGCACCGTCGTGGCACCCGCTACCGGCCCTATTGGCAAGCGGACGCGCGAAGTCGCCCGATAACACTGGAGCATACGGTCATGAAGCGCCTGATTTATTCGCTCGCATTCGTCGTCGCCGCAGCCACGGGCACGCCCGCCTTCGCCCAGCAGTCGGGAGGGTTGCGCGTCGAGTTCCAGGGACCTGGCGGCCACAGTTCCGGCGCCTATGGGCGCGTCAGCGCCCTGCACGCCGCCGCTCGTGCGGTCATCCTGATTCAAAAGGCACTGCCCGCCGGCAGTTACCAGATCACGAACCTGACCGGCGGCAACTCGGTCAATTCGATCGCGTCCGACGGTCTCATCGAGATGAAGCTGACGGCTGCCAATACCGCCGCATATCAGGCGTTGGTAGCGGCCGTGACGAAGGCAGCGGCTGAAGGCGCCGACGCTGAGAATAAGTTCCGGGGCGTGAAGGCGGGAGACCTGACGAGCGGAGCGCCGGCGACGGTCCGGTCGGCCGTCCGGTCGTTCTGAAGCAGGCTGTCGGGCCGGGTTCTACCCGGTCCAAATTCAACCTACTTCGTCGATTTGGCGAGGAAATCATGGAGGCGGCGGGACAATGTCCCGCCGCCTCCACAACCACTGCGACTACGCTAGGCGAAGGGAAACAGCGACTTCGCCTTGTTGCCGCGCTTCTCGCGCACGATGATGATCACCGGCTGCGCGTCGGAGCTCAGCGTGCCCGTGGTGCGAAGCTCGGCGACCGCGCCATGGACATCGTCAAGCAGCTTGCCCTCGCCGCGCCGCAGTTTCTTCACCTGCTTGCGCTTTCGCCGGCCGAGATCGATGATCACCGGCGAGTTCGCGGATGACGCGGTATCAACTGCTGCAAGCGTTTCGGAATTGGTTCTCGCGGCCATCGGTCAGGTCTCCCTTTTACCAGCTCAAAAGTCTGGTGTCCTGAAGTTCCTTGCGACCCTTGTCTCCAGCTTTCGACAGGTTCACAAGGGCATCACGCAGCCAGCCGTCCTTGCGTTTCCGGTTGGAGCGGCGGTGACGGCTTACGTAGGTGCTCGCCACCGCGTCGTTGGCGTCGGCCAGCGAGCGGACAATCCGCTCGATCGGCTTCAGTCCCTTGGTCTGCTTCTTCTTCTTGGACCGGCGGTTGTAGATGACAACCGGTCTCAGACTTCCGGTCGCGTCGCGATCGAAAATTGTAATCCGGCGGACGGTCGCTCGAACATGTGGTAAGTCCATCAGTGTCACTCCCCCGTTACGGGCGTGTATGATAGCACACGCTTTCCGGCCCAGTTCCAAATAGATGTTGCGCTCCAACCTTGTCCCCACCCGCCTGATTCAACCGTCCGAGCGGACGCGGGTCACTATCGTCGATCTGCATCGTCCGTCACGATTTCGCGCGATCGCGGTCTTGCTTGCCCTGGTGGTGTATCTGGCCGGGCTGCTGAAGCTCCGCGTGCGGGGATCGCTGACCGGCCAGGTCGCCGGCGCCGAGCTTCGTGAGACGTTCGAGCGGCTCGGCGGGCTGTGGCTGAAGGTCGGCCAGCTGCTCTCGCTGCGCATCGACGTGTTCCCACGCGAATTCTGTTATGAGCTGGGCAAGCTGCAGAACCGGGCCCAGGGCTTCCCCACCGAGCATGCCCGCCGGATCATCGAAGAGGACATGGGGGCGCCGATCGAGCTGTATTTCGAGGAATTCGGCGAGCACCCCTTTGCCGTGGCGTCGATCGGGCAGGTGTATCGGGCCAAGCTGCGTCAGGAGGGCATCTACGTCGCGATCAAGGTACAGAAGCCGTACGCGCCGGAGTTGTTTGCGCGCGACCTCGTGGCCGTGCGCTGGATCGTGCGCCTGCTGCAGCTGCTGCGGTTCCGCCGGCACATGCGCTGGGATCTCGGCTTCGACGAGCTGAGATCGGTGATGAAGGAGGAGCTCGATTATCACTATGAGGCCTCCTCGATCCGCCGCATGCGCAAGTGCTTGAAGCCGCACCAGATCTACGTGCCCAAGCTGTTCTCGCGTTACTCGTCGAGGCGCGTCCTCGTCACCGAGTTCATCCATGCGGTGTTGATGGCTGACTACATGCGCGTGGCGGATCGCGACCCGGAGCAACTGGCGGCCTGGCTGACGGAGAACAACGTCAGCCCGCGCCGCGTCGCGCGGCGGTTGATCCAGTCGATCTTCCGGCAGATTCTCGAGGACAACCTCTATCACGGTGATCTGCACCCCGGCAACATTGTGCTGCTGCGCAACAATCGCATCGCGCTGATCGATTTCGGCTCGACCAATTTCACCGAACGGGAGTACCTCGCCAAGTTCGGCATGCTGATCAAGTCGCTGGCGATGCGCGACTACTCGAAGGCCGGTGACCTGTGCCTGCTGCTGACGGCGGCGCTGCCCAACATCGACACCGACCAGGCGAAGGACGAGCTGGTCGGCGCGCTGCGCGCCTGGGCGACCCGTACCCTGGTTCGTGAGCTGCCGTATCACGACAAATCGCTCGATAACGCGACCATCGAGATCGTCAAGATCCTCGTTGCCTACCGTTGCACGATGGAGTGGGCGTGGTTGCGCATCCATCGCGCGCTGACCACCCTCGACACGTCGCTGATCTACCTGTATCCGGACGTCAACTACACGCGGACGCTGGCGCGCTACTTCGAGAAGGCCGAAGAGCGCCGGATCCGGGCCATCCTGAGCCCGCAGATGCTGCGCCGGACGGTCGGGTCGTACGCCACCGCGCTCGACATCCAGGACCGTATCAACGACTACACCCTCTTCCAGGGGATGCTGGTGAGGCGGCACGCGCAGATAGTCAGGGGGGCCACCGGCAAGCTGACCGCCATCTGGCAGACCTTTACCGACCTGATCGTGGTGACTATCGCCAGCGCAGGCGTTGCCGGTATCCTGTTGTACCTGGATCGCCTGGCTTTGATTGCGCTCGAGCCGTGGCTCGGGCCTGAGTTGTTCCAGCTCCTGCCGGCCGCGCCCCCCGCGCAGTCGTCGTTGTGGATTGTGTTTGCGGTATCTTACGTGTTCTTGGTCTATACCTTGGTTAAACTGCGTCGCCGGCTCCGTCAGAAGGACGCCCGCTCGCACGAACGCGTGGCGGCTGTCTGACCGGGTAACACGCGCAGAGGGGCTTGGATTAAGACATGCGGCGTAAGGCATGAAAACCCAATTGGTGTCGGAACTGCCCGCGACGGCCGTCCAGCCGACGCGTTGGTCGGACGAGACGCTCGAGCGGCTGCGGCGCGTGGCCGATCCGGAGACCGATCCGCTCGCGGCCGAACTGTTCGAGCGCGACGGGCCCGCCGGGCTCATCAAGATGACCCAGGCGCTCGAAGACTGGGAAGCGCCGATTCCGCAGTTTTTCCCCGAGCGGATGCGGGAGTGGTTCGCGACGCCGGTCAACTACCCGGCCTTCGTTGACCCGCTCAAGTTGCGCAGCGCCGAAGAGCTGTTCATCTCGTACGGCCCCGTCACCACCGTCGTGCTGTTGATGTGCGCGGTCCCGCACTTCTTCACCAATCCCGCGGGAGCGCGCTCGTTCTACCTGGCCAGGATCTTCAGTCCCGATTCACTGCAGAACCGGATGCTCGAAATTTCACAGTTCGTCTCGAGCATCACGCAGTACGGCGGGCTGGCGCAGTATTGGAACTCGCCGCAGCAACGCACCACTGCCGGGTGCGCGGAAGTGCGCAAGGGACCGGGCATGATGACGGTCCAGAAGCTGCGAATGATCCACTCCGGCATCCGCATCATGCTGTCGCTGGCGCGCGATCCGGAACGGTCCTGGGACCGCGCTCGATTCGCCGAACCCATCAACCAGGTCGATACCTGCGAGGCGGTGCTCGACTTCTGTTTCTGCACCATCGACGGCCTCGCCAAGCTGGGCATCGAGCAGACCGACGCGGAGCAGGAAGCCACGCTGTGTGCCTGGAAAACCGTCGGTCACCTGCTCGGCATGGTCGACGAACTGCAGCCGGCCAACGTCGCCGAAGCGCGGGCGCTGCACAAGCAACTGTTCGAACGTGCCTCCGAAGAGACGATGGAAGCCAAGGTGCTGATCCGCGAGGTGGTGCACATCATGGGCTGCATGATGCCGCGCTTTACCAAGAACGTGCCGCCCACGTTGATGCGCTACCTGATGGGCAAGCGCGTCGCCGATCAACTCGCGGTGCCGGAACACCGCCTGCTGCTGGGGATGCTGATCAAGACGCGCTGGGTCTGGGGCGAGACCCAACTGTTTGCACGGCTGGCCAGGATGATGTGTCCGTGGGTCGTCCAGTGGCTGGCCACCTGCGGGGCCCAGCGGGCGCACGTGCGCCTGCCGCAGGAGATCGCGGCCCGGTTCGGGTCGCAACGCGCGTGACGCACCCGCTGCTAGCTGCCGCCGCCGCGCAACCGATCGACCGTGTCGGCGATGGCTTTGACGCTGCCGTAGAGGTCAATTTCCTCGTCGGGCACGGTCACGCCGAAACGGCGCTCGATGGCGGCGACGATCTGCAGTCCCTGCAGCGAGTCGACGTTCAACTGCAGCCGCAGGTCGGTATCGGGCTGGATGATCTCCAGCGGCGACTTGGTGATGGCGCTGACGATAGTGGCGACTTCCTGTTCAGTATTGGTCAAGGCGGTGCTCGAAGTTTCGGTGAAAAGGTGTCTGACAGCGGGCGAATCACCGAATCGGTGACCGCCTATCATAGCGACCATATCCAGCGTCGCGCAACCGGGAGAGTCTAGATGCGAATCGGATTGATTGCAATGAGCGGTGTCCGGGTCTACAACCAGAAGCTGATCGACGTCGGCGTCACGTTGCCGCAGTTCGTCAACCGCGGCAAGGTCATCGCGCAGCTGCCGTCGCTGGCGCTGTTGATCCTGTCGGCGCTGACCCCTGAGGACGTCGAGGTCGACTACGTCGAGGTCGCCGATATCAAGGACTGCGACCCGGCCACTACCAACTACGACCTGGTCGCGCTGACGTCCTATACGGCGATGGCCTACGAAATGTACGACCTCGCCGATCGGTTCCGCTCGGCGGGCATTCCGGTCGTCATCGGCGGGCTGCACGCGAGCTTTGCTGCCGAGGAGGCCAAGCAGCACGCCGATGCGGTGTGCGTCGGCGAGGGCGAATTGCTGTGGCCGCTGATCGTCGACGACTTCAAGCGCGGCGGCGTCGCCGCACTGAAGCCGTTCTACCGCGAAGCGGCACCCGGCAGCTATGACCTCGCCCACAGTCCCATGCCCAAGTTCCAGCATCTGGTGGGCCGCCAGTACAACCGCATTACGGTTCAGACCGTCCGTGGCTGCCCGCTCGATTGCGCGTTCTGCGGCGCCTCGAAGCTTTATGGCCCGAAGTACCGCCGCAAGCCGGTCGACAAGGTCGTCGCCGAGATCCGCCGCATCAAGGAGCTGTGGGGCGACAACGCGTTCTTCGAGCTCGCCGACGACAACTCGTTTGCCAATCGGTTCTGGGCCAAGGAGTTCCTGACCCAGATCAAGGACCTCGATCTGCGGTGGTTCACGGAAACCGACATTTCCATCGCCGACGACGACGAGCTGCTGCGATTGCTTGCGGCGAGCGGCTGCCGCCAGATCCTGATCGGTCTCGAGTCGGTCAATGCGCCCTCGCTCGATGGTATCGATCGCGCCAACTGGAAGTTGAAACGGATGAACCAGTACATGGACGCGATCAAGAGGATCCAGTCCTACGGCGTCACCGTCAACGGCTGCTTCATCGTCGGCAATGACGGCGACGATCCCGGCATCTTCGAAGCGCTGCGCGACTTCATCGAGAAGAGCGAGCTGCTCGAGGCCCAGGTCACGATTCTCACGCCCTTCCCAGGCACGCGGCTGCTCAATCAGCTGCAGTCCGAAGGCCGGCTGCTCTACGACCGCATCTGGGACAAGTGCACGCTGTTCGATCTGACGTTCGAGCCGAAGAACATGACGCCGGACGAGCTGGTCGACGGCCACACCTGGTTGATGACGCAGATCTACAATCAGGAGCAGTACACCAAGCGCAAGCGGCAATACGTGAACATCATGAAGAACCTCGATCTGCCGTGGTATCGCGGCGAGCGCGAGGCGCTGGAATTCTTCCAGTAGGCCGCGTCAGTCGCGATCGCCGATGGCAGCCGGCGCGATCCTGAGCGTAATCGTCGGCAGTGCCGCCGTCCCGTAAAGGCGGCGGCACTCGTCGCGCCGCACCTTCCCGCTGGTCGTCCGCGGAATCACCCCGAGCGGCACCAGCTTCACCTCATCCGGCCCGAACAGAAAGGCGGCGTGACAGCGTTCCCTGATCAACCGCTCGAGTTCGGCGAGCTCCGCGGTATTCCGCAAGCGCGTCTCAACGACGATGACGATTCTGGGATCGCGGCCCTCTTCTTCCACACTGAACGCGACGGAAGCGCCGCGCGCCGCGCCCTCCAGGCGTCCGACCACGGCCTCGATGTCCGCGGGGTAATAGTTGCGGCCATAGCGAATGATCACCTCGCGTGACCGCCCGGTCAGGTACAGACGCCCGTCGGCGAGATAGCCAAGATCGCCGGTGTGCAGGAAGCCGCCGCGGAGGGCCGCGGCGGTGGCCTCGGGGCGGCGGAAATAGCCGCGCATGATTGACGGTCCGCGCACGATCACTTCGCCGATCTGCCGTTCAGGCAGGCGGCGATCTTCGGCATCGACGACATGCAGCTGCTGTGTCGGCAATGGCCGGCCAACGGAAACAAAACGGCGCACGCGCGTCCCGGCACCCGCCGGGCTGGCAATCGCCTCGCGCTCCAGCACATCGGCGTCGACGGCGTCGACCACGAACTCGCCGGCATCGCTGAAGGTTACGGCCAGCGACGACTCGGCCAGTCCATAGACCGGACGAACCGTTCCGCGCCGAAGGCCCAGCGCGGAAAACTTCTCTTCGAACGCCTCCACCGCAGCGGCGTCGACCGGCTCGGCGCCGTTCAGGGCGGTGACCAGCGACTGCAGCGACGTTCCTTCGGCAAGTTGTTCCAGGCTGACGTGCCGCACCGCATGCTGGAAGGCGAAGTTCGGTGCCAGGGTGATCGTCGCTCTAAACGCGGAGATCGCCCGCAGCCACGACGCCGGTTCCTTGACGAATAGCGTCGCCGGCATCAGCAGCAATGGCAACCGTGCGTAGAGAGCACCGAGGGCCGCGCCGATCAGTCCCATGTCGTGGTACAGCGGCAGCCAGCTGACCCCAACCGAATCGGGTGTGGTGATCGCGTCGCCGATCAGCCCCATATTGGCGATGATGTTGGCGTGCGTGAGTTCCACGCCTTTCGGGCTGCTGGTGCTGCCGGAAGTGTATTGGAGCAGTCCCAGATCCGCCGGCGCCGGAGTGGCGGGACGCCATTCGGGCCTGGGCGGCTCCGCGGTCTCCTCGATCACCAGCACGCGTATGTCTGCCGCGGAGGTCGACAGGCGGGCCTGGAGCACCGGCGCGTAGCGGCTCGTGGTCAGTAGCAGTCGCGCGCCGGCATCAGTCGCAATTCCTGCGATCAGCTCCGCATACCAGTCGAGCCGTGACGCATTCAACGAGGGCGGCGTCGCCACTGGAACGGGGACGCCACCCGAGGCGAGCACGCCAAAGAACGCGTGAAAAAATGCCGGCGACGTCGGCGCCGCGATCAGCACCGGCTCGCGGTGCGCCGCGTGCGCGGTCGACAGCCGCGAGCCAACCGTCATCGATCTTTCCCACAACGCGCGCCACGTCTGTGGCTCCGACGTGCGCCCATCGTAGGAAAACCACAACGCCGTGAGCTCGGGGTTCGACGCGGCGGGGACGGCGATGATGTCGAGAAGCGTGGTGGCTTTCGGGGCATGCCACAACCGCAACCGCTCGTCACGATCGCGCGGCGGCTCGATCGGCGACGGCGTCTGGGTGCTCACGACCGCGGTTTGACAGCGAGTGCCGTGACGCACTGGCCTGCGAGAGTTCTTTCGAGAGACTGGGGAACCAGCCCGGACGCCTTCAGCAGATCGTCGAGCGACCGTTCATCGACATACGCGTAGGCGCCACGCCGATGTTGACGCTGGATGCGCCACACGTAGTAGAGGATCCGCGCCGTATTCCAGGAATAGCGAAGACCAAAGTTGATGGTGTCGCCAAGGCTGGTGGCGCGGCGCTCTTCGCGCAGGCTCTCGGCGTAGACCTTGAGGGCGCTGAACCCCTGCGCAAATGCCGTGACGACGAGCCTGCCGCCGGGCCGCAGCACGCGCGACAGCTCGCCGATGGCAAAGCGTTGCTCGTCTGCGCTGAGGACGTGCAGCACGGCGCTGCAGGCGACGTGGTCGAACGAGTTGTCGGTAAAACCCAGCGGCTGGGTGAGGTCACCGAACTGAAAATGCGCGGCGGGCGCCTTGCGGCGGGCCAGCGCGAATGCCGGCTCGCAAAAATCGATGCCGACCAGATCCAGTCCCGGTCGGGCCAGCGCGGCCGCCAGATTTCCTGATCCCGTGCCGGCATCGAGAATGCGTTCACCAGAGGCAGGCGCGAGCAGCGCGACCTGCCTGGCAATCATCGCCTGATACGGCCGGGCCTGGTTCAGGGTGTCGTATACGGTAAAATAACGCGTCCAGAACGCCTGTGCGGCCTGGGTAGTTGTGGAGTCGGTCGTCGTCGCCGTAGTCATGGACACCAATCATCAGGACGCGCGTCCCGTTGTGCTGTGGATCGTCGTCGCGACGATCGCCGTGCATTTCATCGAAGAATATACGATGAATTTTCCGGCATGGGTTTTTCGCGTTTCTTCGATGCCGCTGACCTCCGAGGATTTTCACTTCGTCAACGCGTGCGTCGCGCTCTACGCGATCGCCTGCGCCGTTGCCGGCTGGCGGCTGCCCGCCTTCAGCCTGAGCAGCGCTGCCCTCGTCGGCCTCAACGGTCTATTTCACACCGCCGCGTTCTTCTTCGGCGGATATTCGCCCGGCGCGCTGACCGGGTTGCTGCTCTTCATGCCAGCGTCGCTCGTCGCCTATCAGACAGCACGGCGTGACGGCCTCTTGTCGACACGCGTCCTGGTCATGTCACTCGCGATCGGCGCAGTATGGCACGTCTACCTCGCTGTGATCTTCTACCTCAAATACTTCCCGCCCGTGTCTCCGTGACGACACCAGCGCGGTGCAAACGCCGCGATCAGTGGGCGTGTCCGCCCGGCGCGTCCCACTTCACAATCTTCAAGTCGAGCACGAAAATCGCGTAGATTACCGGCACCAGAATCAGCGTGAGGAAGGTCGCGGTCGTCAGACCGCCGATCTGCGTGTAGCACAGCCCTTGCCAGAGCGGCCCGCCATGCAACGCCAGCGGAATCAGGCCAAAGACCGTGGCGCCCACGGTAATCATCACCGGCCGCAGGCGCACGATGCCGGCGTCGAGCAACGCGTCGCGAAGCGGCGCGCCTTCCGCGTGCATTTCCTCGATGAAGTCGAACAACACAATGACGTGGCTGACGATGACACCGATCAAGCTGGCGACGCCGAGGAACGCCATGAACCCGAACGGTGCGCCCATGATGATCAGGCTCACCAGCGCGCCGACGACGCCAAACGGGATCGCCGAAAACACGATCAACGGCTTCACCGCGCTGCGGAACTGGAACACCAGCGCCAGGAAGATCGCGGCGACGGATACCAGCATGACGACGGCAAGCTCCCGGAAGCCCTTCATCTGCTCTTCTTCCTCGCCGCCGACCTGCATGGTGTAGCCGGCCGGCAGGCGCGACGCAAACTCGGCGAGCCCGGGCTTCACCGGATTGAGCACCTCGGAGGCAAGCGCGCCGGACACCGGGAAGGCCGCCACGGTGATGGTCCGGAACTGGTTGCGCCTGCGGATCTTTTCATCGCCCATCGAATACGCCACGCGCGAGACCTGCTGCAGCGGTACCCGGGCGCCGCCGGCGAGCGGAAAGACGTAGAGGTTCTCGATATCCGAAAGCCGCGCTCGCTCGTCGACACGAAGACGAGCGACGACGGGAACCTGCTCCTCGCCCGTCCGCAGGGTCGTCACCGGGTAGCCGTTCATTCCGGTTACTGACGACAGCGCGACATCCAGGTTTGACAGCCCCGCGAAGTTCGCGCGATCGGCATCGATGTTCAATTTGACGGCAAAGCTTTGCGTGCCCCAGTCGTCGCGAACCCGGGCGGCCGTCGGCACGCCGCGGAACATGGTCTTGACCTCCTCCGCCAGCCGTCGCAGCTCGTCCGGGTTCTCCCCTGAGATTCGCACTGCGACCGGAATGCCGATCGGCTTGCCGGTTTCCAGCTGGCGCACATCGAGCCGCGCCCCTGAAATCTCGGCAGCAAGGGCTTGCTGGAGGGGCGCCACGAGCTGGCCGGTGTCGTGCTTGTCCTGCACGTTGATGATCAGCTGCGCATAGTTCGGCTGAAACAACTCCGGCGCGACCGAGAACCAGAAACGCGGGCCGCCACCGCCGACGAACGTCGTGACCGACCTGAGCACCTCTCGCGGTTTGCCGTCGTCTCCGGGGTGCGCTTTCGCGTAGTCGTCAGCGACTCGGCGGATGACCGTCTCGGCCTGTGCCGCTACCGCATTGGTCGCGCCGATCGTCGCGTCTTCGGGCAGCCAGACGTCCACGTAGGACAGGTAGGAAAGATCCTTCGGAAAGAACTGGACCTTGAGCTTGCTGACGACCAGCAACCCGCCGCCGGCGAGCAGCACGATCGAAGCAGCCAGCGCCAGCCAACGGTGATCGATCGCCAGGCCGACCGCCCGGTAATACATCCCGGTGAAGCCACTGGTGCGGCGCTCGGCAAGCGGCACCGGCGCCTTGCCGGGACGCAACAGATAATAGCCTAGCATCGGGATGAAGGTCATCGAGACGATGCGTGACGCGACCAGCGAACAGCCGAGGACTACCGGCAGGCTGTAGACGAACGCGCCGATCTGGCTTTGCAACATCAGCAGCGGCAGGTAGGCGACGATGTTGGTGATCGTCGCAAACAGGATCGCGGTCGCGAGCTTGGTCGGCCCCAGCCAGGCGGCGATCAGGCTCGGCCGGCCGCGATCGAGCTCGCGCTTGATCGCGTCACCCGCCACCACCGGATCGTCCACGAGCAATCCCAGCGCGATGATCAGCGAAGCGATCGACACCTGCTGAATGTCGATGCCGAGCAGGTCCATCATGCCGAAGGTCATGGCCAGCGTGATGGGAATGGCCAGCGCCATGACCAGCGCCGACCGCCACTCCCAGAAGCCGATCAG
Source organism: Vicinamibacterales bacterium (assembly GCA_038213735.1). GTDB lineage: Bacteria > Acidobacteriota > Vicinamibacteria > Vicinamibacterales > UBA2999 > 12-FULL-67-14b. The sequence goes on along the minus strand of JBBQSP010000019.1, from coordinate 26,839 downwards.
CGCCACCAGCACCACCAGCACGATCGCCTCGTAGAGGCTCCGCATGAACAGATCGACGTTCTCACGCACCTGCAGCGGCTGATCCGACGGTCGCGCGATGACGAGATCGGAAGGCAGTCGCGCGGCCAGCGACGCCAGCGCCACGTCGGTGGCCTGGCCGAAGGCTCCGATCTGCTGGCCGGGACGCATCTGCACGGCGAGCGTAATCGAGCGGCCGCGCCGCCACTCGCCGTTCTCGCCGCGCGAATGGTAGTAATTGAGATAGCGCGGCGGCGATTGGTAGCCGCGGCTGATGTCGACCCCGTCCCGCAAATAAACCGGTCGTCCCGACGGTGACTTGTCAATGATGACGTTGCCGATGTCTTTCTCCGACGTGAACTCGCCGGACGGATCGATCAGCACGGACGAGCCGCCAATGTCGAGCATGCCGCCCGGCACCGAGATGTTGCGCGCGTTCAATACCTGCACGAGTCGTGTCAACGGCACGCTGCCGGTCGTCAGTCGCTCTTGTGAGTATTCGAGGAAGATCTGTTCCGGCAGAATTCCGGCACGGAAGACCTTCGACACTTCGGGCACCGTCTGCAGCGTTCGCTTGATCAAATCAGTGAAAGTGTCCAATTCACGGTAGGTGTAGCGGTCGCCCGCAATCGAGACGAGCGCCTGCTCGGTGGTGTTCGGATCGCGGATGATCACCGGCGTCCAGATATCCGGGTGATATTCGCCCGGGACGAGACGCTCGACCATCACGCGCTCGAGCGCGGTCCGCAACGTCTGTTCGTCTTCCGACGACGTGAAGTCCACGCCGACGAACCCCGGTCCGGCGAGCGGCTGGGCGGCGCGGATCAGCCCGCGATCGGTCATCACCCGTGCGACGAGATCGCGGTGCCGCGCGGCAACGGCGGCGTCGAGCGCCACCGGGAAGCACACCACGATGGCGGCGCGGCCGGCGCGCTCGGCGTCGGGCATTCGGCCGCGCACCGTGTCGATCGCTTCGCGAACGGCGCGGCTGCGCAACGACAGTTCGACGCCGTCGACCTTCGGGCTCGCGACCGTCAGCATCAGCGCCGCGGTATCGCCAAAGTCCTTGACGAACTCGATGGGCCCGGCCCCGGGCGGCAGATCGCGGATGGTGCTGAGGCGCAGGCTGAGGTCGTCCCATTCCCTAGCCGGATCGGTCGTCCGCTCGTCGAGGGCGATCACTACGATGGCGACGTTGCTGCGCGACGTCGACTCGATCCGCTCGACCCGCGCATTCTCGGCGAGCTTCTCTTCGATCTTGCGCGTCACCAGCTGTTCGATGCGCTCCGCGCTCGCGCCGGGCCACGGTGCGACGGCGGCGGCATAGATCACCGGAAAGACCGGATCCTTCCGCTTGGGCATGTTGATATAGCCGTAGATGCCCCACAACATCGTGCCCACGAGCAACACCCACGCGATCTGCCGGTTCTCGGTAAAGAACCGTGCCGTGTTGTGCGTGTCGCGAATGATCTCGTCGTCTGGTCGGCCGTGAGACATCGCGCTACCGGAGAATCTCGACCACTTCACCGTCGGCGACGATCTTCGCACCGCTGACGATAATGCGATCGCCGGCCCGCAGGCCGCTGGTGACCGTGACGCCGTTACTGACCATTGCCCCGAGCGTCACCTCGCGCTGCTTCGCGCGCGCCGTGCCGCCGATCTCCTCGATGACGAACACGACATAGCCCTCCGGCTGTTGCGGCGAACGGACGACCGCGGCCAGCGGGATGGCGAGACGCGCGGCGCCGCCGACGCCGGCAACTTCGAGCGACGCGACCATGCCGGGCTTCAGCCGGCCGTCGTTGTTCGGAATCGTCACCTCGACATCGAACACGAGACTGCCGGGATCTGCGGCAGGTGCCAGGCTGGTGATCCGTCCTTCGAAGGTCTCGTTGGGATACGTCTCGGTGGTCACCATTTGAGTCTCTCCCCGCTTGAGCCGCCGCATCACCTGCTCCGGCGCGCCAAACAGCACCTTCACCGTGGCGGTGTCGGCGATCATGAATCCCGGTGTGCCCGCCCCAACCAGGGTGCCGGGTTCGATCAGCCGCTTGATGACGATGCCGCTGAGCGGGCTCTTCAATACCGAATCCTCGAGTGCATTGCCGGCTTCCTGAATCACCGCGCGAACGCCGTTTCGCTTGGCGATCGCCGAGTCGTACGCAGCCTTCGCCGCATCGTAGTCATTCCGGGTGAGGCTCTTCTTTTCGTACAGGGCAGTAGCGCGTTTGAACGCCTGCTCGGCTTGAGCGATGCCGGCGTCCACCTCGGACTCCTGCGCTCGTGCCTGGGTCAACTTGACCTGGAAGTCGTCGGGCCTGATCCGCGCCAGCGGCTGGCCACGTTCGACGCGATCGCCTTCCTGCAGCAGCCGGCTGCCGCCGGCCGAATCGCTCACGCGGGTCACCTCCGCGATGTAACCCGGAACCTTGAACGTCGCCGGGATCGCCTGCACGGGAATGATCGCCGCCGAGTAGCGAAGCGCCGATGAGCCGTCCGCGTTCCCGACCGATTCCACGCGCACCGGTATCGCAGGTTCTTCAGACGGCGCTTCGGGCGAACAACCGGAAAGCAGCGCCGCCGCCAGTAGCGTTCCGGCCAGTGTGTGCTTCATGGTTGAAGTCCGATCGCTTCGTCGAGATCGGCGCGAGCGGTCCAGAACGCGCCGAGCGCCTGCTGATATTCCTGTATCGTGCGTGCCACCACGGTCTGCGCCTCTAGGACATCCTTCAATAACGCCGACTCGACACGGTATCGATCGGTCGCGACCCGGAGCCGTTCCGACGCCGTCTGGCGTGCCAGGTCGGCGACCTTCACCGCGCTGCTCGATTCCAGCAGCTTGCGGTACTTGGCGTTGACGTCGAGCGTGACCGCGGCTTCGGTTTCCTGCTGCGCCAGCCGCGCCTGCTCGAGCACGCGTGCCTTGTCCGCGCGTTCGATCCGCCGCCGCCCCCAGTCAAACGGCTCCCAGCTGACCAGGATGCCGGCCGCGGCGATCTTCTCGGGGATCACGTCGACGTTGAACAACCGCGCGACGGTCACCCCGATGCCAATATCTGGAATCCGCTTCTGCTCGGTGAGCCGCATGTCCTCGGTCGCTCGCTGCACGTTCAACGCGGCCTCGCGGAGGGCCGGGCGGTCGGCGCGAGCACCCTGAACGGCGGCGGCCAGGTCGATGTCAATCGCCGGGCCCGCAAACTCGCCGGCGGCCACAAATGGCGTCGACAGCTCACGCCCCATCAACAGGTTCAACCGTTCCTTCAACGTTATCTCCAGGTTCTGCATCGTCACGATCGACTGATCGACTCGCGCGCGCTCGGTGCGCACCGACAGATGATCCGCCGGCAGTGCCACCTCGCGCTCGACATATTCGCCGACGACGCGCTCGAGCTCGTCGATCTGGGCGAGGGCTTGACGTGCGGCGGTGAGGCCCGCGCCGACCTGTTGCAGTCCGAAAAAGGCCCGGCGCACGTCGCCAACCAGCGTCAGCCGCGCGGCGCGACCCCTCTCGACCGCGAGCTGCCGGCCCAACTCGAGCAACCGCTCGCCTGTCGATACCCTCGCCAGCTGCGTGAGCGGCTGAACCGCAGTGAACAGGACCGCAGTGCTCAGAGTCCTCGGCGATTCAATCGTCGTGTTAGCAAAGGGGATCGGTCCGGTGGCGGGAAACGAGCCGAATGCACCCTGCCCAAACGTGAAGGTGATCGGCGACAGGACGCCGCCTTCAAAGAGCTTGAGGTCGAATCTAGGCAGACGCTCGGTTTTCAGCGCCTCCAGTTCGTCGGCGGCGCGCGCCTCGCCGAGCGCATTGATCTTGCCAATGCGGTTGGCGTCGAGCGCCGTCGCAATCGTCTGGTCGAGCGTGAGGATGGCGCCGTGTTCTTGTGCCTGGGTGGTGGCAGGCCAGGCAACGCTGGCGACGCCAATGAACAAGAAAAGAAGATTGTTTCGCACTGCGATGCGCGGCCCGGTCGGAGTGTATGGCACCGCTTCGGACGGTGTCAACGCACTAGAGGAGGTATTTTGGAGGCGGCGGGAGTTGAACCTAATGAATTCTCTACGGCCGGCCCATGGGACGACCTCGGCCACTACCCCCAGGTCGAGGACCCCGCTCGCGCCGCCGAAGTCGTCGCGCGGACGCTCGCGGGGTCCGACGGAGCCGGCTAAAGCCCGAGTCGGTATTCGAAGCGAAGCAGCTTGTCGTACCACCAGGCGTCGCTGATGTGCCAGCCGATGCCGCCATAGAACGAGTGCCGGTCTCGCACCGTCGCACGCGCGCCCAGCTTGAGGTTGACGATGTTCGTGCCGCCGGCATCCGCATCGCAATTCGCGCACGTCTGAAAGCCGCCGAGCACGCGCCACCCGACCAACTCGACAACCGGCGAAATGCGCACGCCGTCGGCGTCGTAAACATCGAAACTCGGCCCGATGCCCCACCACAGGATGTCGCCCGAAAACTTGTCCCCGCTATTCACGCCCGCCGAGCCGCCGAGGGGCTTCCGGTACCCAACCTGTGCCTCGAGGCCAAGGCGGTCGGCGATCGCGCTGTGAAAGAGGATCGCCGGCTCGATGCTGGCGTGATTGGTGCCCAGGCCCTTGCCGGCATTGCCCGAAGGCACGGCCACCCGGACCATCGCCGTGACACTGCGATCGGCATCGTTGAACAAGCTGGCTTTGCCGCCGAAGCGGAGGTCGCCGATCCCGCTACTCCCGCCCCAATCGGCGAGTCCCGTCGGCACGAATCCCTGCGGCGAAATACCCCGGACCGGGAGCTCGCCGAAGACCGAGTAGCGCTCACCGAGGGCCCGCTCGGCGAAGGCGTAGAACTCCCGGTAATTGAGCTCGGTGGGGATGCCAGGTCCCGGCCCTGGCGCCTCACTATCGAACGCTGGCGGCGGCACGAAGCTATAGCAGCCGCACTTGGCGTAAAAGAACTCGGCGCGATCGGGAACGTCGATGCCGAAACCCGCGTCGAAGCGGAAGCGGATCTGTGTCCGTATGGTGCTGTCTTCGATATAGCCGACCATCGACGGACGACGGCGGCGGCGCTCGGCCGGCGGCGGCGTGGCCTGCTCGGCGGCCGCGAACGTCACCTTCGGCAGGACGAGCGCGCCAGCCACACTCTCACCAGATTCGGGATGCGCGAGTTCGCGCTGGTCGGCGGTCGCCTGTGCGGAAGCGTCCGAAGGCGCCGCCAACAGCAAGACCCAAAGGACGCAAGAAACGGGGACTCGAAATGGCACAGTGACGTCTCCTATGAGGGGGCGCGGGCGGCAAGCCGACTGAGTCGTTCTTGCGCGCCAGCAAACCGTTGCCGGTCGACCTGCGTTAGTTCCGGTAGAACCCGATTGATGGCGTCGAGCACGGCGCGGGCCTGCGAGGCGTCGCCCCCATCTGCGACCTGGACCATCACGACGAGATACTGATCGATGGCGCGCGCGAGCAACCTGCCGGCAGCCGGGGGCGGGTTGCCCTGGGCAAACCGCGCCAAGTTTACCAACAAATCAGCAAATCTTTCGTGGAACGCCGGCATTCGCGCCACAGTCGCCAGCGTGGTCATGTCGGCAAAACTCTTCAACGCCTCCCCATAGGAAGACAAGGCGGCCTCGCGGTGCTCGCCCTGAAGAATCATGCCGCGCAAACTGTGTGCATCGGCGGTCTCGATCTCGAGCGAGAGCGCCGGCCGCGACAGATCCGTCAGCAAAGTCACTGCCTGCCGGTTGCGGCCATCGGCCGCGGCGCGCTCACCGTGCTCGTAGTGGAAGACCGCGAGATTGTTGTAAAACTTCGCGAGCTCGAGCTGATACTCGCGATTCTGCGGAAGGCGCTTCACGAGGGATTCATGCCCGCTCACGGCGCGCGCGTAGAACTCCCCCGCGCCGGCGTCCCCGCGCGAGTCGAGCGCCGCCGCCAGGTTGTTGGCGGCGCGGCCGCGTTCCTGGATGGTGCGCGGCCGTTCGTCGCCAACCGCATCGAGCAGGCGAATCGACTCGCGGAAGTCGGCTTCGGCCGCCGTGGCGTCGCCGGCTTCCCATCGCAGGATGCCGCGGTTGATGAGCGTCAGCGCGCGGTCTTCCTGGTACTGCGAGTTCTCCGGGTACTCGGTCACCAGCACCTGCTGAATGCCGAGCGCCTGTTCGTAGGCTGCGGCGGCGTCCGCGGCCCTCCCGGTTTGCACGCGCAATGTTTCGCCGAACGCATTGAATGCGGTACCGAGCGCCTGGCGGTCGCCGGCGGCGGGCGAGCTCTCGGCGAGCGACGACAGGCCGGCAATCGCCGTCTGGTATTCCCGCTCCGCGTCGTCCCGCTTCTCGAGCATGCGGCTGATGTGCGCCACCCGCAGATGCGCCATGGCGAGATCACGACGCGCCGCCTGGCTGCGGGGATCCTGCTGGATGAACGCCAGGTAGAACCGCTCCGCCCTCGACAACAGCTCGCGGCGCAGCGCTTCGACCTGGGGCACATCCGCGCCAGCCAGCGCCGGATCGCGGGTGATGGCGGCGAGCGACTCGTCGACCGCTTGCCGCGCCAGCACCAGGTTGCCCTCGGCCCGCTGGCGCTCGGCCCACGCGAACCATCCAAAGCCGATCGCGGTGAAGAGCAGCGTCGCCAGGCCGGCCGCCACGATCTGGGTTCGGCGCAGCGTCGCCCGCCGCTGACCCTCGATGGCTGCGGCAGCGCGATCGCGCTCGTCAAGACTGCGCTCGAGGAACCGCATCGCGCGGTCGAATCCGACCGCATAGCGCTCGGCCCAGGCCGTGTTTGGCCCGTTGGTTTCCCGCCAGCGCACCGCGAGCTCGAGCTCGGGATTGCGCCACACGCCGCCCGATCCTTCATCGAACCACGCCGCCGCCTGCGACAGGCGCACATAGGTCGCTGCTGAGGCGCGCTCCTCGTCGGCCCAGTCGATCAGCCGGCTCCAGCACCGCATCAGGCTTTCGTGCGACAGGTCGATGATCGAGTCGCGCGACAGCGGGACGCGCGCCGGCGGGGTCAGGAAGCTCCGGCCCGGCGCGCGGAATCGGTCGACGACCTCGATCACCGCGCTGTCGCTGGCCTCCACGATCTCGGCCAGCTCGCCAACCGGTGTCGGCCGCCGGACGCCGCGCTCGTCCGTCACCCGGTCGGTCAGCGCCTTGAAGACTCGCCGGGCCGTCTCACCGAGCCCGCGCTCAACGGTCTCCTGGTACGCTTCCTCGGCGTGGCGCGACAGCGCCTCACTGAAAGTGCCGACGGCGACGTAGTCCTCGACATCAACCGGGCCGCCACCCTGCCGCAAGGCCCAGTGATCCCAGGTCTGCATCAAGGCGTGTTGCACGAGCGGCAATTGATCGTAATCGTCACCAAGATCGTTCAGGACGCGATTCACGAGCCGCGGCGCAATGCTGCCGCCGGCGACGGCGACGGGTCCCGCGATCGCGGCGCGCAGCCCCTCGCGCGACATGCGGCCCACGAGATAAAGCCCGGCATTCACCGCCTCGGGCAGGCCCGGGAAGTTCATGCAGTCGCCGATGAAATCGGAGCGCATCGTCAGCACGAGGAAGATCGGGTGGTCGCGCTGGCTTGCGGCTTCGAGCAGGACCCGCACAAAGTTGATCGCCTCGTCGCGGTTCGCGGTGCGCCGGGCGGCGCGAAAGCGGAACAACTCCTCGAACTGGTCGACGACTACGAGGAGGTTGTCACCGGCGGGCAACCGGGCGTGCCGGACCGCATCGATCAGACCGAGCGTGCTGCGGCGCAAGGTGACTTCCAGCAGCACGCGATTGGTCTCGGCGCGCTCATCGGGACCACCAAGGACCGGCAGCTCGGCCAACGCCGACGCCAGGTTGCCGATTGGATCTTCGCCCGGCCGCATGATCGCGATTCGCCAGCTCGAGCCGGCGCTCGCCATGAAGCCGCTTTGCAGCGATGGAATCAACCCCGAACGGACCAACGACGACTTGCCGCTGCCAGAGGTGCCGACCACCGCAATCAGCCGCGACGTGCGCAACCGGCGCAGCAGATCATCGACGTCCGCTTCGCGCCCGAAGAAGAGGTGGTCTTCGTCGGCTTCGAACGGCCGGAGACCGGGAAAGGGGTTAGCCAGGCCTGCCTGCCTTTATTCGCGCGAGAATCGGCGCCAGCGCGCCGAGTGCCACCCCGTCCCATTGCGGCGCGACCACGGCGTCATGCGATCGAAACCGTTCTTTGTCCGGAGTGCGCGTGCCAACCAGGCACACCCCGACGGGAGGCTTCGGCTTGGTCCGGCCGTACCCCGGAGCTTTCTGCAATTCTCGCAGCTTGCGCTGCAGCCAGATCTCGTTGGCCGCGCCGTGAAAGATCAGCACGCCGTCGCACAGGCGGAGGTTCTCTTCGTGATACTCGCGAATCTCCGACTCGTCACCGTCGAACAGCGGCCGAATCACTTCAAAGCCCTGGTCGAAAAGCGCATCTGCCCAGGGCTGGATCGTTTCGGCATCGCGCTGGTCGGCCATCAGGTACAGCAGCGGGATTGGGCCGTCTGCTGCCGCCGGCGCCAGCGCCTCGGCCTTCGGCGCCAACGTCAAGCGTTCCCTGACCGCGGTTCGCAGGTCTTCGAACATCGTCTCGAGAAAATCCGCGCGCGAATCGCCACGCGGGTCCAAGGCAATCCGTTCGATCACTTGGCGCTGGCGGTCGTCGCTGACTTGCTGGCCATCCGGCACCCAGGCCAGCCGATGGAACTGCGGATCGCGGCTGCGCTCGGCGGCCAGGTCATGCTGCATCTCAATCAGCGAGTGCAAGCCGCCCTCGGGCACGAGGCTGTAATTGCGCCCGATCAGGTGCACCGAGAGGCGGCAGTTGGCCAGGTGGTCGCGGATGGCCGCTTCGGCCTCGTCGGCCACTTGCGGCAATGGCGTGGTCGGCACCACCGTGTAGCCGTGCTGCAATAGATCGCGACGCAGCTGATCCGCCTGGTCCCGCAGATCGCTCGTCGTTTGCGCGAGATAGACGGTGCCTTTTGAAGCGGCGGCCGCGATCACCGCCTGCGTCACCGCGGCCGCCATGGGCAGGTTCGCGGCCGGAGACGGCGGCCCTGTCTCCACGTCTCCGCGATCGATCCGCTCGAGCAGCGACACGATGTCGTGCGCCAGGTCGTCGAGCCTGGTCCAGAACTGACGTTGGGCCTCGGCGCCGAAGACTTCGTCGAGCTCGCGGACCTTGCCGGTCTCGGGTTCGACCGTGAAGAACTCGTAGCCCAGCACCTTCTGCAGTTCATCGGGAAGCTTGTCGATCGGGACCGGCGTCTTGAGGACCTTGAAAATCCGCGCCTGGCCGCCAACGTTGACGCCGCCCTGCTCGTCCACGGCGATCAGGAATTCGCGCAGCTCGCGCAGCGTCCACTCGGACTTGACGTAGCGCGGCGACACGACGGTCACCAGCACCGCGACATGCTTCAGTTTCTCGACCAGCGTGATCTCGAAGAGATCGTTGCCCTGCAGCTTGGGATCCCGCCAGATATGCGCCGACTTGCCGAGCAGCTGGCCGACGCGCACTTCGAGCGCCCGGTGCAGGTTGGCGACCCAGCCCTTGTGACCCTCGACGAGTCCTATGTTGTCGAGATGCGCGTAACTGATGAACGCGTCACCCTCGAACTCCTTTGGTCGGTTGGGCATAAGTAACTGTTGATGCGACAGCAACGCGAAAGATAACATCCCCGGCAGCGAAACGCCTATGGTCACGCTCGATCACTTCCATCAGCGGGCCACAGAGCTCCTCCGCCAGGGCGCCCCGCTCCCGGCCTACGACGTCGTGGCCGCGGGGCTGCGCGCATTCCCCGGCGATGCCGCGCTTCGGCGGCTGCTTGCCCTCGCCCTGGCGCGCAGCGGTGCGAGCCTCCAGGCCAACCAGATCCTGGCGGCGCTGGTCGACGAGGGCAATCACGACGAGGAAACGGTCGGCCTGTTCGCGCGAACGTTCAAGGACCGATGGCAAGCGGCGCGCGATCCCGATGACGCCCGAGGCTTCCTTCGACAGGCGCTGCACTGGTACTCCGAGGCGCATGGGCGGTCCGGCGGCTATTGGAGCGGCATCAACGCCGCGACGATGGCGCTGCTGCTCGATGACCGCGCGAAAGCCGCGGATCTGGCGCGTCACGTCAGGGCGGTGTGCCTCGAGCGACAGGCGTCGGCGGGTCCGCTGATTGACGGCTACTGGGTCGAGGCCACGATGGGCGAAGCGGCGCTGATTCTCGGCGAGCGCGAGGCCGCGGCGGCGTGCTACCGCGAGGCGGCGGCCACGCATCAGCACGGGTTGGGCGACCTGGTCGCCACGCGCCGCAACGCCAGGCTGATCCTGCGGCATCAGGGCGCGGACGCTGCCGGGATCGACGCCTGCTTCCACATTCCTCGCGTGGCCGTTTTCGCCGGTCACCTGATCGACCGTGTCGCGCGCGCGACGCCGCGGTTTCCGCAGCACCTCGAGGACGACGTTCGCGCCGCGCTGCTGGAGGTGCTGCGCCGCCGTGACATCGCCGTGGGCTATGCGTCTGCCGCCAATGGCGGCGACCTCTTGTTCCTCGAATGCCTGGAGGCGATTGGCGCCGAGCGTCACATCGTTCTGCCCTACAACCGCGATCAGTTTCTCGGCGACAGTGTCAGCTTCATTCCGGGATGGGCACCGCGATTTCACTCGGCGCTCGACCGTGCCACGCACGTGGTCACCGCATCAGAGCAGCGCATGCCTGGCAATGCGATGTCGTACGAGTATGGCTTTCGGCTCCTCGATGGGACCGCGGCCCTGCGCGCCGGGGAGCTGGACACCGAACTCTGGTGCATCGCGGTATGGGATGGTGCGGCCGGCGACGGCGACGGCGGCACCGCCGGCGCGATCGAGCATTGGCGGGACGCCGGCCGGCAGATTGAGATCGTCGACCTGCGCGCCATCGCGGCCGCGGCGGCGGAACGGTGCCCGGCGCCGCTGACGGTAGCGCCGGCGCCACGGCAACCTGCGGACCGCGACGAGCGAACGCTCGATGCGCGGATCGTCGGCCTGCTGTTCGCCGACGTCGCCGGATTTTCGAAGCTCGCCGAGGATCAGATTCCGAATTTTGTCGACCGGTACATGGGCGAGATCGGCCGCGTTCTGGCCGAGTTCCCCGACCAGCCACTGCTCGCCAACACGTGGGGCGACGGGCTGTATCTCGTGTTCGCAGGCGTGCGCGAGACCGGCGCGTTCGCGCTGCAGTTGAGCGATGCGCTGCGGGGCATTGATTGGGCGACGTGCGGACTGCCGACCGGGCTGGGGATTCGCATTGCGGTCCATGCGGGCCCCGCGTACGCGGTGACCGATCCCGTCACCGGCCGGCCGAACTACCTCGGCGCCCACGTCAGCTTTGCCGCGCGGATCGAGCCGGTCACGCCGGCGGGCGTAGTCTATGGCAGCGGCGCGTTTGCGGCACTCGCGAAATCAATCAGCGTTCGCGGTTTCGCATGCACCTACGTGGGGCCCACCCCGTTGGCCAAAGGTGCCGGGACGACGCCGATCTACGTGATTGAACGGCGTCTCGAGAGCTGAGCGAGCGTCGCAGGCAACCGTGATGGTCGAAGAGCCGTGGCAAGCAGAGTGTGCTGTCCCGCCAGGCTCAGCGCGCGAGCCAGTAGGTCATCTTGACCGCCAGCGACCGTCCGTTCACCCGCGATGACGTCTTCTTGATATCAAACGCCGATTGGGCCAACACCGCTGAATCGGCGCCGCAGATGACACAGATAACGCAGAACAATCTCAGACTGAACGAATCAAGGCGGCTCGCAAGCCCGAACGCATCGCGGGATTCTACCGGCGCGATCCGCTCACCACTGCAATCAATTGTCTGCGCTGCTGCTCTGGTGGGATCAACGGCCGGGCACCGCCAGCACGAACGCGCGACCAGTCTTGAGCACCGCCGAGGCAATGATCCCGGGGCGCCCCCGGGGCGGCTCCCGCAGTCCCATCACCACCAGGCCGGCGCCTTCCGCGACCGCGCAACGTGAGATCTCCTCCGCCACATCTCCGCGCCTCACGATCAACGACCTCGGCTTGACCTGCGTCAGGCCGTGCGCGCGGCTTCGCAATTGTTCGGCGGCCTCGTGGTCAGAAACCTTGCTGCGCGCCACGGTCATCAGGATCAGGTCCTGGGCGGCGATCTTGGCAATGCGGCTGGCCAACTGCAGCTGGTGCTCACACGGCACGGCCAGGTCAACGGGGACCACCACCGGGCCGCAGGTAAGGGCAGGCCGGTCGCCCGCGCTGACGATGTCCATGTCGGTCGGCGGCACCAGCAGGACCGGCGTGCGAGCGAGGGCCAACAAGGCCTCGCTGGTCGAGCCGAGCAGCAACCGCGCCAGGCCGCCGTGCCCGCGCGAGCCGATCACGATGAGCGTGGCGTGCTGGTGCAAGGCTTCGCGCTGAATGGCCTCCGAGACGCGACCGGTGGCGATGATCACCGACTCGCTGTCGAGGTTCACCTCGTACGGCGTGGCGCGTTCGCATTCGGCCACCACGCGTTCCTTCAGGTCGGCCGAATCGTCCGCGGTGACGTGCAGGATGCGCAGGTCGGCCTCGAGCACCTTTGACAGGCCGGAGGCGTGAAACAAGACCCGCCCCGTGAGCGAACCCAGATCGATGGCACATAAGATCACGCCAGTCGTCAAGGCAAGGTCCGTGCCGCGCCGCCCGTCAAAGTCAGGCGAACATCGCGCGGCAACAGGGCTTGAGCCGGGAAATATCGCCGCAGGCGGGGGATTTCTCCCGGGAGTTGCCGCCGCGCTGCCGGCCGCACGCGCCGGCGATTGGCAACGCACCAGCGCGAACTCGCGTGGCTCGAAGTGTGCATCTGGTCACTCTGGCGCCGGCGGCGCATCCGCTGCATTCGCGCCAGGAGGAAGTCATGTCCGACCTAAGTTCGCGAGCGATCCTGAACAGCCTGATCGAAACCTGCAAGGACGGCGAGTCTGGTTTTCGGCACGCCGCCGAGCTGGTGAGCGATGCCGGGTTCAAGGCGCTCTTTACCGACCTCGCTCGCCGTCGCGGTGAAGTCGCGGCCGAGTTGCTGCCGCACGCGCGCCGCTTTGGCGGATCCGAGGCGGCCGACGGCACCACCGCGGCTTCACTGCATCGCACGTGGATGGATGTGCGCGAATGGAGCAGCCACGACGACCGCGCAATCGTAGCCGAGGCACGGCGCGGCAACAACATGACGGTGGCTGCGTTCAAGGACGCGCTGGCGGGCGTACTGCCCGCGTCCGTTCGCGACATGGTGGAGCGGCAGTACGCCGACATCTGCGACAGCGACAAAGGGCTGTCCCAACCGCAACTGGCGTAATCTAGGCGCCGTGCCGCAGGCCACGGAGCGGGGACTGATCGAAGTGCACGTCGGCGAGTTGAAGCAGTTGTTCAACTCGCTCGACCCGACGCCGTTTCGCGAGCGCGACCTCGATCCCAGGGCGGAAGAGTTCATCGTCGGTTGGGCCACCGAACTGCACGGTGATGTGCCGCTGTGCCTGGTGGTCCACGTCGATCGGATCGAGGGGTCACTGGTCGATGCGTCACCGGCTGCCGCCATGCTGCGCGAGGCCATCCACGAGTTCTTCAAGCAGCGTGCGCTGGCCACGCGCCGGCGGCTGCGCCAGGTGCTGCGGGTCGGCCGCACCAGCCTGGTGATCGGACTGGCCGCCCTCACGGCGTCGATCGTGCTCGGTGACCTGGTGGCCACCACCATGGCCGATAACCGCTTCGGCGGCATCTTCCGCGAAAGCCTGCTGATTGGTGGCTGGGTCGCCATGTGGCGGCCGCTCGAGGTGTTCCTCTACGACTGGTGGCCCATTCGCGCCGAGGCCAGCCGCTTCGATCGCCTCAGCCAGATGTCGGTCCGCGTCATTCCCTCGCGTCCGTGAGCGCGCATTTACTTCCCTTGCGCCAACGGCTCGCGAGCGGCCGCCACGGATGCCGTCCGATGCTCCGCTTCCTTCGGCTCGCGGACGGTCAGCACCGGACAGGGCGCCATGCGCACGACGCGCTCGGCGACGTTGCCCATCAGCGCATGCATCAAGGGCCCGTGCCCGTGCGTGCCCATCACAATGAGGTCGACCTTGCGATGGGTCGCGGCCGTGACCAGGGCCCGTGCCGGGCTGCCGAACAGCACTTCCGTCGTCACGGTGACGCCGGTCAGTTGCGGCAACAGCTTCAGGAGCTCGCGTTCGGCCTCTTCGCCAAGTTGCTGGCTCCAGGTCGAGTATGCGATCGCGTACGCGTCCATCGACCCGGTGGTCAGCGACGGCACCTCGCAGACGTGAAGGAGATGCAGTGACGCCCTGAAGCGCGTCGCCAGGGTGTGCGCGTACTCGAGGGCGCGAGCAGAGTTCGAACTGAAGTCGACCGGAACGAGAATGCTCTTGATGTCGGGGCTCATGACCTGGTCCTTTTCTGGATGACCGTTCACCCGGCAAAAGGGCAACCTCCATGCCATCCAAACAGCCCGGCAAACTGGTTCGGCGGGCACTGGAGCCGCGACATTTCCAGCCACCTGAGGAATATTCCGCGCTGGCCCGGTCCGTGCATCGGTCCATGAGAGGGACCTTTGCCTGAGTTGCCACTGCCACCCCGTCGCTCGCTGACCCCGTTTTTCGAGCCGTCGTGTGTGGCCGTGGTCGGCGCGAGCCGCGAGCGCAACAAGATCGGATCGGAGGTGCTGCACAACTTGTTGGCCACCGGTTTCACCGGCACGGTGGTGCCGGTGCATCCCTCTGCCGGCACCATCCAGGGCCTGACCGCCTACCCGCGGGTCGCCGACATCCCGTCGGCAGTGGACCTCGCCGTGATCGTGGTACCCGCCGCGCAGGTCCCGGCGGCGGTGGACGATTGCCTCGCGAAACAGGTGCCCGCGATCTGCATCATCAGCGCCGGCTTCGGCGAGTGCGGCGAGCAAGGCCGCGCGATCGAGCGCGAAATGGTCCGGAAGATTCGCAACGCCGGCAGCCGGCTGATCGGCCCCAACTGCATGGGCCTGCTGAACACCGATGCGCGGTTCGCGTTGAATGCGACGTTCTCGCCGGTGTATCCGCCGGCCGGCGGCGTGGCGATGTCAACGCAGAGCGGCGCCCTCGGCCTGACGATTCTCGACTATGCCCGCCAGTTGAACATCGGCATCTCGACGTTTGTCTCGGTGGGCAACAAGGCCGACGTGTCGGGCAACGACCTGTTGCTGTACTGGGAAACGGATCCGAGCACCGACGTAATCCTGCTGTACCTCGAGAGCTTCGGCAACCCGTCGAAGTTCAGCCGCATTGCCCGCCGCATCAGCCGCACCAAGCCCATCGTCGCGCTGAAGTCAGGACGCTCACCAGTCGGCGCGCGCGCCGCCGCCTCGCATACAGGCGCCCTGGCGTCGAGCGACGACTTCGTCGACGCGCTCTTTCACCAGGCCGGCGTAATCCGGACCGACACGGTCACCGAGTTGTTCGATGTGGCGACCCTGCTGTCGCGGCAACCACTGCCGCGGGGTCGCCGGGTCGCGATCCTGACCAATGCCGGCGGCCCGGGCATCCTGGCCGCCGACGCCTGCCTCGCGCAGGGTCTGCTCGCGGCGGAGCTGACGGACGTCACCAAGGCCGGGCTCAAGACGCTGCTGCCGGCCGCGGCCGCGGTCCATAACCCAGTCGATATGCTCGCCTCGGCCTCGCCGGCGCAGTACCGGCAGGCGCTGCAGTTGCTGCTGGCCGACCCCAACGTCGACAGCGCCATCGTCATCTTCATCCCACCCTTGATCACCAGCGCCGATGACGTGGCCACGGCGATTGCCGGCGCGGCGGCGGACTCGGGCAAGCCGGTGTCCGGCGTGTTCATGCGCAGCCACGCGGCGCCAGAGTCGCTGGCGGCGGTCCCCTGCTACGCCTTTCCGGAACCGGCAGCCATTGCGCTGTCGCGCGTGGCGACGTACGGCGAGTGGCGACGACAGCCGCCGAGTGATGCGCCGGCGTTTCCCGACATCCAGGAGGGTTTGGCTCGCGCGGTTGTTGACACGGCCGTGCGGCGCGGCGGCGGCTGGCTGTCGGCCGTCGAGGCGAACGCGCTGATTTCGGCGGCCGGCATCACGACGCCGCAATCGCACCTCGCAGCCTCGATCGACGAAGCGGTCGCCGCGGCGGAGAAGGTGGGGCTGCCGGTGGCCCTGAAGGCCGTCGGGGCGGCCTTGCTCCACAAGACCGAACACCGGGCCCTGCGGCTCAACCTCAAGTCCGGCCAGGCCGTCCGCCAGGCCGCCGCCGAACTGACCGAGGCACTGGGCGATCGCATGGAGGGGCTGCTGGTGCAGCCCATGGTGAACGGCGGCGCCGAGATGATGATTGGCGCAATCAACGACCCCGTATTCGGCCACGTGGTGGTCTGCGGCAGTGGCGGCGTGCTCGTCGATCTGCTCGCCGACTCGGCGTGCCGGCTGCACCCGGTGACCGATCGCGATGCGCACGAGATGGTCGAGTCGCTGAAGGGTGTGCGGCTACTTCGCGGGTTCCGCGGCGCCGAACCCGCGGACGAACCGGCGTTCCGCGATGCGATCCTGCGGATCTCGGCGCTGGTCGGCCTGTGCCCCGAGATCCAGGAACTGGATCTCAATCCCGTGAAAGTGTTGCCCGGGGGCGTGTCGGCGATCGACGTGCGCGTCCGAATCGAAGTCCTCGTCTAGGCCTTCGCGGCCGCGACCAGCGCGTCGGGCGCGATGAAGTCGCGTTCGTGCGCGCGCACCGCCATTACCGGACATGGCGCCGTGCGCACGATCCGCTCGGCGGCGCTGCCCAGCAACAACTGCTTGACCGCGCCGCGGCCGTGCGTGCCGACCACGATCAGGTCAATGGCGTTGGCGCTGGCGTACTCGGTGACGCCGCCGGGCACGTTGAAGGCGGTCTGCACGGCCTCAACCACCTTGAGGGTGTTGCGATCGTCCTCGGTGATCGACGCATTGAGGTCGCGCCGCGCGGCCTTCTCGAGGTCACGCTGCAGGTCCGGAATGGCAAAGCCCACCTCGGGGCTGTAGCGCATCATCACGTCCTCCACCACATGCAGCACGTGGAGAGTGGCGTTGTAGGAGCGGGCGAGATCACGGCCGTACGCCATGGCGACGGCTGATGGCTCGCCGAAGTCGGTGGCCACGAGAATGTTCTTCAGCACAACCATTGGAAGCCTCATCAAATCGCGCGGCGGGCGCGCCGGCGCTCATTGGGTCAGCACAATACATGCCATTCGATGGCTGCTGGAGTGGCCCGAATATTGAAGTGGAAATGACCGTGAAGGCGATCGCTGGCACATTAGAACTGGTTACACGGTTCGATTCCCTGTTACCGGCCCGGACGACGCGAGAGATTTTGAGGACGGCCGTGAAAAAACACCCACTCCACGTGCTGGTCGTCGACGATGAACCGCTGATCCGCTGGTCGGTCACCGAGACCCTGGCCGACCTCGGCCTGGATGTGGAACAGGCCGACTGCGCCGCCTCGGCCTTGCAAGCCATCACCACCACAGTCCTGCCGTTCGATGTGATCGTGCTCGATCTGAGGCTGCCGGACATGCGCGACCTGTCCCTGCTGGCCACCATCCGCCAACTGTTGCCCGAGACTCCGGTGGTGCTGATGACCGCGTTCGGTACCCAGGAGATACTGGCCACGGCCCGCCAGCTGGGCGTGCGCGCCGTGCTGAACAAGCCATTTGAACTGAGCGAGTTGAGCCGCGTCGTGGTTGAGGCGTTGACCCCGGCGCGTTGATGGTGGCCAGAACTTGGGCCATACTGGCGACTTCGTGCAGCCCAATCCAGCCGGCGAAGAATCCCGTTTGTCCGACCGTCCGGGGCCGCGCACGGCCCTCGTGGTGGATGACGAGGCGTTGATTCGTTGGTCGGTCAGCGAGACCCTTGCCGATCTTGGTTTTGTCGTCGCGCAGGCCGCCGACGGAGCCGGCGCGCTCCGCGCCATCGCCGCCGGGGCGGCGTTTGATGTCGTCGTGCTGGACCTCAGGCTGCCGGACGTTAACGACTTGTCGCTGCTCGGCCGCGTGCGCGAGCTCCTGCCGCTGTCAACGGTGGTGTTGATGACCGCGTTCGGCACGGCCGAGATCGTCGCCGCCGCTCTCGAGCTCGGCGTGATCGGCGTCCTCAACAAACCCTTCGAGCTCACCGAGCTCGCCCAGCTGCTCGGCCTGACCGGGACACCCCGCCCATCCTGATGCCGCACGCCACCATCCTGATCGTCGACGACGAGCAACTGATTCGATGGTCACTGGCCAGCCGGCTGAAAGACGAAGGCTACCGCACCCTCGAGGCCGCCACCGCCGCCGAAGCGCTGTCGCAATACCGCGAGGGCGTTGACCTGGTGCTGCTCGACATCGGCCTGCCCGACGCGAGCGGGCTGTCGGTGCTCAAGCAGATCAAGGAATCGGATCCCGACACGCTGGTGATCATGCTGACCGGGCAGACCGGCGTGCAGACCGCGGTCGAGGCGATGAAGGCCGGCGCGTTTCACTACGCCAACAAGCCATTCGATCTCGACGAAGTCGTGCTGCTGGTCGAGAAGGCGCTCGAGACCACGCACTTGCGGCGCGAGGTCCGCACGCTGCGGGCGCGCCAGGCGCAGCCCTACGGCCCCGGCAGCATCGTCGGCGACAGCGCGCCGATCGTGGCGGTGCGGTCGATGCTGGAGAAGATTGGCGTCAGCCCGGCATCGACGGTGTTGCTGACCGGTGAAAGCGGCACGGGCAAGGACCTGGCCGCCAAGGTCATTCACTACAGCAGCAACCGCGCGGCGCGGCCGTTCATGAACATCACCTGCTCGGCGCTGCCCGAAACGCTGCTTGAAAGCGAGTTGTTCGGCCACGAGCGCGGCGCCTTCACGGGCGCCGATCGGTTGAAGCACGGCCTGCTCGAATCGGCCGACGGCGGCACGGTGTTTCTCGACGAGATCGGCGAGATGGTGCCGCTGCTGCAGGCGAAGCTGCTGCGCTTCCTGGAGGAGAAATCGTTCAAGCGCGTGGGCGGCTCGGCCGACATCAAGGTCGACGTTCGAGTGATCGCCGCCACCAACCGCTCGCTGCAGGACGAGGTTCGGAAAGGCCGCTTCCGCGAAGACCTGTTCTATCGCCTGAACGTAATGGCGGTGCCGCTGCCGCCGCTGCGCGACCGGCGCGACGACATCCCGCGGCTGCTGCATCACTACATCGACCTCTTCAACATCGAGTTCCGGAAGAAGATCTCCGGCGTGTCGCCCGGCGCCATGAAGATGCTGCAGGCCTACGGCTGGCCCGGCAACGTGCGCGAGCTGCGCAATGCCGTCGAGCGGGCGATGCTCCTGACCGAGAGCGCGGAGCTGTCGGAGGTGCAGTTTGCCATGCTCGTTTCATCCGACGCGGAGTTGTCGACGGGCATGGGGCTGCCGGCCGGCGGCATCAATCTCGAAGAGCTTGAGCGATCGCTGGTGGTGCAGGCCCTCGAGCGCAGCGGCTGGAACCAGACCAAGGCGGCGACCCTGCTCGGCCTCAACCGCGACCAGATCCGCTATCGGATCGAGAAGTTCAAGCTGGAGAAGGCAACGCCACGGTGACGATCGTGCCGCCGCCTGGTGGACAGTTCACGCTGATGCGGCCCTCGTGCAGTTCGACCAGGCGCTTGGCCGTGGCCATGCCCAGGCCGGTGCCACGCGCCTTAGTCGTCTTGAACGGACGAAACAACGCCGCGCGGATCTCGGGGGGAATTCCGGGCCCCTGGTCGGCGACCTCCACCTGTAACCAGCCGTCCGACGGCGTCATCGTCACCGTAATCGCGCCATTGCCGTGCATCGCCTGCGCCGCGTTGATCAGCAGGTTCTGAAACACGATAGTCATCAGCGACGGATCGAGCGGCAAGGCCGGGGCCTCGCCGGCGATCGTGACCTCGAGAGCGTGAAAGGCCGGGTCGGCCTTCATCAGGTCGGCCACTCTCGACAGCAGGGCGCGCAGGTCGCTCGGGACCAGCTTGGGTTGCGGCGGCCGCGCGAACACCAGCAGGTCCTGGATCAGGCTGTTCAGCGCGTCGATGCGGGCGATGATCTCCTTGATGATCGCGCCGTCGCCGGACTCGCCTTTCATGCGCGAGCCGATCACCTGGATGGCGCCGCGCACGGCCGCCAGCGGGTTCTTCACTTCGTGCGCAATCACCGCGGCCATCTCGCCCAGGCGGGCCATGGCGGTCGCCTCGCGCAGGCGGTCTTCGAGGTCGGCGCGGCTCGACAGGTCGTGCAGGATGCCGGTGAAGTGCGGCTCGCCGTCAATCTCCATTCGGCCCACTGACAGGTGCAGCGGAAACGTGTGGCCATCCTTGCGCCGGCCGGTGACCGCCCGGCCAATGCCGATGATCTTCCGCTCGCCGGTCCGGAGGTGGTTCGCCAGGTAGCCATCGTGCTGCGAGTGATCCGGCTCGGGCATCAGGATGCTGACGTTCTGGCCGGTCGCCTCGGCCTCGCTGTAGCCGAACATCTGCTGGGCCGCGGCGTTGAACACCTCGACCGTGCCCTTCGAGTCGATCACGATGATGCCGTCGACGGCGGCGTCGATCACCGCGCGCCAGCGCGCCTCGGCCACGCGGCCTGGGGAGTCGGGGGGATGCGGCCGCTCGGCGTCGCTCATGCCCTCAGTGTAACCGCGGCCGGGAGCGCGCTCCGGCTGGGGAATCCTCCGCGATCCTGAGGTAGTTTCCGCAGTTATTCCCGACTCTTCTGCGTCATCTGTGGCACCTGCGGCCCCTGTCTGTGTTGGCATGACTGATGCTCTATCCGGGTTGAAGTCACACCCGGAGCACCTATGCTGAAAACCTTCGCAATCTGCCTGTTGGGATTGGTCTTGGTCCAGGGCACTGCCGCGGCGCAGACCCCGCGTGAGCAGGACCAGATCCTCCGCACGTTCCAGCAACGTGTCGAGCACATCGCCGCCACGGCCGGCGACCCGCAGGTCTTCACGCTGCCGGTGGCGACGGTCTTTCGCCAGGTCATCGCGCGGACCTTGGACGCGCAACCGCACGTTGCGCACCTGACCGGCGTCGGCACCGCGTTGCCGCTGTCGCACCATCCGGCGGTGTTCGAGCCATTCCCAGCCACGGAACTGCATGAGTTCCCGGCGCTGCTGGCGCGGGCGCTGCCACCCCTTCCCCCGACCCTCGAGTACCGCTTGATCGGCAACGACCTGGTGCTGCGGAAGGTCGGTGACGATGTGATTGTCGCGGTGTTGCGCGATGCCGTAGGTGGCGTCGCCCTCACCAGGCGTTAGGCCGGCAAAGGAGAGGTCATGGCGGTCCAGATGAATGAAGCCTGCACGGTGCATTTGTTCCAAAGAACGCCGTTGCGCGCACTGGAACTCCGCATTCGCGGCGAGTATCGCGAGATGCCGGGCATGCGGCTTCGGCTCGAACAAGCCATGCGCTTGTGGTCGATTGATGGCCTCACCTGCCGGCAGGCGCTCGATGACTTGGTCCAGGAAGGTTTTCTGCAGCGCGACGAGACGGGCCGCTACGCGCGTGCACACAGCGGCTATTGATCACATTGGAGAACGTCAGTTGCTGCCACGCGGCGGCGCGGCGCGGCGGTAGCGGGTCTACACTGCCATCCCGAACGCCCAGCCCACGAGTGCCGTGAGACCCATGGCGATCGCGCCCCAGAAGGTCACGCGCCAGGCAGCGCGGCCGGGGGGCGCGCCGCCAATTCTGGCGGCGATGGCTCCCAGTCCCCCCAACGACACGAGCGATGCCACGGCAATCAGGATCTGTGACTGGGACGCCGGCACGACGACCGCCACGAGGATCGGCAGGGCCGCACCCACCGCGAAACTCGCCGCCGACGCCAGTCCGGCCTGCACCGGGCGGGCGCTCAGCACCTCGCTCAAGCCAAGCTCGTCGCGCGCATGGGCGCCAAGGGCATCGACGGCCATCAACTGGGTGGCGACCCGGTCGGCCAGGTCGGCATCGAGTCCCCGCCTCACGTAAATCTCGGCCAACTCTCGTTGCTCGAAGACCGGATCGTCAGCCAGCTCCTGCCGCTCGCGATCAAGTTCGGCTTTTTCGGTGTCGGCCTGTGAGCTGACCGACACGTACTCGCCGGCCGCCATGGAGGCCGCGCCGGCCATCAGGCCCGCGACGCCCGCCACCACCGTGTCGCGTGGGTCGCCCGACGCCGCAGCCACGCCCAGCATCAGGCTCGCGGTGGAGATGATGCCGTCGTTGGCGCCCAGCACCGCCGCACGGAGCCAGCCAATGCTGCCGGTGCGGTGCGCTTCGCGTTGCGGGTCCATCATGCGGTTTGCCGAGCCTAGCATGCAGGTCGCGACTGGCAACCGCGTGTGCTGAATGGAACAGCGGCGAACCAGAGGGTCGCGCAGACTCACTTTGATCGTAGGACCCGGGAAGCTCATCGGGAACTATTTCGCACTGGTTGCGGAATTCTTCTGGTTTTTCGGCGGGTGCTTTGCCGCTCCGTCGCAAAACTCTGGCGGCGAGCGTCTTGCACAAAGAGCCGGTGAGGTAGTGATGACTGCGATGAAGCGAGCAAGTGGACTGGCATTGGTGGCTCTTCTTGGCACGGCGGCAAGCGCCGCGGCTCAGGACCTGGCTAAAGGCGAAGCGGTCTACGCGGCCCAGAAGTGCTCGATGTGCCACGCCCTTGATGGCAAGGGACAGGCCAAGGGTCCGCTTGACGGCGTCGGCACCAAGCTCACCGCCGACGAGATCCGGCAGTGGATTGTCGACCCGGCGGCGATGACCAAGAAGGCCAACGCCACGCGCAAGCCGGCGATGCGCGCCTATCCGAAGCTGCCGAAGGAAGACCTCGACGCTCTCGTTGCCTTCATGGCGTCGAAGAAGAAAAAGTAACGAGCCGGCGATGCGTCTCGACCTGCCCTCGGCCGCCCGCAATCCGATCAGCCTTGTCGGCGTCGCGCTGACGACGGCCACTGGGATCGTGTTCCTGGTGCTGCTGGCCCTCGACCTCGGCGGACAGATTCGCAATCCGTACTTCGGCCTGCTGCTGTTCGTCGCCATCCCGACGGTGTTCCTGCTGGGCCTGCTGCTGATCCCCCTCGGCATCTGGCGTCAGCGCCGCCGGGTGGCCGCCGGCCACGCCGCCGACGACTGGCCGGTCATCGACCTGCGCCTGCCCCGCACCCGCACGGTCATCTTCGCGGTCGCCATGCTCACGATCGTCAACGTGCTGGTCGTGTCGCTGGCCGCGTACGGCGCGGTTCACCACATGGAGTCGAACGAGTTCTGCGGCACGACCTGTCACACGACGATGGAGCCCGAGTGGGCCGCCCACCGGGTCAGCTCGCACGCGGCCGTGAACTGCGTGTCCTGCCACGTCGGGCCCGGCGCGCAGGGCACGATCCAGGCGAAACTCAACGGCACCCGCCAGCTCTGGCAGGTGGTCACCAACAACATCACGAAGCCGGTGCCGACACCGGTGCACAACCTGCCCGCCGACTCGGAAACCTGTGCCACCTGTCACTGGTCCGGAAAGAACCACGGCGACAAGCTGAAGCAGGTCCGCGAGTACGGTGACGACGAGACCAGTACCGAGACCGTGACCACGCTGCAGTTGCACATCGGCAGCGGGGGGGCGGAAGCCGGCAGCGGCATCCACTGGCACGCGAACCCCGACAACCGCATCGAATTCATCGCCACCGACGCGCAGCGGCAAGAGATTCCCTGGGTGAAGTACACCGACCGCAACGGCAACGTGCAGGAGTACGTGATCGAGGGCACCACGCCCGAACAGCTCGTCAAGGGTGAGCGGCGGACCATGGGTTGCCTGGACTGCCACAACCGCCCGGCGCACACCTTCGAGTCGTCGCCCGAGCGCGCGGTCGACACCGCCATTGCCCGCGGCCACATTCCGCGCGACCTGCCGTTTGTCCGCCGTGAAGCCGTGGCGGCGCTGAAGACGCCCTACGAGTCGAAGGACGCGGCCATGCGCGGCATCGAGGCCGCACTGCGCGAGGCGTATCGCGCGCCGGCTGGCGAGTCATCTGCCGCGCTGGCGCGGACCATTTCGGGCACGCAGGACCTGTTTGCCCAGAACGTGTTCCCGATCATGAAAGTCGGCTGGGCCACGTATCCGAACAACCTGGGGCACATGGCGTTCCAGGGCTGTTTCCGTTGCCATGACGAAAACCACAAGGCTCCGGATGGAAAGGCGATCGCGCAGGACTGCCAGTCGTGCCATGACATGCCGTAACGACGCTGCCGTTGCCAGAAGGGCCGGGACTTCAGTCCCGCCCAGTGAAGAGTTGAAGAATAGAGAGGGTGTCGTGAGATTACGTCCAATCGCCTTTATGAACATAGCGGCCGCGCTGGTGTTCTCGGGCGTGCTGGCGGCGACGGTGGCGAAGACCGCACCGGTCGCTGCGTTATCAGCGCCCGAAGGCTCGGCAGAAGCCCAGCTGACGCAACCGGTCGTCGCGGCCACGGCCACGCCCACGGCCCAGGCGCCGCAAGCGCCCACGGCACCTCCGGCCGGCTACGCCGGCCAGGACGCCTGCGCCACTTGCCACACCGGGTACGAAGCCTCGATCAAGGCGTCGAAGCACGGCCAGGCCAACGATCCGCGCTCACCGGCCGCCGGGCTCGGCTGCGAAAGCTGTCACGGGCCGGGCGAAGCCCACATGAACGACCCCGAGAAGATCAAGCCCATTCAGCTCGCCAAGATCGCGGCGAAGGAAGTCACGCAGGTCTGTGCGACCTGCCACAACAAGGGCCCGCACGCGCAGTGGCAGGGCAGCCGGCACGAGGCCCGCAACGTGTCGTGCGTGAGCTGCCACAGCGTGCATCGTCCCAAGTCGGTAAAGGCCCAGTTGAAGACGATGGACCAGCAGCAGCAGTGCATGTCGTGCCACCGCGACAAGGTCGCCAAGCTCGATCGCTCGGGCCACATGCCGGTGCGCGAGGGCAAGATGGAATGCTCGTCGTGCCACAACCCGCACGGTTCGACCAACGTCCGGCTGCTCAAGACCGGCAACTCTATCAACGAGTCGTGTTCGACGTGCCACGCCGAAAAGCGCGGGCCATTCCTGTTCGAGCACGCCGGCATCAGCGGCGACAGTTGCGCGACCTGCCACGATCCGCACGGCTCGAATAACGATCGCATGCTGGTGGCGAAGCTGCCGTTCCTGTGCCAGCGTTGCCACAATCACACGCGGCATCCATCGACGATTTACGACAACAAGGTCGCGGGCACCAGCAACCGGCTCTACAGCCGCAGCTGCGTGACCTGCCATTCGGCCATCCACGGTTCGAACCATCCGGCCGGTTCAACCTTCCTGCGGCAGTGAAGGGGGCGATTATGCGAAACAGACTCGCGCCAACAGCGACGCTGTGTGCCGCCCTCGTCCTGGCGTTTGCCGGGCCGGCCCGCGCGCAAGACCCGCCGACGCTGCCCGAGCCGACCAGCTCGATGGACCTTGCACGCGTCGCGATGGACGGCAAGTGGTACGGCACGGTTGACTTCGGCGGCCGCATTACCGAGGTCGACGGCGACCAGGCTCGCTACCAGCGTTACCGCGACCTGCGATCGGGTGTCTATGCGACCAACGCGCTGCTCGGCCGTCGTACCGCGGACTGGAATTTCGAGGCCCAGGCGTGGAACGTCGGCTATCGGGACCAGAAGTACCAGGTTGACATGCAGCGGGTCGGGCGTCTGACCGCCTCGTTCCTGTATGACCAGATCCCGATGTGGATCAGCGGCGACACCCGCACGCTCTACACGCAACCGGCGGCCGGCGTGTTCCGGCTCGAGGATGCGATGCAGCAGGAGATCCAGGCGGGCCAGAAGACGCTGCGGGCGTTCGAGGACCAGGCTGCGCTCTTCGAACTGCGGACCATGCGCCGCATCGGCCAGGCCGACGTCACCCTCAACGTGAATCGCTCGACAGATATCGTGGTGCAGGTCAAGAATTCGGCCCGCGAGGGCAACATCCCGTTCGGCGGCACGTTTGGGTTCAGCAACGCGGTCGAACTGCCGGCGCCCATCGACCACAACACGGCCGACGTGAGGACTGCCCTCGAGTGGGGCAACCAGCGTGGCATGCTCCGGGTCGGCTGGGATGGATCGACGTTCGACAACAACGTCGATGCGATGATCTGGGACAACCCGCTGCGGTATGGACCCGACATCTCGGGCGGACCGTCGCAAGGGCGCATGTCGTTGTGGCCCGATAACACGCTGACCTACCTCCACGGCACCGGCGCCGTCACCCTGCCCGGCCGCACACGCCTCACGGCGTACATGGCGCTCGGCCATGGCAGCAGCAACGCCGCCTTGCTGCCATTCACCATCAACACCGCCCTGCCGCCAATCGCCCTCGACCGGCCGACCGCCGAGGCCGAGAACCAGATGGTGATTTCGCAGTTCGCGCTGGCGTCGCGACCGATGTCACGAGTCTCCTTCAACGCCAAGTATCGTTACTCGGATGTCGACGTGCAGACGCCAATCTTCGAACGCCCCGGCGGGTCGGTCGCCTACGACTCGAGCTATCAGGCGGCCGTCGGGCCGTCCCAGTATCACGGCGTGAAGCGATCGTCGCTTGATGCCGACGTCGCGCTGCAGGTCATGCCCGCCACGTCGCTCAAGGTCGGCTACAGCCACCTCGCCGCCGACTACACGAACCGGATCTGGGAGAAGACCGCCGAGGACGTGTTCCGCCTGTCGGTCGATACCACCGGTAATCAGTGGCTGATGCTGCGCGCGCTGTACGAAGACCGGTCGCGCGCGGGCGAGCAGTTCGAACTCGACGCACTGCTCGAGGTCGGCGAGCTTGTCGGGATGCGGCATTT
>JBBQSP010000018.1:0-65594 GCA_038213735.1 Vicinamibacterales bacterium | reverse complement strand
GAACTGGCGGCGCTGGACCCGCGCCGGCACTTCAGGGTCGGGGGTTGAGGCGCGCAACGTGGCCGAGGAGCCGGAGGCTGCGGTCGCCCTTCGGGCTCCCTCCGCCTCCGTCCCCTCGGCCACGTTGATGTCGACAGCTTCAGGCATCCGATTCATCCATCACACCCTCCCCGCCCCTACACTAATCTCCGCGGGCAGGTTGTCTCACCGATTATTGGCACAGGGGGGTCGCCCCACCCATCCAGGCCGTTGACGGCAAGTAAGAACTCCTGATCTCTTGATCTCCTGTTATCCCTCGGTTTCCACCAGCTCGGGATCGCGGTCGCGTCCGCGCGACTCCACCACCACCGGCTCTGGTGCCCGCGCCGGTTCGATCTCGCGCTCGTGAACCAGGCAGTCGGTCAGGTAGTCGTGGGCGGTGCCGTCGGGACGCGCGAGCAAACCTTCGAGCGGCGTGCGCAGGTTCAGATCCTCTTCGCGGGTCTGCAGGCCAGGGAATGTGCCATCCGGCCGGCGCCGGACATAGCGATGCCAGAAGTCCGCGTGCCAGCGAGTAAACTGCGTCACGCGCTCGAGACCGTAAGCATCCGCACCCCAGTGCTCCCTGGCGAGCGCCACGTAGCGTCGATAGATCGCGACGCGGTCCTCACCAGACAGATCGAGATACCCTTCGCTGATCTCGCGGAACAGCCACGGCTTGATCAGGACGCCGCGCGCGCTCATCACGCCGACGCAACCCGAGCGGGCCTTGGCCTCGGCGATGTCGCCAGGAAACAGCACGTCGCCGTTACCCACCACCGGCACCGAGACTGCGGCCACCACTGTGCCAATCGCATCCCAGTCGGCGGCGAAGCGGTAGCGGGCATTGCGGGTGCGGCCGTGGACGAACAGCGCGTCGGCGCCGCCGTCCACTGCGGCCTTCGCCTGGTCCACGACGTTGCGCGTCTCGTCGTTCCAGCCGAGGCGCAACTTCACCGTCACCGGGATTCTCGTTACCGCCTTCTTCATCGATTCGACGATGCGGCGGATGCGGGCGGGCTGGCGGCCGAGCGCCGCGCCAATGCCCTTGTGAGTGAAGTGATCGATCGGGCAACCGCAGTTGAGGTCCACCAGGTCGGCGCCGCGTGATTCGACGAGCGCCGCCGCCCAGCCGATCTCCTCTGGATTGGTGCCGGCCAGCTGCACGCCGAAGAACGGCTCGCCCTCGAACTTGCGGATCAGCGCGAACTCGCCCTTCTTGCGCTGCTTGAGCCGCCGCGCCACGGTCATCTCGCTGATGGTGACGCGCGCGCCCATTTCGACACACAGCCGCCGGTACGGCAGGTTGGACCCCTTGGTCATGGGGGCCATCACCACCGCTCCGGTCAGCACTTCACGAAGGTCCATCCGCACCATGTTAGCCTTTGGCATGGGAATGGTGCTCAGGACAATTCTGGCGGCGGTAGTGGCGGCGGTCCTCGCCGGCGGGGTGGCCACCGCGCAGGACGCCAAGAAGCACTTCCTGTGGAAGGTCGAAGGCCCGGGGGCGTCGGTGGCCTACCTGCTTGGCTCGTTGCACGTGCTGACGCCCGAGTTCTATCCGCTGAGCGCCGACATCAACGAGGCGTTCGCGGCCTCGCAGACGCTGGTCGAGGAACTCGACCTCGACGAGATGAACGACCCGGCGCAGATGATGAGCGCCCTCAGCAAGGCGATGTTGACCGACGGCCGCACGCTCGACCAGATCGTCGCACCGGCAACCTTTGCCGAGGTGCAGAAGCGCGCTGAGAAGGCGGGCTTGCCGATGATCGCGCTGCAGCGCATGAAGCCGTGGCTGGTCGCTATCACGCTGATGGGGCCGACGCTGCAGACCGCCGGCTTCAAGGCCGAGCTCGGCGTCGACAAGCACTTTTTCGATCGCGCAAAAGAGGCAGGCCTCAAACGGCAGGCGCTCGAAACGCTGGCCTACCAGCTCGATCGCTTCGATCAGCTGTCGCCAAGGCTGCAGGAGGACATGCTGATCTCCAGCATGAAGGAGCTCGACACGCAGGTCGGCAATGTCAGGGAGTTGGCGCAGCAATGGGCCGCCGGCGACGTGAAAGCGCTGGAGGCGTCGTTGCTGGTGTCGTTCGAAGGCTCGCGCGAGCTCTATGACCGGCTGCTGGTCGAGCGCAACCGGAACTGGGTGCCGCACGTCGAGACGTGCCTCCAGCAGAACGCCGGCTGCTTCATCGTCGTCGGCGCCGCCCACCTCGTTGGCCCGGATGGCCTGCCGACTTTGCTGGCGGCCAAGGGCTACAAGGTGACCCAGCGATAGCCTGCCCGGTGGCGGACACCGGGTGCCACCCGCGGACGCCGTGTCGGCGGCGGTGCCCGAAAAGCGCCGGAATTCACCCCGGTGGGTGGCACATGACTTGTAGTTCCAACCCCTCATGACCGGACCCGTCACCGACCTCCTGCACGCCTGGCGCGCGCTCAAGCAGAAGCCAGGATTCCTCCTGGCGGCGCTCGTGACGCTGGCGGTCGGCATTGGCGCCAACATCACCATCTTCAGCCTGGTCAACGGCATCAGCCTGCGGCCCATGCCGTTCGGCGATCGCACCGATCGCCTGGTGACCATCCACGCCACCCACCGGCTGATCACCGACGCACCAGGCTGGGGCGATTCCGAGGTGTCCTACCGCGACCTGCTCGACATGCGGACCGCGGGCTCGGTCGAGGGCGTGGCCGGGTACCTCACCCGCAACTTCGTGTTGAGCGGCGATGCCGCGAGCGCCGAGCGGGTGCAGGGAGGATCGGTGACCCCAGACCTGCTGCCGATGCTGGGCATCGAACCCATGATGGGGCGCCAGTTCCGTCCTGAAGATGCCGCGGCCCCGGGCCTGGAATCGGTCGTGATGCTGACGCACGGCCTGTGGCAGCGCCGCTACGGAGCCGATCCGTCGATTCTCGGCAAGGGCCTCGTGATCAACGATCGGGCGCGAACGGTGATCGGCGTGTTGCCTCCCGGGTTCGCGTTCCCTGAACGTGACCAGCTGTACATGCCGCTTCGGTGGGACGAGGCGCCGCGTAGCGCGCGCAACATCAACGCCGTCGCGTTGCTGCGACCCGGCATATCGATCGAGCGGTTGGCCGCCGAGCTGCAGGGCATTGCCTCCCGGCTCGAGTCGACCTATCCGCAGTCGAACCAGGGTTTCGGCGTCCAGGTCATCCCGATCAGGAACTCGTACGTCGGCAAGGACCAAAACCAGATGGCCATCGTGCTGATGACGGCCGTGGCCTTCGTGCTCCTGATCATGTGCGCCAACCTGGCCAACCTCATGCTCGTGCGCGGCGCCTCGCGCCAGCGCGAGCTGGCGGTGCGCGCGGCCATGGGCGCAGGCCGCGGCCGGCTGGTCTGGGTGTCGCTCACGGAAAGCCTGATGCTGGCGGTGCCCGGGACGCTCGCAGGGCTGTTGCTGTCGCAGTGGGCCATCGACGCGATGGTGTCGTCCTTCCCGGAGGACCTTCCATACTGGTTCGACTTCGGCATGGACTGGCGCGTCGCGCTCTTTACGCTGCTGACCGCCGTCTTCACGACCATCGCCGTCGGCCTGCTGCCGTCGCTCAGTGGCGCGCGGCCGGATCTGGTCAAGGACCTGAAGGAGGGCGGCCGTGGCTCGTCACTCGGCCGGGGCGGCCAGCGGCTGCAGGCGGCGCTGGCCGTGTCCCAGGTCGCCTTGTGCTTTGGGTTGCTCGTCGGCGCCGACCTCATGGTTCGGAGCTTCCTGGCCATGCAGGCGGCCGACCTCGGGTTCGACCACCGTCCGATCCTGTCGGCGCGCGGCTACCTGGCCGGCGATACCTACGACGAGGTGCGTGTGCGCGCGGCCTTCTATCGCCAGGCGGTCACGCGCCTGTCGCAGATACCCGGTGTGACGGCCGCGGCCGCGACCACGGCCATCCCGGGCGACGATGGTGGCGGGACGAGGCGACTCGTGATCGACGGCCGCACCGCCGAAACCGACGAAATCGGGATCCACGCGATTGGCATCACGCCGTCGCTGTTCGGCACGCTCGGCCTGCCGATCGTCTCGGGCCGCACCTTCACCGAACAGGAGGCCGAAACACCCGGCGCCGGTGTGGCGATGGTGAACCAGTCACTGGCGAGCCGGCTGTGGCCGGGCGAGAGTGCCGTCGATCGACGCATCGGGTTCCGGTTCGGCCAGGACATCACGTGGCGCCGCGTGGTCGGTGTCGTGCCTGACATCCACTACGAGGAGATTGGCGAAGGCACCGACGCGTCACGGCTGAACGTCTATGTGCCGTATGCCGAGGATGGCTCACGGACCATGGCCTTGCTGGTCAGGGCCGCCGGCACGCCGGGCGAGCTGGTGTCGCCGGTGCGCGAGGTGCTGCAATCGCTGAGCAGCGGCTTCCCGGTGTATCGCCTGATGCCGATCACCGAGCTGCGCCGCTTTACCACGTGGGAGCAGGAGTTCTTTGGCCGCCTGATGGGGATCTTTGCCGCCGCGGCGCTGCTGCTGGCGTGCCTCGGGATCTACGCGCTGATTTCGTACTCGGTGGGCCGCCGGTCTCGGGAGATAGGCGTGCGCCTGGCGCTCGGCGCGAGGCCGGCCGACGTGGTGGGCATGCTGTTGCGTGAAAGCGCGCGAATCGGCGGGCTCGGCTTGGCCGTGGGCCTGACCCTGGCGGTGATGATCGCCCGCGGGCTGACCGGCGTGCTCTACGGCGTGAGCGCCGATGGCTGGCTGTTTGTCTCGACGGCAGCGCCGCTGGCGGCGGCGATCCTGTTCGCCACCTGGTGGCCGGCGAGGCGCGCCGCCCGGGTGGAGCCGACGAGCGCCCTTCGTGATGAGTAGCCTCCGGCTTTAGCCGGAGCTCACCGCGGGCGCTTCAATCGCGCGCACGCCTTTTCGACGTCGGCGCGCACCCCGCAGTCGTGCAGGTGATCGTTCACCAGGCCCATCGCCTGCATGAACGCATAGCTGGTGGTCGGCCCCACGAACGACCAGCCGCGCTTCTTCAGGTCCTTCGACATCGCGATCGACTGCGGCGACGTCGTCATCTTGATCAGGGCTTCGCGCGTCATCTTGCGGGGCCGGTCAGTGGCGGCAGGCTCCCACGACCAGAAGTACGCCGCCAGCGACCCCTTCTCCTCGGTCAAGGCCAGGGCCCGCCTGGCGTTGTTGATGGTCGATTCGATCTTGCCGCGATGGCGAACGATGCCCTCGTTCTTGAGCAGGCGCTGGACATCCCGCGCCGTAAACCGCGCGACCTGTTCCGGATCGAACCCACTGAAGGCGGCCCGGAAGTGCTCGCGCTTGCGGAGGATGGTGATCCAGCTGAGGCCGGCCTGGAAGCCCTCGAGACAGATCTTTTCGAACAGCCGCGTGTCGTCGGTCACCGGCCGTCCCCACTCGTCGTCGTGGTACTTGACGTACAGCGGGTCCTCGCCCGGCCACGCGCAGCGTTTCATTTCCTGCGACCGCTGGCCCGCTTAGCCTTCATCACCTTCACTTCGGCCACGAGCGCGGCCTTCACCTTGGTGAGCTCGGCCTTCACCTTGGGGTCGGCCGACGGGAACCGCGGATCCAGCGATTCGATGGTATCGACGATGGTGGCGGCGACGGCGAGGCGCGTGAACCACTTGCGGTCGGCCGGAATCACGTGCCACGGCGCCCAGGCTGTGGAGGTGTGGCGAATGGTGTCTTCGTAAACGCGCATGTACTCGCTGAAGTGCGCGCGTTCCCCGACGTCGGCCAGCGAGAACTTCCAGTGCTTGTCGGCCTCTTCGAGCCGCTTCAGGAACCGCAGGCGCTGTTCTTCCTTCGACACGTGCAGGAAGAACTTGCGAATGACCACGCCCTGGCGCGACAGGTAGCGCTCGTAGGCGTTGATGTCCTCGTAGCGTTCCCGCCAGATGTTCTTCGTGACGAGCGCCGGCGGCAGCTGTTGCCGCGCCAGGATGTTCTGGTGCACCCGCACCACCAGGGTCTCTTCATAGTAGGAACGGTTGAAGATGCCGATGTGGCCGCGCCGCGGCAGCACGCGCGAGGTGCGCCACAGGAAGTCGTGGTCAAGCTCCTCGCTCGACGGCGCCTTGAAAGCGTGCACTTCGCAGCCTTGCGGGTTGACGCCAGACATCACGTGCTTGATCGTACCGTCCTTGCCGGCGGCATCCATGGCCTGGAAGATCAGCAGGATCGACCATCGGTCTTGCGCGTACAGCCGCTCCTGCAGGTCGGACAGGCGCTTGACGCTGTCGGAAATCAGTTCGTCGGCCGTGTCCTTGAACGAGGCGCCCCAGGCGTCGTTGGACGGGACGCTCGCCAGCCGGAACCGGGCGCCGCCGCTGACGCGGTAACGGGTTGCGATGTCGTGATACGTGGGAGTCTTCACGCTGTGAATGGTAATGCAGGTCGGCGGCGGCGTGAGGATGGCATAATGCGAAGCCCACGTGTCGCTATCTCCCGACCTCGTAATGCCGCTTACGTCCTGACCGGCGCGGGCGCGAGAACGGCGAGCACCAGCAACCGCGAATCGCCGGTGTTTCTCACCCCGTGTGGCACGCCCTCTGGGGCCACCAGCAGGTCTCCCGCGACCATCGGCAGCTCCTGCTGCTCGAGCAGGAACACGCCTGCACCTTCGAGCACGTGATAGACCTTGTCCTGCCCTGCGTGCGCATGCAGCTTGTGCTCCTGGCCCGGCTCGAATGCGTTCAACCCGACCAGCAGCCGCGACGATTCGAAAATGGTCGTCTTGCCCATCTTGTCCCGGGCATACGCGGCGTGATCCGCCGGCCGGATCACCGAGGGGTGTGTCATCGCGGCCTCCGCGCCGAGATATTCAAGCGCCAGTAGTCGAGGGTGAACGGCGGCTCCTCGCGCGCCGAGAGTTCAGTAACGCGATCGAGAAAGGCCTGCTTGAGCGAGAGGTCCGGCAGCCGCTCGAGATGCGGATGGTAGATCACGGTGGTGACGAACTCGCGATAGTCGGCCTCGGTGGCGAGCGTGGTCGGCGCCTCTTCGACGCTGGTGTCGATGGCATCGAAGCCGGCGCGCGCCAGGCGCTCGGCCGTGGTCTCGGCGCTCGCGAACTCCCACGGCCCCGGCCAGTCCGTGAAGTACGGCGCAAAGGGCTCGGCGGACATCAGTTGTTCGGCCAGGGCGTGGGCGCGGGCCAGGTTAGGCCCTCCGCCACACTGCGCCATCAGCCGCCCACCTGGGCGCAGCGTCGTCAGGATGTTGTTGAACAGCGCCTGGTGATCCTTGACCCAGTGAAATGTGGCGGTGCTGAAGACCAGGTCGGCCCAGTTCGCGAACGGCAGATTGGGCAATGCCACCTGCACGAAGCCGACCCGCGGGCCGAACGCCGGCCGCAGGTTGGCGCGGGCGGTCATCAGCATGTTCCACGATCGGTCGATGGCGATCAGGCGGCCGTGCGGCAGCCGCTCCAGCAACTCACCGGTCAGCCGGCCGCTGCCGCAGCCGGCGTCGATCGCATGCTCGTCGCCGTCCACCGCCAGGCGCGAAAGCACCTTTTGCCCCCAACTGGTCTGGGGGCCTGACACCTTGTGATACGCCGCCGCATTCCACTCCGTCACGCATCCTAGTGTAGCCTTGCGAGCTGGCGATGTCGTTTCCGGCTACACGCTTGTCGGTCGTCGAGCGCACGCGCAGCGAGGATGAGGAGATCCGGCGCGTCGCGTGGGCCACGATCATCGAGGCCTACTGGAAGCCGGTCTACAAGTACCTGCGCTTGAAGTGGTCGCTTGGCCCCGACGAGGCCGCCGACCTGACCCAGGAATTCTTCACGGCGACGCTCGAAAAGGACGTCGTCGAGCGCTACGATCCTACCCGCGCCCGGTTCCGGACGTACCTGCGGCTGTGCCTCGATGGTTTTGCCGCAAACGCGCGGAAGGCCGAGCGCCGCCTAAAGCGCGGCGGCGACGTCACGGTCGTCCCGCTCGACTTCCAGACGGCCGAGGGTGAAATGGCCCGTCACGAGGGTGTGGTGGACGCCGATGTCGATGAGCTGTTCTATCGCGAGTGGGTGAGGGCGCTGCTCGAACGGTCGATCGCGGACCTCAAGCAGCACGCCGGCGCGGTCGGGCGCCCGGTCATGTTCGACGTGTTCGCACGCTACGACCTGGCCGACGACAGCGACACGCGGCCGACCTACGCCGAACTGGCGCGAGACCTCGAACTGACGGCGGCCACCGTGACCAACCACCTGGCCGCGATGCGCCGCGAGTTCCGCCTCATCATCCTGGCGCGCCTGCGCGAGCTCACGGCCAGCGAGGACGAGTTCGAGGCGGAGGCCGCGCGGCTGCTGGGGGCCTGGAAGTGAACTGGCTGTCCGATCGCGCCGTCGATCGGTTGCGCGAAGCGGCCGCGTGGCCCGATCTGGACGAGCGTTACACCATCACCGGGGTCGCCGGCCACGGCGGCATGGGCACCGTCTATGTCGCCCACGACCGGGTCCTACAACGGGCCGTGGCGGTGAAGGTGCTCGATGTGGCCGACCAGAAGGGTTCGCGCGCGGCTCGCCTGACTCGCGAGGCGCATATCCTGGCGCGACTCGATCACCCAGGCATCGTTCCGGTCCACGACGCCGGCGTGCTACCCGACGGCCGTGCCTACTACGTGATGAAGCTGGTGCGCGGTCGCCGGCTCGATGAAGTCCTGGCCGGCCCGTCGCCGCAGACGTTGCGGCTCGACCTGTTCGCGCGCGTGCTCGAGGCGGTGTCGTTCGCGCATGCGCACGGAGTGGTTCATCGCGATCTGAAGCCGGAGAACATCATGGCCGGCGGGTTCGGCGAGGTGTTCGTCATGGATTGGGGGGTGGCGCAGGATGGGGCCGCCGATAGCGAGCCGGCCGTAGTGGGGACGCCCGGGTACATGCCGCCGGAACAGGCCGGCGCGCGCGCAGTCGATGCCCGCGCCGACGTGTTTGCGTTGGGGGTGGTGCTGACCCAGTTGATCGGCCGCGACCCTTCGCCGGCGCTGGCGGCTATTGCCGCGAAAGCGCAGCACCAGGATCCCCAGGCGCGCTATCAGACGGTGGAGCAGCTGGCGGCTGACGTGTCGCGATTCCGCAATCAGCAGCCAGTCGGTGCCTACCGGGAGTCGCTGCTGGAGCGTGGCCTGAGGGTCTATCGGCGTTACGAACTGCCCATCCTGCTGCTGGTGGCTTACGTCGTGATGCGGTTCGTGTTGCTGGTGGCGGCCGGTGTGTAATTGGTCGTACAGGAACGCCTGGAGAAGTTGAACAGGTCTGTCAGGAGAAACGAATGAAGAAACCCGTGTTCGCGATGCTGCTCGGAGGCTTTCTCGGCATCTTCGACGGCCTGACCGCCCTCATCACCGGTGGCCCGGAGATCCCGTCGCAGATCGGAGCGATTGTGATCGGCTCAACCTTCAAGGGGGT
Source organism: Vicinamibacterales bacterium (assembly GCA_038213735.1). Lineage (GTDB taxonomy): Bacteria > Acidobacteriota > Vicinamibacteria > Vicinamibacterales > UBA2999 > 12-FULL-67-14b. The sequence goes on along the minus strand of JBBQSP010000018.1, from coordinate 56,183 downwards.
CATCGCCGGCGCGATCATCGGTCTGGTCGCACAGAAGACCCAGTCGATGGCCATCACCCTGGCGGTCGGCGTCACGGTCGGCGCGTTTCTGGCCTACCTGGTCACGATCGGCAGCCCGTATCTATGGGAGATCGTGCTGCCCGGATCGATCGTCGGCCTCATCGTCGGCTTTGCCTCGGTCAAGTATCGTGGTCCGGCGGCATCCCGAGCCTAGTAGGTGAACATGCGGTCGTGCTCGAGCGAGAGCTTGAGCAGTACCGCTGGCGGCGCAAACTGCGCCGGCTTGCCCTGCAGGTCGGCGTCGGTCACCCCGCGGGCCGTGCTCGACATGCCCGACAGGTAAAATTTCCCGCCGCCTTTGACAATGGCGTCGAAGTGTTCGCGCAGCCGCCCGGTGCCGATACCGGTGAGTCCGTCGAGCGTGGCATCGCGCACCAGTTGGACCGCATCGCCGGCAAGGAAGACCGACACGGCGTGCCCCTCTTCAAGGGCGGTCCGGGCGACCAGGAAGGCGAGGGCGGCCCGCGTGGCGCTCTCGGGCCCATGCGTCACGTGAACGAGGATCCGGGCCTTCGCCGCGGGCTGGTCACTGCCGGTGCCGGCATGCACCATTCCGGGAATCAGGCTGAGGCCGAGCGCCAGCATCAGGGGTCTCATTCCGGCTTGGCCATGGCGAGCGCCTGCTCGCGGCTCAGGTCCATCTGGTGGACTTGCTTGGCGTGTTCCTGCGCCTTGGCGACGACTTCGTCGTCCGACGCGCCTTTCAGGACGAACCCGCACGGGCAGTTGATGATCTTGTTCATGTGGTCAGCTCCCTTCGACAGGTAAGATACGCCGTATCCCTTGCCGCAACATTCCGGCAACCTTGGAGAAAGCTTGGTGACGCCGCGCATTTATCTCACGGGTTCGATCGCGATTGAACACGGCGACTGCCTGGTGCCCGAGCGCTCGTTTCCCGGCCGCCAGGGCCGCATGGCCTTTGCCTTTCTGGTGGCGAATCGCCATCGAACGATCCAGCGGGCCGACCTGGCGCGGGCGATTTGGTCCGACAGCGATGCCGGGCAAGGGGACACCGCGCTCGACGCGATTATCAGCAAGCTGCGGGGCGTTCTCAAGACGGCCGGTTTTTCTCCTGACGAAGCCAAAATCGTGTCCGCCTCGGGCGCCGTCGCGCTGAGCTTGCCGGCGCACGCTTGGGTAGACCTGGAAGTGGCGGCCAACGCGCTCGACGAGGCCGAGGGCGCGCTGCGACGCGGCGACCTGGCCACGGCGTGGAGCCAGGCCAACGTCGCGGTCGCGATCGGACGGCGATCCTTTCTTGCCGATGCCGAGACGCCGTGGATCGAAGCCCGTCGGTCCGCGCAGCGTGCCACCCTGGTCCGGGGTCTGCAGTGCCTCGCCACGGTCAGTCCGCAGATCGGCGATCCGCTCCTGTCGGTTCAGTACGCCGGCGAGATGGTCGAACTCGAGCCGTTTCGCGAAACGGCCTACCAGTTGTTGATGAAAGCCCATGCCGCGACCGGCGATCGCGCCGAAGCCCTGCGCGTGTTCGCCCGTTGTCGAGAGCTGTTACGCGACGAACTGGGCGTGAGCCCATCGCCCCAGACCGAGGCCGTGTACCTGGAGATTCTGCGCGCCACCGTAGGCTCGCTAGTACGCCCACGACCGGAAGGCGAGCAGGCCCCAGGCTGAGAGGTAGGCGCTCAACACGAGGGCGCACACTGACACGGTGATGGCGTAGGCGCGAAGCCAGGGGCCCGCGCCGCGCCGCCAGGCGTCGAGGGTAAAGAGCAGCGACATGATCGCGACTGCCGGCAGCAGGATCGAACCCACGAAGATCGCGGCGGTCCACGCGTTTTGCGTGCCGAGACTGCGGTCGGACCCGTTCATGATGCCGACCACGATCAGCAGCACGGCGCCACTGGCCAGCAGGAGCGTGCTTTTCGTCCACCAGAAACCAGAGGGCGCGGCCTGCTTGGCGTGAACCACCCAAGGAATGAGCATCACGAGCGGCGTGAACGCGATGACAAACGCCAGCAGGACCGGCCAGCGGATCATCTCCACCTGCCAACGCGGACGCCGCTCCGCATAGACAAACCCGCCCGTGAGCACCATGGTGCCGGCGTCATCGGTGGTGAATACCCGGGTCGCGTCGGCATCGGCGTCACTTCTGAACAGGCTGGTGGACACGGGAATGAGGTCGGCCGGGTCGCCGAACACCGGGTCGAGCCGCAGGCCCTCGGCCGTGGCGGTCACGGTGGTTCCAGTCGCCAGCCACTCGAGGAACGCGGCGGCCTGGTTTCGCGGATTGGCCGGGTGGTAGTAACCCGCGTACCCCTTCAGGACCTCGGCCGGCACGCGGGCCCGCGGTTTCGCCGGCGGCTCGACATCGGCCTTCAAGTAACGGACCGCGAGTTGAGAGATGCGTGCCATGGCCTGCGCCGTGTGCGTGGAGTTGAGGAGCACGACGAAGCCCACGTCGCGTGACGTCGAGTAGGCGAAGCGCGACTGGAAGCCGTCGATGCCGCCGCCGTGGCCGAGCATCGGGAAGCCTTCGATGGTGGACGCCGCGAACGCCGAACCATAGCCGGTGTGCAGGCCCGCGTCCGATGCCAGCGACGTGCGCGGATGCTCCATGTTGCTCAGGTACTCCGGATCGATGACCAGTTGTTCCTCGGTCTCGCCCCAGTTGAGCAGCACCTGGACGAACCGTCCAAGTTCGGCCGCCGACGTGTGCAGGTTGCCGGCCGGCCGCAGGTAGATCGGCAGGTAGTCCACCGGCGGTCCGGTCCGGTCGCGGTAGCCCTTCGCCAACAGGGCCTCATCCTCGCGAGTCAGGCGGAAGCTGCTGGTCGTCATGCCGATCGGCTCGAAGGTGCGCCGCGCGATGAAGTCTTCGTAGGACTCACCGGTGATTTTCTCGATCAGGAACCCGGCGACGCCGAACCCGGGGTTTGAGTAGGCCACCCGTGTCCCGGGACGCCACCGCACATCGCGCGACCGCGGATTGCGATGCAGCACCTCGAGCAGCGGGAGATCGGGCGAGTCCTCGAGGTTGTAGATCTCGTTGAAGCGCATGTCGTCGAACCCGGCGGTGTGCTGCAGCAGGTGAATGACGCGCACCGGACTGCCCGCCTCCCACGGGTTGTCAAATGGCACCTCCGAGGCGATCTCGACGATCGGGGTATCGAGATCGACGTCGCCGTCTTCCGACAGCTGCACGAGCGCCATCGCGACGAAGGTCTTGCTGATTGAGCCGGCGCGGAAATGCGTGTCGCCGGTGACCGGCGTCCGCCGGTCGCGATCGGCCAATCCCACGCCGCCGACCCACTCGACGCCCGATTGCCGCACCAGGGCGATGCCGGCGCCGGGGATGCCGGTCTCGTCCAGCACCGCTTGCACGGCCGCGCGGAACTCATCGACGGTCTTCGGCCATGGGTCGCCCGTTCCCTGTGCGACCAGCACAGGCGATGAGACTGCAAAGGCGATCAAGACAACAACAGGAGATAAAGAGACCAGGAGTCTCCCCATAAATACTCCTGACCTCCTGATCTCCTTTTTCGTTTCTACGTCCATGGCAGCTCGACGGCGCCTCTGGCCTGGCGCTCGGCCAGGTCGGGCAGGCCCGAGATCAGTCTCAGCACATCGTCGGGGAGGTCGCGAGGGGACCAGGTGGACGAATCCACGCAGGCGACGCGGACAAACCCCTCCGCCAGCAGCTGCGCGGTGGTGTCGTCGCGGATCTCGAAGGCGTGATGGAGGCGCCGCGTGTGCTCGATCGTGGTACTGATGCCAACCCGCACGATCTGACCGGCCCGGGCCGGCGCGCGGAACTTCGAGTGCACCTCCACTCGGGGCATGCCGAACTGGTGCGAGTCGAGCAGCGACTGGCGAGATCGGCCCAGCGAGGCGAACATCTCTTCCTCGGCATCCTCGAACCAGCGGAGGAAGTTTGGGAACCACACGACACCAGCGGCGTCAGTGTCGGACCAATGCACCTTCTTGCGAATCTGAAAGAAGCTCGGCATGGCGTTAACTGTAAACTCTTAGCTATCAGCATGGAAGGTTGGCACGGCTGGGACGAGTACGCGGCGTACTACGACTGGGAGAACGCACAGACTGTCGGGCGTCGCGACATCGCGTTCTGGAAGCACATGGCGTCTACGGTCAAGGGCCCGGTCCTGGAACTGGGTTGCGGCACCGGACGAGTGGCGCTACCGGTGGCCCGTGACGGCGCCACCGTGGTCGGCATCGACCGCTCCCAGCCCATGCTCGACCGCGCCCGCAAGCGGGTGAAGCGCGCCCGGCTGCAGTCGCAGGTTCAACTGGTCCGCGGCGACATCCGGCACCTGCCGTTCCCCGACAAGACTTTTCCGCTGGTGATGGCGCCGTACGGCATCCTGCAGTCGCTGCTGGCCGAGCGGGATCTCACCCGGACCCTGGCCGCGGTGTCTCGCGTCCTGACCCGGAAAGGCACATTCGGCCTGGAACTGGTGGCCGACTTGCCGGCGTGGGACGAGTACACCAAGCGCATCAGCATGCGCGGCAAACGTGGCCCGAACGGCAAGCCGATTACGCTGGTGGAGTCGGTGGTCCAGGATCGGGCCCGGCAGAGTACGCGCTTCGAGCAGGAGTTTGTCGAGGGCCGGGGTAAAGGGGCGGTGCGCAAGAAGTTCAGCCTCGCCTTCCGCACCCTGACCGTGCCGCAGATGGTGAGGCGGCTCGAAAAGGCGGGCCTGGAGGTGTCGGCGCTGCTTGGCGATTACCAGGGCGGCCCCTGGGATCTTCGCGCCGAAGTCTGGATCATCCTGGCCCGGCGAGGGTAACATAGCCATTTCCGCCGTGCCGCAGGCCACCCTGAAGGGTCGCCTCCACAGGCATCGGCATTCAGGAGTTACTGCATGTCCGGCCATTCCAAGTGGCACACGATTAAGCACAAGAAGGGCGCTGCCGACGCCAAGCGCGGCAAGATCTTCACGCGCCTGATCAAGGAACTGACCGTGGCGGCCCGCAGCGGCGGCGGCGACCCCGGCATGAACCCGCGGCTGCGCACGATCATTGCGGCGGCCAAAGAGGTCAACATGCCCGCCGACAACATCAAGAAGGCGATTCTGCGGGGCACTGGCGAGCTGCCCGGGGTGGTCTATGACGAGATCACCTACGAGGCCTACGGCCCCGGGGGCTCGGCGTTGATTATCGAAACGCTGACCGACAACAAGAACCGCACGGTCGGGGAGCTGCGGCACATGCTCGAGAAGCATGCCGGCAACCTTGGCGCCACCAACTCGGTCGCCTGGATGTTCTCCAAGAAGGGCCTGATCGTCGTCGAAAAGGCCAAGGCCGACGAGGAGAAGCTGTTGGGCATTGCCCTCGAAGCCGGCGCCGACGACATGTCGGATGAGGGCGACAACTGGGAAGTGCTGAGCGACCCGGCCGCGTTCGAAGCGGTTCGCGACGCGATCAAGGGGTCGGGGGTCGAGCCGGCCAGCGCGCAGGTGGCCATGCTGCCGGCGAACTACGTGAAGCTTACGGGCGGCCCCGCCAACCAGATGATCCGGTTGATGGACGCGCTCGACGATCACGAAGACGTCAAGCAGGTGTGGTCGAACTTCGACATCGAGGAAAAGGAGATCGAGGCCTCGCTGGCGTGAGAGTGTTTGGCATCGACCCCGGCTCGCAGTGCACGGGCTACGGCTGCGTGGACAGCGACGGCCGGCGCCACCAGCTGGTGCTGTGCGGAGCGGTCCGCGCCGGGGTTGCCGCCAGCTTTCCTGAGCAGCTCTCGATCATCTATCGCGAGCTTTCTGCCCATATCGCCGCGCAGCGTCCCGACTTTGTCGTCATCGAAAGCATTTTTCACGCGGTGAACGCGCGCAGTGCGTTGAAGCTGGGCCATGCGCGCGGCGTGGCCATGCTGGCCGCCACCGAGGCCGGCGTCACCGTGGTGGAGTACACGCCGGCCGAGATCAAGCGAGCGGTCGTCGGCTACGGCCGTGCGGAGAAGGCCCAGGTCGGACAAATGGTGAAGCTGTTGCTGGGTCTTGATGCGGTCCCGACGCCACACGATGCGGCCGATGCGCTGGCGGTGGCGATCTGCCACGTGCATGGCGGCAAGGGCACGCCGGCCAGGGGCAGCAAGGCCGAGACCAGCTGGCGTCATTACAAGCCGGCAGCGCGAGCGGCGCGATGACCCTTCGACTCACGTGCAACCGGCTCCGCCGGTCGCCCTCTCGCTCAGGACAGGTTGCGCAGTGATCGCGCACTTGCGGGGCGCCGTCTTCGAGAAGCATCCCAACCGCCTGATTGTCGATGTCGCCGGGGTTGGCTACGACGTGCAGGTGCCGCTGTCGACGTTCTATACCGCCGGGGAGCCGGGCGCCGCGATCGCGCTGCGCATTCATACCCATGTGCGGGAAGACCAGTTGTCGCTATACGGGTTTGCCACCGCGCTCGAGCTCACCATGTTCGAACGGCTGATCGCCGTCAGCGGCATTGGCCCCAAGTTGGCGCTGTCGGTGCTCTCGGGCATCGAAGGCCGCGACCTGGTCGGCGCGATCCAGCGCAACGACCTGGCGCGGCTGACCGCGATTCCGGGTGTGGGCAAGAAGACCGCCGAACGCATGTGCGTCGAGCTGCGCGATCGCCTGCCAAAAGCCATGACCACGGCCGACGCGCCGCCGTCGCCCGGCGACGCACTGCGCGACGACCTGGTGTCGGCGCTGACCAATCTCGGCTACCATCGGCAGGCCATCGACAAGTCCCTCGACAAGCTCGTGAGCCCCCCCGGCGACCAGCGTTTCGAGGATGTGCTGCGCGCGGCCCTGAAGGATCTCTCCCGTGCCTGACGAGCGCCTGACCACGCCCTCGCGGGTTGCTGAAGACGCGCAGGAAGAAGCGGGCCTGCGCCCGCGGCGCCTGGACGAATACATCGGCCAGGACCGCGTCCGCGAGCAGCTGCACGTGTCGATCACCGCGGCGAAACAGCGCGGCGAGCATCTCGATCACGCGTTGCTCTACGGTCCACCGGGGCTGGGCAAGACGACCCTGGCGTACGTGATTGCCAACGAGCTGGGCGTCCCGATCCGCACCACGTCGGGCCCGGTGATCGAGAAGCCGGGCGATCTCGCCGGCATCCTGTCGAACCTGCAGCCCCGCGAAGTCCTGTTCATCGACGAGATCCACCGCATGTCGCCGGCGATCGAGGAGATCCTCTATCCGGCGATGGAAGATTTCGAGCTCGACATCGTCATCGGCCAGGGCCCCGGCGCCCGTTCGGTGAAGGTGCCGGTCGAGCCGTTCACGCTGATTGGCGCGACGACGCGGGCCGGGCTGCTGACCTCGCCGCTGCGCGCGCGCTTCGGGATCGTGCACCGGCTGGATTTCTACGACGCCCGCGACATCGAGGAGATTGTCCGCCGCTCGGCCCGCATTCTCGACGTGCCGATGGACGAGGCGGCGGCGAAGGAGATCGCCGGGCGGTCGCGCGGCACGCCACGGGTGGTGAACCGCCTGCTGCGCCGGGTCCGCGACTACGCGCAGGTCCGGGCTGATGGCCGCATCACCGTGGAGGTGGCTCGCGCGGCCATGGCGCTGCTCGACGTGGACCAGTACGGGTTCGACGAGAGCGATCGCCGGCTCGTGACGACGATCATCGACAAGTTCAATGGCGGCCCGGTGGGCCTGGGCAGCCTGGCCGCGGCGCTCAGCGAAGAGGCCGACGCCATTGAAGACATGTATGAGCCGTATCTGATCCAGATCGGCTTCCTGGAACGCACACCGCGCGGCCGCATCGCGACGGCCCGCGCCTATGAGTACTTCGGGCGCACCATGCCCGGGAGGGGGTTGTTTTGAACGTCCGCCGAGTAGAGATCAAGAGCCTGGCCACTTACGTGCCGCCGCGCCTGTTGACCAACGCCGATCTCGAGAAGCTGGTCGACACGACCGACGAGTGGATCTTGCAGCGCACCGGGATTCGCCAGCGCCACATCGTCGATCCGGGCGTGGCGACGAGCGACCTTGCCGCCGAGGCGGCGAAGGAGGCGATCCGGCGGGCGGGCCTGACGCCGGATGACATCGACCTGATCATCGTCGGTACGGTCACGCCCGACATGCTGTTTCCGAGCACGGCGTGCCTGGTGCAGCACAAGATCGGCGCGTCTCACGCGTGGGGCTTTGACCTGTCGGCGGCGTGCTCGGCGTTTACTTACGCGCTGACGGTGGGCAGCCAGCTGGTGGCGGCGGGCAACGTCAGGAACGCGCTTGTAATCGGCGCCGACGTCATGACGAGCATCATCGATTACACCGACCGCGCGACGTGCGTGCTGTTTGGTGACGGCGCCGGCGCCGTCGTGCTGGGGCCGTCGACGGATCCCAACGTCGGCATCCTCGACTTCGAGCACATGATCGATGGCGGCGGCGGCGGCGCGCTGTGCATGCCCGCCGGCGGCAGCCGCATGCCGGCCTCGCACGAGACGGTCGATCAGCGCCTGCACTACGTCAAGCAGGACGGCCAGACCGTGTTCAAGTTCGCGGTTCGCAACACCGGGGAGATCTGCGAGCGGCTGCTCAAGCGCAACAACCTCACCGGTGATGACCTTGACCTGTTCGTGTCTCACCAGGCAAACAAGCGGATCATCATGTCGGCCGCTGAACGCATCGGGATGCCTGAAGAGAAGGTCGTGATCAACATCGATCGCTTCGGTAACACCACCGCGGCAACCATACCGCTCGCCTTGAACGATGCCCTTGAAAGCGGCCGGCTGAAGAAAGGCCACCTGATCATGCTGACGTCGGTCGGAGCCGGCTTTACGGTGGGTTCGTTGCTGGTTCGCTGGGGCTTCGACAAATAAGCACGGCTGTTCCAATCAGAGACGTCGTCTGTAAGTTGCTCTCCTGGTTCGGGTTGTCCCACAGCCTGTTTCCGTGACGTCGCCGAGTGTCCTAATTTTTTACAGCGCGCAATTGCGCAGAACGCACAGGGACGTACATAAGCGTTGCTTCTGTCGTATTGAGTCGCTATACTCCGGGTCGCGTTCGAGACCGCTCGTTTCCCTTGGAATCTTGATGAAAATATTCGGCAATACGCGCCTTCAGGTCGCCCTTGCCCTGCTCCTATGGAGCGGGCTGGCCGTGCCGTCTGCGGCGCAGACCACGGACGAAGCGGTGCGGGCCGCCGTCGCGTCGGGTGCGTCCACGCGCGTCATCATGCAGTTTGCGACGACGCGGGAACGTGACGCCGCCTTCAATCGCCTGCTCGATGGTGGCGCCGCGGTTCGTGCGACCGAAACCGAAGTCGGCCCCGCGCTGGTCGTCATTGGCAAGGCGGCGATCCTCGCCACCGAGTTCCCCAACGCCACGCGGGTCTCGACCGACGCGACCGTCTCGGTCATGGCGTCGGCCCGCGGACAAGCGCAAGCGCGCGCCAAGAAGGCAGCGCCCGCGCCGCGGTCGTCCGACACCATTCGCGATGCCGCCTGGTATGGTGCGCCTTCCGTCGCGGTGGTTGATTCCGGCATCCAGCCCCACGTCGACCTGCCGATTAGCCAGATTCGCGCCTACAAGGATTTCGTCACGGGTTCAGGCCGCCCTGTGGATGGTTGCGGTCACGGGACCCACGTGGCCGGCATCATCGCCGGCAGCGGCGCGGCCTCCGGTGGCGCGTATGCCGGCATCGCGCCCGGCGTCGACATCGTGGCGCTGCGGGTGCTTGGTGACGACTGCTCAGGCCGCACGAGCGACGTGATCGATGCCCTCGAGTGGATCGCGAAGAACCACGACAAATATCAGATTAAGGTCGTCAACCTCTCGCTCGGGCACGCCGTGCTGGAGTCGATCTTCACCGACCCGCTGGTACAGGCGGTCGAGCGCCTGTCGCGCCGCGGCGTTGTGGTGGTGACGGCGGCCGGCAACAAGGGCATCAACCCCGTGACCGGCACGCCGGGCTACGGCGGCGTCGGCGTGCCGTGCAACGCGCCGTCGGCCACCTGCGTCGGCTCGCTCAACACGAAGAGCACCGCGAAGTTCTCGGACGACATGGTGGCGGACTCGAGTTCTCGCGGTCCGACCCGGTTCGACTTCCTGGCCAAGCCCGACTTGATCGCGGCCGGCGTGAACATCGTGTCGCTGGCGGCTCCCGGCAGCTTCCTCTACGAAAACTATCCGTTGCTTCGCGTCGAGGACGCCTACGGGAAGAACGGCTACTTCAACCTGTCGGGTACGAGCATGGCGTCGCCCGCCGTCGCCGGTGCGGCGATCAAGCTGCTGCAGGCCAATCGCCGCCTCTCGGCCAACACCGTGAAGATGGCGCTGCAGTTCACGGCCAGGATCCTGAACCGCACCGACATCCTGACGCAGGGCGCCGGTGCCCTGAACCTGGCCGGTGGCCTGACCCTCGCGGCGGCGATCGATCCGACCGTGAAGCTGGGCAAGGGCTGGCTGCGCACCAACGTCACGACCCGGAACCGCGATGCCAACGGTCAGATGATCACCTGGGGCCAGCGGATCATTTACGGCGACCGCTTCATGCAGCCTCGCTACGCCGGCATTCGCCTGTTCCGCTGGAGCGACGACATCGTCTGGGCATACGACGCGATTGCACACAACATCGTGTGGGGCAACGACGACAACATCGTTTGGGGTAACGACGACAATATTGTCTGGGGTAACAACGACAACATTGTCTGGGGCAACGACGACAACATTGTCTGGGGCAATTTCGCCGACGACAACATCGTGTGGGGCAACGGCGAGTCCGACAACATTGTCTGGGGCATCGACGAGAACATCGTGTGGGGCAACGACGACAACATCGTCTGGGGCAACACCGACGATGACAACATTGTCTGGGGCAACGGCTACGTCCGCGAAGTGTGGGCCGCCAACATCGTGTGGGGTTTCTGGGACGACAACATCGTGTGGGGCAACGTCAGCCGCGACGACGTCGACAATATCGTGTGGGGCAACGGCGACAACATCGTCTGGGGCAACTGCATCGCCGCCGGCAACAACCACGACAACATCGTGTGGGGCAACTTGTGCTCGAAGGCATCGAAGTCCGCATCGGGCGACAACATCGTTTGGGGCAACGCCGTCCTGACGAACCTGGGCGGAGGACGATAGTCATGGAAAAAATGCCATACCAGCCTGAAATGGACCGCACGACGACTATGTCCACGGCATCCCCGACGACCACCGACTGGCGTTCGGGCCTGCCGGTCCTCACCGCGTCGAACTTCACCCTTCGCGAGCTCCGCATCGACGACGCGCCGTCGCTGCTGGCGATGCTCACCACCGAGGAAGTGGCGCGCTTCATCTCGCCGCCACCGACCACGGTCGAGGGTTTCGAGCGCTTCATCGAATGGTCGCACCGCCAGCGGCTGACCGGCAGCTACATCTGCTTCGGCATCGTGCCGCAGGGCCTGAGCCACGCGGTCGGCCTGTTCCAGTTGCGGTCCCTCGAACCCGGGTTCGCCTCCTGCGAATGGGGCTTCGCCATGGGCTCGTCGTTCTGGGGCACCGGCGTGTTTGCCGAGGGCGCGCGGCTGGTGGTGGACTTCGCGATCGACGTGGTCGGGACGCAGCGCCTCGAAGCGCGCGCGGCGGTGGCCAACGGCCGAGGCAACGGCGCCTTGCGCAAGATTGGCGCCGTGCAGGAAGGCGTGCTGCGCCGCTCGTTCCTGCGCGACGGCCAGCATCACGACCAAGTGTTGTGGTCGATTCTGGCCGAGGACTGGCGCTTGCAGCGACTCGACGTGCTGCAGGTAATGGTTCACTAGGACCCGATTCTCGTAATACGTTAAGGCCCGGATGCCTCCAGGGGGTGTCCGGGCCATTTTTTTGCACACGAAGGTCGCGAAGAACAACTCTTGATCGAGGGCGCGAAGAACTACCGTGGACGTTGCTGATTTCGATTTCGACCTTCCCGAGGGGCTAATCGCGCAGGACCCACCGGCCGAACGCGGCGGCTCGCGGCTGCTGGCGCTCGATCGGGTCAGCGGCCGCATTGCCCATCACCGGTTCGCCGGCTTGCCTGGCTTGCTGCGCGCCGGCGACCTGCTCGTGGTGAACGACACCCGAGTGTTCCCGGCCCGCCTGATCGGCCAGCGCCTGCCCGGTGGTGGCGCGGCCGAGTGCTTCCTGGTGCGGCCGACCGGTGTTGACGACGAGTGGGTGGCGTTGGTTCACCCTGGACAGCGGCTGCGTGACGGCGCCCGCATGGCCTTTGCCGCCGGCGATCGCCGCCTCACGGCAGAGGTCGTCGGTATGCACTTTCATGGCCGGCGCACCGTCCGGCTGTCAACCGGCGACGGGTCGAGCGTGCGCGACGCGATTGACGCCATTGGCCACATCCCGCTGCCGCCGTACATCAAGCGCGGTGATGCGCCGGTCGACCGCGACCGCTACCAGACCGTGTTTGCCCGCGACCGCGGGTCGATCGCGGCGCCGACGGCCGGCCTGCACTTCACGCCCGCCCTGCTGGACGAGCTGCAGGCGCGCGGCATCCAGCGCGCGGCTGTCACCCTGCATGTCGGCTACGGCACGTTCCAGCCAATCCGCGTCGAGCGCGTCGAGGATCACGAGATGGAGGCGGAGCACTACGAGGTGTCGGCGGCGACCGCGGAGGCGCTGACCGCGGCCAGGCGCGAGGGCCGGCGTATTGTCACCGTTGGCACGACCTCGACGCGGACGGTCGAGTCGCTGGCCATCGATGCCGATGGCGCGGTCCAGCCCGGACGCGGAGAGACCGCGTTGTTCATTCACCCCGGCCACCAGTTTCGTCTCGTGTCGGGCCTGGTGACCAACTTCCACCTCCCGCGGTCTTCGTTGATCATGCTGGTGGCGGCGCTGGCCGGAAGGGAGCAGGTGCTGGCCGCGTACGAAACCGCCGTCCGGGAGGGTTATCGGTTCTATAGTTACGGCGACGCGATGTTGGTGTTGTAAAAATCCATGAAATTGCCATACGAAGAATTCGATCTTTCTGGCGTGAAGACTTACCCGCTGCGCACGCGCGCGAGCAAGGTGACGCTGGCGCAGTTTGCGACGCCCTACCAGAAAGGGAGCGGGGTCGACGGCCTGTTGAAGACGCTGCCGTCACTGCTGGCGTCGGCCGACTTCAAGGCGGTGGTGCAGGCGTTGATCGCGGCGCGGCAGGGTGAGCGCGCCATCATCTGGGGTCTTGGCGCACACGTGCTGAAGACTGGCCTGTCGCCGGTGATCGTGGACCTGATGGAGCGGGGATTTGTCTCGGCGATCGCCACCAACGGCGCCGGTATCATCCACGACTTCGAGATCGCGCTGTCGGGTGCGACCTCCGAAGACGTGGACGCCACGCTCGGTCCAGGCACCTTCGGCATGGCCGAAGAGACCGGCACGCAACTGAACCAGGCGATCGTCGACGGTGTGGCAATGGGCCTCGGGCTCGGCCAATCGGTCGGGGCGTTTCTCGCCAACCAGCGCGCGCCTTTTGCGCAGATCAGCATTGCCGCGAACGCGCATCGCCTCGGCATTCCGATCACCGCGCACGTCGCGATTGGCACCGACATCATCCACATGCACCCGAGGGCGTCGGGCGCGGCCATCGGCGAGGCCAGCCTCCGGGACTTCAAGTACTTCGCCTCGAGCGTCGCCCGGCTCGAGGGAGGCGTCTTCCTCAATTGCGGTTCTGCCGTCGTGTTGCCGGAGGTGTTCCTCAAGGCGGTCGCGATTGCCCGTAATGACGGCCGATCGCTGGCCGGCCTGACCACGGTGAACCTGGATTTCCTCCGGCATTACCGGGCCCTGACCAACGTGGTGTTGCGGCCGACGGCCGGTATCGGCAAGGGCTATTCACTGACCGGGCATCACGAAATCATGCTGCCGCTGCTGGCGGCGGCTCTGATCGAAGGGTAGCAGCGCAGCAAGATCTTGCCGCGTTTGGCGAGCCTGAAGTACCATCAAAGATTCGTGCCGGAGTAGCTCAGCCGGTTAGAGCACGCGTCTCATAAGCGCGGGGTCGGCAGTTCGAGTCTGCCCTCCGGCACCACGAGTTCAGAAAGTCCAAATGCGCCTCGACGAGCGCGTTCGCCGTTATGCCGCGCAGCAGTCGCTGTGGTCGGCCGAAACGCGCGTGATCGCCGCCGTCTCGGGCGGGTCCGATTCCGTCGGGTTGTTCGTCCTGCTTCAGCAACTCGCTGCGGCCGGTGCGGCCCGCCTTGCCGGGCTCGCGCACCTCCATCATCACATTCGCGGCGCCGAGGCCGACGCCGACGCGCAGTTTTGCCGCGACCTGGCGGCTCGCGCCGCAGTGCCGGCGCTGATCGGCAACGCCGATGTGCCGGCGCTGGCGCGCCAGGCCGGCGTTTCGCTCGAAGTCGCCGGCCGCGATGCACGGCAACGGTTCTATGCCGAGGTCCTGGACAGGGAGGGCGCCGCGTGCGTCGCGACCGCGCACACCCGCGACGACCAGGCCGAGACCGTGCTACTGCGCCTGGTGCGCGGCGCAGGAACCACCGGCCTGTCGGGCATGGCGCCACGCCGCGACCACCTGGTGCGTCCGCTGCTCGAGGTGTCGCGCGCCGAGCTGCGCGCGTATCTCGACGCCGCCGGCGAAGCGTGGCGCGAGGACGAGACCAACGCCGACCGTGCCATTCCGCGCAACCGGATCCGCCATAACGTGCTGCCTGAGCTGCGCGCCCTGAACCCGCAGGCCGACATGGCGCTGGCGCGTGCCGCCGGCATTCTGCGCACCGACGCCACGTTTCTCGACGGTCTTGCCAACGAAGCCGCGGCCCGGCTCGTCAGAATGGAGCAAGGCGCCGGGCACGTGGTGATTGATGCCGTCGAGCTGACGCAGTTGCCGCTCGCTCTGGCGCGGCGGGTCGCATTGAGGGCGCTCGAAACCGCCAACCCGTCGCGCTCGTATGGCTTAGAAGAGGCTGAGATGCTTTGTGAGGCGGCTGCCGGCGGTGCCGGCGCCAGCCTCGCCGGCCTCGACATGGAACGTTTCGGTGCGAATGTTGTCTTAGTAAGTAAGGTGCCCAGGGTGCCTAAGGGGCCTGGGGTGCCACGCGCCGAATCGTTCGAACTCCAGCTCGACATCCCCGGGGCAGTTGATGCGCCGCATGGGCGCTGGACGCTGAGCGCCAGCGGTCCCGTTGCGAAGCACGAGGCTTCGATCGCAGCGGGACAGGTGATGGTCGATGCCGGCACCGTGGGTCGCGCCTTTATTGTCCGGCCACGCCGGCCTGGGGATCGTCTGCATCCATTAGGAGCTCCCGGGCACAAGACGGTTCAGGACGTATTCGTGGACCGGAAAATTCCTCGCGACGACCGCGACCGGGAACCAATTGTGACCGATGAAAGAGGCCGGATTGTGTGGGTGGCAGGGCAGGTTTTGGCAGCGCCCTTCCGGGTGACCCCGCTCACGACGACCGTGGTAGTCTTGACCCTGAGGCGCCAGTAGCGCCTGGAGGTAGTGTTGAACACGACAGTAAAGAGCGTCGTTTTCTGGGTGGCAATGATCGTGCTGGTCGCCCTGGTCTGGAACTTCTCGTCGCGCTTCCAGCGCCCCGAGTCGGAGTTCAGTTTCAGCGAGTTTGTCTCGTTGGTGGACTCGGGCCAGGTGGCGCGCGTCAAGATCACGGGCAACGAGCTGACCGGTCTGACGCAGGCCAAGGAACCGTTCCGGACCTACATCCCGTTCCAGTACGAAGGTCTCGTCAACCGGCTGATCGACAAGAAAGTGATCGTCGAGGCGAAGGAACCGACGGCCTCGCCGTGGGCCGCGCTGCTGTTGTCGTGGGCGCCGATCCTGCTGCTGATCGGTTTCTGGATTTTCTTCATGCGCCAGGTGCAGAGCGGTGGCAACAAGGCGCTGTCGTTCGGCAAGAGTAAGGCGAAGCTGTCTTCGTCGGCGCAGAAGAAGGTCACGTTCCGCGATGTCGCCGGGGCGGAAGAAGCCAAGAGCGAGCTGCAGGAGATCATCGAGTTCCTCAAGGAACCGCAGAAGTTCCAGAAGCTCGGCGGCCGCATTCCGAAGGGCGTGTTGCTGATGGGCCCGCCGGGTACCGGCAAGACCCTGCTCGCTCGCGCGGTGGCCGGCGAAGCCAACGTCCCGTTCTTCTCGATCAGCGGCTCCGACTTCGTCGAGATGTTCGTCGGCGTCGGTGCCTCGCGCGTGCGCGACCTGTTCGAGCAAGGCAAGAAGAACGCGCCGTGCATCATCTTCATCGACGAGATTGACGCGGTCGGCCGTCACCGCGGCGCCGGCCTCGGCGGCGGTCACGACGAACGTGAACAAACCCTTAACCAGCTGCTGGTCGAGATGGACGGCTTCGAGTCGAACGAAGGCGTCATCCTGATGGCGGCCACCAACCGGCCCGACGTGCTGGACCCCGCGTTGCTGCGGCCCGGCCGCTTCGATCGCCGCGTGATCGTCAACCGTCCCGATGTGCGCGGCCGCGAAGGCATTCTCGCCGTCCACACCCGCAAGATCCCGATGTCGGACGATGTCGACATCAAGATCCTGGCGCGCGGCACTGTCGGCTTTACCGGCGCCGACCTGGCCAACCTCGTGAACGAGGCGGCCCTCAACGCCGCCCGCGACGGCAAGAAGCTGGTCTCGATGTACCACTTCGAGTATGCCAAGGACAAGGTGATGATGGGTGCCGAACGGCGCTCGATGATCGTCACCGAGGACGAGAAGAAGGTCACCGCGATCCACGAGGCCGGACACGCGCTGCTCGGCGTCCTGCTGCCGCACGCCGACCCGCTGCACAAGGTCACGATCGTGCCGCGTGGCATGGCGCTCGGCCTCACCATGTCGTTGCCGACCGACGAGAAGCACAACTACTCGAAGAACTACCTGGTCGACCAGATCGGCATCCTGCTCGGCGGCCGCATCGCCGAGGAGATCACCACCGGCAACATCACCACCGGTGCCGGCAACGACCTCGAGCGCGCCACCGACCTGGCCCGCCGCATGGTGTGCGAGTGGGGCATGAGCGAGTCGATGGGCCCGCTGACTTTCGGCAAGAAGGAAGAGCAGATTTTCCTCGGCCGCGAGATCGCCCAGCACAGCGACTACAGCGAGGACACCGCGGTCAGGATTGACGGCGAGGTCCAGCAGATTGTCGGCAACCAGTACAAGCGCTGCACGGCGCTGCTGACCGAGCACAAGCAGAAGCTGACGGCCATTGCCGATGCGCTGCTGGTCCGCGAGGTTCTCGACGCCGACCAGGTGCGCCGAATCGTCAACGGCCACCCGCTCGACGAAGTGCCGGCCGCGGAGATTCCGTCGGCCGCCGAAGCCCCGGCCCGCGAGAAGGATCGGCCGTCGCTCGTGCCGCCCATGCAGCCGATCCAGAAGCCGCTCACCCAGGAGTGATCGCGGCGCCTCGTCGGTCGTTTTCGATTCCTCTTCCGGGCCGGGCGCCATTAGCGCTCGGCCCGCGCACTTTGGTGATGGGTGTGATCAACGTCACGCCCGATTCCTTCTCCGACGGGGGCTTGGCCCTCGACCCCCAGCACGCCGCCGACCTGGCTGCCGCCATGGAAGCGGCTGGCGCCGACATTATCGACATCGGCGCCGAGTCGACGCGCCCGGGTGCCACGCCCGTGGGCACCGTCGACGAACTGGCGCGCGTGCGCCCCGTGCTCGAGGCCATGGCAGCGCGGGTGCGCGTGCCCATTTCGATCGACACCTACAAGAGCGAGGTCGCCGAGTTCGCCCTCGGCGAAGGCGCGTCGATCGTGAACGATATCAGCGGGCTGCAGTACGACCCGCGCCTGGGGCCGCTCACGGCCGCGAAGGGCGCGCCGATCGTGCTGATGCATACCCGCGGACGCCCACAGGACATGTACGCGCACGCTGCTTATGCCGAGGTGGTGGCGGAAGTGGCCGCCGACTTGGGGCAGGCCGTCGGCCGCGCCCGGGCGGCCGGCATTGCCGACGAGAGCATCCTGATCGACCCCGGCCTGGGCTTCGCCAAGCACGCATCGCAAAGCCTGGCAGTGCTGGCCCGACTCGAGCGTCTGGCCGACCTGGGCTTCCCCGTGCTGGTCGGACCTTCGCGCAAGTCGTTCATGGCGGTGTCTACCGGCCCGCTGGACCCCTCGCAGCGCGACTGGCCGACGGCCGCCGCCGTGACCGCCGCGATTCTCGGGGGCGCCCACATCGTGCGGGTCCACCGGGTTGCGGAGATGGTCCACGTCGTCCGCGTCGCCGACGCTATTCGGGACGCAGCGGGGGTCTGACCCCGCGGACAAACCTAAAGGTTTGTCCCCACGCCGCACTGAAATCTGCCCCCACGCCGCACTAAGATACTGGAGCGGCCAATGTCTTTCCTGACCGAATTACTTCAACGTCCCCCGGTCACCTGGTGGGACGTGCTCGACATCCTGATCGTTTCGATCTTGATCTACGAGCTGCTCAAGCTGATCCGCGGCACGCGCGCCGTGCAGATGGCCGTCGGCATCGCGTTCATCGTTGGGTTGTTCTATATATCACGCGGCTTTCAACTCGAAACCGTCAACTGGCTGATTCGCAACGTGGTCGGCTACGTGGTGTTTGCGGCGATCGTGCTGTTGCAGGCCGATATCCGCCGCGCCCTCGTTCACCTCGGCCGGGGCCGCCTGTTTCGCCGCCTCAACCGCAAGGTCAGCGACGACGACACCATTGAAGAGCTGGTAGTGGCTGCCAGCAGCCTGTCGGCGAAGAAGACCGGCGCCATTATCGTGATCGAGCGGGCGATCGGCCTGCGCAACTACATCGAAAGCGGCATTCCGCTCGACGCCAAGCTGACCTACGATCTGCTGGTCAGTATTTTCCAGCCGACCTCACCGCTGCATGACGGCGCGGTCATTGTGCAGAGGGATCGCGCGGCGGCGGCGGCCTGCTTCCTGCCGCTCACCATCAATCCCCGGCTGAACCGCGAGTTTGGTTCGCGCCATCGCGCGGCGATTGGCATCACGGAGGAGAACGACGCCGTGGCGATCGTGGTGTCGGAAGAGACGGGCCGCGTCTCGTTGGTGGAGGACGGCGACCTGGAGCACGACCTCGATGCTGATCGGCTGCGGCAACGGTTGAAGGCGCTGGTCACCTTGCGGCCGGCTGGCGTCAAGCCACGACCGGCGGGGTATTCACTGAGCTGATGTCCTACCATCCCTTCCGCAACCTCGGGCTCAAGTTCCTCTCGACGTGCATCGCCGCGATGCTGTGGCTCGTCATCGCCGGCGAGCGCGTCGTTGAACGGGTGCTGCGGGCGCCGGTCGAGTTCCAGAACCTGCCCAACGGGCTCGAACTGGTGGGCAACCTGCCCGACACGGTGGAAGTGCGCTTGCGCGGGTCGTCTGGCGCGCTCAGCCGCATGGGCGCCGGCGATTTGGCCGCGGTGCTCGACCTGCGAACCGCGCGCCCCGGCCGCCGGCTGTTTCACTTGACGCCGTCGCAGGTCACGGTGCCGTACGGCATCAACGTCGTGCAGGTCGGGCCGTCAACCCTGACGATGGAGTTCGAGGCGTCGGGGGTCAGGACGGTGCCGGTGGAACCGGACATCGAGGGCCGGCCGGACCCGGGATTCGAGGTGACCTCGGTCACGAGCGATCCAGCCAGCGTGGAAGTGGCGGGTCCCGAAAGCGCACTGAGGCGGCTGGACGCGGTGGTGACCGAACCGGTCTCGGTGAGCGGCGAAACGCGATCGGTCCGAGAGATTGTGACCATTGGCGTACAGGACGCCAGTCTGCGTCTGGTCACGCCAACCACCGCGGTCGTGACGGTGACGATTTCTCCCAGGCGACCATGAAACTGTTTGGCACGGATGGCATTCGGGGCAAGGCCGGCGTCGCGCCGCTCGAGCCCGCGACGGTGGCACGGGTGGGCGAGGCGCTGGTCCGTTCGACTCTCAGCGGCGAAAACGCCGCTGCTCGCTCACGGCAGGGCGGCCGAGGCACGCCGCTGCGTGTTGTGATTGGCCGCGACACCCGCGAGTCGGGCGAGTGGATCGAGCGGGAGCTGGCGCGCGGGCTGACCAGCGGCGGCGCGACCGTGGTCAGCGCAGGCATAGTGCCGACGCCGGCGATTGCCTACCTGGCGCGGACCGAGGGATTTGATGCCGGCCTGGTGATCTCGGCCTCGCACAACCCGTACGAGGACAACGGCATCAAGGTGTTCGGCGGCTCCGGCGTGAAGCTCACCGAGAAGCTCGAGGCCTCGGTCGAGATGCTGGTGGCCGATCCGTCGTGGCAGGTCGGCGCCGCGCCCGGCGTGATCGACCGGCAGGACTTGTCGGATCACTACCTGGAGCACCTGGCGCAGATTCTCGACGATGCCGGACCGCTCGCGGGTTCGCCGATCATCGTTGACTGCGCGAACGGCGCGACGGCGGTTATGGCGCCGGCGTTCCTGTTGTCGCTCGGCTTCGACGTGCAGCCGATTGGCGTGTCGCCCGATGGCCGCAACATCAACCTCGATTGCGGATCGACCCACCTGGCTGGCCTCGCCCGCGAGGTGGTAAGCCGGGGCGCCCGCATGGGCATTGCCTTCGACGGTGACGGCGATCGCGCGTTGTTCGTCGACGCGTCAGGCGCGGTCGTTGACGGCGACGCGGTGCTGCTGATGGCGGCGTTGCACCTGAAGCGCGACGGCCGCCTGCCGGGCGACACGGTGGTCGCGACCGTCATGAGCAACCTCGGCCTCGAGGTGGCGCTGCGCGATCGCGGCATCAACCTGGTGCGCACCGCGGTGGGCGATAAGTACGTGATGGACGAGATGGTCAAGCGCGGCTACGCGCTCGGCGGCGAACAGTCGGGCCACATCATCTTCGCGGATCACCTGTTCACCGGCGATGGCCTGGCGACCGCGCTGAACGTGCTGCGCATCATGGCGCAATCGGGCCGCGAGCTGGCCGACCTGGCCGGTGAGCTCGTCACCTACCCGCAGGTGCTCGTCAACGTGCGCGTGAAGCAGCGGTCCGACTACACGCAGGTGCCGGCGATTGCTGCCACCATCGCTCGCGTCGAACAAGGGCTGGCGGGGAACGGACGCCTGCTGATTCGCTACTCCGGCACTGAACCGCTGTTGCGGATCATGCTCGAGGGCAAGGACCAGGCCGAGATTCGGGGTTGGGCCGACGAGATTGCCGCGGTCGTGAAGGAGCAACTTGCCTAAGCTGTCGGTGAACGTGAACAAGGTGGCGACCGTACGCAACTCGCGCGGCGGCAACCTGCCGTCGGTGATCGAGGCGGTGCGGACCTGCGTCGATGCCGGCGCCCCTGGCATCACCGTGCATCCGCGTGCCGACGGGCGGCACATCACCACTGCCGACGTCCACGATATCGCCGGTGAGCTGTCTCCGCTCGAGGGCCGCGTCGAGTTCAACATCGAAGGCGACCCGCGCCAGGACCTGATCGACCTGGTGCTCGCGGTGAAGCCCGACCAGTGCACGCTCGTGCCGGTGTTCCCCGGCGAGATCACCAGCCAGGCCGGATGGCCCGTCGATACGCCGCAGGCCGCCCTGGCCGGCGTGATTGGCGCCATGAAGGCCGCCGGCGTGCGCGTCAGCCTGTTTGTCGATCCCGAGCCGGCCGCGATTTCCTGGGCCGCGGCGATGGGCGCCGACCGCGTCGAGCTCTACACCGAGCCGTTTGCCCGCGCCTTCGAGCGCGGACCGGCCGCAGCCGAGCAGAGCTTCGCGCAGTACGTAGTGGCCTCGACGCTGGCGTTCGAACTGGGCGTGGGCGTCAACGCGGGCCACGATCTGGATCTGAAGAACCTCACGTTGTTTCGCACCCTGCCGCACCTGGATGAGGTGTCAATCGGCCACGCGTTGATCAGCCGCGCCATTTTCGTGGGCCTCGGCCGCGTGGTGAAAGAGTACCTGGTGGCGCTCGATGGGTAAGGTGTTGCTGATTCTTGCGGCGCTGCTTCTGGCCGAGGCCGCCGAGGCTTCGGGCCGCGCCGTGACCTTTACGTCCCTCGACGGCACCAGCCTCGCCGGCGAGTTCTACGAAGCCTCGTCGCGACCGGCGCCTGCCGTGGTCCTCGTGCATATGCTCAGCCGCAGCAAGGCCGACTGGGGCAGCCTGCCGGATCGGCTCCAGGACGCCGGCATCACCGCGCTCACGTTCGACCTGCGCGGCCATGGCGGCTCGTCTGGGTCGTCACAAGCCCTGGCCGACATGGTGCAGGATGTTCGCGCCGCGACCGCGTGGCTGGCCTCGCGCCAGGGCGTGCGGCCAGGCTCGGTGGCGTTGGTTGGCGCCTCGCTCGGCGCCAGCCTGTCGTTGCTCGCGGCGGTTGAGTTGCCGGCGGTTCGCGCACTTGCGCTGCTGTCGCCGTCGCTCGACTACCGCGGCCTTCGCACCGACGTCAGCCTGGTCAGGAGGCTGGGTGCCCGGACCATGTGGTTGGCCGCCAGCGCCGAGGATCCGCTGGCGTTGCGGACCCTTCGCGACTTCGCCGCCGACACCACCGGGCCGCGAGAACAAGTTATTTCGACGACGGTCGCGCACGGCACGGCCCTCCTGGAGCGCGACCCGGAGGTCGGGCGCGCCCTGGTGGACTGGCTACGCCGCTCGTTGTTATCCTGAGGGTTCCCCACATGAGAGCGGATGCAATCGTCTTCGGCGTTGCCGGTTCACTGTTCGGCTTGATTATCGGGTGGGTGCTCGGGACCCAGAATGCGGCCGGCTCGGCGCAGGTCGCTGCTCCCGTGGCGCAGGCGGCGCCGGCGACCGCCGGCGCGCCAGCCCAGGCACCGCCGCCGCTCGACCAGTCGCGCGTGCAGGCCCTGCAAACGGTCGCGGAGAAAGATCCCAAGAACGTCGAGTCGCGCGTGCAACTGGGCAACATGTTCTTCGACTCCGAGCAGTATCCGCAGGCGATTGCCTGGTACGAGCAGGCGTTCGCATTGAACCCGGCCGACCCGAACGTGTCGACCGACCTCGGCGTGTCCTACTACTACACCAACCAGCCCGACCGCGCCCTGGCGCAGTTCGAGAAGTCGCTCGTTGCCGATCCGCGGCACATCAAGACGTTGCTGAACGTGGGCATCGTGCGGGCCTTCGGCAAGAACGACCTGACGGGCGCCGCCAAGGCCTGGGAAGAAGTGGTGGCGCTGTCACCCGATTCGCCCGAGGGGCAGGCCGCCAAGAAGGGGCTCGAGGGCGTGCGCAACACCGCCGCCGGAACCGCGGGAAAATAGCCTGTGTTCCGCTTCATCCTGCTCCTCGTCCTGTTCGCGGTTTTCGCCAGGCTGTTCTGGCGATTCGTCGAGGGCGTGGTGCGGGGCGCCACCATGCCGCCTGGCGGTCGACCGAGCAGCGCGCCGTCGCCGGTGAAGATGCAGCCGTGCCCGGTGTGCGGCACCTACGTGGTGCCCGGCAAGGCGATTAGCGGGACCAGCAGCGGCGCCCCCGTTCACTTCTGCAGCGAGAAATGCCGTAGCGAGCACGCGGTCCGATGAACGCCGAAGAACAGGCCCGCGCCGACATCGTCGAGGTGGGTCGCCGCCTCTGGGAGCGCGGCTTCGTCGCCTCGAACGACGGCAACATCAGCGTCCGCCTCGACGAGCGGCGGTTGATCACCACTCCCAAGAGCGTGTCGAAGGGGTTCATGACCCCCGACATGATGGTGATCACCGATCTCGACGGCAAGCGCATTGCCGGTGAGCGCGAGCCCTCGTCTGAACTGAAGATGCACCTCGAGGTGTATCGCAACCGCCCCGATGCCCGCGCCGTGGTGCACGCGCATCCGCCCACCGCCACCGGGTTCGCGGTAGCCGGCATCGCGCTCGATCGCGCGGTGCTGGCGGAAGTCATCACCACGCTTGGCAGCATCCCCCTGGCGGAGTATGCGACGCCGTCCACCGAGGAGCTGCCGGCGGCAGTCCGGAAGTACGTGAAAGCCCACGACGGCATGCTGCTGGCCAGTCACGGCGCGCTGGCACTGGCGGGCGACGTGATGTCAGCGTATTACCGCATGGAGACGATCGAGCACTTCGCGAAGATCAGCCTGGTGGCGCGGACGCTGGGCCGCGAGAACGTGTTGTCCAGAAGTGAAGTAGACCGGTTGCAGGGCCTGCGCGGCATGTACGGCATTGCCTCGCCGGCGCCGATCTGCACCGACGAGTCCAACCCGACGACAGGTGGGCAGCTGGACTGCCAGGTGGTGCAGGCGCCGGAGTCGAATGAGCGGCTGGTGCTCCACAGCTTGCCGCCGCCGCCAACCGGCACGGACGGGGAAATTCGGCTAACATACCGCGAGCTAACTGCACTGATAGAAGACGCGCTTCGCGCGCTCAAATGAGATTGCGGTCCTGGGGACCTGGGGTCCTGAGGTCTTGAGTTTTCAAGCCCCTAAGCCCCCAAGCCCTCAAGTCCTGGAGGAACAGTAAATGGGTGAAGCGCTCGGCATGATCGAAACCAAGGGCCTGGTCGCGATGATCGAAGCGGCCGACGCCATGGTGAAGGCTGCCAAGGTGACGCTGGTCGGCTGGGAGAAGATTGGCGCCGGCTACGTGACCGCGGTCGTCCGCGGCGACGTTGCGGCCGTAAAGGCTGCCACCGACGCGGGCGCGGCCGCCGCGCGCCGAGTCGGCGAGCTGGTCTCGGTGCACGTGATTCCGCGTCCGCACGCCAACCTCGAAGACGTCCTGCCCATCGGCAAAGCCAACGCGAAGAGCTAGGCATGCTCCTCGCCCGTATCGTCGGCACCGTGGTCGCGACCCGGAAGGATCCGCGCCTGGTCAGCAGCAAGCTGTTGCTGGCCCGCGCCGTGGATCCCAAGGGCAAGGCCGAGGGTAATTACCTCGTCGCCATCGACACCGTGGATGCCGGCGTGGGCGAGACGGTCCTGATTGTCAGCGGCAGTTCCGCGCGGCTGGCAGCCGGCATGAAAGACGTGCCGGTGGATGCCGCGGTCGTCGGCATCGTCGACGCGGTCGACGTCGCCGAGTAACGGCCATGCAGCTAGCCCGCGTGATCGGGGACGTCGTCGCCACGCGCAAGGACCCCGGCTTCGACAGCGCCCCGCTTCTTCTCCTTCAACCGATCTCGGCCGACGGCAAGAATGTCGGCCGCCCGCTCGTGGCGGTCGACTCGGTTGGCGCCGGTGTTGGCGAGACGGTGTTTTTCGTCCGCGGCAAAGAGGCGAGCTTTCCGTTTCATCCTACCGAGATGCCTGCCGATGCCGGCATTGTCGGCATCGTTGATCACTGGTCCACGGACAAGAAATGATCCTCGCCCGCGTCGTGGGAACGGTGGTGGCGACCCAGAAGCGCGCGCAGTTCGAGGGCGCCAAGCTGCTGCTGGTTCAGCCGGAAACGCCACAAGGCGTGGCGACCGGCGCGACGCTGCTGGCCATCGACTCGGTGGGCGCGGGCGTGAGCGAGCGCGTCCTGGTCGTGATCGAAGGCCGCGCCGCCGGTGAGGCGCTCGGCAAGAAGCTTGCCCCCGTTGACGCCGCGATTATCGGCATTGTCGACCAGCTGGAGTTCGTCGAATGACGGATGACGAAATACGGTCGCTCGTGCGCGTGGCTATCCAGAAGCATCTCGGGACACCTGTGGCAGCGCCGCCGGCGCCAGCCGATGTGGCGTCCGGGTTCTTGACCACCGTAGCCTCGGCGGAGGTGGTTAGCCGGACCGTGCCGGTGAGCATCAGCTTCGGCCGCTACGCCCTGCCGCGCGCCGATGACGACATCATGTGCATCATCGAGCCGGCGGTGGCGTGCAATCACTGCGGCTACTGTCAATGTCACGGGCATTAGATTGAAACCATCCGTCCTTGTAACCCGAAGACTTCCGTCTTCGGTCATCGCGCGCCTTGAAAGCGTTTGCGACGTTGATCTCTATACCGGCAACACGGCGATCTCGCGGGATGAACTGTTGCAGCGCATGGCCGGCAAGCACGCGCTCGTCTGCCTGCTCACCGACACCATCGATGCCGCCGTGCTCGATGCCGCCGGGCCGCAGCTGAGAATCGTCGCCAACGTGGCGGTGGGTTACAACAACATTGACGTCCCCGCGTGCCGCGCGCGGGGCGTGGCCGTGACCAACACGCCTGACGTGCTGACCAATGCCTGCGCCGATTTCACGTGGGCGCTGATCCTGGCGGTGACCCGCCGGCTGGGCGAAGGCGAGCGGGTCGTCCGGGCGGGCGCGTGGGGCGGCTGGGCGCTCGACTACATGCTGGGCATGGAACTGCGCGGCAAGCAGCTGGGCCTGGTCGGGCTTGGGCGCATTGGCCGCGCGGTGGCCGAGAAGGCGCCGGCGTTCGGCATGTCGGTGGCCTATGCCGCCCGCACGCCGGCCGACTTGCCCGACGCCACGCACCTGCCGCTCGATCGCCTGCTGGCGACCTCCGACATCGTGTCGCTGCATTGCCCGATGACGCCAGAAACGAAGCACCTGATCGATCAGAAGGCGCTGACCAAGATGCGGCGGTCGGCGTACCTGATCAACACGTCGCGTGGGCCGGTGGTCGATGAAGGCGCGCTGGCGTGGGCGTTGAAGGAACGGCTGATCGCGGGCGCGGCCCTCGACGTTTATGAGAACGAGCCGCAGATTCATCCCGGCCTGATGACGCTCGAGAACGTGCTGCTGATTCCGCACCTGGCGAGCGCGACGACCGAGACGCGCACGGGCATGGCCGATCTCGCGGTGTCGAACGCGATCGCGGTGCTCACCGGGCAGCCGGCCCTGACGCCGGTGTCGTGACACCGTCCGCCGCGCGCGTCGAGCGCGTCATGCGAACCATCGCCCGCAAGATCGATGGCATGGAGTTGCCGGCCATCGAGAAGATCTCCGGCGGCCAGAAGACCGACCCGTTCCAGATTCTGATTGCGACCCTGCTCTCGGCCCGGACCAAGGACGAGACCACGCTGGCGGCATCGACCCGCCTGTTCAAGCGGGCGCCGTCCGCCGCCGCGGTGGCCGCGCTGACCGAAAAGCAGATCGAGAAGCTGATCTACCCGGTGGGCTTCTACCGGAACAAGGCCGCATTCGCGAAAGCGGCGAGCCGGGTGCTGGTCGAGAGGTACGGTGGCCAGGTTCCCGCCACTCTCGACGAACTGGTGACGTTGCCGGGCGTGGGCCGCAAGACCGCCAACCTGGTGATGATCCTGGCGTTCGAGAGCCAGGCCAACATCTGCGTCGACATCCACGTGCACCGGATCTCGAATCGGTTGGGGTGGGTCCAGACCCGCGATCCCGAGGAGACCGAGCAGGCTCTTTACCGCGTCATCGAGCGGCGCTGGTGGCCGGTGATCAACCTCTACCTGGTGACCTGGGGCCAGAACGTCTGCCGGCCGGTGTATCCTCGGTGTGGCGATTGCGCCATCATCGCTGACTGCCGGCGCGTCGGTGTCGAGCGCGTGGGCAAATCCAAACGCGATGGACAGACCTGAAAAGGTTTGTCCCCACAAGGAGAGGCACATCAATGTCCGTTCGGATCCTGACATTCGTACTCGCAAGTGTGTTGGCGGGCGCCGGCGTGGCGTCGGCGCAGACGGCCCCGGCCAAGCCGGTCCAGACCTCGCCCGGCGCCGGTCCGGTGGTGGTCGTCGAAACCGAGAAGGGCACGTTCGAGTTCGAGACCTATCCAAACGAGGCGCCCAAGACCGTGGCGCACATTCTCGGCTTGATCAACAAGCGCTTCTACAACGGCCAGCGCGTGCATCGCGTGGTGCCCGGCTTCGTGATCCAGATGGGCGACCCACAGACGCGCGACATGACCAAGCAGGCCTCGTGGGGCAATGGCGGCAGCGGCACGACGGTCGGCGTCGCGGAGATCTCGAAGACCCGCACCCACGTGCGCGGCGCGGTGGCGATGGCACATGCCGGTGATGCCGCCAAGGCCGACAGCCAGTTCTACGTGACGCTGGCCGATCAACATCGGCTCAACGCCGACTACACCGTGTTCGGCAAGGTCATTTCCGGCATGGACGTGGTGTCGAAGATTGCCGTGACCGATCGCATTGTCAGAGTAACCGTGCGCGGGGCAAAGTAGCGACGCCTGCGAGATCGGGAAACCGCTCGACGAGCTCGGCCGGCAGCGGCGCCGTCACGGGCTCGTCCAGCATCTGCTTGAGTGTCGTGGCATTGGCCACGGCCTGCGCCGAGAAGTGGTTGTTGAGCAGCAGGTACGCTTTCTTGGCGGCCGGGCCCGCTAGCTTCACCTTGGCGGCAATCGGCGCCAGTTCCTTCACCGAGTAGTAGTAGTTGTAGCGATCTTCGGACTGCTCGTGGTTCCACCACTTTTGGGCGTTGCGGCCATGGAGGCGCAGGTAGAGCAGGCCGGGCAACCCCGTTGAGGAGGTTGCCTCAGCCGCGAGGTCCTGCCGAATAGACGACTCGAACTTGGGTTCGTCGATCTGCACCCATGCGGCGTGACCGGCGCCGAGCAGCGCGCGCGTCTCGGCCTCGGCATCGCTCCACGACGCATGGCGCAGTTCCACCGCGATCGAGTAGTTGGTGAAGGCGCGGAGCAGCCAGTCGAGATACGCGGCCGCTTCCGGCGTGCGGTGAAAGCTCGACGGAAACTGCGCCAGGATGGGGCCGAGCTTGCCGGCCGCCGCGAGCGGATCGATGCCGCCCTTGAAGGCATCGACCTCGGCCGCCGAAATCGGCGTCAGGTCGCTCGTCATGCCCGGGTGCGTGAACTTCTGGTAGAGCTTCACGGTGAACTCGAAGCCGGCCGGCGTCCGCCGCGCCCAGCCGAGCGAGACGTTCGCCCGCGGCTGCCCGTAGAACGTGCTGTTGACCTCGACCACGTTGAAGCGCTCAGCATAGAAGGCCAGCTCGTCGAAGCCACGCTGGCGGTCTTCCGGGAAGGGATAGAAGATCCCGTTCCAGGTCCCCCGCCCGGTGGGGTAGTTCCAGCCCGATGTCCCGATCCTTATCACCACGAGCTAAAATACTAAGTTCGTCATGCTCACGATCAACGAGATATTCCACTCCATCCAGGGCGAGTCGACCCATGCCGGCCGGCCGTGCGTGTTCGTGCGCCTGACGGCGTGCGACCTGCGCTGCCGCTGGTGCGACACGCCCTACGCCTTTCACGAGGGCCGCAAGATGAGCGTGGACGAGGTGGTCGCCGACGTCGAGGCGCGCGGCTGCCCGGTCGTGGAGGTCACCGGGGGCGAGCCGCTGCTGCAGGCCGACGTCTACCCGTTGATGCAACGACTGCTCGATGCCGGCAAGACCGTGCTGATCGAGACCGGCGGCCATCGCAGCATCGCCCAGGTGCCCGACGGGGTCGTCCGGATCATGGACGTGAAGTGTCCAGGGTCGGGCGAGGCGGTGAGCAACGACTGGTCGAACCTGGCGCTGCTCAAGCCCACCGACGAAGTGAAGTTCGTGATTGCCGACCGCGCCGACTATGAGTTCGCACGTGAGATCGTGCAGCGGGAAACGCTGTCCGAGCGGGTCGCGGCGGTCCTGTTCTCGCCGGTGCACGCCGAACTGGACGCCAGGCAGCTGGCCGAGTGGGTGATCGCCGACCGCCTCGAGGTCCGCGTCCAGTTGCAGATGCACAAGTACATCTGGAGCCCCGAGACCCGCGGTGTCTAAGAACGGGGATCAGGGATCGGGGATCGTGGATCAGGGTTCGGCGAGACGCGCCGTAGTTCTGTTGAGCGGCGGGCTCGATTCCTATACTGCCGCGGCCGTTGCGAAGCGTGACGGCTTCACCCTGAACGCGCTCAGCATCAACTACGGCCAGCGGCACGTCCGGGAGTTGGCGGCGGCGCGGGCCGTGGCCGCATCGCTCGGCGTCGAGCGCCACATGGAGCTCGTTCTCGACTTATCGCCCATCGGCGGCTCGTCGCTGACCTCGTCTGCGATCGACGTGCCCAAGGACCACCCGATCGATCCCCACGTCATCCCGAACACCTACGTTCCCGCGCGCAACACGATCTTCCTGTCGATGGCGCTTGGCTGGGCCGAGGTCCTCGGGGCCGCCGACATCGTGATCGGCGTCAATGCCCTTGATTACTCCGGCTATCCCGATTGCCGGCCCGAGTTCATTCAGGCCTTCGAGCACCTCGCCCGGCTCGCGACCAGGGCCGGGGTCGAGGGCCGTCGCCTCACCATCCACACCCCGCTCATCAGCCTCTCGAAGGCGGAGATCATCCGGCTGGGATTGTCGCTGGGCCTCGACTATGGGCTGACCCACAGCTGCTACGACCCGCTCGCCTCGGGTGGCCCCTGCGGGCACTGTGACAGCTGCCGGCTCCGCGTCGCCGGCTTTGCAGAAGCCCGTGCAGTCGATCCGCTTTCCGACGCCGGGCGCTGATACCATGCGCTCGTAACCATCGTGGCCCAGCCGCTCCGACGCCAGATCATCACCGCCATCCTGATCCTCACCGTGGTGATCTACGCCGGCATTGGCTACGGCGCGTACCTCACTTACGGCGAACAGGTCCGCCAGCTGGCGGCCGAGACCTCGACCATGGCGGCGACGGTGGTGGTCTACGTGAACCGGAACCTGGAGGCGGCCGACGCGGTGGCGGTGACCGCGTCGCGTCACCCGAGCATGCGCGCGCTCGATCCACAGGCCACCACGGACGTGCTGCGACCGCTGGTTGGCGTGCGCGACCAGTTGCTCAACAACGCCCTGATGGCCGACTCGCAGGGACGGGTGCAGGCCTGGGCGCTGCCGCCAAACGACCGGGTTGAAGGCTCGATCGATCCGGCGTGGCTCAAGTCAGTGGCCGAGACCGGCCAGACCCGGGTCAGCGCCATGCTCGGCGGGCCCGGCGATTCGGCCCACTCGATAATACTCGGCTACCAAATCACGTCGTTGGACAACCAGGTGGTCGGTGTCATCGGCCTGTCTGTACATCTCGAGGCGCTCGAGCGGATCCTGAAATCCATCCCGCTACCGGAGGGATCGGTGGTGACCCTGACCGATCAGAACAGCGTGGTGGTGGCGCGCAGTCTCGACTCGTCGACGTACGTGGGCCGCCCGACCGAGGCCCGTGGTGAGGCCCGTAACCCACAGGATGTGCCGACGACGGTGATTCGCACCGGCGTCGATGGGGTCGAGCGCGTGTTCGGGAACGCCGTCGTCGAGCGTGGGCCGTGGCTGGCCAGCGTCGGCATTCCTACCAGCGTGGCGCGGGGGCGAACGGCGCCGATCTATTGGCGTAATTTCGCCATCTCCGTGGTCTCGACGGTCATCGTCTTTGCGGTGACGTTCGTGTTCGCCCGCCGCTGGCTCACGGCCTTTGATCACCTCGACGACACGGCCAGGCGCGTGAGCCGCGGCGACCTGTCGCCGCTGGATCCGCGCCCAATGCCGACCGCGGAAATGGAGCACCTGCAACAGACGGTGAGCGGGATGATCACCAACCTGCAAAGCGCGCGCGCCTCGATCGCGGCCCAGGTGGACGATGAGCGCCGGATGCGGGAAGAGGTGCAGTCGTTGCAGCAACAGGTGATTCGGCAGGAACGCCTCGCCGCCATCGGCGTGCTGGTGTCGGGTGTCGCCCACGAATTGAACAATCCGCTGCAGGCCATTCTCGGCTTTGCCGAGCTGCTGCAGATGCAGAAAGGCATGCCCGAGGCGGCGCGCGCCGACCTGACGCTGATTCAAAAGGAAAGCATTCGGGCCAGTGCCATCATCCGCAACCTGTCGCGATTTGGCCGGCAGATGTCCGAGCCGACGCCGGTGAAGCTGCACGACGTGGTCGCGTCGGTGATGGAACTACGGCATCGCAAGCTCGACGAACTCAACATCCGCGTCGAGGCCGACGAGAAGTCGACGGCGCCGGTGATGGCCATCTTCACCGAGTTGCAGCAGGTGTTGCTCAACTTTGCGATCAACGCCGAACAGGCCATCGTCCAGAGCGGCGCGGTTCAGCGGCAGGTCGCCATCCGCACGGGCGATCGCGACGGCTGGGCGTGGATCGAAGTGGAGGACTCGGGCCCCGGCGTGCCGGCGGCAGACGAGGCCAAGCTGTTCCAGCCGTTCTACACCACCAAGCCGGTAGGCGAAGGCACGGGCCTCGGCCTGTCGGTCAGCTACGACATCATTCGTTCCCACGGCGGCCGCATCGGCTACCGCCGCGCCGCGTCCGGCGGCGCCGTGTTTTTCTTCGAACTGCCGATCGTGCCGGCAGAAGAACCATGACCAATCGCCTGTACTACACCGAGCCCTATCGCGCCAAGTTCGACGCCACGGTGGTCGCCGTCGACACCATCAATGGACGCGCGCACGTGACACTCGATCAAACGGCGTTCTATCCAACCTCCGGCGGCCAGCCGTTCGACACCGGCACCCTTGGCGGCGCGGCGGTCAGCGACGTCACCGATCGCGACGACGGCACCATCGCCCATGTCACCTCCGGTGCGTTGAAGGTGGGCGATCTGGTGCAGGGCGCCATCGATTGGCACAGGCGCTTCGATCACATGCAGCAGCACACTGGTCAGCACGTGCTGTCGGCGGCGTTCGATCGCCTGTTCGGCGTGCGCACCGAGAGTTTCCACATGGGCACCGTGTCGGCGACGATCGACCTGGCCCGCGAGGTCACCGCGGCCGAAGTCGCGAAGGCCGAGGACGAAGCCAACCGCATTGTCTGGGAGGACCGGCCGGTCGCGATCCGCTTTGCCACACCGGTAGAAGCGGCGGCACTGCCGCTGCGCAAGGAGTCGATTCGCACCGGCCCGCTGCGGCTGATCGACGTCGAGGACTTCGATCTGTCGGCATGCGGCGGCACCCATGTGGCCCGCACCGGCGGCATTGGCGTGATTGCCGTCGGCGGCTGGGAGAAGTTCCGAGGCGGCTCGCGGGTGGAGTTCCTGTGCGGCGGCCGTGCCCTCCACCGCTTCCGCCTGTGGCGCGACTCGTGGGCGGCGACGCAGAAGTTTCTCTCAGTGGCGCCCGACGAGATGGCCGCGGCCATCGAGCGGATGCAGGCTGAGGGGAGGACCCAGCAGCGAACGCTGCGCGGTTTTCAGGAGAAGCTGGCGGTTCACGAGGCCCATGCGTTGCTCGAGAAGGCGGCCTCGGTTGGAAGTCAGCTGCTGCTGATCGAGACCCTCGAAGGCTGGGATGCGCAAGGCCTGAAGGCGATCGCGGTGGCAGCGGCTGCGGCAAAGCCGGGTGCGGTGGTCGTGCTGTTCTCGGCGACGACCCCTGCGCTGGTCGTGATCGCGCGCGGTAGCGCCGCGACCGCCGACGCCGGTGCCCTGCTCAAGGCCCTGCTCGGCCAGTTTGGCGGCAAAGGCGGGGGCAAGTCTGACCTGGCCCAGGGCGGCGGATTGACGGGATCGCCCGTCGAGCTGTCGGCAGCGGCGCGCCAACTGCTTGGCTGAGGCCGACGGTATAATCGCGGCGCACTCGAAACGGGTGCCGCACCAATCCGGAGGCTTGTCATGCACGTGTCGCTTCCGATCGCGCGCCGCGCGGTCGCTTTCGTCAGCCTGATCCTCGTGTCGTCGTGGGGGAGCCTGACGGGTCCGTCAGCCTACGCCCAGCAGGCCGCGCCGCGTCCCATGACGTTCCTGGACATGCAGCACATGCGCCAGGCCGGCGCCTTTACCCCGAGCCCCGATGGGCAATGGCTGCTCTATACGCTGTCGACGCCCGACTGGAAAGAGGCGAAACGGCAGACCGACATCTATCTGGTGTCGACCAAGCTGGGGCTGCCATCAACCAGGCAGCTGACCTTCACCAAGGATAAGAACGAGACGCGGCCGAGGTGGTCGCGCGACGGCCGGTTCTTCCTGTTCCTGTCGAACCGCGAGGCGCCCGACAATGCCGCCGCGCGCAACCAGCTGTACCTGATGCGGCCAGACGGCGGCGAATCCCGGCGGATTTCCGACACGAAGGAAGGCGTCGCTGACTTCGCGCTCAGCCGCGACGGCCGCTGGCTGGTGTATCGCTCCGGCAAGTCGGGCGAGGAGCAGCTCTTTCGGCTGCCAGCCGCGGGGCTCGAAACGGCGGCCGCCGAGCAGATCACCAAGCACCCAACCGGCATCAGTAGCTGGCAGTGGGCGCCCGACGGCGGACGGATCTACTTCGTCACGCCGGACCGGATCGATCCCGACGAGAAGAAGCGGCGTGACTTGAAGTTCACCGTCAACATCCGCAATCCCGAGACGCCGGTGTCGAGCCTGTGGGCACTTGATCTCGGCCTGAACACCACAAAGCAGCTGACGGAAGGCGGCGCCTATTCCGCCGACGATGTCACGATCTCGGCGGACGGGAGGTGGGTGGGTTTCCGTGGGCTGTCGCCGGACCGCTATCAGCGCGGCATCACGTCCGAGAACATCTACGCCGACTTGTACCTGCTCGAGACCGCAACCGGTCACATCGAGCGGCTGACCCAGAACGCCGAGGTCGGCGAGAGTCCCCTCAGCTTCTCGCCCGACAGCCAGTCAGTGGCGTTCTCCGGTCCGGACGACCTGCAGACCTACGGCATGAGCAACGGCCGAGTCTACGTCCGCGCCGTCGCGGAGCGCGGCAAGCCGTTCCGCAAGCTCGGCCAGACGTTCGATGGCGACGTCTCGGTCGGCTTCTGGGCGAAGGACGGCAGCACGATCTACTTCAACGAAGGGATCCGCGCCACCAACCAGATTGTCGCCCTCGACGTGCGTCGCAACACCGTGCGGCCGCTGACCGAGGAGAAGGCCAGCGTCGGGATCGAGCAGGATCCCGATACCGGCGTGCTGCTCATCAACTATGCCGACGGCACGACGCCGCCGACGGTGTTCACCGTGGATGCGGTCGCCGATGCCAGCACGCGATCGACCTGGCGGCAGCTCACCGACCCGAACCCCCAGGTTCGCGGTTTCGCGCTCGGCCAGCAGGAAGAGATCACGTGGAAGTCGAAGGACGGCACCACGGTTGGCGGTGTGCTTGTAAAGCCGGTGGGCTACCGGGCCGGTCAACGCTACCCGCTGATCGTCGCCATTCATGGCGGCCCGGCCTCGGCTGACATTTTGTCGTTCAACGGCGGCTACGGTTCGCAGGTCTACGCCGGCGCCGGTTACGTGGTGCTGCGGCCGAACTATCGCGGGTCCACCAACTACGGCATCAAACTGAAGACCGGCATTGTCGGCAACTACATGGCGCCCGGCTACGACGACATCATGGCTGGCGTCGATCACCTGGTCGCGCAGGGCATAGCCGATCCTGATCGCATGGGCGCGCTCGGCTGGAGCGCCGGCGGCCACTGGTCCAACTGGATCCTGACCCACACCGATCGCTTCAAGGCGATCAGCACCGGCGCCGGCACCATGAACTGGATCTCGATGTACGCGCAGAGCGACGTGCAGCGCAACCGCCAGTACTACCTGGGCGACAAGCTGCCGTATGACGACTTCGACGCGTACTGGAATCAGTCGCCGCTCAAGTACATCAAGAACGCGAAGACGCCGACGATGATCCACGTGGTCGAGGGCGATCCGCGGGTGCCGAGCCCGCAGTCGGTCGAGCTCCACATGGCGTTGAAGCAGTTGGGCGTGACCACCGAGCTGTACATGTATCCCGGTGACACCCACGGCATTCCCGACCCGCGCAACCAGTTGGTGAAGTCGGTCAGCGAAATGGCGTGGATGGACCACTACGTGCGTGGGCTCGGCCAGAAGTTCTCGTGGCGAGACGTGCTGAAGACCCTCGAAGACGAGGCGGCGCGCCCGAAGGTGTCGAGCGAAGCCGGCGGAAAGCGCTGACCGGGCGCACTGACAATGTACTGACTGCGTTGGTCACGGAACGCAGCCGCACTGTCACGTCCCGGATTGCCGTCTGGTATCGTTCGTAGATGCAATCCCTGCTCAAGCAGCTCCAGATCGAGCCCCTCAACCCGGGGGCCTGCACCGGTCCAGACGGCTGGATTCCCGAGCCCGACGGCCACAAACTGACCTCGTTCAACCCGGCGACCGGAGAGGCCATTGCCACGGTCATGCTGTGCAGCACCGGCGCTTACGACCGCGTCGCCGCCGCGGCCACCGAGGCGTTTCGGGCCTGGCGTGAAGTGCCCGCGCCGAAGCGGGGCGAGGTGGTGCGCGACCTCGGCGAGGCGCTGCGCGAGCTGAAGGAACCGCTGGGCGATCTCGTGTCCCTCGAGATGGGAAAAATTCGCGCCGAAGGTCACGGCGAAGTGCAGGAGATGATCGACATCTGCGAGTTCGCGACGGGCCTGTCGCGCCAGCTTTACGGGCTCACCATCGCGTCGGAGCGGCCGGGTCACCGCATGATGGAGCAGTGGCATCCGCTCGGACCGGTCGGCGTGATCTCGGCCTTCAACTTTCCCGTCGCGGTGTGGTCGTGGAACGCGGCGATTGCCGCGGTCTGCGGCGATACCGTGATCTGGAAGCCGGCCGAGCCGACGCCGCTGACGGCCGTGGCCGTGCAGCACATCGCCAATCGCGTGATGGGTGATCACGGCCTCGCCGGCATCTTCACGCTGGCGGCGGGTTCAGGCCGCACCGTCGGCGAGGCCATGCTGAACGACCCGCGCCTGCCGCTGGTGTCGTTTACCGGTTCTACCGCCATCGGCCGTCACGTCGCGGCCACGGTGGCCGGCCGCTTTGGCCGCACCATTCTTGAACTGGGCGGCAACAACGCGATCATCGTCGCCGAGGATGCGAACCTCGAGATGGCCGTGCGCGCGATTCTGTTCGGCGCGGTCGGCACCGCCGGCCAGCGCTGCACGTCCACGCGGCGGATCATCGCGCACAAGGCGATTTTGCCCGCGTTGACCGAACGCCTGCTGAAGGCCTACGCGCAGGTCCGCATTGGCAACCCGCTCGAGGCCGGCACGTTAATGGGGCCGCTGGTCACGGCGAAGGCGGTCACCGACATGGCGGCGGCGATCGCGCAAGCCGCGGCGGAGGGCGGCACGCTGGTGTGCGGGGGTGGCCGGCGCGCCGACCTTGGATCGCAGTTCGTGGAGCCGGCCATCATCCGCATGCCCGGCCAGTCCGCCATCGTCCAGCAGGAGACGTTCGCGCCGATTCTCTACCTGCTCGAATACGAGCGCTTCGAAGACGCGCTGGCGCTTCACAACGGCGTACCCCAGGGCCTGTCGAGCGCTGTCTTCACGGAGAGCATGCGCCGGGCGGAGGAGTTTCTGTCGCCACGGGGCTCTGACTGCGGCATTGCCAACGTCAACATCGGCACCTCGGGCGCGGAGATTGGCGGCGCGTTCGGTGGCGAGAAGGAAACCGGCGGCGGCCGCGAGTCCGGGTCGGATGCGTGGAAGGCCTACATGCGCCGGCAGACCAACACCGTGAACTGGTCCACGGCGCTGCCGCTGGCCCAGGGCATTACGTTCGGGGACTAAGGCCATGACCTGGCACGAACTCCAACGCAGCGTCGTGATGCCGGCGCAGTGTGACGTCTACGGCCACATGAACGTGCGGCACTACGCGGCATGCTTCGACGATGCCGGCTGGCACATGCTGGCGCGGGCCGGCGTGTCGCTGGGCGACTTGCACGCGCGCGGACTCGGCAGCGTCGTGGCCACGCTGACGATCGACTTCCACCACGAGTTGAAGGCGGGGCAATTGATCCTCGTCACCGGCGCCTTCACCAGGGTTGGCAGCAAGAGCTTCAACTACGAGATGCGTCTCTACGAGAGCGATTCGATGACGCACTGCGCCACGCAGAAAACCGTGGAAGTGTGCTTCGACACGGCCGCCCGGCGGTCGGCGCCGTTGCCGGCGGACGTCCAGTCGAAGCTCGCCACGCAGGTGCCGCCCCACTGATGACCTTGCTTGTTTGGCGGTAGGCGACCTACCCTCGGAGCGGGTCGCCAAGGGCGACCGGAATCACCCACCGCCACAGTCAGCAGGGAGGCCGCCATGTCAGTAGCCAAGGTATCCGAGCTCAGTTCCACATCAACGAAAAGCTTCGAAGACGCGATCCAGCAGGGATTGACCCGGGCCTCGAAGACGCTCCGCAACATCCGCGGCGCGTGGATCAAGGAGCAGCACGTGCGCTGCGACGGCGGCCGGATCACCGAGTATCAGGTGAACATGATGGTCACCTTCGTGCTCGACGAGTAGGGACGCGCCGCGGTGCGCCGCCCCTACTTCGGCGCCATCCGCAACGAGCCATCCAGGCGAATCACTTCACCGTTCAGCATCTCGTTCTCGATGATGTGGCGCACGAGCGCGCCGTATTCGGCGGGGCGGCCCAGGCGCGAGGGGAACGGTACCTGCTGGCCGAGCGAGACGCGGGCCGCCTCCGGCAGCGACGCCAGCAGCGGCGTGTCGAAAATGCCGGGCGCGATGGTGACGACGCGAATGCCCAGTTGTGCGAACTCGCGCGCGATCGGCAACGTCATGCTGACGATGGCGCCCTTCGACGCGGCATAAGCCGGCTGGCCGATCTGTCCATCGTAGGCGGCAATCGACGCGGTGTTGACGATCACGCCGCGCTCGCCGTTCTCTGCGGCGGTGTTCTGCGAGATGACCGCGGCAGCGAGGCGGATCACGTTGAACGTGCCCACCGCGTTGACGCGCAGCGTCTTCTCGAACAGGTCGAGCGGGTGCGGGCCGTTGCGGCCCAGGACCTTGGCCGCCGGGCCAATGCCGGCCGCGTTGACCACGCCGTGGAGGCCGCCGAAGGCCGAAACCGCGAGGTCCACCGCGGCCTTGACCTGCTCTTCGCTGGTCACATCGCCCTGCGCGAAACGCGACTTGGCGCCGAGCGCCTGCTCGGCGGCCGCGCCGGTTTCGGCGTTCACATCAAGAAGGACGGCGTTGCCGCCGCCGGCGAGAATCGCCTCGGCAGAGGCGCGGCCCAAGCCCGAGGCGCCGCCGGTGACGATGAAAGTCTTTCCAGTGATATTCATTGAGGGCTCCCAAACGGCCGCCCATAAAGGGCGGCCCTACGAGATCGTAGCTCCACCAGCCTAGCGTAGAATTGAAAGATTCATGACCTCCTACGACCAGCACTATTACGACGGCGCCTGGCAAACATCGGGCAGTACCGACACCGTTGCCGTCATTTCATCGGCCACCGAAGCGGAAGTCGCCCGCGTGCCCCGCGGCACCGCGGATGACGTGGACAAGGCCGTCACGGCTGCGCGGCGCGGGTTCGAGGCGTGGAGCCGCGTGCCGGTGGAAGAGCGCGCGCAGTGGCTCGAGAAGCTCGCCGCCGCCATGAAGACGCGCGTGCCGCAGCTGGCGGAAGCCATTGCCCACGAGGTCGGCACCTCGCTCGGCTACGCCACCAAGGTCCAGGTCGAGTTCCCGATCATGATGATCGGAATGAACGCCAAGTTCATCCGCGAGGCGAAGCTCGAAGAGGAACTCGGCAACTCCCTGATCATCAAGGAGCCGATTGGCGTCGTCGGCTGCATCACTCCGTGGAATTACCCGCTGCACCAGATCGTCTGCAAGATCGCGCCGGCGCTGGCCGCTGGTTGCACGGTGGTGCTGAAGCCGGCCGAGATGGCGCCGGTCAGCGCCTTCATGCTCGCCGAAGCTGCCCACGAGATTGGCCTGCCCGCCGGCGTGCTGAACATCGTTGCCGGATCCGGCCGGGTCGTCGGGGAAGCCATCGTCGCGCATCCTGATGTGGACATGGTCAGCTTCACGGGCTCGCTCCAGGCGGGGCGTCGCATTGCGGCGGTGGCCGGCGACGGCATCAAGAAAGTCTGCCTCGAGCTTGGTGGCAAGTCGGCGTTCGTGGTCCTGGACGATGCGCCGTTTGACAAGGCGATTGCGGCCGGCGTGAACAACTGCATGCAGAACTCGGGGCAGACGTGCTCGGCCTGGACGCGCATGCTGGTGCCGCGCGCGCGTCACGACGAGGCGGTGGAACTGGCGAAGGCGCAGCTGGCAAAGTTGACGCTGGGCGATCCGTTCGACAAGAACACGCGGCTTGGCCCCTTGGCCTCAGCCGGACAACGCGACAGCGTGCTCGGCTTCATTGAGCAGGGCAAGAAGGAAGGCGCCACGCTGGTCGCCGGCGGCGGCCGGCCGGCCGAGCCGGCGAAGGGCTTTTACGTGGAGCCGACCATCTTCGCCAACGTCGACAACAAGATGGCGATCGCGCAAGAAGAGATTTTCGGGCCCGTGCTGGTGATCATTCCGTACGACACCGAGGCGGATGCCTTGGCCATGGCCAACGACTCGCCGTACGGCCTCGCGGGCGGCGTGTGGGCGGGCACGCCTGAGCGCGCGCTCGGCGTGGCGAAACAGCTGCGCACCGGGCAGGTTGATATCAATGGCGGACGCTTCAACGTGCTGGCGCCGTTTGGCGGCTACAAGAAGTCGGGCATCGGCCGCGAGATTGGGCCGCTGGCGCTGGAAGAATTCTTCCAGCTGAAATCCATTCAGCGTTAACCTCGCACGAGCGGACATGTTCGCCTTCCTCGCGGGTTACGCGGCCGGCCTGCTCCACGTCTTCTCGGGTCCCGACCACCTGGCTGCCGTCGCGCCGCTTGCCTCGGACCGCGAGCGCGGCCAGTGGCTCACCGGCCTGCAGTGGGGGATTGGTCACTTCACGGGCGTGCTGCTGATCGC
This sequence comes from Vicinamibacterales bacterium, assembly GCA_038213735.1. Classification (GTDB taxonomy): domain Bacteria; phylum Acidobacteriota; class Vicinamibacteria; order Vicinamibacterales; family UBA2999; genus 12-FULL-67-14b. The sequence continues at coordinate 15,726 of JBBQSP010000018.1, read as the reverse complement.
GGCGCTGCTGCTGCTGGTCAAGGAACAACTCCCTCTCGACGCGATCTCCGCCTACAGCGAACGCCTGGTCGGCGCCTCGCTGATCCTGATTGGCGGTTGGGGCCTGCGGCGTGCGTGGCGTGCTCGGGTGCTGGCGTGCTCGAGTGCTGAGGTGCATACCCACGCCGGCGCGTCGTTCACCATGGGGACGATTCACGGACTGGCCGGCAGTTCGCATCTCTTCGGCGTGTTGCCGGCGCTGTTGTTGCCAAGCCGGTGGTCGTCGATTGCCTACCTGGCCGGGTTCGGGTTGGGCGCGGTCACCGGCATGACGGCGTTCTCGGCGGCCATGGGCCTGGCCGCGCGGCGCCTTGGCCGACGCCATCCGCGAAGCTCCCACGGCTTGCTCTACGCTTCATCCGCCGTTGCCCTCGTGGTCGGCGGCGTCTGGCTGGTTGGACAGTGAAGCCCGCCTTCGCCTCGGCGACGGCGGGCAAGCAGCTCCCGGGGGTCCTGGCAGCGCTCGCCGTGATGCTCGTCGGCTTCTGGCTCGCCGACCAGATTGGCCAGGCGATTCTGGCCGCACAGGGGCTGACCGGCAGCAGCCCCGTCTCTGGCGTCCCGGTCGCGATCGTCCTGGGCTTGCTGCTGCGCAACACGCTGCCGCTGCCGGCCTCGCTCGCGCCGGGCCTGAAGTTTGCCACCACCACCATCCTGCGCGCCGGCATCGTGCTGGTGGGCATCCGCCTGAGCCTGTTCGACGTGCTGAAGCTGGGTATCGCGGGGCTGCCCGTCGTGCTTGCGGCCATCGCGACCGGGTTGTTGTTCGTGACGTGGTTCAACAAGAGGCTGGGCTTGCCGCCGCGCCTGGGCACGCTGATCGCCGCCGGCACCAGCATCTGCGGCGTCACGGCGATTGTCTCGGTCGCCCCGGCCATCGAGGCCGATGAGCGCGAAGTCGCCTACGCCGTGGCCAACGTCGTCGCCTTCGGACTGTTCGGGATGCTTGCCTATCCCTACCTTGCGCACTACCTGCTCACCTCGTCCGAGACGATCGGCTTGTTCCTCGGCACCGCCATTCACGACACCTCGCAGGTGGTTGGCGCGGCGCTCACCTACAAGCAGGTTTACGAAGACGATGTGGTGCTGCGAGTGGCGACGGTGACGAAGCTGACGCGCAACATATTCCTGGCCGCAGTCATTCCGCTGCTGACGTGGATGCACATTCGCGACTCGCAGGCGACCGTCGGTGGCGTGAAGAAGCAGACCCGGTGGACGTCGCTGATTCCAGGCTTTGTCGTCGGTTTCGTGGCGATGGCGGTGGTTCGCTCGACCGGCGATGCGACACTCGGTTCAAGTGGCGCGGCGTTCGGGATATGGGACGCCGCGTCGTGGGCGTCGATCACGAAACAACTGGGCGACTACTGGGCGTCGCAGATCCTGCTGGGCACCGCGATGGCGGCCGTCGGGCTGAACACCAACTTCGCGGTGTTCAAGGGCGTGGGCATGAAGCCGTTTGCCGTCGGCCTGGCCGGTGCGCTCGCGGTCGGGTCGGTCGGGATGCTGATGGCGGTAATTTTCGGCCGCTACGTGCACCTGTAACGGATTTCGCCACAGAGGACACAGAGGACACAGAGTCAATCTTTCAAAATGCGTGTCAGCCGCCTCTAAGCCTTGTTGCATTTAGAAAGATGTTTCTCGGTGTCCCCGGTGTCCTCTGTGGCCAAATTACTGGATGGCGTAGACGCGGCCGGTTTCGTCTTCGTGCATCAACGGCAGGCCGGCCTGCGCCAGCCTCGGTTCGATGAGCGCCCACTCTTCCTGTGAGTAGAGTTCCCGGTGCACGACCACGTAGGTGACGCCCACTTCGCGCAACCGCGTGATGCTCGTCTCGTCGGGGAAGCGTCGCAGATCCAGGTACAACTGATCGTGAAACGGCGCGCGGAAGCCGCTGTAGCCGTGCACAGTGTTCTGCCAGTGCACCATCGAGTGCAGCATGGTCATGGTCTGGAACCGCTCGAACCGGCCGGAGTTGCGCGGGTCGGGGACCGGCACCTCGGCCACCACGAAGGGCGCCGGCTGCGTGGCCAGCCAGCGGTCCACGGCCGGCGACGGCACGGTGTAATCGGTGCCCTTGAACGGGTAGGCGCTGAACTCTGCCAGCAGCAGCACCGCTATGGCCACTGCCGTTGCCCGTTGGGTGAGCGGCAGCCAGCGGGCGGCCATGCGTTCGAAGCCCGCACCCGCCAGCACCGCGAGACACAGGGTGGTGAGGATCATGAACCGCGACGGGGCGCGGATGAAGTTCATGCCCGGCCATGAGTACACCCAGGGCCAGAGCGCCAGCGGACCATCGATGAACAGCAGCACGCTGACGACCGCCAGCACGGCGTAAAAGACGACGTGGCGCTGCTGGAGACTCTTCTCGCGCGGTACCAGCAACGCGGCGGCAGCCAGCAGCACCGGCAGAATGCCTGGGAACAGATACGCTGTTGCGTGTTCGTGGAACTTCACGTCCGAGAACAGCGACAACACGAACTGGTGGACGTGCGATGGCGACGCCAGGTGGCTCTCGGGCGTGACGGTCCAGTTTTCGAGCGTGCGCCGCAAGCCCATTTCCTGCTGCACCCGCCGATAGGGCCACACCATCATCGCGACCGGCACCAGCAGCAGGACGCCGGTCACGCCGACGTCGCGAATGCGATTCACCAGGGCCAGCGGCTCGCCGCGGACCAATCGATAGGCGACGAAAGCGGCGCCCGCCACGCCGAGGAAGACCGCGCCGTGGCCACCACAGAGCACCTGTAGCACCGCAAAGCCAATCGCGAGGTGCAGGTCGCGTGCGCGCTTGCTGTCAAAGTACGCGTGCAAGTACGCCAGCGAGAACGGGATCCACTGCATGGCCACCAGATGGATTTGGCTCATGCGGAAGAAGCGCGCCGGCGCAAACGCGAACACGATCCCGGCCAGCACGGCGCCAAGTGCGCCGATGCCGAGCCTGCGTGCCAGCAGGTAGGCGCCAAGGCCGCTCAGGCAGGTCGCCGAGAGCGCCACCAGGTTCATCGCCAGCATCGCGTCGCCGGTCAGCCAGATGATCGGGGCGGCGACGATCGCGCTGCCGATCAGGTTCTCCGAGTATGCCAGCGTGTTGGGCAGCGGGTAGTAAATGTTCGCGTCGAAGATTCCGAACGGGTTGTTGATGAACGCGTGCGCATCCCAGGCCAGGGTCCAGATGTAGAGATGCGTGTCGGGGGCGTCGAGCAGCACCCGCGAGGCCGGATGCAGCGACCAGGGTGCCGCCATGATCACCGTCAGCGCTGCGAACAGCAGCGTGAGCAGCGTGGCGCGCTTCACGGCAGGTTGCTGGGGTGCTTGAAGGCCACCAGCCTCAGCAAGGCCTGGTCCATCGCCGCGTCGATCTCGCGCGCCGGGACGCGGAAGCCGTTGACCATGAACGCGAACACCAGCGGTTCGCCCTCTTCAGTGACGACATAGCCAGCGAGCGACCGCACCTGGGACATGGAGCCGGTCTTGGCCCAGACGCGCGCCTCGCCGCCGGTCCCCTTCAGCCGCTGCGCGAGGCTGCCGCTCACGCCAGACACCGGCAGCGACGAGCGAAAGTTTTCGGCCAGGTCGGGGTTGATCCACAGGTAGGTCAGCACGCCGATCAGCGCATCGGGTGTCAGGTAGTCGTACCGCGACAGCCCCGAGCCGTCGCGGGCAAGGTAGTAGTCGCCAGAGACGCCCCACCGGCCGAGCGTTTCGGCCAGGACCTTCAGTCCCGCTTCGGTGGTGGCGGGGACGCCGGGCGGTGACAGCGATCGCAACAGGGTCTCGGCGTAGAGGTTGCGGCTCCACTTGTTGATGGTGTCGACGATTTCGAACAGCGACGCCGAGCGGTCCTCGAGCAGCAGCGTGGCCTTGGCCATGTCGGGCGGCATGGCAACCGCGTCGATGTCGGCAAGGTCGCCGGCGACCACGATGCCGTGCCGGAGCAGGGCTTCGCGCACCGCGCTCAAGTAGAACACCGTGGGATTGGGCACGGCCGCGGTCGCCGTCAGCGGGGCGGCGCCCAGGGCGACCTGCCCTCGAATCTTTAAGACCGAGGCGCCGGGTTCGCGCTCGAGCGACAGGCGGCTCGGCTCGCCCGCGGGTGCCGTGACCACGTCGCGATCGAGTGTCAGCCCGATGCCGGGCGGCGACACGGTGATGATGGCGAGGCTGCCGGCCGAGAGGCCCGGGCCGACGCCGAGCTCCACCTGGTTCTCGTTGTACTGCAGCGCGCTGACGGGCGCACCGTAGCCAAGCGCGAGGTCGTCCCACGACCAGCCCAAACCCCAGCCGGGCTCGGCAAATGCGTTGTCGTCGCCGATCAGGTGACCGGTGATGATGCGCACGCCGCTGGCCGCGAGTCGTCTGGCCCAGTCGTCGAACGCGGTCCAGCGCTCAGGATGCCGCGGGTTCACAGTGGGATCGCCGTTGCCGACGACCACCAGGTCGCCTTCAAGCCGTCCGTCGATCACGGGGCCGGTGGCATAGAGCCGCGTGACGTAGCGGTAGTCCCAGCCGAGCCGCTCGGCCGCCACGGCGGTGGTCAGCACCTTCTGCGTTGACGCCGGCACCTGGAGGCGGAACGAGTTGGAGCTGTACAAGGTCTCGCCGCGCTTGAGCGAGTGGACGGCCACGGCCCACAGGCCGTGGTCCACACTGCGCGCCGAGAAGATCCCCCGCAGGTCGCGGCGGAGTTGTTCGTGATGGTCGGGGTTGGCGAGGGCCTCGGCCAGCGTGGGCGCCTGCGCCCCGGCCGTCTGCCAGCTGGCGCAGGCCGTGGCGAGCACGAGCGCGACCACGAAGGCCGCGGCCTTGTGCCCGCCTCGTTCGATCACTTCTTCTCGCCTGGCTTGTCAGTGGCCGGTGCGGCCGTCGTGTCCGGCGGGATCGTCACCACGTCGAACGCCTGCATCGCCGCGGCCATCGACGCCGGGTCGATCTTCGCTACCACAGCTTCGCCCTCGCGCGCGCCGAACGAGTCTTCGCCGACCCGGCCAAATCGCACGCGTTCGAACTTGCCCTCGTCGAAGCTGGCGCTGACGACCAGTGCCGGCTGGTCGAGACCGGTCCTGGTCCTGGCCTCGACGAACGATTCCGCCTTGATTGACACGAGCTTGGCCAGCAGGTCGTCCATGGCCGCGGTGTCGGCGGTGTGCGAGGCGCCGCCGACGCGGGTCACCTTCCATGAATCGGTGCCGGCCGGGTCCGTGGCTTTCACCTTCTCCAGTTCGTAGGTCTTGGGGCCGCCCGGCGCATCGAGGACTGCGCGCAGCCGGTCAACATAGAAGGCGCGCAGCTCGAACAGCTCCTTCTTGCGGTAGTCGTCAAAGGGCTTGGTGAAGTCGCCCTGCAGTGTCGTGTCGACGGTGAACACCAGCGGCCGCGACGCATCGCGCGCGTAGGTGTCGCCGTTTTCGGTCTTGCCCACCTCGAGGACGGTCTTCGCGCTGCCGGCGCCCACCGTGATGGTCATCACCGGCTGGTCGAGCCCGTACTTCGCCAGCTCCTTGCCCTCGCTATCGACCAGCTTCGACATGTTGGAACTGGCCAATCGCGTCAGCAGCCCCTCGATGGCGCTGTAGTCACTGCGCGAGGCCACCGGCCCGGTGACCTTCCAGTCGCTGCCCTCGCGCGCCAGCGTCATGGTCCGGCCTTCGCGGACCAGCGTCACTGCATCGGCCTTCTCGCGATCGAACTTCAGGATCTTCTTGTCGCGCAGGTCGAACGGCGTGCGGTTGAAGTTGGTCTCCTGGAACGACGACACCAGAAACACCGTCTTGTCGCCGTTCTTCATGGCGTACATCTCGCCCTGGGTGGCGTTCATGTCGCCAAGCGCGAGCGAGCCGGTCACGCTGCCGGCCTTGAACTCGACGGCAATCGGCGGCGTCGCCAGGTTGTACTTCGCCAGGTCGGACGCGTTCTCTTCGACGACTCGGACCTGCTCGAGATTGGCGAGGGCCGTTCCCAGGCTCGCGGCCTCGGCCGGGTCGGCGTCGGTCTCGACCGGCTCGATCATCTTCCAGCCCGCCTCGCTCTTGCGCAGCAGGCTGGTATCGCCCCGGTAGGTCAGCTTGACCTCGTCCACGGCGTCAGCCGCGATCGCGTAGACCTTTTCCTTCGCCGGTCCGCCGTCGATGCCCGGCGCGGGCCGCTTCGAATCCACGAAGTAGATGTAGCCGCCCAGCCCGGCCAGGACGACGATCAGGATCAGAGTGGAGGTGATGCCGCGCATGGCTCCTTACCTTCTCCGCCACCACGTGTAGATGCCCGACGCGAACACGATGCCGGGGATCACGAACAGGCACAGCAGCATGATGCGCTGTTGCTGATCGGCCGTCAGCGTGAGGCGGCGGTCGGCGGGTTCACGCGGACGAATCGCAATCAGGTTCTCCGACTGCGCCAGCCAGTTCACCGCGTTCATGAAGAAGTCGCGGTTGCCCTGGATGCCGAGGCCGAAGTTGGCGGCGAAGTCGGAGTCGCCGATGCCGACCACCCGCGATTCCGGCTTGCGCTCGGCGTCGGGTGATGCCGGCGTGCCGTTGCCGGCCGGCGGTGCCGGTGCCGGTGCCGCGGTGGCCGGCGCCGAGGCCGCTGCACCGAGCGTGATCGGTCCCATCCGGTCGCCCTTGCCTTCGTCGAACGCGACCTGCGCGCCGCCGGTGCCTGACAGCGATGCGAGGTCGGCTTCGGCCCAACTCTGGGCGCTCGTATTGACCAGCGGCTGCGCGGTGCGGCCATTCGAGCCGCCCTCGATCGGTGTCATCGACCGCGCCATCGGGTAGGCGGTGACCAGGCGGAAGCCCTCGCTGATCGGGTGGGGCGGGTACTGCGCCGCAACCGGGACCGACGCGTCGGTGCCCAGCATCTGGCCCATGCCGCTCGCATCGAGCACCACGTCGTTACCGGCGCGAATGCCCCAGTCGGCGAGGAACTGCGTGAGCAGCGGATGGGTGTTGGCGCCAGACTTGGCTTCAGGGTCCAGCATCACCAGCACCTTGCCGCCGGCGTTGACGTAGGTATTGAGCGCGTCAATCTCCGGCTGGAAGAAGTCCGTGCTCGGGCCGGGAATCACCACCACGGTGGCGTCGGCCGGCACCGTCTTCTGCTGCACCAGCACCAGCGTCTCGACGCCGTAGTTGTCGCTCGACAGCGCCTGGACAATGGTGCTGAGCCCGGTGCGATCGGTGGCGGCGATGTCCTTCTCGCCGTGACCCTGGGTGAAGTACACCTTCCGCGTCGCGCCGGTCACGGCCTTGATCAGGCCGTTGGTGAGCGCCTGCTCGTCGGAACTGGTCACGCGCTCGGTGCGGTCCTTGTACTGGATCAGGATGGTCCCGTACGACTGGATCGCGGCTTCTTTCGCGCGGGTCGGCTCGCGGTCGGGGTCCACGTACTCGGTCTTGACGTTCGTCGAGTGGTAGGTGAACTGGTCCAGCCGATCTCGGAACCCGTCGAAACTGGTTTCGCGATCGAAGACCACGAACGTGACCGGCGCGTCGAGCGTCTGCAGCACCTTGATGGTCTGGTCCGACAGGCTGTAGACCTGGTTGGCGGTGAAGTCCCAGCGCTTGTTCTGGCGGGTTCCCAGGTAGTTCACGGCGATGAGAATGCCGAGGAACACCACGATGCTGATGATCGACATGGTGCCGTACTGCGCGCCGCGGCCCTTGTAGAAGTTGGCGACGTCGCGCCACTGGCCGGCCATGTAGATCAGCACCGATACCAGGCCCGCCCACGCCATGTAGGTGGCGTACTGGTCGCTCCACCAGGCCCACGGCGGGGTGTAGAGGCGCGCGGCGACCGCCGCAAACACCAGGATGGTGCCAAGCCAGCCGATAATTCCGAAAATCTTGTTCGCCATGATTAGCCTCGCCACCTTTCGCTGTCGACCGACTTCATGGTGAGGAACAGGCCGAACGCGATGAAGCTCAGGTAGTAGATCACGTGCTTGGTGTCGATGATGCCCTTGGCGAAGTCATCGAAGTGTTCCGTGATCGACAGGTGCGCCAGCACCGCCTGCGTCGTCGGGCCGACGAAGGAGCTGATCCAGTTGAGCACCCACAGCATCAGGAACACCGCGAAGGTCGCCATGGCGGCGACGATCTGGTTCTTGGTGAGGCTCGAGATGAACAGGCCGAGCGAGAGGAAGCAGCCGCCCATCAGCAACAGGCCGAGGTAGCCCGTGGCAATCGGCTTCCACTCGGGGTCGCCGAAGATGAACAGGATCGCCATGTGGATCAGCGTGATCGAGAGCATCGCGGTGTAGAGCGCCATCGCCCCGAGGAACTTGCCGAGAATGATCTCGACGTCGGTCAGCGGCGAGGTCAGCAGCAGCTCGATGGTGCCCGAGCGCTTCTCCTCGGAGTACGTGCGCATGGTGATCAGCGGGAACACCAGCAGCATGATCACCGTGGTGTTCATGAACGCCGGGCCGACCAGCATCTGGTTGATGTTCAGCGCCTGGCCGGGATTCATGCCCGCCTGCATGCTTTGCTGCTCGAAGAACGCCAGCGGCACGTAGAAGAACCACCCGAACAGCAGGGCGAAGAAGCCGATCAGCACGTAGCCAATCGGTGACGAGAAATAGGCGTTCAGCTCGCGCTGGGCAATGGCGGCGATGTTACGCATGCGCCACCTCCGCTTCGTCGCTGCCGGCGCCACTGGAGGCCGCTTCGGTGGTGGCGGTTTCCTCGGTGGTCAGGCTGAGGAAGATCTCCTCGAGGCTGACGCGGACGGGCCGCAGCTCGAGCAAGCCCCAGCCGCCGCGGACGATGGCCGTGGCCAGTTCGCGGCGCACGTCGGCGCCCTTCTCGGTGTCGACCTCGAAGACGCCGGTGTCGGCCTGGTGATCCGCCACGTTGACGCGGACGACCCCGGTGACGCTCTGCAGCGCGCGCTGCATGTCATCGACCGGCCCCTGCGCCTGCACATACATGGTGATGGCGCCGCGCAGCCGTTCGGTGAGCGCATCCGGCGTGTCGATCGCCACGACCTTGCCCTTGTTGATGATCACGACCTTCTGGCAGGTCTGCGACACCTCGGGGAGGATGTGGGTGCTCAGCACGATGGTGTGGTTGCCGGCCAGCTCGCGAATGAGCTGCCGCGTCTCGATGATCTGCTTGGGGTCGAGGCCCGCGGTCGGCTCGTCGAGCACCAGCACCTCGGGGTTGTGGATGAGCGCCTGGGCCAGGCCGACGCGCTGCTTGTAGCCCTTGGAGAGCTTCGCGCAGTGACGGTTGGCCATGTCGGCGACCCAGGTCCGCTTCATCACCTCGTCCACGCGGCCCTTGATGTCCTTGCGCACGCCCTTGATCTTGGCGACGAAGGTCAGGTACTCGCGGACGGTCATGTCGGGATAGAGGGGCGGCGTCTCGGGCAGGTAACCGGTCTTGCGCTTGGCCTCGATCGGCTGCGTGAAGACGTCATGCCCGGCCACCGTTGCCGTGCCTTCGCTGGCCGGCATGTAGCCCGTGATGATGCGCATGGTGGTGGTCTTGCCCGCGCCGTTCGGCCCCAGGAACCCGAGGATCTCGCCCGACTCCGCGCGGAAACTCACGTCGTCCACCGCCGTAAACGCGCCGTAGCGCTTCGATAGATGCTGAACCTCGATCACGAGAGGTCTCCGATGGTTGAAAACAGTGTAAGCTCTAGGCCGGACGCGAATTAGGTGCGTCCAGCCCCCCATCCTATTCGAACCGACTGAGCGCGGCAAGCCGCGCCAGCGGGATATCGCATTCAGGAACCACGTGAAGCGAATACTGTTCGCAACGGTCATTCTTTTACTGGTCGCTGGCGGCTCCGGTTGGTGGTGGGCGCGCGCCTCCCTGCCCGCTTTGGACGGCCAACTGGCCCTTCCTGGTCTTGCCGGCCCGGTCGAAGTGTTGATCGACGGCTACGGCGTGCCTACGGCCTATGCCCGCGATGCCGAGGACGCGTGGTTTGCAGCGGGAGTGCTGCATGCGCGCGACCGGCTGTGGCAGATGGAGCTGTACCGCCGTGTCACTCGGGGCCGGTTGTCGGAGGTGATGGGGGAGACGACGCTGGCGATCGACCAGCGGTTCCTGACCCTCGGCCTGCGGCAGGCCGCCGCCGAGGAGTGGTCGCGCGCGACCCCGGCCGTGCGGACGGCGCTCGAGCGGTATGCCGAGGGCGTAAACGCGGTTGCATCCACGCTGACCGGCCGCCAGCGGCCCCTTGAGTTCCAAGTCCTGGGGATCATGTGGACGTCTTGGACACCCGAGGATTCGCTCGCCGTCGGCCGCCTGCTGGCATGGCGGCTGGCCGAGAATCATCAGGCCGAGCTTGTGCGTGGAGCCGTCGCTGCGAAGCTCGGCGAAGGTGCGGCGCGGGAGTTAGGTGGTCGTTATCCGGCGGACGGTCCGGCGATCCTGGGTGGTGCCCCCCTCCCCCCACCCCCCACGAGCGCCGAAGGCGCGAGCCCCACGAGGCCCGAAGGGCCGAGCCCTACCGAGGCCCGAAGAGCCGAGGCCTCCTGGCCGGCCGGCCTGGAGTGGCTGAGGCCGGGCGTGAAACGCGGCAACAGCAACAACTGGGTCGTGGCGGGCCGGCGGACAACGAGTGGTCGCGCGATCCTCGCGAATGATCCGCATCTGCCGATCGAGTTTCCCTCGGCGTGGTACGAGTTGCATCTCGTGGCGGCGGGTCTTGATGTCACGGGCGTGACCGTGCCCGGTGTGCCGTTCATCGTGCTTGGGCACAACGCGCGTGTCGGCTGGGGCATCACCAACACCGGCGCCGACGTGCAGGACCTGTTCCTGGAGCGAATCCAGGTGGGGAACAAGCGGGCGTTTCATCGCGGTGAGTGGATACCGGTAGAGGTGACGCCGGCCGACATTCCCGTTCGCGGCCACTCGCGGCCGTTCCCGTTCGAAGTGTGGAAGACCAGGAACGGTCCGATCTTCGCCGATGTCGGCCTCGAGTGGGAGGCACCGCCCTCGTGGCTATCGCCCGAGGGCCGGCCGGCGGACGAGCGCGGTGCGTACTCGATTCGTTGGGACGCGGGCGGCGATCTCGCCGTGTCGTTCGAGGCGCTCAATCGAGCGACGGACTGGGCGTCGTTCACGGCCGCAGTCGAGTCGTTTGCGCTGCCTTCGTCGAATCTTGTCTATGTCGACGTGGACGGCAACATCGGCTACGCGATGTCGGGCCACCTGCCGGTGCGCGCCGCGGGTGACGGCAGCTTCCCGGTTGATGGGGGCAGTGGCGCCGGGGCCTGGACCGGCGCGGTGCCGCCGGCCTCACTGCCGCGCGTGATCAATCCGCCGGCCGGATTCATCGCCTCGGCCAATAACGAGATCGATCGTAAGTTCCCTGGCCTGATCACGAAAGACTGGGCAGCGCCGTTCCGGGCTACGCGCCTGGTCGAGCAGTTGTCGAAGCCGGAAAGCGTCGATCTGGATGCGATGCTCGCGCTGCAGAACGACCGGCGCAGCCTGGCGGCCGATGCGGTGCTTGCCGGCCTCGAGGGCGCGATCACCGCCGGGCGCGCGCGCGGCACCGAAGCCTCGGCCGTGGCCGTGCTGGACCTGCTGGCGCAGTGGGATCGCGTGGTCGATGCGCGGCCGGTGGTGTCGCTGTACGAGGCGTTCGAGGACGCGCTGTGGCGCCGGACCTTCATCGACGAGATGGACGAGCCGTTGTTCATGGCGTTCTACGAGTGGGCGGGTGCCGAGCGCTTTGCCGGACTGCACGTGGTGCTGGGCGACCGGCGGTCGCGCTGGTTCGACGACATCACGACCGTGGATCGCCGGGAGACGCGCGACGAGATCATGCTGCTGGCGGCGCGGGATGCGGAGGAGCGGCTCCAGGCTGACTACGGCGGTGGCGCCGGCCGCGCCTGGGACCAGGTGCACGCGGCCCGCTTCGAGCATCCGCTGGGCGGCGCGGCGTTTCCCCTGAGGTGGCTGTTCAACCGCGGCCCGGTGCCCGTGGCGGGTGACGGCACGACGGTCATGCGGATCAGCTGGAATCGCCGCCGGCCGTTCGCGGCCTGGGAGTATCCGTCGTGGCGGCAGGTGTTTCACGCGGGGCACTGGGACGAGTCGCGCGTGTCGCTGCCGTCGGGGCAGTCGGGCCACCCGCTCAGCCCCCATTACTTCGACCAGAACGAAACCTGGCGCGACGGCGGCTATCGCCTGCAGCCCTTCTCGCGCGCCGCCGTCCAATCCGCCTCCCGCCACCGGCTATTGCTGCTGCCACGTGTGCCAGGGGCCTGACCCCCTTTTTCACCAAATGGTGGATTAGGGTCAGGCCTGCCCAGTCGTTTCGGGCCGATTCCGGCACCCGGCGCGATTGATTCCCTAGCAATCAGTATGTCGAGGGCTGTCCCCATTCCACCATTTGGTGGAAATGGGGGTCAGGCACCGAATTGACGGCAACGCGCGGTTGACGGTAATGTATGAGCGACTGCTCATATGCTCAGAGATGATGACGTTTGTGATCTGGTCCAAATCGACCTGGCGCGCGTCCGCGCGATTCGCGCGGGGCTGACCGCGCCTGGCTCGGTTCAGGCGCTTGCCGACACGTTCAGCGCGCTCGGCGATCCGACCCGCGTGCGCATTCTCGACGCGCTCTCGCACGGCGAACTCTGCGTCTGCGACCTGGCCGCCGTCCTCAAGCTGAGCCAGTCCGGGGTCTCGCATCAACTGCGCCTGCTGCGCGGCCTGCGCCTCGTGCGCCCGCGCCGCGACGGCCGGGTCGTCTTCTACTCGCTCGACGACCAGCACATCATGGCGATCTTCCGGCAGACGCTGCAGCACGTCGAAGAGAACAGGGATCAGGGATCGGGGATCAGGGATCAGGGCGCTGCGAAGGCCCGCAAGGCTAATCGGTGAGCACCGCTACCACTACGCCGCAAACCCACGCGATCGGCTGCTCGCATTGCGAAGACGAAGCGCCGGCGCCGACCGGCGCACGCATTCGCGGCTGGGTCACCGCGATAGCGGCGGCCCTCGTGCTGGTCGCCTGCGCCCTGGCTTTCTTCGCCGCCTTCCCCGCGTGGGTCAACGCCCTCTTCATCGTCGCGGCCCTGGCCGGCAGCATCTTTCCCGCGCAGCGCGCCATCCAGTCGCTGCGCCGCGGCTCGCTCGACATCAACGCGTTGATGGTGATCGCGGTCGCCGGCGCCATGGCTATCGGCGAATTCGAGGAGGCGGCAATGGTCGTGTCGCTCTTCGCCGCCGCCCAGTGGCTCGAGGCCCAAAGCCTTGATCGGGCCCGCAAGGCCATCGGCCGGCTGCTTGATTCCGCTCCCGCCGACGTCCTGATCCGCGATCATGCCGGCGAACGCCGGGTCGCACTTGACGCCGTGCCGATCGGCGCGCTGATGATCGTGCGTCCCGGTGACAAGTTCGCCCTCGACGGCCTCGTCGAAAGCGGCCGGTCCGACGTGAACCAGGCGCCGATCACCGGCGAATCGCTGCCGCTCGAGAAGGCCGAGGGCGACGAGGTCTTTGCCGGCACCGTCAACGGCCACGGCGCGCTGACCGTCGCGGTCACGCGCCGTCGCGCCGACACCACGCTCGCCCGCATCGTCCGGCTCGTCGAGACCGCGCAAGCGCAACGCGCGCCGGTGCAACAGTTCATCGATCGCTTCGCGGCGTGGTACACGCCGGCGGTCGTGGTGCTCGCCGTGCTCGTGGCCGCGCTGCCGGTGCTGCTGGCGGGCCAACCGTCCGACGTGTGGCTGTATCGCGCGCTGGTCTTGCTGGTCGTGGCCTGTCCGTGCGCGCTCGTCATTTCCACGCCGGTGTCGGTGGTGTCGGCGCTGGCCGGGGCGGCCAGCCACGGCGTGCTCGTCAAGGGCGGCGTGCACCTCGAACGCCTGGCCGGCGTACGCGTCGTTGCCTTCGACAAGACCGGCACGCTGACGACCGGCACGTTCAGCCTCGATCAGGTGATTCCGCTGGCGGGAACGCCGGCTGATGATCTCATCCGCTACGCCGCTGCCGTGGAATCGCAGTCGGAGCATCCGATTGCCGCGGCCATCGTGGCGCACGCGGTGTCGGCCGGCTGGGCGCTCGCGTTGCCGTCGCAGGTGCGCGCGCTGCCCGGGCTCGGCGTGGAAGGTACGGTCGCCGGCTCGGCCATCGTCTGCGGTACGCCGCGGCTGTTCGCCGAGCGCGGCTGGATGACGCCGGCACTCGAAGAAACGTCCGCCGCGGTCGCCGCCGCCGGCCTGTCGCCGGTACTGGTCTCGCGCGACGGGCTGGCGATGGGCGTGCTCGGTCTGCGCGATCGACCGAAGGCCGATGCTCCACGAATCGTGGACGAGCTCAGCCGGCACGAAGGCCTTCGCGTCGCGATGATCACCGGCGACCACCACGAACCCGCCCGCGCCATTGCCCGCGATCTGAACATCGCGACCGTGTTGTCGCAGCAGCTGCCGCAGGACAAGGTCACGGCGGTCCAGTCGCTGCGCCGCGAGTCGGGTGCCGTCGCCATGGTCGGCGACGGCGTTAATGACGCACCGGCCCTGGCCGCATCCGACGTCGGGATTGCGATGGGGGCAATGGGTAGCGCCGTGGCGCTCGAAGCCGCCGACATCGCCCTGATGACCGACGACTTGTCTAAGCTGCGCTACGCCATTCGCCTGAGCCGCGCCACCCTCGCCAACATCCGCGTCAACGTCGCGCTGTCGATCGTGCTCAAGGCGATCTTCCTGGCCCTCGCCGTGGGCGGCGTGGCCACGCTGTGGATGGCCGTGCTGGCCGACACTGGCGCGTCGGCGCTGGTGGTTGCGAACGCGGTCCGCCTGCGTCGGTTCAAATGACGGTCCGCCAACAGGCGGACACTACATTCCGTGGCGTCCGGTTTTAGCCGGACCTATCCTACGTCTTCACTGACCGGAAGAAGTGCGCGTTGACGAACTCGTCGATGGCGGCCTGGTCGGCTGGCTTCACGCTGGTGAAGCGGATGCCCATGCCGGCGCGCTTGTTGCTCCAGCACACGACCGCCTCGGTTTCGAGTTCCCTCTTGGATCCCGGCAGCGCGAAGCGCACCCTGAGGGCGGTGTTGCGCGCCAAGGGACTCGAGGTGCGAATGGCGAAGCCGCCGCGGTTCAGGTTGAGCGACAACGCGGCCGCGATCGTGCCGCCGGCACGATAGGACACCGGGATCCCCATCACCACCCGCGGGCCGCTGCGCCGGTTGAAGTTGTCGGGAAACAAGTGCGGCTCGATCGACGGCAGGATGTGTTCTACCGCGCTGTACTCGTTCAGGTAGCCGCCCACGCCCAGGCCCCCCAGCTCGCGGACCTCCTCGGCGCTCGTCACCGACCCGCTGAACACGAGGATTGGCAGGTGGCCTTGATCGAGCTTCCGAATGCGCCGCACCAGCTCGGCTCCAGACGCGTGCGGCATGCGCAGGTCGAGGACGATCAGGTCAAGCTCATCGAGGTCGGCATGCACGCGCGCCAGCAATTGGGCAACGCTCTTCACCACGACGGCGCGGTGGCCGGCGGCGTCCAGTGCGGCCTTGAACCGATCGCGCACAAACGGCGTGTCGGCGGCGACGAGCACGGTCTTGCGTTGTGAAGTGGAAACCGTCATATCGCGCGCGGCGCGAGGCCAATTCGTTGCAGACTGTATCAGGTTCTCGCTATAATTTGCTGGACCGTCCGTCCGACTTCAACGCCGCCAAGGAGCGCCGAGCATGTCCGCGATTTGTCCCGAGTGT
>JBBQSP010000017.1:0-65626 GCA_038213735.1 Vicinamibacterales bacterium | reverse complement strand
TTTGCCACACATAACCCCGGGCTGGCGCCCATGTGCGACCGCACCCTTGGGGTGGACGGCGGCGGGCTCCACTCCGCTTGTTCTAACCAGCATTTAAAAACGGGGGTGTGGGGGGCGCAGCCACTCCCGCAACTGGTGGAGAACAGACGCGTCGGAAGGTCGTTACCAGCGGGTCACAATCCCCAAGCCGTACATCCGCCCCTGCATGATGCTGTTCGGGCTGAGGTACGCCGCTGACAGGACGTTGGTCGTGATGTAGCTGATGATGGCGTCGGAGTTGTTCACGTTGAACACCTCGAACGTCGGCAGGATCGTGACGCGGCTCACCCGGAACGTGCGCGACACCTTGAAATCGAGCTGGACGATGCGCTCGACCTGCGTGGCGCGGACCGCCTCGAGGTTGTAAGTCATCGAGGGCTGGGCGAAGGTCCCGGTCGGCATGATGACCTGGCCGGCCGGGCACGGCGCCGGGCAGCTGGCCGGGTAGCGCGTCGCTCCACGGGTCACCGTCATCACGCGCGAGCTGTTCGGGCTGCTGTTGTTCTGGAACGACACCGCCAGGTTTACGCCCCAGCCGATCTCCTTCGTGCCCGACAGCTTGTACTGCGGCTTGTAGGGGATGTCGAGCAGGAACTCGTCACAGAGCCCCTGGCCGTTGCCGCCGAAGTTCGGGTCGTCCGGCGAGGTGCAGGCCTTCTGCCGCTCGCGCTCGAACGACATGCCACCGCTCATCTGGCCGCCCCCGGGAATGCGCCAGCGCGCGTCCAGGACGAACGACTCGTAGTTGTTCTTGCGTTCTTCGTCGTAGGTGTCGAGGTTGCTGGTCGCCCGGGTGACCGTGCGCGCGTAGACCTCGAACGGCTGGCCGGTGGTCGGGTTGTACCAGGTGTACGGCACGTAGTCGGCGTGCGTGTAGGCCCGATTGATGGTGGTGGTCAGGTTGCGGAAGTCGCCCTTCCACCAGGCGCCGGCCAGCGACAGGCCCGGGAGCAGCTCGTGCTGCACTTCGATGCCCTGTTCCAGGTTCCACGTGCGCGGGTACTCGCCGTACTCGTTGAGGGCGCGGACGCCGAAGTTCGATGACAGGCCGGTGAAGGAAATCTCGCAGCCCACGCGCGGGTAGCCGGTGCAGCCGCGTTCGCCCTGGGCAATGTCGTCGCCGTTGACGTCGCGCCACGGCAGCGTGGCGGTGACCGACACCAGCGGGTTATACGCGGCGGCAATGCCTGTGGTGCGCGACAGGTTGTAGCGGTTGAGCGAGTACTTGATCGCGGTACGGCCGTTGCCCATCAGGTCGTAGACCAGCGCCATGCGCGGCGCCAAGTCACTCCAGTCGGGCACGTTGACGATCTCGTCGAAGGTGCGTTCCGGCACGAACCGGCCGGCCGGCGACTTACCCGCCAGGACCTTCGCATTGAGCGTTTCCCAGCGCAGGCCGACGTTGGCCGTCAGCCGGTTGAGGCGGATCGAGTCCTGGATGTAGATGCCCAGGTCGCGGTTGAGGCGCTCGGCGTAGGCCAGCGGCGAATTGCGGATCAGCACGCTGTCGGGCACCGACCAGCGGACGCCGGTGCGGCTGCTGCGGTACTGCTGGATCAGATCCGCGTTCGCCTCGCGCGTGTGCTTGAACGTGCCCTGGCGGTTGTTGGCGCCCATCTTGATGGTATGGACGCCCTTCACGTAGGTGGCCGCGAAGTTCCAGTAGAACGCCACCGGACTCTCGGTGGTGTTGGTCGGCCCGGCCTGGGTGTAGCCGCCCAGGTCCTGTTCGTTCTTGGCCGCCTTGGCAAACCACTCGGCCGTCCCGCGCGTTTGCTCAATGCCCTCGCGATACTCGTTGGTGTAGTACTCGGTGTTGTTCGACCAGCCGGCCTCCAGGAAGAGCGAGCTGGAGATGGGCGAGGTCCACTTGATCGCCGTCGTGTGGTACGCCGGCGAGTTCCACACCGTCGCCGCCGTCTCGGGGTCGTAGTTGGCCTGCATGTCGTGGCCGCGGTACTTGTCGATCTCGTCGAAGTACCCGGAGAATTTGTTGCGCGGCGTCGCCTGCCACGTCAACCGCGCCATGCCGTTCAGGATGTACTGGTCGTCGATGCCCTGGCTGCCGTCATCCATGAACGTGTTGGCGATGAAGTTGTTTACCGAGTTGTAGCGGGTCGCCGCGAAGAACCACAGCTTGTCCTTCTTGATCGGGCCGCCCATTGCCAGCGAGTAGTCGACAATGCGGTCGATGGCGTTGCCGGCGGTCAGGCCCCGCGCCATGTGCCGATCGGTCAGGTTGCTCGACTGCCAGGCGCCCGGCCGGCTCACGGCCTTGAAGTCGCCGCTGAAGCGGTTGCCGCCCTCGCGCGGAATCATGTTCAGGCGCACGCCGCCCGACGAGGTCTCGGCGCCGATGCCGGCGGTCTGGTAGCTGACTTCGGTGTTCATCGAGTCGTTGTAGTAGCTCTGGATCGCGCCGTCGCCCTGCAGGCCGTTGGTCATCTGGCCGTCCACCAGCACGGTGGTGTTCGACGTCGACATGCCGTGCGTTGACATGTAGGTCTGCTGCATGGCGCGTGCGCCGCCGGTGTCGGGCAGGCTCAGGTTCACGCCCACCACCAACTGCGCCATGCCCTGGATGGTGCGGCCGGTCGGAATGGCGTCGATGGCTTCTCGGTCGAGCACCGCAGTTTTGGCCGCGGTCGTGACGTCAACCACCGGCGAGGCGCCCGTCACCGTAATCGTCTCTTCAAGGGAACCAACCGCCAGCTCGGCATTAATGGTGGCCGTGAACTCCGACGCCAGTTGCAGGCCATCGCGGCGGAACGTCTTGAAGCCGGGCAACGTGAAGGTCACGTTGTAGGTGCCCGGCCGCAGGTCGGCGATGCGGTACGAGCCGTTGCCGTCGGTCACCGACGCCTTGACCTTCTCGATCAGGACATCACTCGACGCCTCGACGGTGACCCCGGGCATTGCCGCCCCGGTCGTGTCCTTGACGATGCCTGTGATCGCGCTCTGGGCGTACGCGGCGGTCGACAAGAACATCGCCCCGACAAACCCCCAGAACGTTCGTGCCAACATTCTTCGCGCCATGCTGTTCCCCTCCAGTGCAACACTCCAAACCGGCACGTGCGGATGGCACCCGCCGGACAACACCAACCGAGTCGTGACAAACAGTGCGAACCGGCGGCCGGCCGGCGTCAATGCAATAGCGGTATGAACGCAAATAACGGCGCGAATGGGAGGCTAGTCCCAAGGGGCGAAAGTGTCAATACAAACCGTGACACTTGACTGCAACTTATTGGATTCGAAGACAACGGTTTCGCTCATGAAATGAGCAAGCGAAACAGATGGCTGCGAGTGGGTAAGATAGGCGGATGAAATTCTTCGGTCTTGCCGTTGTTCTTGCCGCCGCCGTCACCGCCAGCGCCTGTAGCGGCGATTCCGGTGGCTCCCCCACGGCCCCCAGCGCCAACGTGCCGTTCTCGACCGTGGATGTCAGGGTCGGCACCGGCGCTGAAGCCAACACCGGTCGTCGGGTCACGGTGAACTATGCCGGCTACCTGTACAGTGCCACGGCGGCTGAAAACAAAGGCAACCGGTTCGATTCGGGCACTCTTCCTTTCACCGTGGGCACCGGGGTGATCCAGGGGTTCAGCCAGGGTGTGATTGGCATGCGCGTCGGCGGGCTGCGCCGCGTCACCATTCCGCCCAGCCTGGGTTACGGAGCGGCGGGGTCGCCACCAGCCATTCCCGGCAACGCGACACTCGTGTTCGACATCGAATTGGTCTCAGTGCAGTAAGTCTTGACACGTGAGGCTGTGAGACAGCATTCAAATCCTGGCCCCAATCGCGGGTCGGGCCACAATGGCCAGATGCTCGACGAGGTCAGTGGTTACAGCCGCGGGATGTATTCCAACTGGCTCTGGCACCACTCCCTGCAATTGCTGATCGACGCTGGCGAAGGGCTGCAACTCGCCCTCGGCACCAATGTCTTCTCGCCGTCAGTGCTCGCCATCAGCCACGGTCATTCCGACCACGTGCTCGGCCTGCCGGGCCTCGTCGCCGCCCGCCGGTTCAGCAAGGGCGCGACCGGCAAGCCGCTGACCATCGTCTATCCCGAGCACTCGCGAGGCGTGCAAGCCGCGCGCGATCTATTGGGCACCGCCTATGCCGGCGTGGTCTTTCCCCTCACGTGGATGGCGGTTGCGCCGGGCACCGCGGTCCCGCTTGGCAAGGGCCGCGCCCTCGAGGCCTTTGCCGTTCGCCATGTCGAAGGCGAGCCGGCCCTGGGCTATCGGGTGGTCGAAACGAAACGGCGCCTCAAGCCCGAGCACGCCTCGATGAGCCAGGCCGAGGTCGAGGCCGCGGCCCGCGACGGCCGCCGTGACTCACTGCTCGAAACGGTCACCCACGTCCGGTTCGCGCATTCGGGTGACGCCATGCCGATCGATCCGGCCCTGGTCGCCGGCGCCGACCTGCTCGTGCACGACGCGACGTTCCTCGAGGAGCCCGATCGGAAATATCCCATCCACGCCACGACTGAAGAGGCGCTGGCCGTGGGCCGTGCCGCCGGCGTGAAGACGCTCGTCCTCTATCACCTGTCCATTCGCTACGACCGCGCCACCGCCCTGCCGGCCCTGCGCGCGCAGGTGGCCGCCAGCGGCTTTTCCGGCGACTGCTGGCTGCTCGATGAAGACCAATTCATCGCACTGAAACACGGAAACCCGGAAACTCCTCATTCAGCAGGTTCCTAGAAAACAGGTGCCGTGTTGCCGTGCTTCGGTGTTTCCGTGAGAGAATTTCCGGATCGTGGCTAGCCTCACTCACCAAGAAGTCAAGCGGATCGCCGAACTGGCCCGCCTCGAGCTCACCACCGACGAACTCGACCTGTTCACGCGCCAGCTGGGCGGCATCCTCACCTACGTCGAGCAAATCAACGCGCTCGACACCACCGGCGTGCTGCCGACGTCGCACGTGCTCAATCGCCCGGTCGATCGTGACGACACGCTGCAGCCGTCGCTATCGAGGGAAGACCTGCTGGCCAACGCGCCCGATGCCGCTCGCGAGGCCGGCCTGTTCAAGGTGCCACGGGTCATCGGATGACCCTCCTACGCCAAGGCTACGGAGGGCAGGACTCCGCCAAAGACATCGCGACACGCATTGCCAGCGGCGAGACCACCGCACTGGCCACGTGCGAAGCGCACCTCGCACGCATCAAGGCGATCGATCCGACGCTCGGCGCCTTCAACACGGTGACGGTGGAGCGCGCCCTCGATCGCGCGCGCGCGCTCGACGCCCAGCAACAGGCGGGCGCGCCGCTCGGCCCGCTGCACGGCCTACCGGTCGCGATCAAGGACAACATGTGCACGGCCGGCGTGCCCACGACCGCCTCGTCGAAGATCTTGCGCGGCTACGTGCCGCCGTACAGCGCCACCGTCGTCGCCCGGCTCGAAGCCGCCGGCGCGATCATGGTCGGCAAGACCAACCTGGACGAGTTCGCGATGGGTTCGTCCACCGAGAACTCCGCGCTCGGCCCGACGCGCAATCCCTGGGATGTCGCGCGCACGCCCGGTGGCTCGAGCGGCGGCTCGGCGGCGGCGGTGGCCAGCCGCATGGTGCCGCTGGCGCTCGGCTCCGACACCGGCGGCTCGATCCGCCAGCCGGCCGCGCTCTGCGGCGTGGTCGGCTTGAAGCCAACCTATGGCCGCGTGTCGCGCTACGGCCTGATGGCCTTTGCTTCGTCGCTCGATCAGATCGGGCCGTTCACGCAGACCGTCGCCGATGCCGCGCTCGCCTTCCAGGTGATCGGCGGGCACGACGGCCGCGACGCGACCTCGTCCACCGAGGCGATGCCGGATCTGCAGGCGGCGCTCACCGGCGACATCACGGGCCTGCGCATCGGTGTGCCGAACGCATTCCTCGGCGAAGGTGTCGATCCGGCGGTGCTGGCGGCGTTCCGCGAGGCCCTGCGCGTGTTCGAGTCGCGCGGCGCGACGCTCGTCGACATCCAGTTGCCGCATGCCGGCTACGGCATCCCGGTCTATTACCTGATCGCCACCGCGGAAGCGTCCTCGAACCTGGCGCGCTACGACGGTGTGCGCTACGGTCACCGGACGAAGATTGAGAAAGACGACACGCTGTTGACCATGTACGAGCGGTCGCGCGATGAAGGCTTCGGGGCCGAGGTGAAGCGCCGAATCATGCTCGGCACCTACGTGCTGAGCGCCGGCTACTACGATGCCTACTACCTGAAGGCACAGCAGGTGCGGACGCTGCTCCGGCAGGACTTCGAACAGGTGTTCGCCACCGTAGACGCCGTCGCCACGCCAACGACGCCGACACCGGCATTCAAGCTCGGCGAGAAGACCAGCGATCCGATCCAGATGTATCTGAACGACATCTTCACGGTCAGCGCCAACCTGACCGGCCTGCCGGCGATCAGCGTGCCGTGCGGATTTTCCGCGGAACGGCTTCCCATCGGGATCCAGCTCACCGGCCGGATGTTCGATGAGGCGGCGCTATTGCGAGCGGCCGACGCCTATCAGCGCGACACAGCGTTCCATACCGAGGCCCCGGCCCTTATTGGGCAGTGATGTTGGGCCGGCCCTGGCGCAGCACGAACTTCTGAATCTTGCCCGTTGCCGTCTTCGGCAGTTCCGCAACCGGCGTGAAGCCGTGCGGCACCTTGAAGTGGGCCATGTTCGCGCGGCAAAACTCGCGCAGCGCCTCGGCGGTGGCCGACTGGCCGCTCTTGAACACCACGTACGCGTGCGGCGACTCACCCCACTTCTCGCTCGGCAGGCCCACCACTGCCACCTCCTGGATCGCCTCGTGCCGCAGCAGCATCGCCTCGACTTCGACCGATGAGATGTTCTCGCCGCCGCTGATGATCACGTCTTTCAGGCGATCGGTGATCTGGACGTAGCCGTCGGGATGCACGACCGCCGCGTCGCCGGTATGGAACCAGCCGTCGCCCATGCACTTCTCGGTCGCCTCCGGATCGTTGTAGTAGCCGGCCATGATCACGTTGCCGCGAGCGACGATTTCGCCGGCCGTCTTGCCGTCGGCGGGCACCTCGTGGCCCTGGTCATCGACCACGCGGAGTTCGCCCGAGGTGATCAG
Organism: Vicinamibacterales bacterium; assembly: GCA_038213735.1. Lineage (GTDB taxonomy): Bacteria > Acidobacteriota > Vicinamibacteria > Vicinamibacterales > UBA2999 > 12-FULL-67-14b. The sequence goes on along the minus strand of JBBQSP010000017.1, from coordinate 58,519 downwards.
CTCCACGCCCTGTCGTGCCTTGATGCGGGCGCGGTCGTCGGCCGGGAGCGCCGCGTGCTCCGGCAGCGGCTCGCAGATGCTGATCGCCGGGGCGGTCTCGGTGAGGCCGTAGATCTGCGTCACGACCCAGCCGAGCTCGTCCTCGATGCGCTGGATGGTGACGGCTGCCGGCGGCGCGCCGGCCGTCATCACGCCAACGCCGCGCGGGACGCCCTGCTTCACTTCGCCAGGCGCGTTCGCCAGCATGATCAGCACGGTCGGCGCCGCACAAAGCCGGGTGACCTGCTCCTCTTTTGCGATCCGAAACACCGTGGGGGCGTCGAACTTCGGCAGGCAGACATGCCGGGCCCCGGCGGCCGTGACGGTCCACGTGAACGTCCAGCCGTTCGCATGAAACATCGGCAGCGTCCAGAGGTAGGTGTCGGCCGGCGTCATCGGGGTGTGCGTCAACATGCCGACGCAGTTCACCCACGCGTTGCGGTGCGTGATCATCACGCCCTTCGGCCGCGAGGTCGTGCCGCTCGTGTAGTTGATGGTGAGCAGGTCGTTCTCGCCAATGGCCGGCCGGGTGAAATCCGGCGAGGCGTTCGCGATCAGGTCTTCATAGGGCAGCCAGTCGCCGGACGACAAACCTAAAGGTTTGTCGCCACGTGAAACAGAAGGTTTGTCGCCACGTGAATCGAGGGAGACAAACTGCGTGACCGTCTTCAGGTCCTTGCGAATCGAGTCCACCGCCTCCAGGTACTCGCTCGAGGCGCAGACGACCGTAGCGCCGCTGTGCTGGATCATGTAGCGGAAGTCGTCGGCCACCAGGCGGAAGTTGATCGGCACCAGGACCGCGCCGAACTGGGGAATCGCATAGAACGATTCGAGCTGCGCGTGGGTGTTCGGCGAAATATAGGCGACGCGATCGCCCCGCTTCACGCCCAGCCGCTGCAGTGCCGACGACCACCGATCGCAGCGATCGAAGAACTCGCCGTATGTCCACCGCTCGGCGCCATCGACGACGCCCACGCGGCCGGCGTACAGCCGCCGCGTGCGGCGCATGAATTCAAGAGGAGTAAGGGGAACTTCCATCGGCGTGAATAATAGCCGATGGTGGCAGGGTGCCTACGGTGCCTACGGTGCCTACGGTGCCTACGGTGCCTGAGGTGCTACGAGACGATGGCTGGCGGCTGCTGACGGCGCATGAAGGCCCACACGACGAGGCCGAGGAGCACGAACGGAATGGCGGGAATCAACAACGAGATGATGGCGGCGAACAGGCCGACGATGGCGACCGCTGCGCCAACGACCAACAGGATTGGCAACAGCGCCGCGCCGGCCGCGAGGCCGACCGCACCGGTCACGAGGCCGAACGGGATCCACAGCAACTTAAACAGAAGCCGGAACGGCAGGAACACGGTCCACAGCACCAGCTTCAGGACCAGGAAGATGAGGCCGAAGACAAACGCCACGGCGAGACCTGCGGCCAGGATTCCGGCAAACGCAATCATTTCGATCATCTTAGTGAGAAGGACGAAAGGGCTGTGCTGGGTGTTCCCAGCGGGAGGCAGGTAGCCAGGAGGGCGGCACGTCAGTGCCGCCCAGCTTGCGTTTAGCGCAGGTCGACGACGACCTTGAAGTCGGGCAGGTCCCACTGGACGAGGTTCTGCTTAACCTCTTCCATGGCAACACGTTCCGGCTTGATCAGCTTCGACGCGGGCAGCATGTCCAGCGTTTCGGCGTCGAGGCGGACGCGGGCGCCGCGGCGCAGCTGCTTGGCGCGCAGGGCCGACACGTCGACATACAGGAAGCGGCTTTCAATGGGCGCGGCCTTCGGGTGAACGATGGGCGCGTCGTCCGCAGTGGTGGCGTCGGTGGTCTGCGGGATTTCAGTCTCTGACATAGCCATTCAGCTTACCACGGGGCCCCGGATCCCGGATCCAGGGCCCCCGCGGGCTAGCTTAAGCCGCCACTTCGACGTTAATCGTCCGCGGACGGGTTTCTTCGCGGAACGGCAGCTTCACGGTTAGCACGCCGTTCTTGTATTCAGCGGCAATGCGGCTCGCGTCGACGCTCGACGGCAGCGAGAACGACCGGCTGAACGTGCCATACGCACGCTCCACGCGGTGAAACTGCTCCTGCTTCACGTCGGTCGCGAACTTGCGCTCGCCCTTGAGCGTCAACGTGTTGTTCTCGAACACCACCGCGATATCTTCGCGCTTCATGTCCGGCAACTCCGCCTTCAGCACCAGCTCCTGCTGGCCGTTCTCGAAGATGTCAACCGCCGGCACCCAGCGGCCGTTGGTCAGGAGGTCAGCAAACGGATCGAATCGAACGATGGACATGTCAGTTCTCCTTGTCTTGAGGTCTTGAGGTCTTGAGGTCTTGGCACCCGAGGCCTTGATCTTTCAAGACCTCAGGACCGTAAGACCCCAGGACCGCTTGTCTACCGTGTTTCCGCGAACTCTGCGTCGACGACCTCGCCGTCCTTGGCGTCGGCCTGGGCTTCCTGCTTCGGCGCTTCCTCGGCTGCCCTGGCAGCCTGCGCCGCCTGGTGCGCTTCGGCTTCGGCCTTGTTACGGGCCTCCACTTCCTCGCGCTTCTTCGCATCGTCGGCGGCCTGCGCTTCGGCCTCCTTCACCATGCGGTTCACTTCGTCCTTGTTCAGGCCGCTGGCGCCGCTGATGGTAATGGTCTGCTCCTTGCCGGTCGCCTTGTCCTTCGCCATCACGCTGACGATGCCGTTGGCGTCGATGTCGAAGCTCACCTCGACCTGCGGCAAGCCGCGTGGCGCGAGCGGCAGGCCCGTCAGGTGGAAGCGGCCGAGCGTCCGGTTGTCGCGCGCCATCGAGCGTTCGCCCTGCAGCACGTGCACTTCCACGCTCGTCTGGTTGTCGGTCGCCGTCGAGAAGGTTTCGCTCTTCTTCGACGGGATGGTGGTGTTGCGCGGGATGAGCACCGTCATCACGCCGCCCAGCGTTTCAATGCCAAGCGACAGCGGGGTCACGTCCAGCAGCAACAGGTCCTTCACGTCACCGGCCAGCACGCCGCCCTGGACCGCCGCGCCAATCGCGACCACTTCGTCCGGGTTCACACCCTTGTGCGGCTCCTTGCCGAAGTACTCCTTCACCACCTGCTGCACACGCGGCATGCGGGTGGATCCGCCGACCAGCACCACTTCGTCCACGTCGGACGGCTTGAGGCCGGCGTCGGCCAGCGCCTGCTTGAGCGGCCCGATCGTTCGCTGCACGAGGCCCTCGACCAGCGACTCGAGCTTCGCCCGCGACAACTTCATGGTCATGTGCTTGGGACCGGCGGCATCGGCCGTGATGAACGGCAGATTGATCTCGGTCTCCATCACCGACGAGAGCTCGATCTTGGCCTTCTCAGCGGCTTCCTTGAGGCGCTGAAGCGCCATGCGGTCCTTGCCGAGGTCAATGCCGTCGCTCTTCTTGAACTCCGCGGTCATCCACTCGACCACGAGCTGGTCGAAGTCGTCGCCACCGAGGTGGGTGTCGCCATTGGTCGACTTGACCTCAACCACGCCCTCGCCCACTTCGAGCACCGAGATGTCGAACGTGCCGCCGCCCAGGTCAAACACCGCGATGGTCTCGTCCTTCTTCTGATCGAGGCCGTACGCCAGCGCCGCCGCGGTCGGTTCGTTGACAATGCGCAGCACGTTCAAGCCGGCAATCTGGCCGGCGTCCTTGGTGGCCTGGCGCTGCGCGTCGTTGAAATAGGCCGGCACGGTGATGACCGCCTCGGTGACCTTGTCACCGAGATAGTCTTCGGCGGCCTGCTTCAGCTTGCCCAGGATCATCGCGGAGATCTCGGGTGGCGAGTACTGCTTGCCGCGCACGGTGATGCGCGCGTCGCTCGCCGCAGTCTGCGACACCGTGTAGGGAACCCGCTTGGTTTCCTCGGTGACTTCGTCGAACTTGCGGCCCATGAACCGCTTGACCGAGAACACGGTGTTCTCGGGGTTGGTCACAGCCTGGCGCTTGGCAACCTGGCCCACGAGGCGGTCACCATCCTTGCCAAAGCCGACCACGGACGGAGTCGTGCGAGCGCCCTCTTGGTTGACGATGACGGTGGGCTGCCCGTTTTCCATGACCGACACGACCGAGTTCGTCGTGCCCAGGTCGATGCCAATCACTCTGCCTTTAGTTGCCATGTTCGTTATGTCCTCCCTTGGACTTCCCTAGTGTGGCCGATACATGAGTGCATGTCAATAATTAAATATTAGTGCATTACACTCATGCCTGATTTAGACGACGGGAAACAGGATTGGTTTCTGGACCGCGTTAGAATCGAGGCCATGGCCGCTTCGATGGACATCGACCCAACCGACCTGGCCCAGGACGTTCAGCGGCTGTTCGAGGATCTGACCCGGCGGCGGCCCGACCGGCGGCACGTGGTCTCGGGCGAGTGCCTGCCGGTCGTCGACGTTTTCGAGACCGAGCGGACGGTCGAAATCGTCATAGACCTGCCGGGGGTGAACGCCGACGCGCTCCGCGTCCTGATCAAGTCCGGCGTGGTGTTGATCGTGGGAGAGAAAGAACGGCCTGCCCTGTCGAAGAACACGCCGGCCAGCTTTCACCTGGTCGAGCGCGACTTTGGCCGGTTTGCGCGTGCCGTGCGCGTGGCCGGCGCCGTGGATGCCGGCGGCGCGCGCGCCCGCCTGGCCCAGGGCGAACTCCGCGTCGTGCTCCCCCGCCGTGAAGAACGTCGCGGACACGGCCTGCCGATCCCCATCGACACCGCCGCCCCGGCCCCCGAATGAAGCTCCTCTTCATCGGCGACATCGTCGGCCGCCCCGGGCGCGACTTGTTGCGCAAGCACCTGAGAGCCCTCGCCGCGGCCCACGCCGTGGACCTCGTGATCGTCAACGGCGAGAATGCCGCGGGCGGCGCCGGCATCACGCGCGACAACGCCAACGAGATCTTCGGCACCGGCGTCGACGTGATCACGACCGGCAACCACGTGTGGGACAAGCGCGAAGCGCTCGAGTTCATCGTACATGAGCCGCGGATGATCCGGCCGGCCAACTACCCGGAGGGCACGCCGGGGCTGGGGTCCTTCGTCGCGGTCAGCCGGTCGGGCGTCCGCGTCGGCGTGGTCAACGTCATGGGCCGCGTCTTCCTGCCTTCGCTGGACGATCCCTTCCGGGCCGCGCGGCGGGAAATCGCCCGCGTCAAAGCCGCAGGCGCGCAGGTCGTGTTCGTGGACGTCCACGCCGAGACGACGTCAGAGAAGGTGGCGCTCGGCTGGTACCTCGACGGCCAGGTTGCCGCGGTGATCGGGACGCACACGCACGTGCAGACCGCCGACGAGCGCATCCTGCCCGGTGGCACGGCCTGCCTGACCGATGTGGGCATGACCGGCCCCCACGACGGCGTCATTGGCATGGACAAGACCGCAGTGATCGCGCGCTTCGTCACCGGGCTGCCGGGCCGCTTCGAGCCGGCGACCGGTGATCCGCGGCTCCACGGCGTGACCATCACCACCGATCCGGCGACGGGCCGCGCCACCGCAATCGAACGGGTAGCGCTCACGGAAGCCCAGCTTCAAGCGCTCACTGATCGCGCATCGGCTTGCCCCGAGCGCAGTCGAGGGGCTGCCGTATGAGCATGCTGCCGTTTGACGACGAGGAGCCGAACGCTACGGTGCCGAGGGTGCCTAACGTGCCTGAGGTGCCTCAGGTGCCCGCCGCACCAGTCAGGCAAGTGAGCCCGTACACGTTCGCGCAGGCTCGCCCTGAGCGAGACGCGGCGGTAGCCGCGGCGAGTCGAAGGGTGCTGACCGTCAGCGAACTGTCGGCGACCATCCGCGACACCCTCGAAAACAAGTTTCAGAGCATCTGGGTCGAAGGTGAGATCTCCAACGCGCGCCTCTGGAACACGGGGCACCTCTACTTCACGCTCAAAGACAGCGCGTCCCAGATCAAGTCAGTGATTTTCCGTGGCTCGCTGCGGTACCTGAAATTCAAGCCTGAAGACGGCCTGCGCGTCGTGGCGCGCGGCAAGATCAGCGTCTACGATGTCAAGGGCGAGTACCAGCTGATCTGCGAGCATCTGGAGCCGCAAGGGTTCGGCCCCTTGCAGGTGGCGTTCGAGCAGTTGAAGAAGAAGCTCGCCGCCGAAGGGTTGTTCGAAGCGTCGCGCAAGCGGCCGCTGCCGGCGCTGCCGCGGCGCATTGGCCTGGTGACGTCGATCGACGGCGCGGCGCTGCGCGACATGGTGCGCGTGCTGCGGCGCCGCTATCCCAACGCCCATCTGATCATTGCGCCCACCCGCGTGCAGGGCGAGGGTGCGGCCGGCGAGGTCGCGCGCGCGATCAAGCTGGTCGCCCGCGTCCCGCACGTGGACGTCATCATCGTCGGCCGCGGCGGCGGCTCGCTCGAAGACCTGTGGGCCTTCAACGAAGAAGTAGTGGCGCGCGCCATCGCGGCGTCGCCGGTGCCGATCATCTCCGGCGTCGGGCACGAGACCGACGTCACCATCGCCGACTTCGTTGCCGACCTGCGGGCTGCCACGCCGTCGGCGGCGGCGGAACTAGTAGTGCGGCGCAAGGACGAGTTCTTCGCGCACATCGATCGCGTCGGCGAGCGGCTCGGCGCGGCCATGGCCAATCGGCTGCGACGGATGGAATCGCGGCTCCACCAGCTGGAAGCGCGCCCCGGCTACTCCGGGTTCCCGGGGCGCCTGGCCTTTCGCGGCCGGCACGTCTCGGAACTGGCCTCGGCGCTGCGCCACGGTGCCGGGCAGGCGCTCGCGCGACGGGCGCGCCGCCACGACCTGCTGCGACGATCGCTCGACCAGTTTGATCCCCGCCACCGGCTGGGTGCGATCCGGACGCGCCTGGTTTCTCGCGATGCACAGCTTGCAGCCGCGGCGCGCCGGCGCGTCACCCTGTCGCAGGGCCGCTTCGGCGGACTCGCGGCCCGCCTGGAGGGCCTGAGCCCGCTCGCCGTGCTTGGCCGCGGCTACGCCGTGACGTGGAATGCCGAGCGCACGCGGATCATCCGGGATACCGACACGTTGCGTGTGGGGGACGAGGTCAGGGTCACCCTGCAACACGGCGCGTTCGGCGCGACGGTGACAGAAGTAACGAGTAAGGGCGACTAAATCACAGGAGAATAGGAGATCAGGAGACCTTAGCTTGGATTTCTCCTGTTCTCTTGATCTCCTGTAACCAAGGCATCCATGGATCCAACGATTAAAGATTTCGAGGCCGCCATCGCGGAGCTCGAGACCATCGTCAAGAAGCTCGAAGAGGGCGACCTCGCGCTCGAGAAGTCGCTTGAGCTCTACGAGCGCGGCGTGCAGCTCTCGCGTTTTTGCCACTCGCGCCTCGAAGAGGCCGAGAAGCGCATCGAGATCGTCAACGAGCGCGGCGAGCTCAAGCCGGCCCCGGCCTCGCTGCGCCTGCCCGACGGCGACGACGAGCCGTGACATTCGCCGACTACGTCGACGCGCGGCGCCGGGACGTGGAGACGGCCCTCGTCCTGCATCTGCCGGCGCCCCCCGCCACGCCCGCGGTGGTCGCCGACGCCATGCGCTATAGCCTGATGGCCGGCGGCAAGCGGTTGCGGCCGCTGCTGGTTCTGGCCGGCGCCGAAGCCGTGGCGCAGGCCCTGGGCGGCTCTGAAGCGGCGGCGCGCGATGCCGCCATGCCGGCGGCCTGCGCCCTCGAGATGATCCATACCTATTCGTTAATCCACGACGATCTCCCGTCGATGGATGACGACGACTTGCGGCGCGGCCGGCCCACTTCCCATGTGGTGCACGGCGAGGGCATGGCGATCCTGGCCGGTGATGGGTTGCAGGCCGAGGCCTTCAGCCTGCTCGCGCGCGAACCGCAGGGCTCCCACCCGACCTTGATGACTCGCAAGCTGCGCGTGATCGCCCTCGTGGCCGGCGCCGCCGGCTCGGCGGGTATGGTGGGCGGGCAGGCGATCGATCTCGCGGCCGTGTCGCCGGCGCCCGGCGTCGCCGCAGCGGCGCTCGACGCCGACGGGCTGCACGCCATGCACATGCGCAAGACCGGCGCGCTGATTCGCGCCGCGGTCGTCGCCGGCGCGGTCATGGGCGGCGCTGACGACCGCCTCGCCGCCACGATCGATGACTACGGCCGCGAGATTGGTCTCGCGTTCCAGATCGTTGACGACATCCTGGACGTGGAAGGCGCGGCAGCCACGTTGGGCAAGACCGCCGGTAAGGACGAAGCCGCCGGCAAGCCGACCTATCCCGCGTTCTTTGGCCTCGAACCGGCGCGCGCGCTCGCAGCCGGTTGCCACACCCGCGCGCGCGCGGCGCTGGAGCGCGCCGGGTTGCTCGACTCGCGGCTGAGCGACATCGCCGGGTGGATCATCAACCGCGACAAGTGAAGCGCCAACGCCTCGACACGCTGCTGGTCGACAAGGGGCTCGTCGAGACCCGCGAGAAAGCCCGCGCGTTGATCATGGCCGGGCAGGTTGACGTGGACGGCCACGGCGCCGCCAAGGCCGGCACCATGGTCGCCGTCGACGCCGATGTGCGCGTGATTGGCCCCGACCATCCCTGGGTCAGCCGCGGCGGGATCAAGCTGGCGCACGCGCTCGACACCTTCGGCATCACCGCGACCGGCCAGGTGGCGTTTGATGTCGGCGCCTCGACTGGCGGCTTTACCGATGTCTGGCTCGAACGCGGCGCCACCCGCGTGATTGCGCTCGACGTCGGCCACAGCCAACTCCATTGGAGGATCCGCAGCGACCCGCGGGTCGCGGTGATCGAGCATGTCAACGCCCGCCACCTCAAGCCCGGCGACCTGCCCGACGTGGGCGCGCCAATCACGCGCGTCAGCATCGATGTGTCGTTCATCTCGCTGCGGCACATTCTTCCCGTGCTGCCCGCGCTGGTCGCGCCGGGGGCCGAAATCGTCGCCCTGGTCAAGCCGCAGTTTGAAGCCGGCCGCAAGGACGTAGGCAAGGGCGGGCTGGTCAAGGATCCCGCCGTGCACGCGCGGGTCGTGGCCGAGGTGACCGCCGCCGCGGCTGAAGTAGGATTGACTCGCGTGGGCCTGATCGATTCCCCAATCACGGGCGCCCACGGCAACACGGAATTCCTGATGCACCTTCGATGCGCATAGGCATAGCGGTCAAGCCGGAACTCAGCGAGGCGCGCGAGACGCTGATCGGCGTCGAGCAGTGGCTGCAGGCGCATGCCGTGGACGCGGTCTGGACCGAAGAAGCGGCCGACCTGCTGCCGAACGGCGCGCGCACCGTGGTCACGCGCGCGACGCTGCCGGCCGACCTGAGCCTCGTGCTGGTGCTTGGCGGCGACGGCACGCTGCTCGCGTTGGCGAAGGCCATCGCCGAAGCCGGCCTCGACATTCCGCTGCTCGCCGTGAACTTCGGCTCGCTGGGCTTCCTGACCGAGATCACACGGCCCGAGATCTACGCGTCGCTCGACGCCGTGCTGAACGGCCGGGCGACGCACGACGAGCGCATGATGTTGAAGGCGGTCGCCATCCGCTCGGGCAGCACCACCACGCACCTCGCCCTCAACGACGTCGTGTTCACGCGTACCGCGCTCTCGCGCATGATCGACCTCGACGTTTCGGTGGGCGATCAGTTCGTGACATCGGTCAAGGCCGATGGCTTGATCGTCGCCAGCCCCACCGGCTCGACCGCCTACAACCTGGCGGCCGGCGGACCCATCGTCCATCCGGCCATGGACGCGCTGGTGCTCACCCCGATCGCGCCCCACTCGCTGACCAACCGCCCGATTGTGATCCCGTCGGAACGCGAGGTGCGGGTGAAGTCCACCGGCACCAACGCCGGCAACGTCTACGTCACCATCGATGGGCAAACCGGTTTCGAGATGGAACAGGGCGATGAGGTGGCCATTACCCGTGCGGCGCGCCCCCTGCGCCTGGTCCGCGCCTCGGCGCGCAGCTACTTCGAGGTACTGCGCCAGAAGCTGAAATGGAACGAGAGGTAAAACAGGAGACCAAGAGTTAAGGAGAAAACGTTCTCTTGAACTCCTGGTCTCCTGTTATTGATTGCGTCGCTTGTCTCGGAAGTACTGCACCTGCCACGTCTGCACATTGCGATTGTGATCCGCCAGGTTCGAGGCGAAGACGTGCGTGCCGTCGTTGCGGCTGACGAAATACAGATAGTCCACGGCCGCCGGCTTCACCGTGGCCTCGAGCGACGCGCGGCCTGCGGCGGCAATGGGACCTGGCGGCAACCCGGCATAGCGGTAGGTGTTGTACGGCGAGTCGAACTGCAGATCCGCCCGCGTCAAGTTGCCGTCGTATTGTCCGGCTTTCTGCAACGCGTAGATGACCGTGGGATCGGCCTGCATGCCCATCTTGATCCTCATGCGATTGCGATAGACCGCCGCCACCAGCGGCCGCTCGTCGCCACTGCCGGTTTCCTTCTCGACCAGTGACGCCAGCGTGACGACTTGCCGCACCGTCAAGCCGTCGGCCGAGGCCGCCGCGCGCAGCTCGTCATCAAACGCCTTCTTGAACCCGGCCACCATCTGCGCGACCACCTCGGTGGCGGGCGTGTCGCGCGGCAGCGCGTAGGTCTCGGGAAACAGGTAGCCCTCGAGATCGCGCGCGGCCGGGTCCAGATCGTGAATCAGCGACGCGTTCTGCGCGGCCTTGGTGAAGTCAGCCGCCGTGCCGAACCCGCGCTCTTCGAACACGGCCGCCATCTCCGTGATCGTGAGGCCTTCGCGAAACGTCAGCAGCCGCTTGTAGACGTCGCCGCGCGCGATCTTGTCGACGACGGCGAGGGCGGTCAGCGGCGCGTCGAAGCGATACTCCCCCGCCTTCAGCTCGCGAGCCCGGCCGCTGAGCAGCACGGCAACTCGAAAGGTCAAGGCGTCCTGCACCACGCCGGCCTCGACGAGACGCGCGCCGATACCGACCGGACCCGTGCCCGAGGGAATGTCGACGAAGGACTCAGCGCCAGTGGCGCCGCGGTACGGCTGCTGCACGCGGGCGTAGGCCCACCACGCGCCGCCGGCGGCAAGCACGGCCAGCAACACCAGGAGCAGGGCAATTCGTCGAATCCATCGCATCATGTTCAGAATCTGTCGGTCGTGACGCGCGGGCGCGCATCCAAATAGTCCTGCAGGATGATCGCCGCGGCGGCGGCATCCAGCTTCGCCTTGCGCTTGCGCCAGTCCTTTTCGTCCACCGCCAGCCGCGATTCCGCCTCGACGCTGGAGAGCCGCTCGTCCTGGAGTACGACCGGCACCGTGACCTTCGACTCGAGGGCGCGCGCGAACGTCTCCACGATCGGGGTCTGCTTGTTGGCCGAGCCATCCAGCCGGCGAGGCCAGCCGACCACGACCGCTTCGAGCCCATCGTCATCCTGGATCAGCGCCGTGACCTCGGCGATGATCATCCGCAGGGTCTCCGCGTCGGACGGTGGCCGCTGCAGCAGCCGCCAGGGCGAGGCCAGCGTCGCGGTGGCATCGCTCAACGCGAGGCCAATGCGCCGCGCGCCGTAGTCGATACCCAGGACACGCACGAGGCCAGTATAATTCGGGCTAACTTGGGTTCACGGGTTCAGGGGTTCACGGGTTCACGGGTTCGCCGGTTCAGTTGGGTCGCCGCGATCGTCTGGGTCGCCGCGATCGTCTGGGTCGCCGCAATCGTGGCCCTGGCGCTGGCGACCGCGACGCTGGCTGCGCAGTCGCCGGCTGATGAGGTTCGGGCGCGCGCGGCGACACGGATCCGATCGCTGCAGGCGGAAGCCGATCGGCTGGCCGCGCAGTCCCGCACCGTGTTCGGCGACTTGCGGCGGCTCGAGCTCGAGCGCGAGATCGCGCGCGAAGAGCTGGCGCGCGCCGAAGGCGAACTGACCCGCGTGTCGGCTGCGCACGCACAGGCGTCAGCGCGGCTGAAGGGTCTCGAGGCCACCCGCCTCGCGCAAACGCCCGGCGTGAGCGAACGGTTGATCGAGATCTCGAAACGCGGGCGCGGCGGCTACCTCCAGCTATTGCTGGCCTCCGACGATCCCCGCGCCTTTGGCCGACTGAGCCGCGGTGTCGCCGCGGTGGCCGAGCTCGACCGGGTCCGCCTTGAAACCCACCGCCGCACCGTCGCGGCTGAACGCGCGGCGCTGGCCACGGTCGAGCAGGAGCGCGCCGCCGTCGAGCAGTCGCGGACCGCTGCGCAGCGCACGCGCGCGACACTCGAAGCGGCAGTGGCGGCCCGCAACCGGCTGATCGACAGCCTCGATCAGCAGCGCGATCTGGCGGCGCAGTTTGTCAGCGAGCTGCAGGCGGCGCAGCTGCAAGTCGAACGCACGCTGGCGACCGCCGACGCCTCCGCGGCCACACCTTCCCTGCCCATTCGCCCATTCCGTGGCGACCTGCCGTGGCCGGTCACCGGTCCCGTGGTCTCGCGGTTCGGACGGTCGACCTCCGGCCGTTTCGGGACGGCCATCGTCCGAAATGGTATCGACGTGGCCGCTCCGGAGGACACCGTCGCCGTCGTCGTCCACGAAGGCCGGGTGGCCTATGCGGCGCCGTTTGCCGGGTTTGGCGTGCTGGTCATCGTCGATCATGGCGGCTCGGCCTTTACGCTCTACGGTCACCTGTCAGAGGCCACGGTAACCGAGGGGACGGTGCTGAAGGGCGGGGAGACGGTGGGACGGGTCGGGCTGGCGCCGGCGGGAGCGGCAGCGCTGTACTTCGAAGTGCGGATCGACGGGCGACCGGTCGATCCCCTACAATGGCTAGCGAGGCCCAGGCGTTAGAACGATGTCTCGCTAGCCTCGCCGCGCGGAGCGCGGCAAGACGACGCTGTCAGATGGCTTGACGACAGGTGGCAGACGGTGAAGCCATCCAGGAGAAATCGATGAAGATTCGCGGCCGGGTTCTCGTGCTGGCGGTGTCGGTGCCGGTGATCGCATTCGCCGTCGTCGGCGGCTTCCTGGGCAGCAGCGCCCTGGCCCGCGAAGACAGCTATCAGTACCTCCGCACCTTCGAAGATGTGGTGTCGTTGATCGCCAACAACTACGTCGAGGACGTGAACATTGACAAGGTGATGCACGGCGCCATGCACGGCCTGGCCGATGGCCTCGACGCCGACAGCGCCTACCTCGACCCGGCCCAGGTGAAGGTGCTCGACAAGGGCGATTCGGGTGCCTCGGCACACCCCGGGCTGGAGATCACCCGCCAGTACTATCTCCGGGTCATCGCCTCGCGCGATGGCTCACCCGCGGCGCGCGCCGGCCTGATGACCGGCGACTACATCCGCGCGATTGATGGCCAGTCCACGCGCGACACCTCGGTGTACGAGGGCATGCGCCTGCTGCGCGGCAAGGCCGGCACCAAGGTTCGCCTCACGGTGTTGCGTGGCAACGCCGCCGAGCCGCACGACGTGGAGTTGACGCGCGAAGACTTGCCGGCGGCGCCGGTGAGATCGCGCATCGCCGCGCCGGGCGTCGGCTATCTCCGGGTGCCGGAGTTCGGCAAGACCACCGTGGATCAGATGAAGACGGAGGTGACCTCGCTGACCAAGGCCGGCGCCAAGAGCCTGATCGTGGACCTGCGTGGCTCCGCGTTCGGCGACACCGACCTGGGCGTCGCGGCCGCGCGCTTGTTCGTCAAGACCGGCGTGCTCAGCTACCAGCAGGATCGCGGCAAGGAAAAGGCCGCGGTGTCGGCAGCCACCGGCGACGGCGCGCTCGCGCTAACGACGGCGGTGCTCACCGACAACGGCACCTCGGGTGCGGCCGAAGTCTTCGCGGCGGCGCTCTCGGGTAACAAGCGAGCCACTCTGGTTGGCGAGCGCACCTTTGGCCGCGCGGCCCGGCAGAAGCTGGTGCGGTTACCCGACGGCGGCGCGCTGATGCTCACCCACCTCGTGTATCTCACGCCCGCGAGCATCGCCATTCACGAAAAGGGCCTCATGCCCGACCTGGCGGTCGAGCAGCCCGACATCGAGTTCGGCCAGGCCCCACCGGCCACGGACGCCACCCTCGACAAGGCGATCGAATCGCTGACCGTCAAGGCCACGGCCTGATGAACAAGCAGGACCTGATCGCCAAGATCGTCAAGGACACCGGTGCCACCAAGGCGCAGGCATCACGTATCGTGACCGTGTTTCTGGCCTCGGTCACCAAGGCCCTCAAGAAGGGCGAGGCAGTCACGTTCGTCGGGTTCGGCACCTTCAAAACCGCCGTCCGCAAGGCCCGAAAGGGTCGCAATCCCCTCACGGGCGGCGCCATCCGCATCCCGAAGCGCAAAGCGGTTCGCTTCAGCGCCGGCAAGGCGCTGAAAAAAGCCGTCAACTGACAGCCGGCTTCGGCAGCACTAAAGTGCTGCCCTCCTGGCGCCAAAGCTCTGATATACTTTTTTGTCGGCTTTGGGCCGAAATTCGCACGAGATAGGCGCGTAGCTCAGTTGGTTAGAGCGCCTCCCTGACACGGAGGAGGTCGATAGTTCGAATCTATTCGCGCCTACCATTCGACTCGATTTGCGAAGCCAGAGGCTTCGCAAATCTCGCTCATGGCGGGCCATTCGACTCACCGCAAGTGTCATAGACACGTCGAATGTCCTGAGTAAGCGATGGGCGCGCAGAAGGCGAGCGCATCGCGTATCGAAGGACCCCACGTCACAGATGGTCACAGTCACACTCCCGGACGGATCGACGAAACAAGTCGAGTCCGGCGCGCCGGTCAAGGCGGTCGCCGAAGCGATCTCGCCACGCCTGGCCGAAGCCGCCCTCGCGGCATTTGTCGGCGACAAGATGGTCGACCTGACGTATCCGCTCACCGCCGATGCGCCGGTCCGGATCGTGACCAACAAGAGCCCCGAAGCGCTCGAACTCTATCGCCACTCCACGGCCCACCTGCTGGCGGCCGCTGTCACGGCCCTCTTCCCGAAGGTCCAGTGCGGCATCGGCCCGCCCATTGATGATGGGTTCTTTTACGACTTCGTGGTCGAGAAGCCGTTCGTCCAGGAAGACCTGGAGGCCATTGAAGCGAAGATGAGGGAACTGGCGTCGCTGGACCTGGTTTACGAACGCCAGATCTGGCCGCGGCAGGAAGCCATTGACTTCTTTACCAAGCGCGGCGAGCCGCTCAAGGTGCAGCTGATCGACGAGAAGACCGCCGGCCAGCCCGACGTGTCGGTCTACACAATCAAGGACAAAGAGACGTTCCTGGATTTCTGCGTCGGTCCGCACGTGCCATCAACCGGACGCATCAAGGCGTTCAAGCTGACCACGACCAGCAACGCGTACTGGAAGGGCGATGCGCAGAACCAGCCGATGCAGCGCGTCTACGGCACCGCGTTCTTCACGCAGAAGGAGCTCGACGAGCACCTGACGCGCATCGAGGAAGCGAAGAAGCGCGACCACCGCAAATTGGGCAAGGAACTCGGCCTGTTCGCGTTCCATCCGTTCGCGCCCGGCGCGGGCTTCTGGACGGGCAAGGGCGCCACGCTCTACAACACCCTCTCCGATTACATGCGCGGCAAGCTCTTCCCCGCCGGCTACCAGGAAGTGAAGACGCCGATCGTCTACAACAAGGCGTTGTGGGAACTGTCGGGGCACTGGTCGCACTACCGCGAGAACATGTTCCTGGTGAAGTCGGCCGACGACGAAGAGATGGGCCTAAAGGCCATGAACTGCCCCGGGCACTACCTGCTGTACTCGACCGAGAAGCACTCCTACAAGGAGATGCCGATCCGCTTCCACGAACAGACGCCGCTGCACCGCAACGAAGCCTCGGGTGTACTCGGCGGGCTGACGCGCGTCCGCCAGTTCTCGCAGGACGATGGCCACTGCTTCCTGATGGAGTCGCAGATTCCGTCTGAAGTAGAAGCGCTGCTGCGTCTGATCCAGGGCATCTACCAGGACTTCGGCCTGGCCTACACCGCGAAGCTGTCGACGCGTCCCGAGAAGTTCATCGGTGAGATCGAGCTTTGGGATCGCGCCGAGGGCGCGCTCAAAGAGGCGCTCGAAAAGGCCGGCCAGCCGTACACGATCAACGCCGGCGACGGCGCGTTCTACGGCCCGAAGATTGACTTCGACATCACCGATGCGATTGGCCGCAAGTGGCAGTGCGGCACGATCCAGCTGGATTACGTCGCGCCGGAACGATTCGACCTGAAGTACACGGGCGCCGACAACAAGGATCACCGGCCGGTGGTGATTCACCGCGCCATTTTCGGCAGCTTTGAGCGGTTCATTGCGATCCTGATCGAGCACTTCGCCGGGGCCTTTCCGCTGTGGCTGGCGCCGCTCCAGGTCGTGGTTCTGCCCATCGCCGACCGTCACAACGACTTCGCCAACGAGGTCGTGGCCCTGCTCAAGGGGGCTGGATTCCAGGTCTGGTGCGATGACCGGGTCGAAAAGCTGAATTACAAGATTCGCGAGGCCCAGCTCCAAAAGGTGCCCTATATGTTGGTCATTGGCGACCGAGAGGCGGCCGATCGGGCCGTTTCCGTGCGCAGCAAGGCTAAAGGGGACCTCGGGGCCCGTCCCGTGGACCAGTTTCTGACCGACGCGCTTGCCGAGGTCCGGTCTAAAGCGCTATCCTAGTAATCTTTGTCGCTGGAGGAACCTTATCGCCTTCGATAGATCTCGCCCGACTCGTCGTGACGACCGTCTCCGCATCAACGAGCGGATTCGCGTCAGGGAAATTCGCGTAATTGACGACGCGGGGCAGCAGCTGGGCATCATGCCGCCGCCCCAGGCCCTGATTCTTGCCCGGCAGAAAGGCCTCGACCTGGTGGAGATCTCCCCCACGGCCGTGCCGCCCGTCTGCCGGATCATGGACTACGGCAAGTATCAGTACCAGGAGCAGAAGCGCGCCCGCGAGGCGAAGCGGCACCAGAAGGTGATCGAGGTCAAGGAAATCAAGTTCCGTCCCAAGGTGGACGAGCATGATTACCAGTTCAAGAAGCACCACATCGAGCGCTTCATTGAAGACGGCGACAAGGTCAAGGCGACGATTTTCTTCCGCGGGCGCGAAATGGCGCACCCGGAGATCGGCCACCGGATCCTGATGCGTCTCATCAAGGACCTGGAAGACGTGGCGATGGCGGAAACCATGCCGCGGCAGGAGGGCAATCAAATGCACACCATCCTGACCGGCAAGAAGGGCGCTCCGAAGCCCGCGGTGAAGAAGCCGGACGCGGCCGAGCCGGCCGCCAAGGTAGTTGTGGCCGAACCGGCCGCAAATGAGTAACGGGAAGATTGCCAGGAGGGCAGCACTTTAGTGCTGCCGAGACAGAAGAGACATGGCCAAGAAGCAGAAGCTGAAGACCCACCGCGGCGCGGCAAAGCGGTTCAAGAAGACGGGCACAGGCAAGGTCGTGCGCAGTGCGGCGTTCAAGCGCCACATCCTGACGAGCAAGACGACGAAGTCGAAGCGTCACGCGCGCGGTTCGAAGGTGGTCACGCCGGGCGACGCCCGGAAGATCAACCTGATGCTTCCGTACAAATAAACGAGAGGACCTGGGGACTTGAGGACTTGCGGACTTGGAAATTCCAAGACCCCAGGACCCCAAGCCCCCAAGACCTCGGTTACTAGCAGTTTTGGGCGCGTCGCGGCAGCGGTTTGGGGCATTTTCGCTGCGACATCTAGCGCCCGCCAGGGCATTTAGCTACTGGCTCAAGTCCGGTCAACACCGGCCCCCAAAGTCGCAGCAGGACAGTCATGCCTCGCGTCAAACGCGGTACCGTACGTCGTCAGAAGCGCAAGAAGCTCTCGAAGCTCACCAAGGGCTATTTCCAGAACAAGAGCAAGCTTTACAAGTTCATGAAAGAGGCGTCCGAAAAAGCGGGCGTCTACGCGTACACCGGTCGCAAGCTCAAGAAGCGGGATTATCGCGGCTTGTGGATTATCCGCATCAATGCGGCGGCGCGTGAGAACGGTCTTTCGTACAGCAAGTTCATGCAGGGCCTGAAGGCCGCTGGCATCGAACTCGATCGCAAGAGCCTCGCCGAACTCGCCGCGCGTGAGCCGGCGGCGTTTACCACGCTCGTCGAACAGGCCAAGGCCGCAATTCCGGCCGCCTAAACGACAGACCTGAAGGTTTGTCGCCACGTACCTGAAGGCTTGTCGTCACGTGAGCACCATCGACACCTCCATCGGTCCAGATCGGGCGCGGGAAATCTTCCGCGCCGAGCTGGCCGATGTACGGACCGACGCGGAACTGCAGGCCCTGCGCACGCGCTGGGTCGGCCGCAACCACAGTTGGAGCGCCGCCTTCATGGAGGCGCTCAAGACCGCGACCCCAGAACAGAAGAAGACGCTCGGCAAGGGCGCCAACGAGCTCAAGAAAGAGGTCGAGGCCGCCCTCGCTGAACGCGAAGCCTCGCTCGCTGCGGCCCGCCGTCCCGCCAACGCCGTCGACATCACGCTGCCTGGCCGCACGCCCAGGCTCGGCCATCGCCATCCACTCAGCTTGATCCGCGACGAAGTTGGCGGCATCTTCACGCGCCTCGGCTACCAGGTGCTCGAAGGCCCAGAAATCGAGGACGATTACCACAACTTCGAAGCGCTCAACATGCCGGAGGAACACCCGGCGCGCGACATGCAGGACACGTTCTACCTGCAGACGCCGATCAAGTCCGTCAACCAGACGCTGAGCCTGCTGCGCACGCACACGAGCGCGATGCAGATTCGCCACATGGAGCAGAACGCGCCACCGGTGCGACTGGTCGCGATTGGCCCCGTGTATCGCAAGGACGAACTCGACCTCACGCACACGCCGATGTTCCACCAGGTCGAAGGCCTCGTGGTCGGCAAGGGCGTGACGCTCGCGGACTTGAAGGGCACGCTCGCGGCGATGGCCGAGGCGCTGTTCCCTTCGATTCGCAGCGCCGTCGGAGACGGCGCTACTCACTCAGGGCAAGCGGCCATCAGGTTCCGTCCGAGCTTCTTCCCCTACACGGAACCAAGCGCCGAAGTCGACATCCAGTGCATCAAGTGCCAAGGCTCCGGCTGCGCCATGTGCAAGCGCACCGGCTGGATCGAGATTCTCGGCAGCGGCATGGTGCACCCCGCGGTGTTCGAGGCGGTCGGCTACGACCCGAACGAAGTCACGGGCTTCGCCTTCGGCATGGGCGTCGAGCGCGTGGCGCTGCTCAAATGGGGCGTCGAAGACATCCGCCTGTTCTACGAGAACGACCTCCGCTTCCTGGAGCAGTTCGGGCTATGAAAGTCCTGCTCTCCTGGATCCGCGAGTTTGTCGACGTGCCCGAATCGGCCGAGGACATCGGCAAGCTGATGTCGGTGCGCGGCCTCGCGCTCGAAGGCCTCGAATCTCATGGGGACGATGTCGTCATGGATTTCGACGTCACTGCGAACCGTCCCGATTGCCTGTCGATGATCGGCATCGCGCGTGAGATCGCGACGGCGTATCAGCGACCCCTCAAGGTGCCAGAAGGGCGGGACTTTAGTCCCGCCAGTTCCCGCGCCGACGCCGGAATCGCGATCAGCATCGAATCTGCGGATCTCTGCGGCCGGTACGTCGGCGCAATCGCCGACGTGACCGTCGGACCGTCGCCGCAGTGGCTGCAGGATCGGCTCATCGCCTGCGGCATCCGCTCGATCAGCAACGTCGTCGACATCACCAACTACGTACTGCTCGAGCTGGGACAGCCCATGCACGCGTTCGACCTCGACAAGCTGGCCGGCCCCGGCATTATCGTCCGCCGCGCGAAGCCGGGCGAGTCGATCACGACCCTCGACGGCAAGAAGCGGACGCTGACGTCCGACATGCTGGTGATCGCCGACACAGCACGCGCGCAGGCCATCGGCGGCGTGATGGGCGGCGCCGATTCCGAAGTCTGCGCAACCACCAGACGCATCGTGTTCGAGGCCGCGCATTTCACGCCCTCCTCCGTTCGCAAGACCAGCAAGACGCTGGGCCTCAAGACCGATGCCTCGACGCGCTTCGAGCGCGGCATGGACGTCACCGCGCCCGCGCGCGCGATGGCCCGCGCCTGCCAGTTGCTCGAACAGATCGGTGCGGGCAAGGCGGCCGGCACCATCAAGGACGTGTATCCCTCGCCGCAGCCCGCGACCTCGCTGATCCTTGAGCGCACTCGCGTGTCGGGCCTGCTGGGCATGGACGTGCCAGACGCGCACCTGGAGAGAATCCTGCGGTCGCTTGGCTTTGACGTTCAGTCCGCCTCCGCCGAGGCTTCGGCGGACAGGACGGCGGGACAGGCGGGCTGGAGCATTACCGCGCCGGCGTGGCGGGTGGACATCAAGCGGCCGGTGGATCTGATCGAAGAGGTCGGGCGGCATCACGGCTTCGAGCACCTTCCCAGCACGTTTCCGGGCGTGCAGCAGGCGCCGGCTGCGTCCGATCCGCGCATCGGGCGCGATCGCCGTGTGCGCACCGCGCTGCTCGGTATGGGCTATTCCGAGGCGATCACCTTTGCCTTCATCGAAGCGGTCGCGGCGGAACCGTTCCTCCCCTCGACTACGCTCGGGGGAACCGCCCGAGAGGCGCCGGTGGCGCTGGCGAATCCGCTCTCCGAGAAGTTCGCGGTGATGCGGCCGAGCCTGCTGCCGGGCCTGATCGACGCCGTGAGCCACAACCGCCGCCACGGCCGCCGCGACGTGCAGTTGTTCGAGATCGGCACCCGCTTCTCGCCCCGCGGCGAGTCGCGCGGCGCCGGCTTCGCGTGGACCGGGCTGGCCAGCGCCGACCACTGGGGCGGCGCGCGCCGCGATGTGGATTTCTTCGACGTCAAGGGCGTGGTCGAACAACTCGCGGCCGTGAGCGTCGTCTCACCGGCCTTCGCCGAAACCTATGTGCCGTACCTGGTGAAGGGCCGCGCGGCGGCCATCGTGGTCAACGGCCAGCACGTCGGCGTGGTCGGCCTGCTCGACCCGTCGATCGCCGACCGGCGCGACTTGCCCTCCGGCGACGAGGTGTACGTCGCCGAGATCAACCTCGACCTGCTGACCGCCCAGGCGACGGTCGGCACGCTGCGCGCGGCCGCGCTGCCGCGCTTCCCGTGGGTCGTGCGCGACGTGTCGATTCTGGTGGACGATGCCTTGTCTGCCGGGACGGTTCGTGGCACCATTCGTTCGGCTGCTCCCGGGACGTTGATCGACATTCGCGAGTTCGATCGCTACCAGGGTAAGGGCATTCCTGACGGCAAGGTCAGCTTGTCGTTGCGCCTCACCTTCCAGTCGCCGGAGCGCACGCTCACCGACGAAGAAGTGCAGGCGGGCATGCAGCACATCATCGACGCGCTGACGCGCGACTTGCAGGCAATTCAGAGGTAACCGATGGCGACCAAGACAACCCCCGGACTGGAATCGATCGACCGGCTCGAAGAAAAGATCAAACTGCTCGTCAACACCATCGTCCGCATCAAGGCCGAGCAGGTGAGAGCCGGCGAGGACAACGCAAAGCTCAAGAGCGAGATCGAGGCGCTGAAGGCGCGCATCTCGACCGCGGAGAACGCCGGGGCAGAGGTCACCACGCTGCGCGAGGAACGTGAACTCATCAAGAGCCGAGTCACCGACATGCTGCAGCAGCTCGACGGGTTGAACCTCTGAACCCGTGAACCTCTGAACCCGCATGGCTGAACCTAAAGTCGTTCACGTCGAAGTCTACGGGCAGAAGTACCCGATCAAG
Organism: Vicinamibacterales bacterium; assembly: GCA_038213735.1. Taxonomy (GTDB): domain Bacteria; phylum Acidobacteriota; class Vicinamibacteria; order Vicinamibacterales; family UBA2999; genus 12-FULL-67-14b. The sequence goes on along the minus strand of JBBQSP010000017.1, from coordinate 36,908 downwards.
ACCGAACTCGACCCTTACTATGTGGAGCAGCTGGCGACGTTCGTCGAGTCGCGGATGGAGTTGGCCTCCAAGACCTCGCCCTCGAGCGATGCCGTGGGCCTCGCCGTGCTCGCGGCGCTGAACATCACCGACGAGTTCTTCCGGACCCGGACGTCGCTCCAGGACAGCTCCGGGAGCCTCGCCGCCAAGGCCGAGGCCCTCGAGAAGATGGTCGACCAGGCCCTTTCACTGGCGGAGTAACCCGCTTCCCGCTTCTTTCAGCGTCATTCCCGCGACTGGCCATTTCTTCGGTTATCTGTCCTTCGCCCTATTTTCGCCTGCATGCTTGACCCGCGGGTCCGGGAAGCCTAAGATCGAATCTCCTGCTTTGCTCGTGATGGTTTTCGGAGGCTTGTCTGAGCCGATGTTTTAAACCAAGCGAGTTGCGAAGCCATGTGGTGTGCATGCCTCCGCGGAGAGGAAGCCTAAAACGTGGTTATTACAGCGACTCCACCTGCTATGCAGGTTCAGCAATCCTCCCCACACGGCAAAGCGGGATTCTATTTACCTGCAGGGCACGCCGATGGCGTGCCCGCTGTAGCTGTTAACGGGCAAGTCCGCCGGTCCGCAGGCCGACGGCACGCCTGCTGCAGTGCTAGCGAGCCGAAACCAAGTTCGGCCGGAACAAACCGCGTTCGCCTGAGCCAAGTCGCGGTTTGGCTTTGACGGTTTCAGACTTGGGCGAGCACGCCCTCTTGGGGCGCCTGCTGGCACGTCTCCCCCGCCCATCGGCCCAGGTGCTGGTGGGGCCCGGCGATGATGCGGCCGTACTGGCGCCCGTCAGGAACGAACGTCTGGTGGTCACCACCGACGCCCTCGTCCAGGGGGTGCATTTTTCGAGCGCCTTCTCGCCGGCCGATATTGGCCACAAGGCGCTGGCCGTGAACTTGAGCGACCTGGCCGCCATGGCGGCGACACCGCAGTGGGCCCTGCTGTCGCTGGTGTTGCCCGGCGATTGGCTGGTCGCTGACGTCGAAGGAATAGTGGATGGGCTGACCACCCTGGCCGTCGAGCACGGTGTATCGGTGGTCGGCGGGAATATCACCCGGACCATGGGTCCCCTGGTGGTGGATGTCACGGTGGGTGGCACGGTGGCCTCGCGAAAGTGGCTGACGCGCACCGGGGCGGTCGCCGGCGACGAGATCTGGGTCAGCGGCACCCTCGGGGGGGCCCGGGCGGGCCTGGACATGCTGGCCGGCTCTGGGCCAGGAGTGACCGACGCCGCGTGCCTTGAACGGCAACGGCGTCCCGAGCCGCGGGTCCGCCTTGGCGTCGCGGTCGGCCGGGGAAGGGCCGCGCGGGCGGCGATGGATTTGAGCGACGGCCTGGCCGACGGCATTCGCCAAATTGGCGCGGCCAGCGGGTGCGGCGCGCGGATTGACGCCGGCGCCCTCCCGATCGAACCAGGCGCCGCAGCCTGGTGGCGGGCTCGAGGCATTGACCCTGTGATCGCGGCGGTGACCGGCGGCGAGGACTACGAGCTGCTGTTCGCCATCCCCAAAAGGGGTGGCAGGCTTCGAAACGTCCGGCGGCACGTGGCGAACCCAGCGATGACCCGGATTGGCGTGTGGCTGAAGGACCCGGGCGAGTTGGTGATTGACCGGGGCGGGCGCGACGAGGCCCTGCCGGAGGGATACGCGCACTTCGAGGTAGAGACAACCCTCACCGAGCGGAGCGAGGTAAAGACAACGCCGTGAGAATCGCTGAGTCCAACTGGCGGAAGGCGATCGTGACGCTAGGTGTCGCGGCTGGATTCGTGTCTCTCTACCAGACCACCGCGCCCGATTCCCGGACCACCGCCAGCGAAACCTCGATCGTCGAAACCACGGTGCTGCCGCAGGCCGGCTCGCGGATGGAGTTCACGGCGACGGCGTACTGTAAGGGCCAGACCACGGCATCGGGCGTGGGCGTGAGAACCGGCGTGGCGGCGGCCGACCCGGCGTTGTTACCGGTCGGGAGCGTCGTGAGGCTCGAAACGCCGAATCCCCGGTACAGCGGCGTCTGGACGGTCATGGATACCGGTCCGGCGGTCCGCGGACGGACGGTCGACCTGTATCTGTGGAGTTGCAAGGAGGCGCTGGTCTTCGGCCGGCGTCCGGTCAGGCTGACCGTATTGCGCCTCGGGTGGAACCCGCAGAACAGCATTCCGGGCATGGTGGATACGTTGTTCCGCAAGCGCGAGGCCGAGTCGAAGCGCACGGTGGAGCCGGCCGCCGCTCCCGGGCCGGCCGCCCCGGCCCCCACGCTCCCCTCCCCAGACACCATCCGGCAGGACTAAAGTCCTGCCCTTCTGGCATCAACTGGCACCCACGTCGGGCATCTGACCGACCTATTTACAATCTCTGACGCGCCTGACCTGCGAGCATGCGATATCATCTCGCCCCATGCATGCCTTGTATGTATTGCTCCCCGCGTTGTGCATTTTTGCCATCGCGTATCGCTACTACAGCGCGTTTCTGGCCACCAAGATCTGGATGCTGGACGACGCCCGCAAGACTCCAGCCCATACGAAGTTCGACGGCGCTAACTATTACCCCACCTCCAAGTGGGTGATGTTTGGCCATCACTTCGCCGCCATTACCGGTGCGGGACCGCTCGTCGGCCCCATGCTGGCCGCGCAGTTCGGCTATGCCCCCGGCTTCATCTGGCTGGTCGCCGGGTGCTGTCTGGCGGGCGCCGTGCACGACTCGATGATCCTGTGGGCGTCGACCCGCCGCGGCGGCAAGTCGCTGCCCGACATCATCAAGCAGGAGATCAGCCCCACCATCGGGCTGGTCTCGGCGGTCACGATCGTCTTCATCCTGATCGTGGCGCTCGCCGGCCTCGGTGTGGCGTTCGTCAATGCCCTGGCTGACAGCGTGTGGGGCACCTTCACGGTCGCCATGACAATCCCCCTGGGCATGTTCATGGGCTTCTGGATGTATGTGTGGCGCAAGGGCCGGATCCAGGAAGCCACCATCATTGGCGTGCTGGGCCTGTTGGTCGCGTTGTGGGCGGGTGAACCGATCAGCCGCTCCGATTCGTGGTTCGCGAGCCTGTTTCACCTGTCGCGCACCGAGATCGTGGTCGCCCTGGGCATCTACGGCTTTGCCGCATCGATGCTGCCAGTGTGGCTGCTGCTCTCGCCGCGCGGGTACCTCAGCTCGTTCACCAAGATCGGCACCATCTTCCTGCTTGCCATCGGCGTGATCATCGTCAATCCTGAATTACAGATGCCGGCGCTCAGCGAGTTCGCCAGTGGCGGCGGCCCCATCATCCCGGGTCCGCTGTTCCCGTTCTGCTTCATCACCATTGCGTGCGGCGCCATCTCGGGCTTCCACTCGCTGATCAGCTCCGGTACCACGCCGAAGATGATCGACAAGGAGACCGACATTCGCCCCGTGGGTTACGGCGCGATGTTGATTGAAGGCGTGGTCGGCGTCATGGCGCTGATCGCGGCCGCGTCGATGGCCCCAGGCGACTACTTCGCCATCAACACCTCGCCGGCGGTCTACGCCAACCTGATCTTCGAAGGCCAGCAACTGAGCCCGGTCCACGTTCCCGGGGTGGAAGCCGCCGTGAACGAAACCATCGTCGGCCGCACCGGCGGCGCCGTGTCACTCGCCGTCGGCATGGCGCTGATCTTCTCGGCGCTCCCCGGCATGAGCGCGATGATCGCGTACTGGTATCACTTCGCGATCATGTTCGAGGCGCTGTTCATCCTGACCACGATCGACTCGGGCACGCGCGTCGGCCGGTTCCTGCTGCAGGAGCTGATGGGGCGGGTGTACAAGCCGATGGCGAATCCCAACAACCTGGCCGCCGGCAGCGTCGCGACGCTGCTGATGGTGTTGTCGTGGGGTTATTTCATCTACACCGGGCAGATCAATACGATCTGGCCCATGTTTGCCGTTGGCAACCAGCTACTCGGGGCCGTGGCACTGGCGGTGGCGACCAGCATCATGATCAACCTGGGCCGGCAGAAGTACATCTGGGTCACCCTGGTGCCGCTGTCGTTTCTGTCGGTCAACACCATGTATGGCGGCTTCCTGAACGTCCGCGACAACTACTATCCGCTGGCGGTCGGCGCCAACGCGGACCGGAACATCGAAGGGTGGATTCTCACCATCTGCACCGTGATGATGATGGGGTTGGCCGTCGTGATCCTCGGCGCCGCGGCCCAGAAGTGGGCCCAGGTGCTGAACGGCGGTCCGGTGCCGGCGACGGCCGAGGTCAACGGCTAGCCCGTCCAAAATCTGCTATTCTGGCGATGCCTGCTCTCCCAGCAGGCATCGCCGTCCTCCCCCAGGGCGAGCCCGTCTCGGCGGGCACTGTAAACCGTCGAACCAATTCGGGATTGAGACCCTTATGCGAATGTCCGTCTGCCGTGTGATTGTCATGTTCTGCCTGGGAGCCCTGGCCCTGCTGGGGCCGGCGGCCAATGCCGCGGCGCAGTACCGCCCGCCGGTCTACGGGTCGGTTGGCGAGGAGTACCGCATCGAGGCCTCGTACGGCTGGTGGGATGCGTCGCCTTCGCTGATCGTCAACTCGGAGTCGCTGGACCTCCTGGGTACGGACGTCGACCTGATCCAGGACCTCGGCATCGAACAGAAACGGCTGGGCAAGTTCAACGTGGTACTGCGACCGGGCAAGAAACACCGCCTGCGGTTCGAGCGCCTGCCGATTCACTACGAAGCCGACGCCGTCGTCCAGCGCTCGTTCGTGTTCAACGGCCAGACCTTTAACGTCGGCTTGCCGGTGCAGACCACCGCCAAGTTCGACACCTATCGTTTCGGCTACGAGTACGACTTTATCTACCGGTCGAAGGGTTTCATTGGCGCGCTGCTCGAGCTGAAGTACAACACCGTGGACATCGAACTGAACAGCCCGATCGGATCGGAGTTCACCAAGGCCACTGCCCCCATTCCCACGGTCGGCATGATCGCACGCGGCTACCCGCTCCCGAAGCTGGCCCTCACCGGCGAGTTCTCGCTGTTTCGCACGCCCGAGAGCCTGGCCACCCAACTCGACGGCCGCGGCACGTACACCGATTACGACTTCAACGCGACCTACAACGTCAACCGCTACGTCGGCGTCCAGGCCGGCTACCGGAAGGTGGACATCTTCTACGACGTCGATCTCGACAGCGGCACGTTGAAGTTCACGGGGATCTACTTCGGCAGCGTGATTCGGTACTAAGAAACTCTCTTTGTCTCCTTTTGATCTCCGCCCGGTTTCCGGGCGAGGCACATCAGCGAGCTGCCAATCGGCATATTGACGGCCCGCAAGGCAAGCGCCTCGAGCGACACCAGCGCGGTCAGCGCGGCGTTGATCGGGGCAACCGGCACGGTGATCTCACCCTCGCCGGCCGCCACCGCACCGCCGGCGGCCGCCAGCCGGTGCCACATGCGCACCGGCAGCATGATCGGCAGCAGGCTGGCGTGGTCGAACGTGAGCCGATCGATGCGGAAGCCGCCGCCCTCGACCACCACCCGCAGCCGCGACGGCGTGTAGCGGCGCACCTCCTCCGACAGCACCGAGTGGCGGCCGTGAAGAATCTCCAGCGCCGCCACGTGCAGCAGCAGCCAGCCACCCGGTTTCAGCACACGCGACATTTCGGCGATCGCGTCACGCTCCACCGGATCCGGCAGGCACTGGAACACATCGAACGCGGTCACCAGGTCGAACGCGCCGGTGGCAAATGGAATCTGCGCGATGCTGGCCTGAGCCACGTGGTGACCGTGCGCGCGGGCGAACGCCGGACCAATGCCGGTGAGATCAAACCCCACGGCGCGCCCGTACGGCCGCAGCATCTCCAGGTTCGAGCCGGTGCCGCAGCCGCAATCGAGAATGCGCGGCGACGCCACGCCGGCGGTGGCGCGGGCCAGGGCCGGTTGCACGTACTGTCGAAAGCCGCGGAACCAGAAGTGCGACTGCTCCGCGCGATAGGTGAGTTCGAGTAAGCGATCCACTGGGGAAAAGGGCGGCGAACGCCATGCTACCATAGCAATCTCATGCGCCTTCGGGGAGCGTCTGAGGCGGCAGCGGTCTGGTTCGCCGCCATCCTGCTGGCGTGCGCGTTCACTTACCCGTACGCCTTCGAGTTCAGCAGCGGCGGTCGCATCGACACCAACGATGGCCGCTGGAGCATCTGGGTCGTCACCTGGGTCGCCCACGCACTGACCTCCAACCCACTGGGCGTCTACCAGGCCAACATCTTCCATCCCCACCAGAACGCGCTGGCGTTTTCCGAGGGCAACCTCGTCGGCGGCGCCATGGGCATTCCGGCGTGGCTGCTGACGCACAACCCGTACGCCACCCACAATTTCGTGTTCATGCTGTCGTTCGTGCTCTCGACCGTGGCCACCCACTACCTGGTGCGGCACCTGACCGGCGATCGGCGGGCGGCGGCCGTGGCAGGGCTCCTGTTCGCCTATTGCCCGTACGCATTCGCCCGGCAGGCTCACAGCCAACTGCTGCTGATCGGGTTCATCCCCTGGTCGATGCTGGCCTTCCATCGCTTCATCGATCGCGTGTCGGCGGCCCGCGCGGTGGAGCTGGGCGTGGTCCTGTGGCTCACGGGACTGGCCTGTGCGTACTACGGCCTGTTCGCCGGCGGCATGGTGGCGGCCGGCAGCATCCTGCTGTCGATCACGCGGGGCTACTGGCGCCAACCCCGGTACTGGTCGCTCGTCGCACTGGCCGCCGCCGTGTGCATCGGCCTGACGGCTCCGCTGTTCGTACCCTACCTGGAGATTCAACAGGAAACCGGATTTGCCCGCTCGCTCGATGACGCGCGGATCTACTCGGCCAACCTCGGCGCCTGGCTCGCTTCGTCTTCGTGGCTGCATCGCTGGCTGGTGCCGTATCTGCAGCCGCCCTACATGCAGAGCTTCAGCGAAGTGCTCTTTCCAGGCGTGCTCGCCGTCGTGCTCGGCGGCTGGGGCACGTGGCTCGGGCTGCGCCGCGGCGTGCCAGAAGGGCGGGACTTCAGTCCCGCCGAACCTCGGACCATTCCACGCGACATCATCTGGATGTACGTCCTGATCGGCATCATCGCCTTCTGGACGACGTTCGGCCCGAACGCGGGACTTTACACGCTACTCCACAACACCGTGCCAGTGTTCTCGTTCCTGCGGGCGCCGTCGCGAACGGGCATTGTCGTCACCCTCTGCCTGGTCGTTCTTGCGGCGCCGGCCTTGATGAAGCTGATGAGCGGGCGCAGGGCCGCCCTCGCGTTTGCCGCCTTGCTCTTGCTCGCGACCGGCGACTTGTACCGGGCACCGCTGCGCACGCGCGAAGCACCACCGCTGCCCCACGTCTACGAGACGCTGGCGGTGTTGCCGCGGGGACCTGTGATCGAGTTCCCCTTCTGGGCGGACCGGCCGTCGTACCCACGGCACGCCGAGTACATGTTGACCTCAACGGCGCACTGGCAGCCGTTGATCAACGGCTACAGCGATCACATTCCGAGGGACTTCCGTGACCACGCCTTGCCGGTCAGCACCTTTCCCAGCCCCGAGGCGTTCGCCATCCTCGAGCCCATGGGCGCGCGCTATGCGGTGTTCCACCTCAATCTCATGGATCGGCAAACGCGCGAGTCGCTGGTTGAACGGATCGAGGTGACGTACCGGGACTACCTTCGCCTGATCGAGAAGGACGGCGACGCCTGGCTTTTCGAAATCGTCGGCTGGCCGCGCTAGCCGCTACAGGTTCGCCAGCCGCCGGTCGGCTTCGATCAGCGTCTCGTTCCGCTTCGAGAAGCAGAACCGCACCGTCTGCGGCGCCGACGCGGGGTCGATGTAGAAGCTGCTGCCGGGTATGGTCGCCACGCCGATGTCTTTCACCAGGTGAAGGGCGAACTCGGTGTCGCTCTTGAATCCAAACGGGGCGACGTCGACAATCGTGTAGTACGCGCCGCCGGGCCGGTAGCTCGTGAAGCCGTGCCGCGCCAGAATCTCGAGCATCAAGTCGCGCTTCGCCTGGTAGTCGGCCGCCAACGCCACGTAAGACTCTGGCGGCATCGACAGCGCCACCACGCCGGCATCCATGAACGGGGTGGGTGCGACGACGGTCAGGAAATCGTGGATCTTGCGGATGCCGCCGGTCAGTGCGGCCGGGGCGATCGCCCAGCCAATGCGCCAACCGGTCACGCTGTACGTCTTCGAGAGCCCGCTCGTGACGACCGTGCGGGCGGCCATGCCCGGCAGCGACGCAATCGAGACGTGTGGCCGCGCATCGAACACGATCCGCTCGTAGATCTCGTCCGAGATCGCCATCACATCCCACTGCAAGCACAGACTGGCAATGACCTCCAGTTCCGCGCGCGTGAACACCTTGCCGGTGGGGTTGTTGGGCGAGTTGATGACAATCGCGCGGGTGCGGTTGGAGAAAGCGCGCTTGAGCTCGTCGGGATCGAACGTCCAGTCGGGCGCGTGCATCCGCACGAACTTCGGCTGCGCGCCGGCCATGATCGCATCGGGGCCGTAGTTCTCGTAGAACGGCTCGAAGACAATGACCTCGTCGCCCGGGTCGATGACGCCCATCATCACGGCCATCATCGCTTCCGTCGAGCCGCAGCACACCGTCACCTGTTCGTCGGCACTCACCGGCACGCCGTGGCGTGCGCTGAAGTCGCCGGCGATGGCCTCGCGCAGGGCCTTGGTGCCGTACGGGGGCGCGTACTGGTTCTGCTCGCCGCGAATGGCGGCGCAGGCCGCCTCCTTCACCGCCGCCGGCGCCTCGAAGTCGGGAAACCCCTGGGACAGGTTGACCGCCCCGTGCAGCTTGGCGAGGCGGGTCATCTCACCAAACACCGAATCGGCAAACGAGGTGACCCGCCGCGCGCTACGAACCCTGGACATTAGAGGATCATACCAATTGGCCACCGAGGACACAGAGAACACAGAGGAACTCTTTCGAAATGCAATTGCCTTCGACGAAGGTCCGTTGCATTTTGAAAAAGCGTTCTCGGTGTCCTCTGTGTCCTCTGTGGCTATTTACCGTAAAGGAAACGGTAGTCCTCGGCAGTACCGAGAATGCGCTTCACGTAGTTCTGCGTCTCGGGGAACGGAATGTCGTCGATGAATTCGTCCTGGGGCATCCCGGGCCGCTCGCGTTGCCACCGGGCGACGCGGCTGTCGCCGGCGTTGTAGGCCGCCAACGCGAAGTGGGCGCCCCCGAACCGGCGGATCGAGTCGGCGAAGAACTGCGTGCCCAGCCGGACGTTGACCTCGGGCTCTTGCAGCCGCGTGGTCGAAAACGGCCGCACTCCCAGCTTGCGCGCCAGGCCGCGGCCGGTCGACGGCAGCACCTGCATCAGGCCGTACGCGTTGGCGTGGGACACCACCACCGGATCGAAGTTTGATTCCTGGGCCACGAGCGCCGCCAGCAGGTACGGGTCGAGGTTGCGCTCTGCGGCGTACTTCTGCAGCAGCGGCCAATAGTCGAGCGGGAAAATGACCCGCAGGATCTCAGCCGGCAGCGTCTCACCGCCGGCCGCCAGGTACTGCGGGTACGCGCGCTTCATCGCGTTGATGCCGGCACGCACGTTGCCGAGCCGCCGGTGCGTGAGCGCGATCGTCGCCTGCAGCGGCGGCGAGTCGCCCCACACGCGCTGGGCGTAGAGTAACTCGCTCATCGCCTCGTTGTTCAAGCCGGCCGCCAGCAACAGCGCGACCCGCTGGGCGGTCGGCACATTCGCGGAGGCCGGCTGACGCTGCAGCGACGGCTTGACCGAAGCGCCGCGTTGGCTCGCCAGGCGCTTGACGGCCAGGCGGCCGTAGTAGGAGTTGTGGTAGTCGGTCGCGGCCAGCCGCAAGCGCGCCACACCGGTTTCGGCGTCGCCAGCCTGCGCCAGCGCGCGGCCGCTCCAGTAAAGCCACGACGGCCGGTAGTCCGACCGCGGGAACTGCGCGGCGCCGCGATCGAACAACGCGGCCGCCTCCGCGAAGCGGCCCTGCCGATAGGCCCACCAGCCGGCCTTCCAGAACGCGCGCTCCGCGAAGCGCCCCGACGGGTAGTTCGCGACCACCTCGCGGAACACCACGTCCGCCTCGGCATCCTCATCGTCAACGATGTGAGCCGACGCCAGGGTGTTCAACGCTTCGTCGGCGAACGGGCTGGCCGGGTATCGGGCCACAAACGCGCGCGCCAGCTGCCGATGCTCATCCTTCAGTTTCAGGCCGCGAGCGGCCGCGACCTGCTGAAAGGCCGCTTCTTCGCCGACCGGGCCTGACAGGAGAGGCACCAAGCGGGTCCGGGCCTCGCGGTAATGCCCCTCGCCGATGTCGCAACCCGCCAGGCGCACGTCGATGCGCACGCGTTCAACGCCCGCCACGAACGGCCTGGCCGCCTCATAAGAATCGCGCGCGGCGCGCCAGCGCCGGGCCTGGTACAGCACGTCGGCTCGGGCCAGTTCTTTCGGCGCCAGCGCCGCGTCGGTCTCCACGTCCTGGTCGTCGAGTTCCCTGGCGGCCGCGGTGCCCTCGACGCTGGTCGGATAACCGTAATAGACCTGGCGCAGGGCCTCGACCGACCGCATGGGCTGCCCGGCCTTGGCGGCGGCAAGACCAAGCCGCAGCCAGGCGACCTGCGGCTTCGACGGCTTCTGGCCCAGCAGCGTTTCGTAGATCGCGACCGCGCCCTTGAAGTCCTTGCGGGCTTCGCGCACTTCGGCCTGCCGCAGCGCCGCGTCTTCAGGCAGGTGCCCGTCAATCTTGCGAGCCGCCAGCTCGCCCAACACGGTGTCGGCCGCCTCGTAGCGCTCCAGCTTCGTCAAGGCGAGGCCGGTGTAGTACCGCGCGTAGTCGGCAAGCGGCGTCGTGGCCAGCGCCGAGGCGCTGACGAGGGGCAACGCCGCAGCCGCGTTCTTGTCACTTTCCTCGAGCAGCCGGACACCCTTGACGAAGTTGGTAAGCACCGGCCCCATTGATGCGCCCGCGGCCGTCGCAAACCACATCGACGACAACTCAGGGGGCACCGGCGGGTGCGCAGTGGGCATGAGGCGCTGCTGCGCCGTCAGCGTGACTCCCGCCACGAGCGCAACCCCGAGCACCGCCGTCCGAATCCTGGTGGGAGCCTTCGAGAAAAGCTGTGAGAGAAACTTCTTGAACAACGTTGTGTGCACCCTCTTACGCCATGTGTCCAAGTAATGTGGCGTCGCCACCCGCCAGGGTCCGGATCAACTCCTGATGGAAGAAGTCGGTCTGGCTCCGCACGCCGGCCGGTACCCGTTGGTTGTAGGCCGTCCGGGCCGCCTCAATTTGCGGGGCCAGTCGCGTCATCAAGTTGCCCTGGCGGAGGCCTTCATGAACGGCCGGCTCATGGAACAGACGAATCTCAGACACCAATAGCCGGGCCGTGCGCCTGGCGGCCTCCAGGACCCCATCCGTAATCTGGCTCATCGCGCCCGGACGAGGCGCGTCGGCGGCCGGGCCGGCGCTGGCCGCCGAGGTCCCCGAAGCGCTGGCCGGGGTCTGCAGGCGAGGCGGGGCGGCCGATGCGCGCTGGGTCAAGGCTTCGAGGCAACGCCCGGCGTGGCGGGCGAGTACTTCGATTACTTCGGGCCAGCCGCTCGGCACCGCGCGTTCGTGGCCATCGAGCGTGACGCCGTCGGCGTAAATCACGGCGACCACCCGGCCGCCGACGATCACCGGCACGGCCAGCCCCATGCGATCGGCCGGCAGGACCTCGAAACCCGGGCCCGCCGCGGCGCTCTGGGTGTCGCGAGTCGTTACGGCGCGGGCCCCACCGATGGCCATGCCGATGACGCCCGATTCCGCCAGCGCGAGGTCGATGGACTTGGGCTGCATGTCGCGCGGACCAAAGCCCGACAACTTCCAGCCGTGGATGCGTTCGCCGCGCAGCACCACGACGGCGGCGCGCGCGGCCTCTCGAGCTGAGGCCAGGGCCAGCGCGTCCAGCACTTCGCTGAGCGAGGACGCACCGTCCAGGCCGCGAATGCTTTCAAGCAAGCGCGTGACGCCGGCCATTTCGCTTTCGCGCTCGCGGGCCCGCGCGGCAGCGACCGCCTCTTTGATGGCATCGGCGGCGCGTGCCTCGCTGTCGGCCAGTGCCATCTTCATGCGATCTTCGGCCATGGCCAGTCCATCGGTGAGCTTCAGCTCAACCTCGGCTTCGACCTGACGGCGAATCTCGCGCACGGCAACCTCGCGATCTTCGGCGCGCGCGGTGGCAACCGCATCGTCCATGGTCGCGCGCACACGGGTTTCCGCCTCGGCGACGCGGACCTGCGCGGCCTGCTCGGCTTCGGCAAAGGCCGACTCACGCGCGGCCACGCTGGCGGCGTCGCGCTCTTCGGCAGCGAAGCCGACAAGATCTTTGACGAGCGAACTGAGGACCTGATCAACGGATGACCGGACACGTTCTTCGAACGACATTTTGTTTCCCGACCCAGGGTGGGTCTTCTTGGGGACGCCGGCAGCGGCTGGGATTCGCTCGAAACGTCCGTGTGTGGGCATTATGCGGACGCGGCCGGGGCGAAGTCAAGGCGATGGAGCGCTGGAAACCGTTGAGCCAGCAGAAGAAACGGGAGATCATGGTCGCTTGAAACCCTGGGAACTCCTCGCCGAGGCTCGTACGCCCGACGGTACGCTCCTGACATTGACGCGCCGCGATACGGAGCTGGTGATCATGGCGGGCGGGAAGATCCTGATGTCGAGCCGCATGCACGGCTCGGAGGAGGCCATGGCCGAGATGGCCATCAAACGGCTTGGCCTCCGAAAGCCTGGCGACGGAGGGCGACCGTCGCTCGACGCCGCCTGTGTGCTCGTCGGCGGCCTCGGCCTGGGCTATACCCTGCGCGCCACGCTGGATCTGCTCCCACCCGACGCCACGGTAATCGTGGCCGAGTTGATCCCGGCGATTGTCGAGTGGCATCGCGGTCCCCTGGCGGCGCTGGCCGGCCGGCCGACGGAAGATCCACGCGTGCAGGTTGACGTCAAGGATGTCATCGCCACGCTGCGCTCGAGCCCCGGCCGGTTCGATGCCATCCTGCTCGACATCGACAACGGCCCCGAGGCCTTCACCGAGTCCAGCAACGCCGGCCTGTATAACGACCGCGGCATTGCCGCGATCCGTGCCGCCTTGACGCCCGGGGGCGTGCTCGCGGTCTGGTCGGCGTGGGAAGATCGCCGTTTCGAGCAGCGGCTGAAGTACGCCGGCTTCAAAGTGGAGGTCGAGCGTGTGCGAGCCCGGCTCAAGAAGGGCGGACCGCGCCATACGATTTTTCTCGGCATGGTTCATCCATGAACCGCCACTCGCGCTGGGCACTCGCACTGTTCGTGAATCTTGTCCTCGCGGCGGCGATTCAGGCCATCTCACCGGACCAGCCGCGGCTCTCGGACCGCGAGGAGTACGAGTACGTCGGTACCCACGGCCTGGCCGCGAACTGCCCGATGTCGGTGTACTGCTACCGCGTCCTGGTGCCGGGCGTGCTCGCGCGGATTCCGATCGATCCCGACGTCCGGTGGCGTGGCTATCAGCTGCTGGGCAACACGCTCGCCGGGGTCCTCGTGGCCGCGATCGCGAGTCGGTTCAGCGGCGCCTGGTCGGCGCCCGTCATTGCCAGCCTCCTCACCCAGGCGTCGTTCGGGTTCACGTTCACCGCCTACGATCCATATACGGCCGATCCGCTGGTCTTCGTGGTCAGCGCGACGATCGCGCTGTGCTGGCTCACGAACCGGCCGCTCGCGGCGTTCGCCGCTGGACTGGTCGGGGTCTTTGGCAAGGAAACGGTCGCCCTGACCAGTGCGGCCACGGCGCTCGCTGCGCTCGGCACACGCGACCGTCCGGGCTGGCCCGCATGGGTCGTCCAGGGGGCCATCGTCGGCGCGGTCCTGGTGGCCTTTCACTGGATCATGGACACGTACTTCGGCTGGGACATGACGACGAATGCCGCCGCACAATTCTCGAAGGGGTCGTGGCTGGGGCTGTGGTGGGCCAACAATCCGGGGCTAGTCCGTAAGGGCTTCTTCGTGTTTGCGCCGTTTGGGTTCGCGTGGTTCTACGCCGGAGCGGGCTTCCGGGCCGCCCCGATTGCGTGGCGTCAATTGACGATGGGCGCCCTCCTGCCGTTCGTGGCGCTGAACTACATTCAGAATCCGGAGCGAGCGCTCTCCAACACCTTTTTCGTGATCGTCCCGCTCGCGACGATCGCCCTGTCGCGGGTACCCGTGGGGCTCGGACTGGCCGCGGCTGTGACTAACGGGCTGCTGACCGCGAAGGTCGGAAGTTCGTCGGTGTGGTTGCCGTCGGCGGGGTACCTGGCCCTGCCGGCGGCAGCGGCCGCAGTAGGCGTGTTCTGGTTCTTGTGGGCCGAAGGTCGCTCCGCTCGATAACGGTCACGAAGCGATCTGGTTGCGCTGACGGCCTAGCTTTCGGCGTCGGCGCTGGGACCGTAGATGTTCGGGACCTTCGACCCCATCGCGCGCAGGTAGGCGGCCAACTGCCCGCGGTGATGGATGCTGTGGTTGTTGGCAAACCCGATGTACTTCACGTTCGGCATTTCCATCATGCCGAAGAAGCTCACCGACGCGGTCAACTGCTCGACCGACAACGCGCGCAACTGCGCCACCTTCCCCGGGAAGGTCTTCGTGTAGAACTCAACCACGTCGCCAATGGTCTTGAACTTCGCTTCGGCCTGCTTGGCGGCCTCGGCGTTGAACTCGAACTTCCCCTTCAACACGCAGTCGATGAACCAGATGTCGGCGGTGGCCAGGTGGGTGGCAATCTCCCACGCCGTGCGCGACTTGGCGTCGGGCTTGTAGTCGCGGTTGTCGTCCTTTACGGCTGCCAGCACCTGGCACGTGGCGGGAAATTCCCCTTCCCACAAGCCGGCGAGGGTCTCGGCGGCGGTCTTGGCTTGATCTGCGTTCATGTCTCGCGCTCCTCCTGATAGTGAAGCGGTAAGGCTAGCGCGATTCCCGCGCCGTCGCAATCGCGGCGCCGCGACGTCAGTCGGTCCGCAGCGCCCGCATCGGCGCCAGGCCGGCCGCCCGGGTCGCCGGCACCACCGACGCAATCAAGGCGGCCACGGTCAGCGACACCGTGGCGACGCCAAGCGCCACCGGGTCCCAGAACGAGACGCCGTAGAGCTGTGCCGACAGCAGGTAGCCGGTGCCCACGGCCAGCGGCAACCCAAGGAGCAAGCCGACCATGACCCGCCGGAATGCGCCGCCCAGCACCAGCCCGATGACCCGCCCGCGATCGGCGCCGAGGGCCATGCGGATGCCGATCTCGCTGGTCCGGCGCGCCACCGAGTACGCCGTGACGCCGTATAAGCCAATCGCCGCCAGCAGGAGCGCGATCGCCCCGAACAGCCCGGCCAGGCTGGCCACCGCCCGCTGCTGGTCGAACGTCCGCTCGACCTGCTCTTGCAGCGTGCGTATGTTGATCACCGCCAAGTTGGGATCCGCCTCGGCCAGCGCGCGCGCAACCTGCGGCTCGAGCACGCCGGGCGAGGCCGTGGTCAGCAGCAGCAATCCACCGACGTAGTGGGATGCGGTCTCGACCCGCCTCATCATCTCGTTGGCGTAGTCCACCGTCTGGGCCAGCGGCACGAAGAACATGGGCCGCATCGGCCGATCGAGCTGGAACCCTGCGAACCGGGCATCACCGACCACGCCGACGATGCGATACGAGTTGACGTTTTCGGGCAGGTTCAGGCCGAAGTGGTGATCGAGCGGCTCCTCCCCCTCCTTGAAGAAGTGGCGCACGAACGCTTCGTTCACCACCGCCACGTTCTGGGCGGTCTCGTTGTCGGCCGCCGTGAAGTGGCGGCCGCGCACGAGCGTGACGCCAAGCTGTTGCAGGTAGTTGGCGCTCACGCGATCCCACGACGCGCCGGTGTTGTCGCCGGGCGCCGGCGCCGGCTTGCCGGCAATCAGCACGCCCTCACCCCAGTTGTTGGTGAGCGGGTTGTAGAGCGCGAGCCCCGCCCCCTGCACGCCTGGAATGCGTGCGAGGCGCTCCTCGAGGTCGCGGTAGAGGGCGGTGAGGCGATCGCCGGTGATGGCCGCCGACGGGCGGCCCACGGTGACCAGGACGCGGCCGTCACGAACGAAGCCAAAGTCCTGCCCCTCGAGATTACCGAGGCTGCGGCCAAGCATGGCCGAACCCGCCACCAGCACCACCGACAGCGAGGCCTGCACCACCAGCAGCGCCTTGCGCGCGAACGACGCGCCGTCGCCGGTGCTGCGGCCCGCGCCGCGTAGCGCGTCGATCGGATTGGTCCGCGTGGCAAACCATGCCGGCGCGGCGCCGAAAAGCAGGCCGGTCAAGAGGGCCAGCCCGATCGCGAATACCAGAACCAGCGGCGACGGCATGGTGTCGATAGGCAGCATGGTGGCGCCGGCAAACGCCAGCGACAGGAGCAGCCGCGACGCCGCGACCGAGACGACCAGGCCGGCCAGGGCGCCACCTACGGCGAGCAGGATGCTTTCAACCAGCGCCTGCGTCACGATCTGCCGTCGCGATGCACCCATCGCGAGCCGCACGGCGGTTTGGCCGCGACGGGCCACGGCGCGGGCGAGCAGCAGGTTTGCGACGTTGGCGCAGGCGATCAGCAACACCAACGCGCACACGGCCAGCAGGATCCGGAGGCTGCGTCCGTACTGCTCCCTCATCACGCCCACGCCGGCGCCGGCCGGCACCACGCTGATCACCTGCTGCGGCAGTACCCGCTGGACGTTCGCGAGCCAGTTGGGCGGATAGCCGGCCTCGTGCTCCATCCATTGCCGCAACCGCGCCGTGAGCCGGGCGTCCATGCCTTCAATCGACGCGCCGGGACGCAGCCGGCCGATCACCCGCAACCAGCTGGAAATGGGTTGGCGCAGAAGCGACGTCTGCGCGCCGGCAAGCAGCGGCTCCTGCTGCAGCGGCACCCACATGTCCGGCGGATCGGCGCGGAGGGTCTCGCCAAAGAACCCCGGCGGCGCGACGCCGGCCACGGTGAAGGCCTGCCCTTCGATGACCAGGGTGGCGCCCACGATGGATCGATCGCCGCCGTAGACGCCCTGCCACGCGTGATACGCCAGCACGACCACCGGCGCGGCGCCCGCCGCATCATCTGGCGCGGCAAAAGTGCGGCCGATGGCGGCATTCACACCAAGTGTCGTGAAGTAGTTGCCAGAAGCGTAGATGGCGCGCAGCGGCCGCGGCGCATCGTCCACGCCCTGGCGGCGCACGCTCATTCGCCCCTGCCCTGCCTGGAAGGCCGTCAACTCCTCGAACTCCGGCGTTTCGGCTTGGAGGCGCTCGAACAGCGGGAACGAGAACATGCCCCAGCGATCCTGCGGGCCGCCCTGCACGCAGCAGTTGTCGCCATCGCCGATGCGGTAGAGGCTGGCCGGATCAACCACCGGCAGCGACTTCAGCATCACCGCGTGAATGAGGGTGAAGATGGCGGTGGTGCCGCCAATGCCGAGGGCCAGGGTCAGGACGGCGGTGGCGGTGAAGCCCCGCGCCGAACCCAGGGTGCGCAGTGCGTAGACGATGTCGCGGAGAAGGGTGCCCACGCCATCCTTAGACGGATGGCGTGGCAGAAGCGTTGTTGTGGGGCTTATTTCTTGCGGCGGACGTAGGTCACGTGCGTGACCCCGGTGATCTTGCCGTCCTTGTCCATCCGGACGTACTCGTTGCTGATCGTGTTGTTGTCGTCCGACAACGTGTTGATCACCACCTGGTTCAGCACGCCGTCCCGCTTGTTGTAGATGCGGATGCTCTTGGGGTTGATGATCTCAACGGCGGTCTCGGCGCCCTTCTGGCCAGTGACGGGACGATACACGCCATCGAACATCGTCTCGTAGCTCCAATCCGACGCCGGATTGCTGGGATTGCTCACGGTGAGCTTGTTGCCGCCGTTGCCGTGGGCCTCGTAGGTCATGACGTTATTGGGATTAGTGGTGTTATCCCATACGCCGATGCGCGCCGTGCGCGGATCGGTGTTGTCGACTTTCTTGGCCGCAGCTGTGGCCGGGGCCTGCGCCATGGCCGGGACGGCCGCGACGAGGGCGCCGGTGAAAATCGCCGAGCAAACGAGCAAACATCGGTATCGCATCGATTCAATCCTTTGCGGAGGTTCTGAGGTTGAGAAAACACGCTCAGCATACCGAATGCCGTCAGGGCCGGCAAATGCCCTCGGGGCGTCAGTTAGGGTTCATCTTGCTTCGGCGGAACATCCTTTTCGCTGCCCGTCTCGTCAACCGTGGGCTCGTCCGGGTTCTGCGCGTCGTCGATGGCGGCAGGGATGATGGGCGAGCGGCCGGGGCCGGCTGGGATCTCGGGGCCGCGCACCTGCGCTTCAGGCAGGTTGTCCTTGCGGAAGGGCGCATCGTTCTTGAGCCCGATCTCGAGTTTGTCTTTCCAGGTCATGTGTGTGCTCCTGCGTTCAGCTGTTGCAGGATGCACGCCAGCCTTGCCGGCTGGATCTGGGCAGTAGCGCGCCACATATTGGCCATTCGTTGTGTAATAGTTTGCAGGGTCGCGGGTCAAAGGCGCTGATTTAGTTGGCAACAAGCTTGCTATAGCTAAGGACAGCACCGCTCGACGCCCGCTCTGGGCAACGACATTATCCCATCCCACCGGACGGGAGGCTTCGGCCTCCCGGCACGTCCAGCATCTCTCGCATAAGGGCAGCCGCCCAACTCCGGGAGGCATTGTGCAGGCGGCGGTACACCGTGCTCGAGACGGGATGCGGGCGAGTTGATAGTTGGATGGACACTCACCTGCCGCTCGATCTTCGGGACACCGTCGCAGCAACCGCTTCGGCGGCCTTCTCAACCAGCGGCGTGAGCAAATCCTCGCCATCGCTCTTCGCCTTGGCCTTTTCTGTCTTCGGCGCCGTGCGCATCACCGTGTCGGCGGCGCCAATGCGGTACTCGAGCGTCATTTCGTCCTTGGCTCGAGTCGTGCTCGCCATCGACGAAATGGCATAGGCGCCGGCCACCGCGGCGCCCCGCGCCGCTGCCGCCGCGGCACCGCCGCCGTAAGGTATGCCGTAGTAAGCGGCCGAGCCGGCGGCCTGGCCAAGCGCCCGGCCCCATCCGCTTCCACCGTCCCTCTTCCTCCTGATCGTCGTCAACAGGACGGACCCGCACTGCTTCTGCCGTGCCTCTTCGATGGCTTGCGATGGCAGGCGCGCGTCGAGGGTGATGGCGCGTATTGAGGGTCCGTTCAGGTAGCTTGCAAACAGATCGCGCAGCGAGGTGGAAAACTCCGTAGCGTCGCCGTCAACCCCGGTCGCGCTGGGCATCACGATCGCCACGCAGGCCTGGTCGCGTGGGGCGGTCGGGGCGGTCTCTTGCGCGGTCACGGGGACGATCGCACCAACCAGTGACACCGTGCCGGCAGCGAACCACGTAGCGGCTTGCGTGAACGAGAAAGTCCGGATCATGACGATTCAGTTTAGCAAGTAATCGCCTAAAATCGAAGCTACCTAGGCGGGTAGGCGTGGGCACCTGCCTAGGCAGGTAGTTCATTCCGCGATGACCGACGTGTAAAGCTGTGGCCGACGTGATTGGCATGACCACGAGAGTCGGCGTCGCGATTGCGGGAATCGGTTTGTCGATGACTCTCGCGGCGCGGACCGTCACCGCACAGGCTCCGCACGACCGCGTCCAAATCCCCCTCGTAAGCGGACTGGCAATCACCGCTGCCGTCGCGCATCCATCCGGCGATGCGGAAGTAATCCTGATGGTGCAGTCGGTCGGGCCCGACGCATATCGAATGACCCTTTCGTTCGAAGGCCCTCGCGACATGGGCTCTTCAAAGGCCACGCGCCGCGTCCTCATGAAAGATCACCGTGAGGCGCGTACCATGCGGAACTGGTACTCGGAGAGCGACCCTGAGACGTTTCCTGGGAGCACGCCGTTCTTTTCGAGTGCAATCATCAACGACCTGCGTCGCGATGGCCGCGCTCAACTGACCCTCCTCGTCGCAACGTCGGCCGCGACGTTGGGACAGACCGAGGTCCAGGCGTTGCCAGGCGTCGTCACCCGGATCGAAAGCACACCTGTCAGCGTCCCGATTCTTGTCAATGGACGCATGGTCGACCTGCCGGCGATTCACGCGAGGGTCGAAGCGGGCACCGGCTCGCTCCGACGCAGCGCGGAACTGTTCGTCCTCGATGATCCGGGCAATCCGATCATCCTTCGCTGGCGGGATGAGACGAGAAACTCGCGAATCCTGAAGCTGGACTTTCCCGCCGCCAGCATCGAGCGTGATCTCACCGAACGCCGCAGCACCGCCGTCTACGGCATCTACTTCGGGTTTGCGAGCGCGGTGATTCGACCAGAGTCGGAACGCATCCTCAAGGAGATCGCCGACACCTTGCGGCACAACCCGGCGTGGAAGCTGCGCATCGAGGGACACACGGATGGCCTCGGCGGCCAGGCGGCCAATCTCGAGCTGTCGAAGCGACGCAGTGCCGCGGTACGCGACGCCCTCGTCAGGCGTTTCGAGATCGCCGGCGACCGCTTGGTGGCAGACGGCCACGGCGAGAGCGCACCGAAAGCCACCAACGAGACCCCCGAGGGCCGCGCACAGAACCGGCGCGTCGAACTGACGCGGCAGTAACACCGGCGAAACCACCTGCTCGCGATGCCGAGCGTGCCGCTACATCGACTTGAGCTTCGCGATCAACGCAGTCGCAATCCCGATGGTATTGGGCTTGACCGCTTCCGCGGTCCGGCCGTCGGGCACGCTCAACTGAATCGTGAAGTGATGCCGCCCGCTCCACACCATCAGTTCGGCATAGCGATCGCGGTTGTTGTGGAAATACGCGGCGTCTCCCACGCCTGAGACCGTCTGCCAACCCTTGGGCGGCGATTTGCGATACGCCTCAGAATTAAGGAACGGATCGATCTGGACGAGGATGCTGCCATCGTCGCACGACGACCCGTGCGCCCCGATGGCCTCTTCGTTGCGAGGGATCAGGTCGCGCATTTTCGGGTTCCCGGTGTCGAACTTCGCCACCACGTCTCGCGTCAGCACCTCGCACGCCCGAATCGCGGGTTTGCCAGTCGCGGGTTTGGCTGGCTGGGCCACGGCGGGGCTCGCAGCGGCCAGGCAGGCGACGAGCGGCAACGTGATCATGCGCATAGATGGTCTCCTTTCACTCAGAAGTAACGCACGGCCGAGTGATAAACTCGGTTCTCCGGACGCATGGACAGCCCTTCAGACGACGGACCAGACAGCATCCTGCCAGTCGTTTATGCCGAGCTGCGGCGACTGGCCGCCAGCTACCTGAGCCGCGAGCGGCAGGGCCATACACTGCAACCGACGGCGCTCGTGCACGAGGCCTACGTGCGGCTAGTCGATCAGCGGCAAATCGACTGGAACAACCGCGCGCAGTTCATCGGTCTTGCCGCGGTCATGATGCGGCGTATCTTGGTCAACCACGCGCGGGATCGCGTCGCCGACAAGCGCGGCGGCGGCGCCGAACACGTGCCGCTAACCCTCGCAGGGGAGGGAATCGGCGCACCCGAGCTCGACCTCCTCGACCTGCATGAAGCGCTCAACGACCTGACGTCGGCCGATCCGCGCAAAGGCCGGATCGTCGAGCTGAAATTCTTCGGCGGTCTCACCACTACGGAGATTGCCGAGAATCTCGGCCTGTCGGTCGCCACCGTCGAGCGTGACTGGAAGTTCGCGCGGGCATGGCTCTACCGCGCCATGGCCGGCAGATAGCTACCCGGCCGTCGATTGGTGCGCCGCGACCTGCTCCGGAATGAGCAGCCCTTCAAGCAGTCCCTTGACCACCGCTTCCGTTTTCGAATGCACGCCCAGCTTGCAGTACGCGTTCTTCAAGTGGAAGGAGACCGTGTTGACGCTGACGCCCATGGCGTCGGCGGCGGTCTTCTTGTGATGACCGTGCAGGAGCAGCGTGAGCACGCGGGTTTCCTGGGGAGTCAGTCGGTAATCGGGTAAGTCGATGCGGTCCATCATGCGAATCGAGCCTCATCTGGTAACGCACGATGGTGGGCCGCAACCCCTCATGGGCCCTTGAAGGTAATCAGGTCGGCCTCAATCTGGCGGCGCAAGCCGACCGCCGGCCCTGAAGCCGCAGGCGGCAGCGTCTTTAGCGCCTGTTCCAGGGCTTTTACTGCCTCATCTCTATGGCCGAGCCGGTAGAGGGCCCAGCCAAGGGTGTGGAGGTAGACCGGATTCGGAGAGCCTGCCTTCTCGATTGCGCGGTTGGCGAATTGAAGCGCCAGACCCGGATCGCGGATCGCTGCAACTTCGGTACTGACAAGGGCCCAGGCGTATTCATTGAATGCTTCGCCACCGGCGCCGGGCTGCTCGGTGCCGGCGCGCAGAAGCGCCAGTGCCTGCTGCGCGTCGTGGCGCGCTTCGGCCGTGCGTCCGGTGGCCACCAGGATGCGGACGCGCTGGTTCAACATGTACGACAGCTCCATGCGAATGCGCGCGTTCGCCGGATCGGCCTTCGCAAGCGCGCCGAGTTCGGCGATCGCCAGGCCAAACTCCTCGCTCGCCTGTTCAGGCTGTTTCATGTCGATGTAAACGTTCGCCAGATAGGTGTGCGACACGGCGAGCCGTCGCCGGACTTCTGCATCGAGCGGCTTACTCGCGAGCAACGCCTCGTGACGGCGAATCGCCTCCGTTAGAGTTGCGGCCGCATCGTCGAGCTGTCGGTTGAGACGCAACGCGTTGCCGAGCCCGGTGGCGTTGACGGCGTGCATCACGAGGATGGGATGATCGTCCGGCGTTGCCTGGAGCAGTTCTTCGGTTAGCGACAAGTTGCGCTTGCAGTTGGCGATGGCGCCCGGCAGGTCCCCGATGGGTATCAGCGTGGTACACAGACGCGCCGTCGTTTCGGCGAGCGCTGCCCGGGCCGCCGACGGCGACGGCACACCCGCCTGATAGGCCTCCTCACGCGTGGCCAGTGCCTCGTGAAATCTGACGACGGCGTCCTTCACCGCGCCTCGCGCGAAGTCGGCGTAGCCGATTCGCATCGTGCTGGTCGCCAGGTCGAGTCGCGCGGGCAGCGAATCCGAGGCGCCGGCCGCCAGGGTGCGCCTGATGGCTTCGGCCTTCCGATAACTCTTGATGGCGCTGTCGATGTCACCGAGATTCGCGGCGCCTGGATTGCCCTGCACGTCGCCAACGCGATCGTACGCCGCGGCCAGTTCCTTCTGGAGGTCGCGATCGTCGCCGGCTTCGCTGGCAAGGCTGTCGAGATACTCGACCGCCTTGCTGACGACTAGCAGCCGAGCCGGTGTCGATCCTGGGAGCGTGGCGATTGCGTCGTGGAAATCGAACAGGAACGACGTCGACAGGCGGCGGACGTCCGTGAATCGCCGTTCGGCGCGGGCCCGCTCTGCCCTTGCGACTTGTGCCTGCCAGCTGGTGGCGATCACGCCGCCGACCAGCGACAGCAGAACCGCCGCCGCCGCGGCGACGCCGATCTTGCGACGCCTCACGAATCTGGTGGCTCGATAGGTGAACGAATCTCCGCGCGCGATTACCGGCCGCGCGGTCAGGTGACCGCGAACATCCTCGGCCAGGAGCGCCACCGACTCGTAGCGTTCGGCGGGATCGCGCCGCATCGCGGTCAGCACGATCGCATCAAGATCCCCGCGCAATCTCGCGGCTGCCGGGTCTCCGCGGCGCGCAGCCACGACGCTCGGCTTCGCAGCTTCAGTGTTCGCGACGATCTTGCTGACTTCGTCAGCCGTTTTTCCCGTGACATCGTACGGGCGTTCACCGGCGAGCAACTCAAACAGCAGCACGCCGAGTGCGTAGACGTCGGAGACCGTCGTTACGCGCCCGCCGCGGAGCTGTTCAGGACTCGCATACTGTGGCGTCATCGCCTGAGCGGCTAACGCCGTCACGGCCCCCGGTGCGTCATCGGACGCTTGGGCGAGCTTGGCGATGCCGAAGTCGAGCAGCTTCGGCACGCGATCCGAGGTCACCAGGATGTTCGACGGCTTGATATCGCGATGCACCACCAGGTGCTGGTGCGCGTAGGTCACCGCCGCGCATACCTGCAGAAAGACGTCTAGCCGCTCGTGGATAGAGAGGCGATGGGTCCTGCAATATTCGTCGACAGGGAGACCATCGACGTACTCCATCACGAAATACGGAAGGCCCTCGCTGCTGGTGCCGCCGTCCAGAAGTCGCGCGATGTTCGGGTGTTCGAGTCCCGCGAGGATCTGACGCTCGTGTCGAAAGCGCTCGAGGACGGCGTCGCTGTCCATGCCGCGCTTGATGAGTTTAATGGCGACGCGCATCGTGAACTGCGCATCGTCGCGCTCGGCGAGAAAGACGGTCCCCATGCCGCCGCGGCCCAGTTCGCGCACGATGCGATACGGTCCGATGTGACCCGATTCAGGGAGGACCGTGGCGGCCATGTGCTGGATTCCCGCCGCCGCATCGCCAACGAACGCACTGGCCTGTGCGTTGGCGTGGAGGAGCCGTTCGACTTCGGCGATCAGCTCAGTATCGTCGCCGCAGGCGGCCGCAAGCGCGGCCCGCCGCCCCTCTGGCGGCAGCGCAAGCATGGCGTGAAAGAGATCCTCGAGGTGTTGCCAGCGCTCGGGGGCCATCGGCGCCATCTTACGGTATGTCGGTCGTGCCGCAACCGAGATTTCACGGCTGTCCACAGGTCGTCATCGTACCCAAGCACAGCCGTGTTACGCAGCTACATCGCTGGGTAGCTTCGCGGGAACCCACCTGCGCAGGTAGCTGGCTGTGCGACCGCGCCGTCCATACGATGTCTTCCATGAAGAGACTTGCTGGCGCCTTGTCGCTGTCACTCGTAGTTGCGGCGTGCGGCGGTGGGGCTGGCGCCAAGGATCCAGGCGCGAGCGGCACGGCCGACGGCGGCAAGCCCGCGGATGCAGGCCGACCGACAGAAGAGTGGACGCCATCGATCCGCACGGCAGCGGAGCCGCAGGACCCGTGCGAGTGGATTACGACCGCCGACGTCGAGGCGGTCATGGGAAAACTCGCGGAGCCGCCACGAAAGGAAAGCGGTTGCCTCTACACATTCGTAGTGCCTGAAGCCGTCGCTGCCAAGCGCCAGCAGGCCAAAGATCTGCAACAAAAGCTCGCCGAGAAGTTCGGACAACCCGATCCGGAGCTCACCGCCCCTGGGTCACTCTTTGCCGTGCAGCAGGATCCGCGCTCGTATGCCGTCAGCGTGAGCGTGGACGTCAGGGGAGAAGTGGTCGGCGAGCAAGCCATGGATGCCATGGCGAAGCAGATGATGGGCATCGGCGGAAACGAGGTTCAGCCGGCGCCGGCGACGGTCAAGGCCGCGACCGACTGGGACGACGTGCGCAGGATTCCGTACAGTTTCACGGCTCGCGTCGGACACGTGCAGGTCAGCGTCCAAGCGAAGTCACGACGTCCCAAGGGAGCAGATGCGCGCGCTCGCTGAGCGCGTGCGCGACAACATCCCCGATCTGCCATTCGCGGTCACGAACCCTTATCAGATCATTCAACTCGGAACCGTCGGTGATGCGTGCAGCCTCCTCACCAGGGCCGAAGTGGAAGCGGTCCTCGGGCCGCTGTCGATGGAGCCGTACCGCTCATCCTCGAATTGGCCGGCGTTGGCGCACGGCAAGGGCTTCGCCTGCTCCTACTTCACGCCCGGCCACCATGTGTTCGCGATCTCGCCGACGTGGAGTGGTGGCGGTGACAGCTTCAAGATGGAGAAAGGCATCGGCGGGCTGGTGGGACTGGTCATGCCCAAAGAAGGAATAACCGTCATGAAAGGCCCTTGGGACGCCGCGCAAGTGGGCATGAACGGCGCGCTGCTGTTTGTAAAAGGTGACAAGCTGCTCGAGGTGCATTACCGGACGTCGCGCGCGACGCGCGGTGATGCCATCAAGCTTGCCGCGACGGCGATGCAGCGGCTGGCGCCGTAACCGGTCGGCCGGCTTCCTACTGGCGAACGAGCTCGACGCGCCGATCCACTTGCCGATTCCCCTCACTGAGGCCTTTTGCGCGGTTCTCGGGCGCTACCTGTCGGACACCTTCATGATTGATCTGTTCTTCCCGGGCCGCAGCGTCACATTCGACACCTCGCTCACGCCGGAAGAGGTCACTCACCGCTTGCAGCAGGACATCACCCCGCCGGCAAGACCGTTCCTCGATCGCCGCACCGAGCATTTCCAGGGCACCTTCGCCAGCGGCCGGTTTCAGATGATGCGCATCGTCAAAGGACGCAACTCCTTCAATCCGGTGATCAGGGGCCAGTTGTCGCAGGCCGCTGGTGGTACGCGAATCGAGGCGCAGCTTCAACTGCATCCGCTGGTGATTGCCTTTCTCGCGATATTCACCATGATCGCCAGCCGCCTCGCGTCGATCGCGGCCCCGGAGTTTCTGGCGATGCCCGCAGCGGGTCTCGCGGGCGGCCTGGGCACCCTGACGCTGCTGGTGTTGCTGTTTGCCGCCCTCGCAAACCTCGAGGCCGGCAAATCGCTGAGAGTACTGTCGGCCGTCATCGGCACGCCCCCTGTTCAACGCCGGTAGCTACCCGGCACCTTGTGGTCGCGCCCTGCAGACCTACCCGTCTACGCAGGTGTCCATCGCTGTTTCGGATCGGTATCGTGTTCGTTGTTATGACCATCCGAACGATGATCGTAGCCCTCGCGACTGCGACGTCGGCCGCCGCGTCGGCCGGAGTTTGGTACGCGCTGGCTCCACAGAATTCTACTCCGGCGGGCGCGACATCGGGACAGGGCGCACCGGCTGCGGCACAGGCCGCGCCGACGGAGTCAATGACCGTGGTCGTTGTTTGCGTGGCGCCCGACCGCATCCTCCACAAGCCGACGACGGCCGACACGTGCCCCCCTGGTCAGAGGCTCATCAACCTTGCACTCGAAGACGAGTGCCCACTCTGTGGGCCCGATGAGAAACCGGCCGATTCAAGCGCCGACCCGGCGTTGCGAGAGCTCGAGGCCAGAATTAACGCGCTCGAACGCGCTCCGTATTTCGAAGTGGTCAACGACGACGAGGTGCCGGTGTTTGTCGTGTCGCAGGACGGCGTTCGCGTCTTCGACAAAGCCGGCGTGCCCAAGGCTAAGTTCGGCAGTTCGGCGGGCGGCGGGTACTTCACGGTAACGTCCGGCCTGGCCGACGCCTCGATGAGCGCCACCAGCACCACTGGCAGCATGCAGTTCGTTGAAGACGGCCTGACACGCTTGATTCTGTCCGGCAACGACAGCGGCGGCTCGTCGCTCCGCGTGCCGTCCGGTAACGGCGTCATCGCCGGCTTCGGCGTGTCAAAAGACGGTCCGGGCACGCTGCTGCTTGGTACGCTCGATGGCCAAGTGAAGCACACGCTCAGTATTCCCCGTGACCGCGCCACGGTGCATGTCGAGGGCGTGAACGACGCGGCGATTTCCCTAATGGAGCAAGCCATTGGTGGCGGCATGCTTCAGATCGATTCGAATGAAGGCGCGATTGTGAAGATGGGGCATGTCGGCAACCGGTACGGCATTGTCATGGCCGGACCCCGACCGGGACTTGCCCTGATTCCGAAGTCGGGCCTGCCCGGGGGGTTCTTTCTCGGGTGCGGCAGCTCCTCGCCGCCCGCCTGCACGCCCATTGTGCCGTGAGTGATTCAGGGATTGGGACCGAACGATGACCATCAAGAAGCAGCTGTTGGCCTTCGCGTGTGGCGTTGCGGTGATTGTCACCGTCAATGCGCTCGTTTTCGATAGCAACCTTTGGGCCCAGGACGACAGCGGACCTGTGGAGGTGTGCGTGAACGACGAAGGCGTCATGCGCCTCGTTACCGGGGAAGCGTCGTGCGCCGCTGCGGAACGACGCGTCGCCCTGAAGGCGCCCGAGATCGAGAAGCCATGCCAGAAGGAGCGGGAAGCTGAGGTCGCCGGTCTCCGTAAACGGGTTGCCGGTCTGGAGGCAAAAGGCGAAGCCGGTGATTCCGGGACAGTCACCGCCCCATTCGAAGTCGTCAACGATCGGGGCACGATCGTCTTTTCGGTCGACGAGTCGCAGGGCGGCAACCTGCCGGCGCTGACCAAGTTCTTCGATGACACGGGCGCTCGCATTGCCACCATCGCGGCACGGGATGGGGGCGGAGAGCTGACCCTGTCCTCGATTGGCCCGCCGACAGGCGCGACCGGACTATCAGGTGTCGAGACGACGCTCTCTACGTGGGGCGACAATGCGGACTTGATGGTGACCGCGAACTCCAATCGCAGGTTGGAGCTCGGACGACGCCGAGTGAGCGGTAATTATGGGCTGTCGACATTCAACGAGGGCGGCAAACTCGCCGCGGGTTTGGGATCGACGAAGGAGGGCTCGGGCATCGCGCTGATCTTTGATGCCTTGGGCCGGACCCGCATTGCACTGCACTCCGAAGGCGGGGACGGACCTGGCATCGTCCAGGTGTTCAACTCCGCGGCCCTGCCGGTGGTGACGTTGTCCGGCACAGGTGCCGCGGAATCGGGGTTCTTGCAGCTCACGAACAACACCGGAGAACCGATGGTGAACGCTGAGGTATTTCCCACCGGTGTGGGCGCGGTCCGTGCCGGCCCTGGCGCATTCCAGCACGGAATCATGTTTCTTCCTCTGCCCGCCAGCTACATCGAGGGCAAGAAACCATGACACGAAACAGCTTGGCTGGAACGCTGTCGGCGTTTGCGTGTGGCGCGGTCGTCGCGCTGGTGGCGATCGCGTCTCGCCAGGACGTCATCGCCGCCAGATCCGTCACCGTGCATACCTGCGCCGCCGCTGACGGCACGCTGCGCATGACTGGTGAGGCCGTCCCCTGCGCGCCAGGAGACCGGCGCGTTCGCATCAACGTCGATGTTCCGGAGGAGAAGGACTGCGAAGAAGACGACGACCGGATGCAGACGCTCGAACGCCGGCTGAAAGACCTGGAGTATCGAGACCGCATGGGGACGTTGCGCGGGCGCCGGGTGCGCGCGCCATTCGCAGTGGTGACGAACAAGGGCACGCGACTGATGCGCATCGACGAGCAGAACGTCGCGTTCTACAACCAGGACGCGAAACTCGTCGTATGGATAGAGACCGATTTCTCCGGCGGCCTCCTGCAAACGAACTCGGCCACGGGCGATCGCGAAGCGACGATCGCCGCGCAAGGCACTCGCTCACATCTGGTGATCAAGGAGAAAGGCGAGGCTCGAGTCGACCTGGGACGCCGCGCGGACGGCCACTACAGTCTGCAGGTATATGGCCCTGCGAACAAGATGGTGGCGGGCATTGGCCAGTCCGCAGCCGGGTCCGGAGTGATGTTGATTAGCGATGCTGCCGGCACTACTAAGGTCAGGATGAGTTTCGAAGCGAGGCGAGGCGCGACCGTAGCGGTCGCAAACCGCGCAGGTTTCGATGTTGGAACGATCTCAGCGTTAGCCGGTGGAGGCGTGTTGGAACTGTCGGATGCGGCCGGTAGAGCGATGGTGGAGGCGGGTCTCACCGAAGACAACGTTGGGGTGGTCCGCACGTTCCCTGGGAAGTGTCACTTCGGGGTTGGCATCCTCGGTCTCGTTCCCAACTGCATCGTCGGAAGACGATAGGTGGGCGCTGAAGATGCTGCCGTGGTTATTGAACGGTCGATCCTGATCAGCCTTTGACCAGTTCGACCCGGCGATTGCGCGCCCGCCCCTCCATCGTGTCGTTGCGATCCTTCGGCCGCGATTCGCCATAGCCCGACGTCTGCAGCCGTTTGAGCTCAATCTTGTAACGCGCCGTCAGCGCCTGCTTGACGGCCGCCGAGCGACGCCGCGACAGGTCGAGGTTATCGGCATCGCTGCCGATGCTGTCGGTGTGGCCTTCGACGTTCAGGTTCCAGGTCGGATTCGTCCGCAACACTTGTGCGATCTCGGACAGCACCGGCTCGGATTCCTCCTTGATTCGATCGCTCGCAAAATCGAAGTAGATGCCGTAAATGATCGAACGGCCGTCTTTGGCGAGATCCTCCTCGATACGCTTGGCGGTGCCGGCGGCGGCGTTCACGGCCGGCGCTGCGGCCGCGGCCGGACCGGCTTCTTTCGTAGTGAAGAGGACGTTCTCAGGATAGGACAGCCGGATCACTTGCAGCCGGGCGCCTGCCACTTCCCACTTCAGCGCCAACGGATTGTCGCCATCATCGAGGATCCAGAATTCGGCAGGATCCTCGCCCAGCTGTCCGCGCGCGTGAATCGCCATTAACTCCACTGGCTCGTCGTTGAGAATGACCTTGAACGGGACGGGCTTGCCCTCCACCCGCTTCAAGGTCCCCTGCCTCATCGTCGCCGAATCGACCTCCGGCGACGAGAACAACCCGCCGAGAAGACTGCCCAGCGCGCCGGCAATGCCGCCCTCGGGCACCCGCAAGTCGGCTTCACCCTTCGTCTTGAGCGCATTCAATACTTTCCGCGATACACCGACGGCGGTGCTGCCTGCGAACGCCTCGGGTTGCTGTTCGTTGTAGTTCCACCGGTAGTCGGTTGCGTTCTCCAGATCCACCCGGTTGACCGTGCGCATCGTGTTAACCGTGCGCGTCTTCCTGCCAGTCAAATCTGGCGACGGCTTGGTCTGACGGCCGCCACCCAGGAGGCCGGCAAAGGGATTGTCATCACCCGAATCCGGCACCTCGGCTGAGTATCGCAGCCGCGCGGTCTTGTCGTTGACGTCGACGAACCGCTTAATCGACTCGTAGTCGCCCTGCTCGGGTTGGTTGAGCGCGGTGACGATGGTGAGGCCGGTTCGCAGCGGCACGCGCGGAGAAGACGGCACCTGGGCAGGTGCGGCAATTGGCATCAGCGCGGCGATCAGGATCGTGGTGATGATGGATTTCGGCATGGCTCTGCTGCATAACGCCCCAATCCCCTGCCGATCCCCTCATTCGGTCGCGCGGCTTGATTGCGAGGTGAAGGAGCGCCTACCTACCCGCACAGGCAGCTGGTCTCTCGCCGGTGGCGAAGTCTAGTCTTCGCATCATGATCGATCCATTTGCGACGGTCTCTGTAGACCGGATGCGTCAATCACCGGACAGCCGCTGGGTGCGGGTTACGGGCGTCGGTGACGCGGCCTTCTTTTCATCGTGCGGACATTGAGGTGAGGAGACCCTCCCCCGCTTCATTCTTCGCTTGTCTCCTGCTCAGCCTTGCGGGTTGTCGGTCGTCTGAGCCGTCCAATGTCGCAACGAGCGCGCCTGCTGACGCCACGGCGCCGACGGTATCAACGCCCACGCCGCAGTCGATCTTCGAATCGGCATCCAGCAAGCCTGACGCCGTGGAGTCTGAGGCCGAGGACGCGCCGTCCTTCGCACTCAAAGGTCTCGCCGAGGCGCTTGGGCTGGACCACCGCGGGGGCGATCTTCCCGAGGGCCTCGTCGCCGGCGGCGACTGTCCGCCGGCGCCTGCCGACGCCGCAGACGAGATCGCCGCCCAGGCAGAAGCCGCCGTTCCACTCAGGGAAGGTCTGACACTCGCGTCATTGTGGCGGCCGAACCGCGACGAGGAGTACGAGTGCCTGTTGCAGATTGCGAAGGTGACCGATGCGGACATCCTGACGACGATGAGTTGCAATCGCCCGGGGCGTAAGCAGAGTTGGACGCGTCGCGTGTGTCGCGCGGATCTGCGTGGCGCTGGCATGCTGCATACGCAATACGGCGCCGTGAAAGTGATCAACGCGTCCGGGCAAGAGGAGCCCGAAGTAATCACTGGCGCAACGGCGTTCACTTTGTCCACTAAACAGTTTCAGCAACTGAAGCGTGAGCAGCGATTGCCGTATCACTACGTCCAGTTGTCCGCAAATGGACCGGGACCACTCGATCTTGAAGACAAGGGCGAATTGCGGGTCCAGGGCACCCGCACGGCGACGGTGATCGTCAACGACCAGCCGGTGGCGCTGCCGGTCATCGAACTGGCGGGCACGCTCCAGAGCTGGAACCGGGGGACTCGAGCCGAGATGCAAGGCTCCGCGCTCGTGCTCGATGATGAGCGCTTCCCGCTGCTGATCGACGTCCGGTCTCGAGATGACGGCTACGAGTTCCGTGTGCAGTACGACAAGATTACGTATCCCGCAGTCGATGGCCGCGGCGCACTCGAAGCAGGACTCCTGGACAACAACAAAGTCGACGTCTACGGCATCTATTTCGATTTCAACAGCGATGAAATACGGCCTGAGTCGGAACCGGTGTTGAAGGAAATCGACAGCGTATTAAAGCGGCACCCGGACTGGCGCCTGAGCATCGCCGGCCACACTGACACCGTCGGCGGCAACGGCGATTACAATCTGCAGCTGTCACGCAAACGCAGTGAGGCAGTGCGAACGACGTTGATCAACCGCTTTGGCATTGCGGCAGATCGCCTGGTATCGACCGGCTTCGGCGCCGCCGCTCCGAAAGACACCAACGACACACCCGAAGGTCGCGCGCGCAATCGTCGAGTCGAGCTCGTGCGGCAGTGAGTCGCGCATGAAGATATGTTGGAGGCGGCGGGAGTTAAGCATGGTCCGGTTGGCCGGTCCGAATCAATGCACTAGCTGACCTGGGATAATCAAGAGGAGCCACAATGTCCGTTGTTACTACGTTTGCGCTCATCGCAACCATGCCGTTACACGCGACCACCCCTATGGCCGTTGCCCAGGGCGGTCGTGGCGCCACGAGCACAGGCGCCACCGCGTGTTCACTGTTCACCCCGCAAGAGCTCTCGGGTGTCACCGGCGCTCGAATTCGTGACGGCGAACCGCAGGCCGTGCCGGAGGGTACAGAGTGCCGGTTTCGGTCATCCGATGGCGGCTGGGTCCACGTTGCCGTGGGGCCAACGGACGCGAAGACCTTCGCAAAGGTTCGCGAGCTCGTGGGGGTCCAAGCGGAGGTGCAGGCCGGCGTTGGCGATGAAGCCTACTTCTGGGGCAATCAGCGCATCCACGTCCGTGTGGGCCCGCATGAGCTGACCCTTGGCTTTGCTCGCAATGATGGAGGCAACGCGACAACCAAGGCGCAGGTACTGACGCTCGCGAAACTGGGTGCGCCGCGGCTTCGGTAGCTAGCGGGCTTAAGAAAATCGTCCCCTAAGGTTTCAACTCCCGCCGCCTCCACCAATTTCGCTTTGCGAAATTGGGTGGGGCGCCAGTTTTGCTGAAAGGACCTTCACGCGCTGATAGCATCTGCTATAGTGTGCGCCTTAAGTGGCCCGCGCATGAACGACGACGTTACGCTCAGCATTCGGCAGATGGAAGGCGCCTGGCAGATGATGTGCGCCGAGCACCGCTGGATCGTCAAGCCGGGCAGCGACCTGTACTTCGTCTACAACCAGAACTGGGTGGACAACCCCCTGGAGAACCGATTCGACACCCTGGATCGGCGCGCGGCCAGCAAAGTGCTCTACACGCACCGGTTCTGAGCTCGTTGAGGGTGCTCGGTCGGGAAGCCCCTACTGGCTTCCCAGCGACTTCGGCGCCCAGGCAATTCCATCCGGACGTTTCCCGGTCGGCAATGTCGTCACCCGGCCATCGCCTAGTTCGACGATGGTGGCGGAGTGGGCGTCGGGGTTCGTCATGTAGGCGCGTCGGCCGTCGCCAGAGAGTGTCAGTACCTTTGGAGCGGCGGGCAGTGGAATCTCGCGGATCAACCGCCCGCTGGCGATCTCGAACACGGCGAGCGACTTCTGCATGGCGACGACGACTCGTAGGCCGTCGGGCGTGATTCGGATGCGGCCGGTGGCGGGTGGCGTGGTGGCGATGGAGCGTACGACATCGTCGGTGCTGGTGTCGACGACCGTCACCGCGCGCCCGCTTACCAGGACGAGCTTGCCGTCCGGCGTAACGTCGATGCCATACGCTCGGAAGTCGAGCGGCAGCACCTTGACGGTCGCGCTGGTGCGGGTAATCACGCTCACGCTCGTGCCTTCGAGGTTGGGGGTATAGAGCTTCGACTCGTCTGGGGTCACCTCGACGAACCATGCACCATCCCGGTTGGTCGGATAGCGGTTCAGCACGGTGCCCTTGTCCGTGTCCAACTCAACCACCGTCTGGGTCTCGGCGCACGCCGCCCAGAGCCGTCGGCCATCACGGCTGATGCGCACGTCGTGCGCCGAGAACTCGCCCAGATCGAATGTGGCTCTCACGGTGCGTTTCGGGATGTCGATGGCGGTGATGGTCCGGCCGGCTACCACGTACGCGTTCCGGCCATCGGGCGCGACGCGCACTTCGTGGGGATTCTTCCCGGTGTTCAGGCTTGCCACCGTCGTCAAGGTGGCCTCGTCAATGACGTCAACTTTCGATTCGTCCATCGACGCGATGAGCAGCAGACCGTCAGACGCCGTCGGTTCGGCCGCCGCACTGCCCTGCCCAGAAGCCGCGCCTTGATGAGCGGCGACCAACGCGAATACAACGGCTACTAGGATCTCTCTACTCATGAACTCCTCCGAGCGGCAGAATAACAGCCTTCGGTGTTTCCTGACGCCGTGTGCCAGATGCTGGCTCTGGTCGGTGTTCCCGCCGCGGACATCGCCGACGAACGTTCGCGAATGTCAGAGGTGAGCTTCGGCCGCACCAGAAGCCGCAGCCTATATGGCGCGCGCGCGATCGACCTAACGCGTAAGCTGTTCGAATAAGACTGGCGCGCAGACGGCCAGAGCCTACAAGCCGGTCCCGAGACGATACCAACGGAAGAGTTCGAAGATTTCGGCTCGATGCTGGTCTTCGATTAAGTCCCGTCTCCTTTCGCCAGCTGCAATTCCGACGACATCGGCCTCGGGCTCGTCGAAGCGAGCGAGGACGGACCGCACGGTATTGCTCAGGGCAGCGTCGAGAAATCGTTGTCCATCAGTGCCGAGCAGGTAAGCGCCGGTGTACTCGAAGGGCACGCCCTCATTGCCGTGGTCAAGACCGTATCTCCGCTCGTCGTCTTCGAGATAGTGCTCCAGGCAGTGAAGGACGCCGCCGAGATCTTTGGCTGCCCTGCGGTCGCTGAAGGCGACGAGTTTCAATAACGCGTAGAGTGGCAACGGCGCCAGCGGGAGAATCGGCCCCCCTTCGATTTGAGTGGACACTGCGTTGGGAACGACGTGGCTGAAGCCGGCCATGTTAAAGACGACACCGTCTTCGAGCTGTAGACGCCCATTCGGAGCGATCGTCGCGCTGAACGGAAGAAGGTCCAGCAACCCTCCGTCTCGATGCTGCATCCGGTGCGGCACGCGCGTTCGTGTAAAGCCATACGCGGCAAGGCGGTCCTTGAGGGCGTTGAAGTCTGCGAGGTTGTCGACGGTGACGGTTACATCAGCGTCGTTGGTCATCCGGCGCGGTCGCGCGTCCAGAAGGAGTTCTGGCACTAGGGCGCCGACGATGCCGAACGGGATTCCGAGTTCGCGCAGCCCGCGCTCCAGATCGATCACGACGGGAACCAGGCTCGGCTCAATTCGTGGCATGGTTCAGGACGTTGGGCAAGAGCAACTCGGCCGCTTCTAGCGCCTGTTCTGTACCGCGATAACGCAGTTCAGCGTAGGCCAGCAGATCAGGAGCAACGGGAAGACCGTGATCGGGCTCGCCCGGCATCGCCAGTGGACCGGGCGGTTCGATGACGAGCAGATTCCCGTCACGTTCGGCAGGCTGGGCGACAAGAGTCTTCTGCGCACCGCGATCGTCGAGCGCCCGAAGCGGTGCGTAGATCTCTGTCTCCTCCGTTCGAAAGAAGTGAGTTCGCAGTTCGGCGGCGTCAGCACCAGTGAGCGCCCATGGTTGCGCGTGTTCGGCCATTACCGTCTGCAGACGCTGCCAGATGTCCTGCTTTCCGTCAGCGCGAACCTGAAGTCGTCGCTCTTTCAGTTTAGGGCGAAGTCCTTCGACGTAGGCCTGCACCCACAACGCAGTGAGTGCCTGACGGTCACCGACTCTTCGACCGTCCTTGCCGTCGAGTAGAAGCCCGCGAACAGCCAGGTCGGTCATGCAGCCGCCGACGGTACCAAGGGCCACATCCGCTTGCTCCGCAAGAACGCGGTACGGCGCTTCGGCGAGTTCGGGACGGATGAGGATGGCCATGACTGTCTTGATCCAACCCTTCTGCGGTCGGCCTGGCGCAGGGGCCGGTTCCTTGGGTGGCTGGCGGCCTTCCACGTGAACGAACAACCCCGGAGCCTGCAGGTGAGCGTTGCCTGCGAGATCGAGGTAATCGATGTCGGCGCGTTCCAGGGCCGCAGCTTGTTGTGTGCGGACGTGCGGCGCGAGCAGCAGGAGCCGGTCGCCAATGTGGTCGGGAGGTAGACCCGTCCGATGTCGGTTTAGCTGATCAACGACGACGCCAATGTCCTGGTGGCGGAGGTGCCTTTTCTCTTCGACAAGGTAGCGAACGATCCGATCGGCCTTCTTCCACGTGATCACGCCGTCAAAGCGGTCTAGGAGCTTCGCGTGCGTACGGATCGTGGCCTTCGGCATCCACTTCTCAAGAAATGGGTGGTACAGAACGAGGTTGGGCGGACGCGCGGGCGCGGTCATGTTCCTATTATTATCATGTTCATTAATAATGAACAACATATAAAGGTGGACACAACCGACGCGCTTGTTTCCGCAGGCGGCGGGAACGCAACGAGAAATCGCGAACAATGCTGAGCAAAAACGAAGAAAAGTGGTGGAGGCGGCGGGAGTTGAACCCGCGTCCGAGAACACGTCGTCGCAGACCCCTACGTGCGTGTCTCCGTTCTCGTGTCGCGACCGGTTAGAAACGGAGCCAAAAGCCCCGGCCGCCATCCCCGATGTGTCTCGCTACCACGCCTCAAGGCGGAACATGGCAGCCAGCCTACTAAATGACGATCAATCCCGAGCCGTAGGCGCTCTCAAGTTGATCGCTCACCGGTATTAAGCGGCGAGAGCGTAGTCTGCGTTCGCAGTTACGTTGTTTTTCCACGGGATTTACGAGGTGCATGGGC
>JBBQSP010000016.1:0-65722 GCA_038213735.1 Vicinamibacterales bacterium | reverse complement strand
GGTCCAGCCGCACGAGATCGCGGTGCGCGCCGTTATCGGTCGTGTAGTAGAGGTGGCGATCGGACGGGTTCCACACCAGAGACGTCACGGTGTAGATCAGCGGGCCCTTGATGTCGGCGAGCCGTTCGATGGCGCCGGTCTTTGCTGAAATCCGGGCGATGCTCGAAACCGCGCCCGGCAAATTCACACCGGCGTAGATCGAGCCCGTATCCGGGTCATAGAACGCCCGCGAAACCGATCCAAGCGCGTTCGCGGTGACGTCGGCATGGGGGGTAATCGGGTGCTTCCGCACTGCCGCGAGGTTCGCGTGCTGAAAGGCACGTTCGTCCGCCTCCCACGCCCGCCACGCCGCCTCGAGCGACATCCCGTAAACGCTGGCGAACTGCGTCGCATAGTACGCGCGGCTGCCCTCGCCGCGCGACACCCACTCGATCAGCTTCTCGGGGGTGTGGCGCCGCGCCAGCCAGGTCATGAACCTGGTGCCATAGAGGTAGGCATTCGCCTGCACCTGGAAATCGATCTTGACGCCCTCGGAGACGAGCCCGAGCGGATCGTAGAACGTCATGCCATCGCGAACCATCGCGCGAAACACCATCTCGTCGTAGCCGCCCTGCGCGCGTCCGAGGCCGCCGGCCATCCACGTGTCGAGAAAGACCGCAATCCCTTCGTGATACCACCGCGGCGCCGCCACCCGCGGGGCGGTGAGGTACCAGTACAGGATCGACTCGGGATGGTCCGATGACGGAGTCACTTTGCCGCGGAACAGCCGGCGGAACATGCGATCGGCGCCGGCGGCCTGATCCATCGTGATCACATGAACCAGCTCGTGGTTCATCAGCATCGTCATCCGCTCGTTCGCGGCAATGGTCTCGAACGCAAAGTTGAGCGGCGCGATCTGGATCGCCATCACGTTGCGCGGCACGGCGCCGGCCGCGGCATTGCCGGTATCGGAGAAGTCGGCCAGCAGCACCGTGATGCGCTCGGACGGCTGGTAGCCAAACAGCGACTGCTGGAAGGCCAGCGCGTTGAGAAAGGCGCGCGCCGCGTGCGGCACGAGGTAGCTTTCAGATCCGTCGAAGTAGACCAGGCGGAACTGCGGGGTTTGAACTGACGCGAGTTGCGCGGACGCGGGAGAGGCGGCGAGGACGCCGAGCACGGCGAGGAGGCGGACGACCGGCCGGAGACGCACGGGTAACCCTATCAAATCAAACCGGCAACTTCCAACTCCCAACTCCCACGTTGGGAGTCAGGAGTTGGTCGTTCGTGTCGGATCGCCGGCTCTTACCGAGCGGCGGCGCCAGCGCGAGCTTCCAGCTCGGCGGCCCGGGTACCGAGCGCGCCCATCAGGGCCGCGTTATCGAGGGCGCGGCGCATCGCTTCTCCCTCCAGCGCGCGCCGGAGCGCGTCGTTGTCGAACGCGCGGCGGACCGCATCATTGTCGAAGGCGCGGCGAACGGCCTCGCTGTCGAAGGCGCGGCGAACGGCCTCGTTGTCGAAGGCGCGACGGACCGCGTCGTTGTCGAGCGCGCGGCGCAGGGCCTCGCTGCTGAGCGCCTTTTTCATCGCCGCGGTGTCAACCGCGCGGATCATTGCCTCCGTGTCAACCGCCCTCTTGACGGCGTCGTTGCTCGCGGCCTCGCGCAGCGCCGCTTTCGCCGCTCTGGCGTCGTTTCTCGCCAGCGCCTGTCGCGCGGAGGCGTTCTCGAGGGCACCCCTCATGGCCGCATCAGCCATGATGGCGCGCACGGTGGCATCGGCCATCGCCTCTCGTACTCGCGCGTCGGCCATCACACCGCGGACCGCGGCATCGGCCATGGCCTCGCGCACCGTGGCATCAGCCAGTGCCGAACGGACGGCCGGGTTGGCGATGGCCGCGCGGGCGGCGGGGTCGGCCATCAGCCGCGCGACGATGTCGCTTTGCAGGAACTCCTGCGTGGTCGCGTCACCCAGCTTGACGTCGGCCGAGGACATCTGCTGCGCCTGGTGGCGCTTGGCCGCGCCGATGGCGCCCTCGGTTCCCGGCAGGGTCGGGGGCCACCCCGTCGTCGCAAACACGACAATAAGAACCGCGGCGGCCGCGGACAGTCCGATCAGTGCCTTCTTCGACATACGTGTGTCTCCAGTCGTTCGGTAGTCTACAGGGTTGGCGGTGTTCCGGATTCGAGTTATGACGTCGGTGGCGAGGCCTGGAGGCGGGGGGTCCGCGTCCTTAAGCTCGTCGAGCAGGTCGTCCAGGCGATCGGGTTCGACCCCTTCGCGTGCGCCGCAGTTGTCGTTCTCCCAGTTGTTCATCTACTTGTTCTTCTCGAGAACCAGCAGCTCGCAGAGCCGCTGGCGGGCCGTATAAAGTCTCGACTTCACCGTCTTCGACGGGATACCGAGCGTTTCAGCGATCTCGTCGTACCCCAGTTCCGCGAAGTGCCGGAGCACGATCACCTGGCGGTAGTCATGGGGCAGCGCCAACAGCGCGCGCTGCACCCGTTGCCGGCGCTCGGACGCTTCGAGTGCATCCAGCGGACTCGCGGCCAGGGCCATCTCCGGCGTCAGTGGGTCGTACTGCCGCCGATCGCGTCTGGCGTTCAGGCACTCGTTCAACAGGATGCGATACAGCCAACTGAAGAACCTCAGTTTCGCGTCGAAACTGTTTAGTTTCCGATACGTGCTGATGAACGCGGCCTGCGTCGCGTCGCGCGCATCCTCGTAGTCGCCCAGCATCCGCAGGGCGACCCGGAACAGGACGCGCTCGTATTTCCTGACAATCTCTTCAAAGGCCTCCATATCGCCGTCGAGCGACCGGGCGACGAGGCTGGCGTCCTCCGGGTCCTGACTGAAATACACGGCAGCCTCGGAAAAGTTGGTGACAGTTGGGGGGTGAGTTATAACACGTCTGGGGCGAATGACAGGTTTTCAGGGACACATGACCAATTCCGCCGCTCCGAGGCCATCCGCACCAGCTCGTCCATGGACCCTGCATGTCCACCGAGAGTTGCGAGAGGGCGTCCGTATACTGTTCGTCAAAGGTCGGATTGGCGTTGCGGCGTCCCCCGGGCTCGCCGACCTGCTTACTGAAGAGCTGTCGGCCGGGCATCCGCGGATGGTGGTGGACCTTGATGGGGTGGACTACATGAGCAGCGCCGGATTGCGTGTCCTTCAAGCCGCCGCGACGCAAGCGGCGGCGGCCGGCACGCGGCTAGCGTTATGCCGCCTGCTGGACCCGGTGCGGATCGCGTTCGAGCTCGCCGGCGTGATGGCCGAGTTCACGATCGAAACCTCGTGTGACGCGGCTGCCGCACGATTGCGGCAAACCCCTTGAGCGCTTGTTACAATCTCAGGGCATCCGAGAGAAAGGCCGCACTGACGGCCAGCTGCCATTTCCGTCCTTAGCCCGGCGAGCCACCGCTAATGCGCGAAGGTTGCGTCGCACGGGGATTGACGTCGCTACGGTACGGCCAGACCGAGCCTCTCGGCGCAACCCACTGGTACGTCCTGGTCGGCAGCGTCGATCCAGCGGCACCCCCAGCCGGTCACGGGCGCGGCTCGAGACGAATGGTGATGGCCTCGTCGCCCGGCTTGTCGTGATCCACGACCACGGCGACGGCCTCGCCCTTCTGGATGCCCGCGTTGGCGAGCGTCACGGCCGCCTTGCCGCGCAAGATTTTGGTCGCGTCGACGATGACGAACACGCGATTGGACGGCTTCTTCGTCTTCGCATCCACGATCGTCACGTGAAGCTCCCGCACCTCGCGGGCGCCGCCGCTCGGCTGCGCGTAACGACCGGTCTCCTGTGACACAACCTTGCCTCGGTATGTCACTTCATGCGCCAGGACAGATGGCGGGAGGGCAGTGACGACTGCTAGCGCGATGAGGCTGCTGATGATCTGCTTCATGATGGCTTCTCCAGGCTCTGCGCGAAGGCTTCGCGTCACAGGGTGATGGTCTATCGCTGGTCGCCCCGTGTCAACCGACCTTGACAGATCCTCATGGAACAACGGACGATGCCTGTCTATGTGGGCGCGTCTCTGCACTGGTGTGCTGGTCCTGGCGATGGTGGCCAGCGGCACGACCACGTCGCAGGCGCATCTGCATGCCGCCAACGGCCACCGCGTTGCGCAGGACCGCGACCACGCGGGCGACCCAGCCCGGCCGCTGTGGCACACGCACGGCGAAGGCGGTCACACGCACGAGCCGGCGGCATCATCACCGGACCACGCCGCGAACGAGGAACAACCTGAGGACGTCGTCTTCCTCGGCGACACCGTTGTCTCATCACCGGCGACCGCCCACTGGTCGTCTCCCATACCCGTCGCCAGTATCCTGGCGAAAAGCACCCTCGGCGTGCCCGTTCGTAGCTGGACCACGACCGATGGCGCCCAGCCGCCGGTCCATGCACCCCCGCTAATCGCAATCCGCTCCCCTCGCGCCCCGCCGACGTTCGCCTGCCTGTACATCTGAGCCGCCGGCCGGCTCGTTCTTGTTTGCCCGCAATCTCGTTTTTGAGGTGACGCCATGCGTCTTGCGATCCGCTTGTGTGCGGGAGCGCTCCTGTCGTGCGCCGCCGTTTCGGCCTCGGCCCAGGTGCCCGGTCTGGCCAATCCAGTGTCGACGCTGACTGAAGACCAGGCCATCGAACGGCTGCTGGCGCAGGACCCGGTGGTGCGCGCGCTACGGGCCCGCGTCGACGAAGTCCGCGCCGCAGTCGTCGATCGCGCGCGATGGCCGAATCCCAGCTTCTCGTTCAACCGGGAAAGCGTGGCCGGCACCTCGGACACCTTCTACGCCGGCCGCCAGGAGATTCCCATATCGGGCCGGCTGGGACTGCTTCGCGACGCCGGCCAGCTTGCCGGGGAGAGCGCCGACGCCGAGGTTCGATTCGCCGTGGCCCGGCGCGTATCGGAACTTCGCAACGCCTTCGCAGCACTCCTCCTGGCACAGGAGCAGGAGGCTGCGCTGCGGCAGGCCGTGGGCGAACTCGAGCGCCTCGTGGACGTGCTCCGCGTGCGTGAAGAGGCCGGGGAAGGCTCGACCTACGACCGCATGCGCGGCGCCCGTGCCCTGGCTGAGCTCCGCCACGAGCTCGCGTCGGCAGGCGTCGCGCGCGTGGGCGCTCGAGGCGCGCTCGCCACCTATGTGGGCGCCGGCGCACAGCCCGACCGGCTGATCGCCGCAGGTGCGCTACAGGCAGAGACGCCGCTGGCACCGGCGGAAACCTTGGTCGAACAGGCCCTTGCCACCCGGCTTGACCATCGCGCGCGTGAGCTGACGTCGAGCCAGTTCGATACCGAACGGCGCGCCGCCGAGCGCCTGCGCATACCGGTGCCGACGGTCAGCGCCGGACTCAAGCGTTCCGGGACCAACGGGTTGCTTCATAACGGTTACCAGTTTTCGGTCGACCTCGGTGTGCCGCTGTTCAACCGCGGCGATGGCGCCGTCGTCCATGCTCAGGCCCAGGCGGTCCGGGCTCGTGCCGAGGCCGAAGCACTACGCCTTCAGATCGAGGCCGACGTCCGCACCGCCCATACCTCCGTCGCGCTGCGACGGGCGCAGACCGAGGCGTACCGCCGCGCGGTGGCCGACACGGCGGAGCCACTCGTGGCCACTGCACGGGTCGCATACGAGGAAGGCGAACTCGGCATCCTGGAACTGCTCGATGCGACGCGGCAGGCCATTGACGCCCGCTTGCGATCGCTGGAAGCCGCCGCGCTCGCGCGCCGCGCCGCTGTCGAGCTCGACCGCGCGATCGGAAGAGAGAGGTAGTCATGTCTTACAAAGTCGTCCTCGCCCTGGGTGTCACGACCGTGCTTGTCGCGTCATCCGCCTGCCGATCAACACCGCCGCCGGCGTCGCCGGCCGCAGCGCCGGCAGCGATTGCCGTCACGGTGTG
This sequence comes from Vicinamibacterales bacterium, assembly GCA_038213735.1. Taxonomy (GTDB): domain Bacteria; phylum Acidobacteriota; class Vicinamibacteria; order Vicinamibacterales; family UBA2999; genus 12-FULL-67-14b. The sequence goes on along the minus strand of JBBQSP010000016.1, from coordinate 59,841 downwards.
GTCGCCGCGCACCGAGCTCTTCATGGAGTATCCGCCGCTGGTGGCTGGCGCGCAGGCGCGTTTCGCCATTCACCTGACCAATCTCGAGGACTTCTCGCCGCTGCGGGAAGGCCGTGTCGTGGTCCGGTTCGAGGGCGAGACCATCACGCGCTTCGAGGTCGACGGTCCCTCGACGCCAGGCATTTTCGGAATCGACGTGACCGTGCCCGCCGCGCGCCGCTATCAAATGGCCGTCGAGGTCCACGCCCCGGGACTGGCCGATGAGCATCGCGTCGGCGCCGTCACGGTGCACCCGACCGCCGATGCCGCACTGGCCGCCATCGAGGAAGACGAAGAAGGCGCCACCACGTTCCTCAAGGAGCAGCAGTGGACGCTCGACTTCGCAACCATGCGCGTTGACGAAACCGCCCGCCGCGAAGTAATTGTCGTCCCCGCCACCATCGAGCCACGCACCGGCGGCAGCGTCGACGTGCGGGCCATGGCGGCTGGACGCATCGCCAGCGGCGGCGACCGTTCCGCGGGCAGCCGGGTCGGCCGCGGCGACACTCTCGCCGAGCTGGTCGTCCAGAACGATCGCGTCGGCGAAGGGCCGGTCCTTCGCCTGGAGCTCTCGAGCGCCGAGGCCGAACTGCGTCTCGCCGAGCAGAACCTGTCGCGCATTGACAAGCTGGTGACGGCCGGCGCCGTCCCGACCCGCCGGCTGGACGAGGCGCGCGTCGCCAGGGACACCGCGTCGGCCCGCATGAAGATTGCCGAAGAGCAACTCCGCCACCTGGAGATCAGCCGCAGTGGCCAGGGCGCTGGCGAGGCGGGCGAGCGCGTGGTGTTGCGGGCGCCCATCGCCGGCATCATCGCCGAGTCGTTCGCGACGGCCGGCGCCACCGTCGAGGCCGGCGAGCTTCTCTACCGCATTGTCACCCTGGACCGCGTTCACGTCGTGGGCGCCGTACCCGAACAGCGCCTGTCGCGGGTGCAAGACGCCGCAGAGGCCGAAGTCGTGGTGCCCGGCCTCGACCCGCTTCGTGCCAGCCGCCGGGTCTCCGTCGGCCGAGTCGTGGATCGGCAGTCACGGTCGGTGCCCATCATCTTCGCGCTCGACAATCCGCCCGCAGCGGTCGCCATTGGCCAGGCGGTGTCGTTGCGGCTGATTGGCGCCGGCGCTGCCGGGGGCGTCACCATCCCCGCCACCGCGGTCGTGGACGATGCCGGCCAGCCGATCGTGTTTGTGCAGGCGGGCGGCGAGAGCTTCGAGAGGCGGCCGGTCCGCCTGGGCACGACCCGTGAAGGCGGCTATGTGCAGGTCGTCGGCCTCGACGCCGGTGAGCGGATCGTGACGCGCGGTGCACACCTCGTACGGCTCGCGGCCCTCTCGCCGCAAACACCGGGGCACGGCCATGTGCACTGATCGCACCGTCGCGGAGCGTGCGTCGTGATCGACCGCATCATTGCGTGGTCGCTGGGCAACCGGCCGCTGGTGCTGGCCCTGAGCGTGATTTTCTTCGTCGTGGGCAGCTGGATCGCCGTGCGCATGCCGGTGGACGTGCTGCCGGATCTGACGGCACCCACCGTGACGATCCTGGTCGAAGGCCGGGGCATGGCGCCGACCGACATGGAGGCGCTGGTCACGTTCCCGATCGAGACGGCCCTCAATGGCGCGGCCGGCGTGCGCCGCGTCCGGTCCGCGACCGCCGTCGGCATCGCCGTCATCTGGGTGGAGTTCGAGTGGGGCGAGGACATCTACCGGGCCCGGCAGACCGTCAGCGAACGCGTCAGCGCGGTCGCGGCCGACCTGCCGTCGGGCGTTGACCCGCCCGCCCTCGCGCCGGTGTCGTCGATCATGGGCGAGATCCTGTTCGTGGCCCTGCGCTCGGACCGTCACGACGACCTGGCACTGCGCACCATTGCCGAAACCCAGGTGCGACGGCGGTTGCTTGCCGTGCCGGGCGTCTCGCAAGTCGTGGCGACTGGTGGCGGCGAACGGCAGTTCCAGGTGGTCGTCGCGCCCGACCGCCTGACCGCGGCCGGTGTGTCGCTAACCGAGGTGGAGGAGGCGTTACGCGCGGCCAGTCGCAACACCTCGGCCGGATTCCGGGTGGCCGCCGGACAGGAGTACCTGATCCAGGGCGTAGGCCTGATCCGCTCCCTGGAGGACATCGAAGGCACGATCGTGACCACGCGCGACACGCGGCCGATCTTCGTGCGTGACCTGGCAACCGTGCGCATCGGCGAAGCGCTCAGGCGCGGCGAAGGGTCCTACAACGGCGAGCCCGCCATCATCCTCGGCATCCAGCGGCAGCCTGACGTGAACACGCTGCAGCTGACGCGGACGCTCGAAGGCGCCTTCAACGATATCCAGGCCACGTTGCCCGAGGGCGTGCGAATCGAACGGGACGTGATGCGCCAGGCCGACTTCATCGAGGTGGCGCTCGCCAACCTCAACGCCGCGCTTCGCGACGGCACCGTGCTGGTCGTGCTCGTCACGGTCGTCTTCCTGGCCAACCTGCGTGCGGCGGGCATCACGCTGGTCGCCATTCCGTTGTCGCTGCTGGCCGCCGTGATCGCCCTCCGGATGGCGGGCCTGACCATCAACAGCATGACCCTGGGCGGGCTGGCCATCGCCATCGGGGCGCTCGTGGACGATGCGATCGTGGACGTGGAGAACATTCTGCGGCGGCTGCGCGAGAACGCCCAGCGGCCCGCCGGGGACCGCCGCTCCGTCCTCGACGTGGTCTACACCGCCAGCAGCGAAATCCGCGGATCGATCGTGTTCGCCACGCTGATCGTCATGCTGGTGTTCCTGCCGCTGTTCTTTCTCGGCGATGTCGAAGGGCGCCTGCTCCGTCCACTCGGACTGGCGTACCTGATCGCGCTGTTCGCCTCGCTGGTGGTCGCGCTCACGCTGACGCCGGTACTGTCGTCGTACCTGCTGCCGCGCCTGCGCTCGGTCCGCGAGGCGACCGAGCCGGCGTTCGCGCAGTGGCTCAAGCGCCAGTACGCCCGAATCCTGCCCGCCACCATCGATCACCGCATCACGGTGTTCGCGGGCGCCGCCGTTCTCCTGGTGCTGACGGCCGTCGCCTTGCCCCGGATGGGTCGCGCCTTCCTGCCCGAGTTCAACGAGGGCGCGCTCGTGATCAGTGCCGTGACGCTGCCAGGCACGAGCCTCGAGGCGTCAAACCAGCTTGGCGCCTCGCTCGAGCGTCTGCTCAGGGACGTGCCGGAGGTCGTAAGCACGGCCAGGCGCACGGGACGCGCCGAGCGGGACGAGCACGTGCAGGGCGTCGAGTCGGCCGAGATCGACGTGAAGCTGCGGGCCACCGACCGGACCCGCGACGAGGTGCTCGAGCACGTTCGCACGCGCCTCTCGTTGGTGCCGGGCGTCAATATCACGATTGGCCAGCCGATCTCGCACCGCATCGATCACATGCTCTCCGGCACGCGCGCGAACGTGGCCATTAAGGTGTTCGGCGATGACCTCCACGAGCTGCGGAGCATTGGCGACCGCGTGCAGGCCGCGGTGGCCGGCGTCGCGGGCCTCGTCGATCTCTCCGTGGAACAGCAGACCGACATCCCCACCGTGCGCGTGCAGTTCGACCGGGCCGCGCTCGGACGATTCGGCCTGCAGTCCGGCGCCGCGGCCGAGACGCTCGAGACGGCCCTCGTTGGCCGCGAAGTGGGACAGATCCTGGATCAGCAGGTGGCCGTACCGTTGGTGGTTCGCTACCCGGCGGCTGATGCGCCGGACCTCGACGCCATCCGCCAGACGCCGCTTCGCACGGCCACTGGCGGCCGCGTGCCGATTGAAGCCGTGGCCGAGGTCATCGTGGACAGAAGCCCGAACTTTATCAGCCGCGAGAACGTGCAACGCAAGATCACGGTCACGGGCAACGTGGCTGGCCGGGACCTTGGCAGCGTGGTCGCCGATGCCCGCCGGGCCGTGGCCGACAGCGTGACCGTGTCAGCGGGCTACCGCATCGAGTTCAGCGGCCAGTTCGAAAGCAGCGAACAGGCATCGGCGCTGCTGTTATGGCTCAGCGTCGGCGTCGTGATCGCGATGTTCTTCATGCTCGCGACGGCATTCCGATCGGCACCCTTGGCCGGGCTGATCATGGTGAACCTCCCGCTGGCGCTGATCGGCGGGATCGCCGGTGTCTTCGCCTCGGGTGGTGTGCTGTCGGTCGCGTCGATCATCGGGCTGATCGCCCTGCTGGGCATTGCCGCGCGCAACGGGATCATGCTGGTGTCGCACATCGAGCACCTGCGGCACGAAGAGGGCGTCACGAATCTGCGCGACGCCGTGACGCAGGGTTCGGTCGATCGCCTGGTCCCGATCCTGATGACCGCGCTGTCAACGGGCTTGGCGCTCGTGCCGGTGGCGCTCGGCGCCGGCGAGCCGGGGAGCGAGATCCAGGCGCCGATGGCTAGTGTCATCATCTTCGGGCTGGCCTCGTCCACTATCCTGAACATGTTGGTGGTGCCCGCGTCGTATTACGCGTTGCATCGCGGCGACGACGGACCTCGGGCCTTCACGGCAACATGATCGTCGCGCCAAGACCGGCTTCCACGAAGCGTTCCTTGAAGCGGCCACGAAGGACGGCGAACCCCAGCTCGCTGGTGCAGTGGCCCGGCGCGATGTGCTCGACCTCTGATACGCTCTGGCCACGCTGAGAGCCGCCCCGCGGTTCCTGCACCCATACCCATGACCATCATTCGTTGCCTCCTGCTATTCCTCGCGCCGCTGGCCTGGATCGCAACGCCCGCGGCCCAGAACACCACCTGCGACAGTTCCCAGTTCAACGCGCTGACCAACATTTGGAAGCCGCAGCCGGATCAGAACACCGGGCAGGTCACCGCCGTCGAGCTCGCCGCCGAGCGGAAGATCATGGTGCGCGTGCTGGAGATGTTCAAGTCCGCCTTCGTGCCGATCGGTGCGATCGGTCTTTACAGCGCAAATTACGACATCCTGTCCCAGGTGACGAACAAGTCCCGGTACGGCAACACCTACAGCTTTGTCCTGAGCCATCACAAGATCGAGTGCCTCAACGGCAAGCCGGCCGCCCGGGACGTTTCGCTCGGGAACGTGTCGGTTCAGGTCAACACGAGCTTCGTCGACGAGGCCACCAGCAACCCCTCCGTCGGCTTCAGCTTCCTTCCCCGCGGGTATTACCAGCGCAAGGACAAGACCGAGCTGCCTCAGGCCAATGACCAGGGCATCCAGGAGTTCAACTTCGCCGACGGCACGACCGTCTGGTGGCTCACGCGTGCGGGAGCCCTGCCATTCCGGGTCGTCACCAGGCGCGAGTTCCTGCAGAAGCAGATCGAGATCCTGCAATCCAGATCCGGCACCAGCGCGCAGCGGCTGGCCTACTATCAGGGACTGCTCAGCGAATCACCCGATGGGGTCGCGGTCGTCAAGGAGATCGAGGTGAAATCGCTGAATGGTTACGCCCACGTCTTCACGACCCTGGCCGACAGGGAGAGCCGCGTCTACGTCACCGTCAATCCCGACTACTACGATCGAAGCCAACCGAAGTCGGCGCCACAACACATCCTCATCAGGGTCAGGCACGGGAGCGAGACGTTCCTCAACTCCACTGGAATCGGGGCTCGTCATCTGGAGAGCTTCCAAAAGCTGCGCGAGATCGTCAGAGCCAACCTTGCCGAGCTTCGCGTGACGGTGAAGTAAGTCGCGCCGGCAGCCGGAAGAGGGATGAAGCGGCGACGCCGGCCCCAATTGAAGCAGATGCTTACCCAGCGCCGACGGTCGAGTGCGCGTTGGCGCCCATCCGCTTTGGGGGGACTTGAGGAGTCAGGCCCATGATGCTTGATCGTCGGGGCCCGAGCACTGGCATTGTTCGTTGGGCAGGTAGTACGATCGCCGGGAATGGCGAAGCAAACAGCATGGCGAAGGCTTACGCGCACGACCTGATCCGCGTGCAGGGCGCGCGGGTTGGCCCCCGAAAATGAGCCTGGGCGTCCCCGTCTCACCCGGCACACCCGTCGGCCGATTCCGCATCGTGGCCTTCTGGGAGGGCATCTCTTACCTGCTTCTGCTGATCGTCGCCATGCCGCTCAAGTATGGGCTCGGCATCGACATGGCGGTGAGGGTGGTGGGCATGGCCCACGGCGTGCTCTTCATCGCCTATGTCGCGACGCTCGCGCTCGCGTGGAGCGGGCTGGGGACTCGTCTGGGATGGATCGCGGCCGTGCTGTCGCTTGTGCCGGGCGGCACGTTCTGGCTCGAGGCACGACTGAGACGCGACGAAGGCAGCGCTGGACGCCGGGTGTCCTAGAGCGCCGCCCTCTCCGCGCCCTTCTCTCTACGTCATCAGGCGCGCCCACTGCGCGGTGTCCGTGTACGACCGCGCATCAGCGGGCTACTCGAACAGCCGCCAGTAGGGCCCCAGGCGCAGGAACCACGTTTCGCCCGACCAGCCGTCGACGCCGTCGTTGTCCGTCACCACGAACAGGCGGCCGTCGGGCAGGACCGCCACGCCCTCGGGCTTGTCGGTGATCCACCCGTTACTGGCCGTGAGGCGCGGGCGCAGGTCGTAGACGGCCTTGTCCTCGCGCGTGAACGCGCCACCGGGGCCGGGAGTGAGGGGCAGGTGCGCCAGCGTCTTGAACACGCCGAAGTCGCCGGTCAGGTTGTCGCGCTCGATCACGATCCAACCATCGTCTACGAGGGTGATCTCGGAGAGGCCCACCCACGCCGCGTTCGCCGGCTTCGGCGCCAGTTCGTACGCCACGTGGTTCCATGAAGCCGTCTGCGGGTCGAACACCCAGATGCGCGTCCACGTCGGTTCTGCAGCGCTGCCACCGCCCACGCCTCCGTCGGTCGGGTCATCATCAATCTGCGCGCAGGCGTCGGAGGTCGTGTAGTTCCAGCCCCGCTGCTGCGCGACGAAGATCTGGTAGGTGCCATTGCCGGTCGGCAGGATGTCGAGGCCCTCGAAACCCGAGCCAAGGGTAACGGTGCCGTTGGGAGGAGGAGGGGTCGCAGACGCAGCCTTCGCGCGCTCCGCGGCCCGGCACGCCAGCACGTCGGCGGGGAGGCCCACTTCCGCCAGCACCGCGCCGGTGGCCGGGTCCACCTTGATCAGCCGGTTCGGACGGCTGTCGTTCAAGTTGCCTTCACTCGCGATCCAGAGAGAACCATCGGGCGCGTAGGCCAGACCCTCGGGGTCGTAGAACGGGCTAGTCGCGGGTCGCGCCACCGTCAAGGCGTTGGTGACGACAGCGGGCGTGCTCGACACGTCGATCGTGAACACCCGGGTCGGCGTATAGAACGAGTCCCAGACCGCCTGCACCTTCCCGAACTCACCGGGGATCTCGGTCATGCCTGACAGCGCCGACCATGGGATCGGCGTGCCGGCGGGGTCGTTGACCGAGGTCACTTGCGGGTAGGTGGGCGCACCCGGCATCAGCTGGTAGATCATCACCGAGGACCGCACCCCGTACGGCGGCGTGTCGTTTTCGCCGGACGCAATCAGCAGGTTGCGGTGCGGGATGGCCAGCAGTCCCTCGGGGCCGAGCGGCGCCGGCAGCAACTGCGAGAACTCGGGCCGGCCGCTCTTGTCGAGGCTGTAGACCGCCACGAAGCTGCCACGCTCGGACCCGATGAACAGCATGTTGTTCGGGCCGAACTTCGCCGCCGCGATTGCCTCGGGCTCGTTGCCCTTGGCATTGGAGCGGCGCTCCGGGTAGTGACCGAACCGCACCGCCAGGTGCTCGAGCGTGTTGCCGCTGTCGAACGCCACCGAGCCGTCCATGTTGAAGATCGAGAAGCCGCGGCTGCCCCCAATGAGGTCGCCTTCGTTGGCAGTAGCGATCTGCTGTCCCACCCAGGTAACCGAATCCGGCTCGCGCAAACGGCCCGTGAGGCTGTTGACGAGGGCGATCGTGTTGGGCACGCCACTACCGGCCCGGACCGTGTCGATCTGTGTGAGGTCGACCGCGCCCGCCGTAAACTCGGCCACCACCGTGCGGCTAGGCAGGTCGACGATCACGATGTGGTTGTTCTCCTGCATCGTCACCACCGCCTGGTTCTGCTGGTTGATGTCCACGAACTCAGGCTCCGGATCGGCCGGGTAGAGGTCGGCCACGCCCGTCAGGTCGGCGTCGCGACGGATCCACGATGCCGGAGCGCCGGCCGTGCGGATCACGGCCAGGTAGCCAGCCGGGTTGCCGAGCTGATGCTGGGGCATGACGCCGACGGCGCCACCGCCCGCCGTGCACAGCGCGGCGGTCGTCTGGCCCGCCCCCGGGTTGCTGCCGACAACCTCCACGTCGTTCTGCGAGCCGCCCACACAGAGGTCCTCGTCGCGCTCGTTCTCGATGGCGATGGCGATGAAGCGATGGTCCGGGGAGACCTTCAGCGAATCCGGCTGGCCGCCAAGGTCGATGCGAGCCACCGTCGCCCGCGTGGCCAGGTCGATGACCAGCAACTCACCGCTGGGGTTCTTCTTAGCCGCGCTGGTGTCGGCGGAGACTAGGGCGTACTGGTTGCGGAGCACGTCCACCGAGGTAGGCGAGTAGTGCACGTCGTCAGTCGGATCGGGGTCGAGGACGACGGTGCCGCCGGCTGCGGGCGCCGCAGGATCGGTGATGTCGATGAACCCGATCGTGCCGCGCTCCGCGTCGGTGTAGATCAGCGTCTTACCGTCGGCGGTGGCGGCGACAATTTCCGAGACGGTCGTCTCGTCGATCGGCGCGTTCTTGTAGTTGGCAAACGTGCCGACGCGCTGGAAGCTCCAGCCGTCACGATCGTCCAAGCCTCGTGCGAAGGTGGTGTGCGAGGCCGTGGCGCCAATCAATCCGGCGCAGAAGAGGGCGAGTGCAGTTCGTTTCATGGGAGCCTTTCGTGAGAAGTTGGCAAAACGGTACACAGCCCGTGTGTCGGGCGGATGGCGGCCATGTAACAACACGGTGTCGCACCTCATCGGGGGCCATGGTAAGTTGCGCCATGCCAACCGACCTGACACGGCGCGATTTGCTGGCCGGTGCGGGCGCCTGTGGCCGGGCGAGGCCGCCATCCCGTTGCCGATCGACACCACCAACTCTCGACTAGCGCCTAGATCAGAATGACCGAGGACACACTGACGGCCAGGCGCCGCGACACCATGTGGGTGTCCGCCATCGCGATCGCGGTGGGCGCCTTCTATCTCATCACCCTGAGACCCGACGTCGGCGGGACCGAGGATTCACCCAAGTTCCAGTTTCTCGGCCAGGTGCTGGGCACGGCGCACACGCCGGGCTACCCGTTCTACACCATCGCCACCTATCTCTTCACGCGGCTGCCCCTCGGCACCCTGGCATACGAGGTCAACCTGTTTTCGGCACTCGGCGGCGTGTTGTCGTGCTTGTGCATTTTCTGGATGGCACGCCGGCTCGGTGTGCCGAGGCTGCTGTCGGCGGCCGCCGCCCTCGCGGCCGCCACCAGCTTTCCAGTGTGGAGCAACAGCATCGTGGCCGAGGTCTATACCCTCGCCGCGCTGATGTCGGCTCTGACCATTCTGTGGCTGATGATCTGGGCGCAGGACGGCACGCGCGCCTGGCTCTATGCCGCGTGCGCGGTCTTTGCCGCCGGCCTCGGCAACCACCTGACCATCGTCGCGCTGCTGCCGGCGGCGTTGATCTACGGCATTGCCAGGGATCGATCGGTACTCCAGTCGAAAGTGATTGGCATCGCGGCGCTGATTGGGGCGCTCGGCGTCGGGCAGTACGGCTTCGTGGCGCTGCGCACGATCCAGGGCGCGCCGTACCTGGAGGCGCGGGCCACGACCCTGCTCGGCGTCTACGACGTGATCATCGCGCGCGATGTGTCGTGGGCGCGGTTCTACCAGGACGCCGACAAGGTGGTGGGCATCGAGGTGCCGATGCTGCTCGAAGGCCTGCGCGTCCACATGGGCGCCGTCACCATGGCGCTGGTCATTTTCGCAATCGCGGTCGCGATCTGGCGCAAGCAGTATGAGGCGCTGCTGATCGCGGGTGGCGCCGCCGGCACACTGGCCATGGTGGCCAACCTGTGGGGCGATGTCGTCGGGTTCATCACGCCCGTGGTGGTGCTGCTCTGGCCGCTGGCCGCGTACGGACTGCACACCGCGATCCGTTTGCTGACCAACCGCGAGGCCGCCGTGACCGCGGCCGGCGTGGTGGCGCTGGCACTGCCGGTGACGAACGTGCCGCGCCATCGCCCAGCGATCGAAATCATCACCCAGCCTGGCGACACCCCGGCCCTGCGCGCGCTCTACGCCAGCCTGCCGTCGGGCAGCGCCCTCGTGGCGGAGAACTACTTCATCGCCCGGATCCTGAACTACCTGCACTTCTCGAACGAGTACGATCCCGATCCCCATCCACGCCTCCTGCAGAACGATGCGGAGCAAGTCAAGGCGGCCGCGGCCGAGGGACTGCCGGTGTACGCGCTGGAGGGCGCCATGCCGTGGCTGACATCACAAGGCCTGAGCTTTGAAGCCACGGGCCTGTCGCGCCAGTCGTTCGATCGCTGGTTCGCGCAGCAACCCGACGGAACCCTGGTGGTCGCCGCCGCCGCGGGACGGCTGCTGCCGCTGGAGTGGCTGGGACCCAACCAGCCGGCCACCAGTGCACGACCCGCGAACTTCGGCGCGGTCGCGTGGACCATCGGTGGCCCCGCCGCACAGGTCGAGCAGAGCGACACCGGCGTAAGCTTGCAGCACGCGTTCGGCTCCGAAGGCGGCATCGTCACCGTGACTACCAACGACGAGGGGCCGCGGATCATGCTGGGCGACACCGTGCTTGCGGCGATCGATCGCGGCCTGGTGGTGGTGGCAATCGGACCGTCTGGACGCGTCACCGGCAACTGGGCGTTCGCGCCTGACGAAGCGATCGGTGCGCAAACGCACCCGGCATCACTGGTGTTTAACGGCGAGCGGCCCTGTGCGGTTCTTCGAAAAGGCCAGCGCACCGATGTCGGCACGGTGCTGGCCGACGGCGGGTGGTTCGCCACGTTCGAGGGAATGGGCGCAGCATCGATCACGGTGGAGGGCGGCAGCCCGGCGGTGGGATGGCGGCACGATCGGGTCAACGGCCGTGGCACTGCCGCGGTTGATGCCGCGCGATCCCGGCTGCTGTTTGAGACAGTTCCGGGCACGCGCGCCGTGTTCGGGTTCCGAATGGCGCGGCCCATGGCCGCGGTGAGCGCGACGCTCGAGTCCGACAACGTGACCGCGGCTCGCGTGTGCCAGGTGGCGATTCCGGAGTGGCCGGCCACCGGCGCGATCGACGTGAGCGCTGACGCCCACTTCGGCGAGGGCTGGCATTCGGCCGAGCACGGCGGGCCACAACGCTACCGCTGGTCGGCACGAACCTCGGCGCTGCGCTGGCGACTGGCCCAGTCGTCTCGGGTGCGCCTGCTTCTTCATGTGCGCGCGGCCAACCCCGGCGGGGCGACCATTCGCGCCACCGTCAACGGCAGCGAGATCGGCGTCTGCGCCCTCGCCGGTGGGGCGTGGACGGAGTGCGCGCTCACCATTCCGTCGACGGCCACGAGCGCCGGCGTCAACGAAGTGGTCATGACCTCTGATACTGTGGCGTCCGGCCGCGAGGGCGACTCACGCGAGCTGGCCTTCGTGATCCAGGCTGGCCGCGTCAGGCTCGAGCGCTGACCGTCATGCGCCCGCAGACGATTCGCCTCATCGACTACTGGATCGGCGTGCCGCTGTGCGCGCTGCTCACGCTCTGCCGCCGGTTGCTGCCGGCGCGGCGCGCGCCGGTCCGCAAGGTCCTGTTTCTCAAGTTCATCGAGCAGGGGGCGACGGTGCTGGCGCAGGACGCGATTGCCCGCGCCACCGCGCTCGTCGGCCGCGACCACCTCTACTTCTGCGTCTTCGAGAACAACCGCGCCATTCTCGATCTGCTCGACACTATCCCGCGATCCAACATCATCATGATCCGGGACCGCAGCCTGGTGACCTGCCTGGCGGATTTCGTGACTGCGCTGCGAACCGTGCGGGCCGCCGGCATCGACACGACCATCGACATGGAGTTCTTTTCGCGAGCGTCGGCGATCTTCGCCTACCTTACCGGCGCCGCCACCCGCGTCGGCCTTCACCGGTTCACGAGCGAGTTGCCGTATCGCGGCGACCTGATGACCCACCGCGTCCAGTACAGCCCCTACATTCACGTCTCCACGCAGTACGCGCTGCTGGTCGAGGCATCGCAGTACGAACCGGCCGACGTGCCGCTGCTGAAAGTGCCCCTGCCTCTGGCGCCACTCGCCGCCGCCGGCGCGAGGCCCGCGTTCACGCCGACGCCGGAAGAGATCGTGCGGGTGCGCGAGCTGATCGCGACACTGGCGCCTGGCGAGCCGCCACGGCAACTGGTGCTGCTCAATCCCAACGCGAGCGACCTGTTGCCGCTGCGAAAGTGGCCGGGCGATCGGTTCGTGGAGCTCGGCCGGCGCATCATCGCCGAGCATCCCGCCGCCCTGGTCGTGGTCACCGGCGCCCCGGCCGAGCAGCCGGCCGCGGACCTGCTGTGCCGGCAAATTGGATCGAGCCGCGCGGTCTCGGTCGCCGGCCGGACCACGCTGCGGGAACTGCTGACGCTCTACACGCTTGCCGACGTCCTGGTGACCAACGACAGCGGTCCCGCCCACTTCGCGTCGCTGACACCGTTGGCCACCGTGGTCCTGTTCGGGCCGGAAACACCTCGCCTGTTCGGCGCCCTGTCGTCGGCGACCGTGGTGATCTGGAAGGAACTGGCGTGCAGCCCCTGCGTCAGCGTGTTCAATCACCGCTTCTCGCCCTGCCGCAACAACGTCTGCATGCAGTCAATCACGGTAGAGGAAGTCCACGCGGCCGTGTCGTCCTGCCTCGCCGCCCCCTCCGCTTCTTGACTTGACCAGGGCGCAACGATACTTTGCGCCATGACAGCACCCAACCTCACCCGCCGCGAGTTGCTCGCCGGCGCCGGCGTCGGCGCGGCCGCCCTGCTGCTTGATGCCCACGCGGCCCAGGCCCAGCCCGCCGCGAGCACCACCGTCGTGTTCACCAACACCACGGTCGTCACCGTGGACCAGGTCCAGGACGACGTTGCGCTGGCGGTGGTGGGCGATCGCATTGCCGCGATCGGGCCGACCGAACAACTGCTGAAGGCTCACCCGCGCGCCGACGTCTACGACGGCCGCGGCAAGGCGCTCTTCCCGGGTCTGATCAACTGCCACGCGCACGCGGCTCAAACACTCGGCCGCGGCTTCAACGAAGACTTCGGCTTCCCCAACTCCGCGCGCCTCGCCGTGCAACCCGCCAGTTTGCTGCAGGGTGACGAGGCGACGCTGATGGCGACGATTGGCGCGCTGGAGGCGATCCGCACGGGCACCACCACGCTGGTCGAGATGTCGAGCGGGATTGCGCGGCATGCCGCGGCGCTGTCGGGATCGGGCCTGCGCATGGTGCTGGCCGAAGCCGTCCGCGACAGCGAGAACGTGGCCGGCCCGATGGCCCCCGAGGGCCTCGCCAAGAGCGTGACGCCGAGGTTCTCGGCCAGGCTGCGTGATGAGGGACTGCAGCGCGTCAACGAACTGTTCAGCAAATGGCACGGCGCCAACCAGGGCCGCATCAGCGTGTTCCCCGCGGCCGCGCTCGCCGAGACCTCATCGCCCGAGTTGCTGCAGGCCGTGCGCGCGTTCGCCGAGAAACACGACCTCGGCTACACCATTCATTTATCGCAAAGCACGGCCGAAGTGGACTTCATGCTGAAGCACCACGGTACGCGTCCGCCGGCGTACCTGAACCAGCACGGCTTCCTCGGGCCGCGTCTGTTCGCGGCGCATTGCCGATACGTGGATGATGCGGACATCGGCCTGCTCGCCAAGTCGGGCACCGTGATTTCGCACCAGGCCGGCATGGCCGCTAACCGCGGTGTCATCCCGCCTATTCACCTGTTGCGCGCGGCCGGCTGCACCATCGCCAACGGCACCGACAACAACACCAACGACCTGTTCGAAGTGATGCGCATCGCCCTGCTGACCGAACGCATCGAGCGTCGCGATCCGTTCCCGGGCACCAGGCCGCAACCCGAAGACATGCTCGAAGACGCAACCCTTGGCGGGGCGCGCGCGGTGAATCAGCAGCGGACGATCGGCTCGCTCGAGGTCGGCAAGAAAGCCGATCTCCTCGTGGTCGACACCTTGCGCGCCCACCTCGTCCCCTCGGGCCGCATCGTCTCGACCTGGATCCACAACGGCCAGCCGGCCGACATCGAGTCGGTGATGGTCGACGGACGATTCGTGATGCGCGGCCGCAAGATCCTGACCGTGGATGAAGACAGCCTGGTCGCGGAGGCCGACAAGGTGGGCCGTCGAATCTGGAACCAGGTGAAAGCCGCCGGCGCCATCCCCATTCCGGGCCGCCCGCGCCAGCGCTGAGGCCACGCATGGGCGTTCTGTGCGGTAGACAGCAACCCGGCAAAACCTCTCATGCGACAATGTTCGGGCGATCCCATGGACCTGTCAGGTATTCACCACCTCACCGCGATTTCCGCAGCCATCCGCGAGAACCGGCGCTTCTATACCCAGATCCTGGGCATGCGACTGGTCAAGCGGTCGGTGAACCAGGACGACGTCAGCGCGTATCACCTGTTTTATGCCGACGGACAGGGTAGCCCGGGCACCGACATCACCTTCTTCGACTGGCCGGCGGCACCCGAGCGGCGCGGCGCCCACAGCATCACCCTCACCTGCTTGCGTGTGAAGGGCGGCGACACGCTCACGTGGTGGGCCGAACGCTTCAGGGAGCTCGGCGTGAAGCAGCGGCCGATCGCCGAGCGCGACGGGCGGCTGACGCTGGCCTTCGAGGATCCGGAAGGCCAGCGGCTGGCCCTGGTGGACGACGGCGGGGCGGGGGATCCGCCGGTGGTGTGGGACCGCAGTTCCATTCCCGCTGAGCGGCAGATTCGCGGGCTCGGTCCGATCGTCATGAGCGTGCCGACGCTGTACCCGACCGACGGACTGTTGACCAGGGTGATGAACATGCGGCCCGTGCGCGAGTATCCGCATCCGGATAGTCCGGCATCGCCCGTGCACGTGTTCGAAATGGGTGCGGGCGGACCGCATGCGGAACTGCACGTGGCGGTGCAGCCCGACCTGCCGGCCGCGCAGCAGGGCGCCGGCGGGGTGCACCACGTCGCGTTCCGAACCATCGACGCCAACTACGACGCGTGGGCCGAGCGCCTGAACGAGTTTCGCATCCCGAACAGCGGCAAGGTCGATCGCTTCTGGTTCCGCAGCTTGTACGTGCGCGAACCAAACGGCGTGCTGTTCGAGATTGCCACCGACGGCCCCGGCTTCGGCGTGGACGAAGATCACGCTACGCTTGGCGAGAAAGTCGTGCTGCCCCCGTTCCTCGAATCACAGCGGCAACAGATTGTCGCCAACCTGAAGGCCCTTGATTGAGCGCGCATCATCACCAGAACCAGCCCGTCCTGACCCTTGGCCCGCCCCCCGCGGAGGCGCGGATTGGCGCCATTCTCATTCACGGCCGGGGCGCCTCGGCCGAAGACATCCTGGGCCTCGCGCACGAGTTCGCGCTGCCAGACGTGGCCTACGTCGCACCCCAGGCCGCGGACCACACCTGGTATCCGTTTTCGTTCCTCACGAACATGGAGCGCAACGAGCCGGGCCTTGGTTCCGCCCTGTTGGTGATCGAAGGACTGGTGCAGCACTTCGCGCAGCACGGCCTGCCGGCCAATCGGGTGGCGTTGATGGGCTTTTCGCAGGGCGCCTGCCTGACCCTCGAGTTCGCGGCCCGACATGCCAGGCGCTACGCGGCCATCGCCGCCTTCAGCGGCGGGGTGATCGGGCCGCCGGGCACGCCGCGCGATTACGCCGGCTCGTTCGACGGCACGCCGGCGTTCCTCGGCTGCAGCGATGTCGATTCGCACATTCCGGTTGAGCGCGTTCGCGAATCGGCGGAGGTGTTCCGGCGCATGGGCGCGGTGGTCGATGAGCGCATCTATCCCGGCATGGGTCACACCATCAACGAGGCCGAGATCGACGCGGTGCGCGCGCTGCTCGCGCCGGCCTGAAAGCGCTGATCAGCTCACTCAGCGGGCTCTCGCTCCCAGATCCGGCCCTTCTTCGCTTGTGCCACGAACGGGCCGACGCCCTTGCCTTCGATCGCGACCACGCCCGCGTCCGGCGAAATGCCGGCGGCATCGATCAGAGCCGTCGCAGTACCGGCGACGCCGATCACCTTTAAGTGCGCGAAGGCATCGCGCACCCAGTCGATGGCGGCGGGGTCGTGGGCCAGCGTGGCGGCGCCTTCCTCGGACGCCGCGACGACCACTGCATCGAAGAGGATCGACGGACCGCCGTCGATCTTGTGATGCGCCGGGATCAGCTTGCCGCCCTTGCCCTTGGCGCCGCCAATCTTCGGCGCAACCACTTCGAGGCGCGCGCCCTCGTCAGAAAGCGCCGTCTTGAGCGCGGCGACCAGTGCGGGATCCGAACCGTCGGTCACCAGCATGCCGACCTTCCGGCCCTGCAGCGTGGGTTTCGCCTTCTTGATCAGGCTGAGCGCGGGTGACGGCTTCATGTTGATCGGCGCGCGCGCCGGGGCAATAGCGTCGGCCTGCCCTTCCATACCCAGCCCGGCCTCGACCCGCTGCAACAGCTCCGCGTCGATGTTGGCCAGGTGGCCAAGCACGCGGGTGCGCACCGCAAGCGTCGCCACCTTGCTCAGCTCAAACACGTACGCCTTCACGATGTGCAGCCGTTCGGGGTCACTCATCGATTTCCAGAACAGCCGCGCCTGGCTGTAGTGATCGCTGAAGGTGTCGGCGCGTTCACGGACCCGGTCGCCCGGGTCGAGCGCCGGGAACGAGCGGAAGCCGCGCACGGGATCTTCCCGCTGGGTTTCCCCAGACAGGCTGTTCGGCTCGTAGTTGACCTGGCCCTTGTTCACGTCCATGCGCCGCACGCCATCCCGCTGGAAGTTGTGCATGGGGCATTTCGGCCGGTTGATCGGGATCTCGTGAAAGTTCGCGCCGCCCAGCCGCAGCAGCTGCGTGTCGGTGTACGAGAACAGGCGTCCCTGCAGCAGCGGGTCGTCGGTGAAGTCGATGCCGGGGACGATATGGCCGGGGTGGAAGGCCACCTGTTCGGTTTCGGCGAAGAAATTGTCGGGGTTGCGGTCGAGCACCATCTTGCCGACCGGCGTCAGCGGCACCATCTCTTCCGGAATCAGCTTGGTCGCGTCCAGGATGTCGAACGGAAACTTGTCGGCCGTCTTCTGATCGAACGCCTGCACCGACAGTTCCCATTCGGGGAAGTCGCCGTTGGCAATGGCTTCGAACAGGTCGCGGCGCTGCGAGTCGGGGTCGGCGCCGTAGCGCTTCACCGACTCGTTCCACACCATCGACTGCGAGCCGATGGTCGGCCGCCAGTGGAACTTGACGAAGGTCGACTTGCCGGCGGCCGTCACGAAACGGAACGTGTGCACGCCGAAGCCTTCCATCATGCGCAGCGAGGCCGGGATGGTGCGGTCCGACATGGCCCACATGATCATGTGGAAGCTTTCGGGCATCAGCGACACGAAGTCCCAGAACGTGTCGTGCGCCGAGGCGGCCTGCGGAAAGCCACGGTCGGGCTCCATCTTCACCGCGTGCACCAGGTCGGGAAACTTGATCGCGTCCTGGATGAAGAACACCGGAATGTTGTTGCCGACCAGGTCGAAGTTGCCGTCCTCGGTATAGAACTTCACCGCAAAGCCGCGCACGTCGCGCGGGGTGTCGCCTGAGCCGGCGCCACCGGCCACGGTCGAGAAGCGGGCAAAGACGGGCGTCCGCTTCTTGGGGTCCTGCAGAAACGCGGCGCTGGTCAGCCCGGCCATGGAGCGGTAGGGCTGGAAGTAACCGTGCGCGCCCGACCCGCGCGCGTGCACAATGCGCTCGGGAATGCGCTCGTGGTCAAAGTGGGTGATCTTTTCCCTAAAGATGAAGTCTTCGAGCAGCGTCGGACCGCGCACGCCGGCACGCAGCGAGTTCTGGTTGTCGGCGATCGGCGTGCCTTGATTGGTGGTGAGCGCCGGTGCCTTGCCGTCGCGAACCTGGTGTGTTTCGCCGCCGTTGCCGCGGCCTGATGTTCGCTTGGTCGGCGACTTCTTCTGTTTGGCCATTGAAAGCTCCGTTGCAGGAATCGTTGTCGAGCCTGATGCTTGCAAGCGGAGTACCGGGAGGCGATCTGCAGGGGCGACCGCATGAGCGACCGGTCGAGGTGGCGGTGGGCGGTCGCGTTGGGACGGGGTTAGCCGCTCAGGAACTTCGGCGAGACCTTGGGGCGTTTCGCCTTCTTGGCCTGCTTCTTTTTGACGGCGGTCGCGCCCTCCAGGTCGTAGGCTTCGCGCAACCAGTCGGTCAGGGGAGGTTCCACGGCGTCGCGGTGCGTGATCTTCAGGATGTTGGCGAACTTGGTCTTCGAGCGCGCCTCGACCCGCTTGACGTGCGGCGACTTCAGCGCGCGGGCGAGGAATACCGACACTTCAAGAAAGCTGCGCCTGGGGCGCACGAAGCAGTAGACGGTCTCGCGCGCGAACATGATGCAGGTGCCAGAGGCGTAAATGCGCTGGTCGCCCAGCTCGGCCAGGGTCTCGCGCAGGCGGTCCCACGCCTCGCGCAGGTCTTCCGACAAGTCCGCCGTCAGCGCCGCCTCGGTCGTCGTCCAGCAGTCGTGGACCATGCCTGTTTCGATCCACTCCTTGCAGTGATAACACTCGCGGCCGGTCATCCCATGATTGTACGACTGGCGTTATAAGATTCAGGCATCTTGCGCCAATCTCGAATCGATCATGATTGTCAGGCCCGCTGAGGCCGGTTGCGTGCTGATCACGCAGCCGGACCACGCCCAGCTCGCGCGCCGGATCATGGAGCACTGCGTGTCGCTCGTGGAAAATCCGCGGCGCGACGCGATCCTGCGCGCCATCGGGGGCCACGACGATGGCTGGCGCGATCCCGACGCCGAACCCACGGTGGACATGCGCACCGGCAACGTCGTGGATTTCATCCACGCGCCAGTCAGCGTGCGCCAGGGCGTCTGGCCGAGAGCCGTCTCGGCGCTGGCGGACGACCCCTGGGCGGCGGCTCTGGTCGCCAACCACGCCCTGTTTGCGTACGACCGCTTCCGCAGCGATGCCGAATGGGCCGGGTTCTTTGCCGGCCTCGAGAAGTCCCGGGCCGCGTTGCTGCGCGAGAGCGGCGGGTCGCCCGAACAGCTCGAAGCCGACTACGCGTTCCTGCGGCTCGGCGATCTGATCTCGCTCGCGTTCTGCACCGGCAGCGTGTCGGCGCAGCCTTTCCGTGACTGGACCGTGCAGCTAGTCGGGCCCCGAGTCGTCGTGACGCCCGGCATCTTTGGCGGCGCGCCGGTCACGTTCGAGGTCAGGGCGAGGGCGGTGCGCCCGCCCTTTGAAACGGACGCCCAGTTGCGCGAAGCGCTGGGGCGATCGGTGACCGCGCTCCTGCAGGGTGAAGCCGCGTAAACGGGGTCGGGGATCTTTTCCCTGGCGATGCCGCGCGTCGCCGTGGCGCGCACCATCAGGAGCGCATTGCCGCCTTCTTCCGCATCTACAAGAAAGACCAACCGGGGGCGTGGTCGAAGGTGCCGGGCTGGGGCACCGCGGCCGACGGCCTGTCGCATGTCACGACGACTCACCGGTTCTTCCTCGCATGCCGCGAGTTGGCCGGCAAGCCGTGCGTGGTGACCGCGCGCTAGCCTTCTGCCGCGCGCTCGAGCGCCGCAATATCCAGCTTCTTCATCTTCAACATCGCCGCGAACACGCCAGCGGCCTTCGTCGGGTTTGGATCCATCATCAGCGTGATCAGCACGGTCGGCACGATCTGCCACGACACGCCGAACTTGTCCTTCAGCCATCCGCACTGGTGGAACTTCGGGTCGCCGCCCTCGCCGAGCTTCTCCCAGTAGTGGTCAATCTCCTTCTGGTCGTCGCAGTGAACGACCAAGGAGATCGCTTCGTTGAACGTGAACACCGGTCCGGCGTTGAGCGCGATGAAGCTCTGGCCGTCGAGGTTGAAGTCCACCGTCATGATGGAGCCCGGCGTCATCTTGTGAATCTCCTCGCCGGCCGCCGGATAACGCGCAATGCGCGTGACCGTCGAGTTGGGAAAGATGCCGGTGTAGAACTCGGCCGCTTCTTCCGCCTGTGTGTCGAACCAGAGGTTGGGCGAGATCTTGTGAACGTGTGACATGAATGGCTCCGTTACGGCAGGTTGGCGACGCCGGCGTGGCCGCCCGCGCCAGGTTCGCCGGTGGCGACGGCCTTGGTGAACGCGCCCAGGACCTGGAACATACCCCCGGGCGATTCCCAATAATCGACCTTGTCGGCGTCGAAGCGAATCAGCGCCAGGTGGGGATCCTCGAGCCCCTCGGGAAACCAGGTGCGCACTAGCGGCGTGTAGATCTCCTGCATCTTGGGCAGGTTGCGCTCCACGCTGGCGCGGCCGCTGAAGTGCAGGTAGACGCTCTGGTCGTCGTTCTGCATCACCAACGCCGCGTGCGCGCCGGTCTTGACGAGCTGGGCCTTGGGGCTGCGGTCGTCGGTAAAGAACCACAGCGTGCCTTCGAACTTGTCGGCGTCGCCCTGCACGCCCATGGGCCGGGTGCTGATGGTGCCGCCGGCGGTCACCGTGGTGAGCATCGCGCTACGGAAGTGCTTGAGCAGTTCGCGCACCTTGTTCAGGGCTTCATCGCCCATCAATTGCTCTTTCTGGTCAGGGTGTTTCTCGTCGAAGTTGGCCATGTCGGCTTGAGAGCAAATTGGGTTCCAAGCCGGGCTTGTGGCTGAGGTGATTAGTCATCATCTGTTTGACATCAAAGCATCATGACCGTAGCATCATGGGCATGCGCACGACACTGACCCTGGACAAGGATGTGGCTGCCCGGCTGGAGCAGGCCGCGAAGAAACGGCGCTTGCCCTTCAAGACCGTCGTCAACGAGGCCCTGCGAGCGGGCCTGTCGCTGATCGACAAGCCGGTGGAGACGATGGCGTTTCAGACGAGGGGATTCGACCTTGGGCCGAGCCTGGTTGGCAGCCTGGATGATGTGACCGGCGTGCTGGCGCGCATCGAAGGCGAGGATCACCGGTGATTCTCGTCGACGCGAACTTGTTGCTGTATGCCGCGAACCGGTCCGCGCCGGAACACCACGCCGCGCGCGAGTGGCTCGACGCGCACCTCAGCGGCACCGCGAGGGTGGGTCTGCCGTGGCCGTCGCTACTGGCGTTCGTGCGGCTGGCCAGCAATCCCATGGTGATGCGCCACCCGGTATCAGTGGCGCAGGCATGGGAGCAGGCCCAGCAGTGGTTGTCTGCCGGCCCCGCGTGGATTCCGCATCCCACCACCCGCCACGGCGAGATCTTCGGCGCCTTGTGCGCGCCTTCGTCCATGACCTCGCGATTGGTACCCGACGCGCACCTCGCGGCGCTGGCCATTGAGCACGGGTTGACGCTCTGTTCGACTGATGGGGACTTCGGCCGATTCGCCGGCCTGGATTGGATGAACCCGCTGTCACCGCAACACTAGACCGATCACAGGCGATCAAGAGATCAGGAAAGTAATTTCTCCTGACCTCCTGATCTGCTGTTTGGTTATTTGATAACGCCGGCGCCGGCCTTCGAGATGATCTCGTCCTGCGCCGCGGTCACGCCGCTCGTGCCCACCGCACCAAGGAACTCCGCACCGCGCATGATCGGCACGCCGCCGGCGAACGTGATGCCGTTCGGCACTTCCGTCACGGCCTTCTCCTTCATCTTCGCGCCGTACTCCGCCGTCGTCATTTTCGCGGCCACCACAGTGGCGGCCTTGCGCATGGCGATGTCGTACGAGCGCGGGCTGGCGCCGGTGATGCGGCGCAG
Source organism: Vicinamibacterales bacterium (assembly GCA_038213735.1). Classification (GTDB taxonomy): domain Bacteria; phylum Acidobacteriota; class Vicinamibacteria; order Vicinamibacterales; family UBA2999; genus 12-FULL-67-14b. The sequence goes on along the minus strand of JBBQSP010000016.1, from coordinate 37,936 downwards.
CACCACCGGGGTACCGACCGCGTCGGTAACGACAATGGTCACGTTCCAGTTGTTCTTGCGCGCCTCGGCTTCGGCGGCATCGATCACCTGCACGGCCATTTCATAGGTCAGCTCCTGCGGAGCGGGCGGGGCCGGCTTCTGCGTCGCGGCAGCAGGGGCCGCCGGGGCCTGGGCCTGGGGGGAGGCGGTGAAGCTCATCACGCCCATCAGCACCAGGGCAGGCATCAGTCGAATGGAAGTCGCGCGGGTCATTGAAGCTCCTCGATAAATGTGAACGGGTCTACGGTGGAAGTATGCCGCAGTTTCGGCCGGCAACGGATGGGCCGGCCCTATTTGAAGTTGCGGATGATCACCGCGTCGCGGCTGAGCATGCCGCGCGCGATGATGAGGTGCTCGCCCTCGAGCGAGCGGTCGAATCCGAAGATGACCTGGTCGGCGAAGCGCGTCACCTGCCGTGGTGGACCACCTGACAGCGGCTGTAGCCAAATGTTGGCGCGGTCGTCGACGTTCGAATTGTGCAGGAGCGCCTTGCCGTCGACGGTCCATTGAAGGTCAGCGTAGGCGATGCTCGGCGCGACTTCAAAGGTGAGGGTCGGCCGATCTCCGCCGACCGGCATGACCGCCAGCACGTAGGGCGACTTCGGGGTGTCCTGGTAGTAGAACGCCACCTGCGTGCCGTCGGGAGACATCACGGCCCGCCACGCGCGCGCCCCCAATACCTGCGTGGGTGGCGCGCTGCCGTCGAGCGGAGCCTGCCACAACTGCTCGATGCCGGTCGTCAGCACCGTGTAAAGCACCGACTTGCCGTCACGCGACACCTCGGGGCGAGTGCCGGCGCCGGTGTTCGGAATGACGCGCGCGTTCTGGCCGTCGAGGTCGCTCAGCCAGAGCCCTTCGTCCTGGCGCTGGAACACCATCGACTGGCCGTCCGGTGTGACGGCGGGAAACGAGGTGGGCTTGTCGAACGTGATCTGCCGGCGCGCCGAGCCATCCCCATTCATGGTCCAGATACTGGCCGGGCCGGCTTCAACCGACCGGAACAGGATGCGACCGCCGGGCGCCGCGGCCAGGCCCGACAGTCCATCGTAGCCGCCGCCGGGAAGCCGTTTCGCCTCCCCCGCCTCGAGCGGCATCGTCCAGACGGCCGACGCCGTGTCGGCCGCGACCGCCATCATCATCGACGCGTCGGCCGACAGGCTGACGGTGCGATAGTCCATCAGGTCGTTGGTGATGCGGCGCCGACGCGGCTCGGTGGCGGAGATCCACCAGAGCTGGCTGCTCCGGGGTCCTACCGATACCTCGGAGCCCACGACATAGAGACCCTGGCCATCGGGCGCCCACGCCGGCTGGCCGATGTCGGCCCACTCGTAGCGAGGAAACCGCACGTCTTCGGTGCCGTCGGCGGCGCGGACCGCGACGAGTGAGGCCACGGCCGGCGTCTGCGCGCGACTGATCATGGGACAGACGATCGTCGCGCCATCGGGCGACCAGGCCGGCGCGGTGAAGAAGATGGGGACGAAGGACTCCGGCACGCGCCGCGTGGCCAGCGCGCGCGGGTTCGAGCCGTCGATGCCGGCCACCATCAGGGAGCTGGCGCCCGGCTCAGGGAAGGCACCGCGCATGTAGGCGATCTCGCGGCCATCGGGCGAGAACACCGGGACGCTGTCGATGCCCGTGAGCAGCCGCTTGGATGAGCCGCCGAGCGTGGCGATGCGGAACAGCCCCCGATCGGGTTGATCGGGCGACACCATGACGTAGTAAATCTCGCTGCCATCCGGTGAGAAGTTGGCGCCCCAATACCCCACCGAAGCCGGGGGCACGAGTTCGAGCGTGCTGGCCGTCGCGATCTGGCGAAGCCACAGGCTCTGGCGGGCGTTTTCAGAGACGACGTACACGACGTACTTGCCGTCGGGCGAGATCACGGCGTTGATCACGGTGCCGAGGCTGGTCACCCGCTCAATCGTCGGTCCGCCGGTTGCGGTCATGTCAACGGTCTCGCCGACGTCGCCTCGCCACCAAAGAATGCCGGCCACCGCTGCCGCGACCAGCAGAACGGCCGCGACCGTGGTGATCGGCAGCCCGCGTTTCGGTAGCGCCGCCGTCGGGGGTGTGAGCGCGTTCATCCGTGGCGACGAATCAAGCGCGCGCATGACGCTCTTCAAATCCACCACCAGGTCACGCGTCGATTGATAGCGTTCGTCAGGATCCTTGGCCAGGCACTTCGTCAGCACCCAGCGCAGTTCCGCGGGCGCATCCGGCGCGGCGGTGTCGATCGGCGTGGGCTCGCTGTGGATCACCTTGTGCAGCGAGTCGATCGCCGAATCTCCCTTGAACGCGCGCAGGCCGGTGGCCATCTCGTAGAGCACGGCGCCAAGGGAGAAGATGTCGGAACGGTGGTCGGCGGTGCGGCCCTGGGCCTGTTCGGGCGACAGGTAGCCGGCGGTGCCGAGCACGGTGCCGGGATCGGTCGGCAGGTTCGCGGTGCGCGTCTCCTCGGTGGCCGCCTGCACCTTGGCCAGGCCGAAGTCGAGAATCTTGACCGCGTCGGCGGTGACGAACAAATTCTCCGGCTTGATGTCGCGGTGCGTGATGCCCTTGCCGTGCGCCGCCGCCAGTCCCTGGGCGACGTGCATCGCGTAGTCGATCGCCTTGCGCAACGACAGCCGCCCGGTTGCGAGCCGGTCGCGCAGCGTTTCGCCGTCGAGCAGCTCGGTCACCACATAGGCGACGCCGTCCTGGTGGCCGACATCGTGGATGGCCAGGATGTTCGGGTGCGACAGCGCGGCGACGGCGCGGCCTTCCTGTTCAAATCGCGCCACCGCGCCCGGATCCGCAGCCAGGTGCGGCGGCAGGATCTTGATGGCGACGTCGCGGTCGAGCCGGCTGTCGCGGGCACGATAGACCTCGCCCATTCCGCCGCTGCCGAGGCTGGAAAGGATCTCGTAGGGACCGAGGCGGGAACCGGCTGCCAGGGACATCAGGTGACGGCCGAATCATACCGTGTCTGCCGGCGAGCGCCGGAGCGGCGATGTGGGTAAGATGACCCGCATGGCAAACATCACCCTGAGGGTGAACGGCAAGGCGCACACGGTTGACGTCGAGCCTTCCACACCTCTGCTGTATGTCCTCAGAAACGACCTTGACCTGTCGGGCCCCAAGTTCGGCTGCGGCCTGGGCCAGTGCGGCGCGTGCACCGTACTGATCAAGGGAGAGGCAGTGCGCTCGTGCATTCGGTCAGTGTCGCAGGTGGCGGGCCAGGAGATCACCACGCTCGAGGGCCTGGCGCAGGACGGCAAGCTCCATCCGCTGCAGCAGGCGTGGATTGACGAGCAGGTGCCGCAGTGCGGGTTCTGCCAGAACGGGCAGATCCTCACCGCCAAGGCGCTGCTCGACAAGACGCCGAGTCCCACTGATGCGCAAATCCGCGAGGGCATGAACGGCACGCTGTGCCGCTGCATGACGTATTACCGGGTCAACGCCGCCATCAAACTCGCCGCGCGGAGGCTCGCATGACCCGCCTTCGCCAAAAGGCTTCGGCGCGGCAGGCCTCTCGCCGGGAGTTTCTCAAGGCGTCGGGATATTTGATCGTGTCGGGAGGCGTCCTCTCGCTAGCGCCAGATCAACTGCTCGCGCAAGCGTCGGGATTGGCGGCTGGACCCTACCCCGACCCCGACTTCCTGCAACTCGACTCGTGGATCGTGATCCGCGCCGACAACACCGCTACTTTCTTTGTCGGCAAGACCGACCTGGGCCAGGGCACCGGCACGGCCTTCCGGCAGATCATGGCGGACGAGCTCGACCTCGCCTACGACAACACGAGCTGCGTGATGGGCAGCACGCACAACACTGTCGATCAGGGTGGATCGGGTGGATCGGATGCGCTGCAGACCGACGGCTATCCCATGCGCCGGGTCGCGGCCGAAGCGCGACGCGTGTTGCTGGAGATGGCGTCGAAGGAGCTTGGCGTCCCCGTCTCTCGTCTGGGCGTCAGCGACGGTGTGATCTCGGTGACCGAAGACAACACCACTGGTGTCGGCTCCCTCACCTATGGCGACCTGGTTGGCGGCAAGCGGTTCAACGTCACGCTCACCGGCAAGAACACCGACACCACCACCGGCGTTGCGAAGTTGAAGCCGGTGCAAGAGATGAAGAACGTCGGCAAGTCGCATCCGCGATATGACGTGCCGCCAAAAGTAGATGGCTCACTCAAGTGGGCGGTCGACATGAAGGCGCCGGGCATGGTCCACGCGCGCAACGTGCGGCCGCCGTTCGTGGGCGCCACGCTGGTCAGCATCGACGAGGCGTCCGTGACGGGCATTCCGGGGTTCGTCAAGGTGGTGAGCAAGGGCAACTATGTCGCGGTGGTGTGCGAGCGGGAGGAGAACGCCATCCGCGCGGCGCGGCAGCTCAAGGTGGAGTGGAAGAAGCCGGCGACCGCGCCGTTCCCCACTTCAGACAAGCTGTTCGAGTACATGCGGGCCGCGACGCCGTCATCCACCGGCAAGCCGACTGAGATTGGCAACGTTGACTCCGCTCTCGCCGGCGCTGCGGCCATCGTCGAGGCCGACTACGACGTGCCGTTCCAGGGTCACACCTCGATTGGTCCTGCGCATGCCATGGCGGATCCGTCGAACGGGCAGATGACCATCTACACCAACGACATGAAGTCGTATGGCATGCGGAACGGCGTGGCGCAGTTCCTGAAGATGCCGCGCGACCGCGTGCGGGTGATCTGGATGGAGGGCCCGCAGGGCTACGGCCGCACCGCGGCTGACGATGCGGGGTTTGAGGCGGCGTATCTCGCGAACGAGATTGGGCGGCCGGTGAGGGTGCAGTGGAGCCGGCAGGAAGAGACTGCGTGGGACACCAAGGGTCCGGCCTATTGCTTCAAGATGCGCGGCGGCCTCGACGCGGCCGGTAACGTCGTGGCGCTGCACTACGACGCGTGCTCGGCGGATCACAATCACGTCGGCTACAACGAGCACGAGACCGTGCTGATCTCGCAGTTGATGGGCACGCGCAAGTCACCGCCCTCGCCCGGGCGTGCGTCACTGCCGTCGGACATGTACGCCATCCCCAACCGCAAGAACACCACGCGCGTGGTGCCGTTGCCCCAGCCGTTCGAGACACCTCTTCGCCTGGGCAACCTGCGCGATCCCGACGGCCCGCAAGTCCAGTTCGCGCTCGAGTCGTTCATCGACGAGCTCGCGCACAAGGCCAAGACCGATCCCGTGGAGTTCCGCCTGCGGATGCTGCAGGCCAGCACGCAAGACGACAGCGGCTTCAAGCGCGCGCGCTCCATCGCGTGTATCAAGGCGGCGGCCGAGAAATTCGGCTGGGATTCGCGTCCATCCCCGAAGAGTGGCGACGTGCGTGGCGACAAACCTTCAGGTTTGTCGGAAGCCGCGCGTGGCGACAAACCTTTAGGTTTGTCGGAAGACATCTTGACCGGCCGCGGCATCGCCTACGCCTACCGCAGCCAAACCGTCGTCGCCACCATCTGCGAGGTCGAGGTCAACAAGAAGACCGGCCGCATCTGGGCCAAGCGCATCGTCGTGGCCCACGACTGCGGCCTGGTGATCAACCCCGAGGGGCTAATTCGCGTGCTCGAAGCCGGCACCCTCTACGGCCTCAGCCGCGCGCTGCATGAAGAGGTGACGTTCGACGCCGAGAAGGTGACCAGCGTGGACTGGAACACCAGCCCGACGCTGCGCCACGAGGACACGCCGGAGCGGATTGACGTGGTGATCGTGAACGGCGACCCGAATCCGAATCGCCCTGACCTGCAGCATTACGGAGCGGGCGAGACGGTGGTAAAGCCGATGCTGGCGGCGGTGGCGAATGCGGTGTTTGATGCGACGGGAGTGAGGATGCGGCGAGCGCCGCTCGCCAATCGAGCGACGCTCTTTGCATAGCGCATGCACAGCAGTCATACGCGGTAGCTCGCCGAAGGAGGAGCTGCAACAAATCGGCGAATGCGAATGGAGCCGTAGAAGGCGTCTGAGAATCAGGGTAGCGACAGGATGTACGCGGCCCCCTTGCGGTTCAACTCGGGCGCGCCCGCCAGCAGGTCTGGCCAGCCGCTCGCTGTCAAGTCGGTGCCGCCGGCCAGGTAGTAGCCAAAGTTGCTGTAGCTGCCAGGCCCCGTTAGCGTTGCGAGCACCACGCCTGAACCGAGCGCGTTGCCGCCATACACGGTGATTCTACCCAAGACCTTCCCGGCCGCCTTGTGGCTGGGCACGCCCACCGCAAGGTCGCTGTAACCGTCGCCGTTCACGTCGCGTACGAACGCCATGGCCTCTGCGGCGTCGTTCTTCACGGTGAGGAGCGTGCCGTTCGGGCCTGCGTACAGGTACGTCTTCCCCGACCCCGGCGCCGCCACGGCGAAGTCGCCGAAGCCGTCGCCGTTGAAGTCCCCGGCCGAGCTGACCACGACGCCGAAGCGGTCGCCGCTCTGGGGGCTGGTTTTCGTCAGGATGACGCCGCCGGTGAGACCCGAGTAGACGGTGACCCTGCCAGTGCCAGAGGAGTAGAACGAGCCGGCGATGACGTCAAGAGAGCCATCGCCGTCGATGTCACCAATGCCGGCGCTGATTCCCAGCGAGCGTCCGGCCTCGGTGCCGGCCCTGGAGAACAGCACGCGTCCGTCGGGCCCGCCAAGGACCTGAATTTTCCCGCCATCGGCGGCGCCTTCGTCGTTGTACGGTGAGCTCACCAGGATGTCATCGAAGCCGTCGCTATCGAAATCAAAGCCGCCACTCAACTCGTCGCCCAGTGAATCGCCAGCGCTGCCGGTCACCGAGAAAAGCGGCTCCGAAAGTGACGGGACAGGTCCCGAGAGCACGTAGGCCTTGCCGCGCTGGTCGGCGCCCCACTTCACGGACGCGATGGCCACGTCTGGTTGGCCGTCGCCGTTGAAGTCGCCTGCACCCGTGAGCCGTCCACCGAGCCGGTAGCCGATGCCCTCGCCTATGAGCGTGGCGACGATGACTTTGGTGGCGCCGTCGTGGACGTGGACGCGACCCGTCCAGTTGTTCGCGCCCACCGCCCCCACCATGAACTCCTCGATACCGTCGCCATTGAGGTCGCCGGCGAGTCCCACACCGCGGCCGTAACGCTCGTCCCGCGTCGTGCCCAGACCCGTCCAGGCCGTGCCTGCCGCAATGACCGTGCATCCCAGCACGGCCGCACCCATAACCATCCCCAGTCCAGCTCTCATGAAGTCCTCCGTGTCAGCGGCCCAACGATCGATAGATCCGTTCCCGTATTTCCTGATATCCCACCGGTAAGAAGTGACCCGTCGGGTCGCGTGGGAGGCCCGCCGTCGGGATCATCAGGACGTTCGGGTCGGCAGCGACCTGGCGCTGCGCCTCCCGGATCGCGGCTCGAATCGGGAAGTCGTCGATCTCGATGATGCGGACGGGGAGGTCCGGATGGCTGGTGCGCACCATGGCGATGATCTGGCGCAGCTTCGCGGCGTAGTCGTCGGTCGAGAGACGCCCCGCATCGCGGGAGCCCTGATACCAGACGAACGCAACGACCTGTGGGGTGCGCGCGAGTGCGGCGAAGCTCTGACTCTGCAGCCAGTAGTCGATGTTGCCGTCGATGTTCGTATCGTCGAGCGCGTCGGGCATGTGTGCGGCAAGGTAGAGCGCCCCCGACTGGCCTGCGAGGAGGATCCGAGGGCCCGTTTGTACCGGAGTTACCGACGCGGACGGTGCGGTGGGAGGAGCCCCAGCCCCGCAGCCGGCGAGGCAGCTGGCCAGCACCAGGCCCGTCAGGAGGCGCCCGATCATGCCGGGAGCGGGCGCGTGACAAAAGAGTTCGGTTGGGCTTGGCATGGCTGTGAGAGAGGGAAACACGCGACGGTGACAAACCGAACACCGGGAGTGCCGGGCGTGCGGGCACGAGAGCACGCCACGTGTGCCAGGGAGGTTGCCCCCGTTCAAGCCCAGCCATTGCGCTTCCATCGAAGCGCGCCTGGCGATAGAGTGAACCGACCCGATGCGCTCCCCCGATGTCGACCCTGACGCTGGCGACTTGACTGGGGATCTTCTCGATCGCGCCCGCGCCGGTGACCACGCCGCACTCAACGAGCTCTTCGAGCGGCATCTCCCCATGCTCCGTCGCTGGACGCACGGACGGCTGCCGCGCTGGGTCCGGGACGTCGCGGACACGGCCGACCTCGTCCAGGACACCTTGCTCGAAACCCTGAAGCAGCTCGATCGCTTCGAACACCGGGGCGATGGCGCATTGCAGGCGTATCTGCGACAAGCCGTGATGAACCGTATCCGCAACGAGTTCCGCAAGCGTGCTAGCCGCGGCGTGGCCTCGACGCTGGACTCGAGAATGCCGGACGACGCCACCTCGCCCCTGGAGGCCGCGATCGGGCAAGAGCTGCTCGACGAGTACAACGCGGCACTCACGCGCCTGAGGCCGGAGGAACGCGACGCCGTGGTCAGCCGGGTGGAGTTCGATTTGAGCTACGCGGAGCTGGCCGACGTGCTCAATAAGCCCTCGCCCGATGCGGCGCGCATGGCGGTGGTGAGGGCACTGGTCCGCCTGGCCGAGGAGATGCATCGGGCTCGGTAGTCGCGCGCCGGGGTGTTCGCTTCACTCCGCTGGCGTGTTTGATGCTCGTGGGCCTGGCACGCCAGGTCGAAGGGAGTCTTCGGTGCTCAAATCCGCCCGCATCATCGATCTGGCCGAGGCCGTCGCCGACGGACGCAACCCCGACTGGTCGGCGGCCGAGAGCGGAACGGCCGATGCGGTGGAGCGCGGCGTCATCGCGAAGCTCCGAGCGGTGCATTCCATCCATGGGCTCATGACGACGTGGACGGCCCGCTCGGGGGACGCGGCCGGGCGCGTCGTGCTGGCGCCCGGAGACACCTGGGGCGGCCTGGAAATTCGGGGACACATAGGGCGCGGCAAGTTCGGCGACGTCTACCGCGCGTGGGATCCAGCGCTCGATCGTGACGTGGCACTGAAGCTGATCCGGCACGCTGACGGGGCCGACATCCCGGGAAGCCGCGTTGTCTCCGAGGGCCGGCTGATGGCGCGTGTGCGCCATCCGAACGTGGTCACCATCCACGGCGCCCAGCGCATCGACGGCGTCTCCGGTCTCTGGATGGAGCTCGTCGGCGGCCGAACGTTGGCCGCCGAGCTTGCTGAGCGGGGCCTGTTCGATGCCAACGAGCTGCTGCGAGTGGGCGCCGAGCTGGCTCGTGCCCTCGACGCGGTGCACCGTGCCGGGCTGGTGCACCGGGACGTGAAGGCGCAGAACGTGCTCCGGGAGACGAGCGGCCGCATCCTGCTCGGAGATTTCGGGACGGGACTCGAACTCGACGAGCCAGACGATGACCGCGGCGGTCTCGCGGGAACGCCGGCGTATGTGGCACCGGAGATCTTTGCACGCCAGCCCGCTACGCCGCAGAGTGACCTGTACAGCCTTGGCGCGTTGCTGTTCCATTTAGCGACCGGGCAGCACGTCGTGCCAGGGCGGTCGCTTCGCGAGCTGCGAGACGCACACGCGCTCGGAGCACGGCGATCGATCGACACTCTCCGTCCCGACCTGCCGGAGGCGTTACGGCGGGCGATCGCGCGTGCGCTCGATCCAGTTGCCGCGAGGCGTTTCGAAAGCGGCGCCGCCATGGCGTCGGCCTTCGAGCACTCAGCGGCTCCGAACGGCGCGAAGAAGCGCGGCCCCCGGATGGGGGCGATGGCCGCCGTCCTCGCGCTGGGTGTGGGCGCCGCACTGTACGTCCTTGGCCAGCCAGCGCGGTTGGAGGTAGTCGCCGCGCCCGTGGCGCCCACGACCACCAGACTCGTGCTCGTAGCGGCGTTCGAGAACCGGACGGGCGAGTCGCCCCTGGACGGCACGCTGGGGCCAACGCTGGCGCGGGCGATGTCCGGAGCATCTTCGTTCGGCGTCGTTCCAGTGGCGCGCGTCGAGGAGACGCTGGCTCTGCTTCGGCGCCCGGCCAACACACGGCTCGATGTCGACGTCGCTCGCGACGTGGCCAGACGTGCCGGGGATGTCGTGGCGCTCGTGACGGGCCGCGTCGAGCGCTCCGGCAACGCGTATGTCGTGAGCCTGGAGGCGCGCACGACAGACGACGGCGCGAGCCTCGCCGGCGCCGCGAGCGCCCCGGTGCGGTATGGCGCCATCGTGGACACCGTCAGGCGCCTGGCGCAGGACCTGCAGCGAGACTTGGACACGCTGAGTCGCCTCCCCGAACCAGCCGCTCCCCTGCCGAGTGTCACGACCGCGTCGCTGCCGGCCCTGCAGCTCTATGCCGAGGCGTTGGCGCTACGCGATGGAGAGGGGCTCTACCTCGAGCAGGAGCCGCGAGCCGAGCGTCTGCTGAGAGCGGCTATCCAGACTGATCCGGCGTTTGTCGCAGCACACGTGCAGCTCGCGATCGTCGTCCGCCTCGTAGGCGAGCGCGGGCAGGCCTCCCGTCTGGATGAAGCCCTCGAACACGCCGAGCGGGCGATCGCCGTGTCGTCGGGTGTCAGTCGCTTCGAGCAGATTCAGGCCGAAGAGCAGCGGCACTTCATCAGGTTTCTGATGAACCCACCGGAGCCCGAGACGACAGTTCACGCCCGCGCGCTCATCGCCAGTTGCGAAGAACAGCTCCAACTGCGGCCCGACGATCCGGATGTGCTGATCGGCTGTGTCAACTTCTACCAGTTGACCGGCACACCGAATCCCGATGTGGCCATGCGGCTCGCCGAGCTGCGTCCGAGCGTCGCCAGGTGGCAGCTGGCGGCCGCCGACAGCATCATGTCCGGGCAGCCAGGTCGCCTCGATCTCGTGCGCCACTACACGACGCGTGCCGCGACACTCGATCCCGTCGGAGACGCGCAGGCGATGCACGTAGCTTTCGCTCGTCTGGTGCCTGCCCGCGAGGCGTGGCTGTCCGATCGGGCTCACGACGCCCTTCGCGTCGCCGACGACCTCCGCCGGAACATGGCCACACTCGGTCCGAAGGAGCGAGCCAGAGTCGCGCGGCCGCTGTGGCGGATGTACCTCGACCTCGGGCAGCTCCGCGCAGCCGACGAGCTCATGCGTGACGTCTCGCCCTGGCCCCACCGCAGGAACTCGGAGGTGATCGTCGCCTCCGTCCGCGAGGACTTGCCAGCGTTACGAACACTGCTCGCGCACCACTTCCCCAGACTCGAGGACGGAGGTGGCGTGGCGTCAGCCTTCCTGGAGGCGGGCCTCCTGGATGAGAGCCAACGCCTGATCGACGCCCATCGCCGGATGGAAGCCGATAGGCCCGGCAATTTTTCCCAGTATCTGCTGATGCTCGAGGGCCAGCTCGCACTGGTGAATGGCAAGGCGACAGAGGCGATCGAGAAATTCGAGCGCTTTCTCGCGAATCACGGGTCGCGCGAACACACAGGACGCTGGCGGCGAGTGCAGCGCCTCTTCGCCGACGCACTCGTCGCCAACGGAGAACTGTCGCGTGCGGTGGCGGCACTGGAGTCTGCCTCGACGCCTCCCGGTCTTCTCACGACCGGCGACCAGGACTGGCTGCTCGCTCGGGAACGGCTCGCGGCGCTCTACCGCCGCGTGGGTCGCACCGCGGAGGGCAAGGCGCTGGAGGTACAGCTGCGGGCGGCGCTGGCTGTCGCGGATGACGACTTCCCGATCAAGCGCAGGCTCACCGCCGCCGCTGCTGCTCGCTGAGGTCGCTGAATTCGGGTCGCCTGTGACGTCCCCGGGTCGAGTAGCGTTTCAGTCAGGAAGGCTCGTGAGGTTCGAACTCGCGTCCCCGCTCAAGGTCACCGACGAGCCGATTCCAACTGATGAAGTATGGGTCCACCCCCCTTGTTAAGCAGGCACGGCCTCGATGATGCTGACAACAGAGGTGGTTGGAACGATGCGCTGGCACCGGTCTTCAGCGCCTCACCGAGAGGCGTCAGCGCAAATCGCTGGGCATCGGCCTCGGTGACGATGCCGAAACCGGCGAGGGTGCGAAGGAAACGATAGAGGCTCGGCGCGTGCGTGCCGGTTGTCGCCGCGAGTTCCTCGGCCGTGCGAGGACCGTTGGCCAGGTGATCGGCCAACCCCAACTTGGCCGCGCCGTGGACGGCGGCGGCTATGGCGGCCACACCCTGATCGTCGAGAAGCCGTCGTAGGAATGCAACGCAGCCTAACTCTCGTAACCGATTCCGAGCTCGCTCGCGACCGCCGCGAGCCGCGAATCAGCCGTCCATAGAGTGGCCCGGCCGACCAGCGCAGACGCGAGCAGGTGCGCATCGATCCAACCAATGCCGCGGCCTTCAAGGTGCCGGTGGCGGACGAACGCCACGACCTCCTGATGCGGAACAACCGGCGCCCGGTGTATCAGGGCATAGTCCTTCAGCAACTCGTGACGCCCACCCTTGTCGCCAATCAACAACTCGCCGAGAACGAAGTCGTGACCGCAGACCTCTCCCTCCGCGAGCAGCTTCTCCAGTCCGCCCGCATACGGCACTCGATTGGACAGGAAGCGAATCCAGACCGACGTATCGACGAGCACCATTACGCCACCGAGTGTTTGGCGTCAGCCGCTTCGCGCCGGCGCCGCGTGTCGGCCGCGCGCGGCTCGTTACCTCGTAACGCCCGCAGCCGGTCGTAGGCGCCCTGGCGGACCAGCGCCTCTAGTCCAAGACGGACGGCGTCGGTGTCGCTCTTGGCGCCACTGGCGGCTCGAGCCTGGCGCAGGAGCTCGGCGTCGATGTGCAGGGTCTTCTTCATGCCATACGATTGAGCCATACGCATATGGCAAGAGTCAATGGCCAAGTCAACCCGTCCCTCCGCGCGAGCAGTGTCCCGCCATCACAGGCGCTTCGAGGGGATTAGCCGTTCTTCTTCGCTACGTATCGCACACCGGGAACCGTTGCGAAGTCGGCGTCCTGGGTCCATAGCAGGGCATCCGCGGCCCGCGCCGTTGCCAGGATCACGCTGTCGGCCATTGGAATGGACAACTGCAGGCTGACTTGGGCCGCTGACAAAGCCAGGGTCGACGAGAGTTCGACGACCTTGCCCTGTTGCATGACGGCCACTGCCTGGAGCGCGTCGCCCTCGCCGCGCTGCTGGGCGATCTTCTTGAAGACTTCGTACAGGCTCAGCGTCGGAACCACCAGTTCCGCGGTCGCTTCGATCGGCTTGGCGAAGAAGTTCGCGTTCGGGCCACCGGCGAAGTACTCGAGCCACCCCGACGAATCGACGACGTTCACAGCCGGTCGTCCTCGCGCGCGACGGTGGTGTCGATGCCCTTCAGAAAGCCCTTCATCGCCTTCGCCGGCCGCACGGGTACCAACTCAATGCGGTCGCCATACAGGATGGCCTGAACCTTCTGGCCCGAACGTAACTTGAGGCGCTCGCGGATGGCTTTCGGGATGACCACCTGGAACTTTGGCGAGATCGTGATTGTCTCCATGATTCCGATCGATCATAACATCGTATGACGATATTGATATCGATCCAACATTGCACACCCCAGTGGTCGTAGACGCCCTGCCGGGCTTGCCGGTTTCGGGACAAGATAGGGAGATGACACGCGGACGGACGATTGCTGGTGGGATGATGATGGCCTTGTTGTTGGGCGTGGCCAGCCCGGCATTGGCGCAGACCAGGGTGACGGTTGAATGGCTGAAGACGCTGGTGTGGACCAACGACAGCCCCGCGGGCGATGCGTTTACCGGCACCCCGGCTCACCTCACGACCGTCGTCAACGCCATCACCGCCGACACGTCGCTCGTCAGCCCCATGCTGCTGTTCTTCGCCTCGCAGACGGCGTTCTCGCTGAACCGGCTCGAGGACGCGGCGTTCCTGTTCTATGCGGCGCAGTTGCGCGCGTCGTTCGACTTTTCGCGCTACTACATTCCCGGCACGCCCGAAACCGGCGATACCGCGCGCTACCTCAGCTTCCTGCGCAAGACCATTGGCCACAACGTCAACTCGGCCATCATGGTGCAGCCGAAACAGTTTGCGACGGTGATGGATCGGCTGGAACGCTGGACGGTGGTGCCGTCGCCGCAGGCGTTCTACCCGGAGTTCGCCAACGCCAAGGGCTTCAAGACGCCGGCAGCAAAGTGGCCGTCGATGGCCGCCACCATCAAGGGCCGGTTCATGCTCGAGTTCGGCCGCAAGCAGGCGCGCCTGCTGCAAGACGCGCAGTACTTCGAGGCCTTCAAGATTGTGCAGGGCATGAACCTGGGCCGCATCCCCGACACGCCGGCCGATCGCGACCGGTTCCAGAAGGCCAACGAAGAGATGGTGGCGGCCGAGAAGCGGCTGTTCCCGACGAAGTGACCGGTCCCCACAAGCACTTCTCCGAGTACCCGCCGCTCCGCGATCGCATCAAGCCCGGCGTGCGCGTGCTGTTTGTCGGGATCAATCCCGGCGTCCGCTCCGCTGAATCCGGTCACCACTTCGCCGGCTTCTCGAACCGCTTCTGGAGGCTGCTGTTCGAGTCGAAGCTGGTGCCCGAGCGCATCACCTTTGAGGACGATGACCGGCTGCCGGAGTTTGGCTACGGCATCACCAACATCGTGCCGCGGGCGACGCCCAGCATCAGCACGCTGGCGCCGGCAGAGTACGTGGCCGGACGGCTGCGGCTGCGGCGCAAGGTGCTGCGCTACAAGCCGCCAGTCATTGCCATGGTCGGCGTCACGGTGTTCCGCGCGATGTTTCCCGAGCGCAAGGACGCGGTGACGCTGGGACTGCAGCCCGAACGCATAGGCGACACCGAAGTGTTCGTGCTGCCCAACCCGAGCGGGCGCAACGCGAACTTCACGTACTCGGAAATGCTGGCAGCGTTCCGGGCGCTGCGCAGGAGGGTCAACAGCAGATAAGGAGATCAGGAGATCAGGAGATCAGGAGATCAGGCGGCAAAGACTTCAATAGAATCTGGCAATGCCAATGCGAGCGTTCTATCACCCGCAGCAGGCGGTACACGATCCGCAGCAGTTCATGCGCTACGGCCGGGTGGTGGCGGCGAAAGACCTGCCGGCGCGCGTGGATGCGCTGCACGGCGCGCTGCGCAACCTGGGTGTCGAACCGGAGGCGCCGACAGGGGATTACGGAGATGCCCGACTGGCGGTGCACACCGCCGGGTTCCTGACGTTTCTGGAAACCGCCTGGAAGCAGTGGCGCATGCTGCCGGATCACGGTCCGGAGGTGTGGCCCAACACGTTTCCCTATTGGAGCGGGCGCCCGGAAGATCGCGCGCGCGCCGATTGTCCAGCCGAAAGCATTGTCGCGCGCACCGGCTGGTACCTGGGCGACCTGTCGGTGGCGCTCGGACCGAACAGCTGGGAGTCAATCCGCGAATCGTGCAACACCGTAGTGGCGGCGGCCGATGCGCTGGTCGCGTCGCAGGGCCTGGTCTACTCGCTGTGCCGGCCATCGGGACATCACGCGCGCGCCGATCGCGCTTCAGGATTCTGCTTCGTCAACAACACGGCGGTGGCGGCGCAACGGTTGCGGTCGGCGTTCAACCGCGTCGCCATTCTCGACGTGGAGGCCCATCACGGCGACGGCACGCAGCAGATCTTCTACTCTCGGGCCGACGTGCTGACCGTGTCGATCCACGCCGACCCGAAGAACTACTATCCGTTCTTCACGGGCTACCCGGGCGAAACCGGCATCGGCGAGGGCGACGGCTTCAACCTCAACCTGCCGCTGGTCCACGGCTCGACCGGCGGCGCGATGATGGCGGCGGTGGACTCCGCCTGCGACCGCATCCAGCAGTTCGGAGCGGACGCGCTGGTCGTGGCGCTTGGCTTCGATGCCCACGCCCGTGATCCCATTGGCGTGCTGCAGCTCGAGGCCGAGGACTTCGGCGCCATCGGGCACCGGGTGCGCGAGTTGCGGCTACCGACACTGGTGGTCCAGGAAGGCGGCTACGCCATCGAGGTGCTGGGCGATTGCTTGGGGGCCTTCTTGGATTAACAGGAGGTCAAGAGATCAGGAGAAACCTTATTTACTCGTGATCTCCTGGTCTCTTGTTATCCGTTCACGACGTCGTACTCGACGAACAACGTGCCGGTCTGCTGGTAGAGACGCTGCGACTTCAGCTTCAGGCTGAGCTGCGGTCCCGGCGTCGCCATCATCGGCAGGCCCTTGCCGAGCACCACCGGGATGATCGCCACGTCGATGCCGTCGAGTAGTCCGGCCGCCGCAAGCTCGCGGCAAAGTTCGCCGCCACCCCACAGCCACAGCGGCTTGCCCGATCCGGATGCTTTAAGCGCGCGGACATGACTGACGGCGTCCTTCGCGAAGGTCACGCCGTTGCGCTCGCCCTCGGGCAGCGTGCGCGAGTAGACGTAGGTTGGCAGGGCCGGACCCGGCGCGCCGCCAGTCGCCTGGAACACCTCGTACGATCGGCGGCCCATGACGAGGCCGTCGAAGCCGGCATAGAGCGCCTCGAAGTCAATTTCGGTATCGACGACGATCCAGTCGAACTCGCCGTTGGGACCGGCAATGTAGCCGTCGAGGCTCGAGGCGACGGAATAGCGGAGCTGGCGCATGCGCCAATTGTGCCACGGTGCCGCGGTGCCAAGGGGCCAGAGTGCTGAGGTAAAGTGCACGGCATGAGCGCACGGATTCGCTGGTCCCTCTCCCTCTTGGCCCTCGCCGTAGTTGCGGCACAAGGCGCGGCACGCATGACGGCGCAGGTCGCCACCGCGACCGCTGTGGCCAACCCGCCGGCGGTGTTTGCCGATCCCGGCCGGCGAGCGAAGCTCGCGACGGCCTTCCCCGAGATCGACAAGGTGGTCGCCGCGTTCATGGAGCGCACCCATGTGCCCGGCGCCGCCTGGGGCATCGTGATCGACGGCGAGCTGGCGCACATTGGCGTGGCCGGCTACCGGGACCTGGCCACCAAGTCGCCGGTGACGCGCGACTCGGTGTTCCGCATTGCCTCCATGTCGAAGAGCTTTGCTGCCATGTCGATTCTGGCGCTCAGGGACGAGGGCAAGCTGTCGCTCGACGATCTGGCCGAGAAGCATGTCCCCGAGCTGAGGAACCTGAGTTACCCCACTTCCGACTCGCCGCGCATCCGCGTGCGCGATCTGCTGTCGCACGCCGCCGGCTTTCCTGAAGACAACCCGTGGGGCGATCAGCAACTGGACGCGACCGAAGAGGCGTTCTCGCGGATGATGCAGCAGGGCATTCCGTTCTCGAACCCGCCGGGCGTGGCCTACGAGTACGCCAACTACGGCTTCGCCATTCTCGGCCGCATTGTCACCAACGTGTCGGGCCAGCCGTATCGCCAATACCTGAGCGACAAGATCCTGAAGCCGATGGGCATGACCTCGACGACCCTCGAGCCGAGGGCCGTCGCGGCCAATCGCATGGCGCTCGGCTACCGCTGGGAAGACGAGACGTGGAAGCTCGAACCGGCGCTCGCCGATGGCGCCTTCGGCGTCATGGGCGGCATGCTGACGTCGATCTCGGACCTGACGAAGTACGTGGGCGCGCTGCTGGCGGCCCATCCACCGCGCGACGGCGCCGAGACCGGGCCCATCAGCCGGGCGTCGCTGCGAGAGATGCAGCAGATCTGGCGCTCGCGCCCATCGATCGTGACGCGCACCGTCGCGGGCGCGCCGAACCTGAACTCCGGCGGTTACGGCTACGGTCTCGGCATCACGCAGTCGTGCGAGTTCGACCAGATCGTCGCGCACAGCGGCGGCCTGCCCGGTTACGGATCGATGATGCGCTGGCTGCCGAGCTACGGCGTGGGCGTGATTGCGTTCGGCAACGTCACCTACACCGGGTGGGGCGGCGTCGTGACGCAGGCCTTCGAACTGATGAACAAGACCGGCGGCCTGCAGCCGCGCCTGCCGCAGCCGTCTCCCACGCTGGTGGAGTCGCGCGATGCGGTCTCGCGGCTGATCATGAACTGGGACGACAAGCTGGCCGACGACATGGCGGCCATGAACCTGTTCCGCGACAGCGCGAAAGAGCGGCGGCAGAAGCAGATTGCCGACCTGCGCGCCAAGGTCGGCACCTGCACGGCGCCCACCGCGTTCGACACGGTCGAAAACTGGCTGCGCGGACAGTGGACCATGAAGTGCGAGCGCGGCGACTTGAACGTGTCGATCACGCTGGCGCCGACCCTGCCGCCTAAAGTGCAGTACCTGGATGTCGGGATGGCGGAGCCTCGACCAGCGGCGGCCACCTGCAGGTAGGCGCAAGAGGCAACCCGGAAGGGTTGCCTCCACCGAATGCGATAGCATGTCGCATGCGTTTCAGCCGATTCGTTCTCGCCCTTGTCGTGGTCGTCGTCTCGCTCGCTACGCCTCGCGCGCAGACGCGATCGTTTGAATTGACGACCGCGAGCATTGCCGACATTCATGCGGCGGTCGATGCGGGCAAGCTGACCTACGAGGGCCTCGTCAACCTGTATCTCAAGCGCATTGACGCGTACGACAAGCAGGGCCCGCGGCTGAACGCGATCATCACGGTCAACCCGCGCGCCCTGGAGACGGCCCGCGCGCTCGACGCCGAGCGCAATGCCAGGGGCCGCCGCGGTCCTTTGCACGGCATCCCGATCGTCGCCAAAGACAACATCGACACCGCCGATATGGCGACCACCGGCGGCAACGAAGTGTTTGCGGGCAGCCGTCCGGCGATCGACGCGACCGTGATCGAGAAACTGCGGGCGGCCGGCGCCATCATCATTGCCAAAACCAACATGGATGAAATGGCGCAGTCGGTGCGCGGCTTCAGCACCGTCGGCGGACAGATCCTCAATCCCTACAACCTGGCGAAGAACCCCGGCGGCTCGAGCGGCGGCACCGGTGTCGCGGTCGCCGCGTCATTCGCCACCGTCGGCCTTGGCACCGAGACCGGTGTGTCGGTGCGCAGCCCGGCCGCCAACAGCGCGCTCGTCGGCGTGGTCCCGTCTCGCGGGCTGGTCAGCCGCGCCGGCGTGCTCCCGATCTCGTTTACGCAGGATCGCGTCGGCGTGCACGCCAAGACCACCGCCGATGCCGCTGTGGTGTTGAGTGTCATGCGCGGCTTCGACGCCGACGACCTGGCCACCATGGAGAGCCTTGAACACCAGGTGGCCGATCTCACCACGCTGCCCGCCGACAGCCTGCGCGGCGTCCGAATCGGCGTGCTGCGCGACCTGTTCCGCAAGAATCCCGAGGCCGCGGCCGGCAATGCCCTCATCGACAAGCAACTGGCGGTGATGACCGCCGCCGGCGCCATCATGATCGACGGGCTCTCGACCGGCACCGACCTGCTCGGCCTGATGCCGTCGCTGCGCGTCAACAGCTACGAACTGCGAGAGTCGTTCGACAGCTACCTGCAGCGCCGCGGACCGAGCCCGGTGAAGTCGTTTGCCGAGCTCTTCAACAGCGGCAGGTGGCTCAAGGGCGGCGTGCTCGAGGCGCGCTTCAACGACACCATGAAGGCGGGCGATCTCAACACCAACGCCGATTACCAGGGGCGGCTGCTCAACCAGAAGATGATGCGGCGGGAATTGATCGGCCTGATGGACCGCTACGGTGTCGCCGCGCTCGTCTACCCCATGAAGCCACTCGGCGCGCCCGCGGTGGGTGTGTCAGACGATGGGCTGAGGGATAACAACCTGGTGTCGACGGCGGGCATGCCGGCGATTGTGGTGCCGGCCGGGTGGGACGGCGAGGGCCTGCCGCTGGCGCTCGAGTTCATGGGCCGGCCGTTCAGCGATGCGACGCTG
This sequence comes from Vicinamibacterales bacterium, assembly GCA_038213735.1. Lineage (GTDB taxonomy): Bacteria > Acidobacteriota > Vicinamibacteria > Vicinamibacterales > UBA2999 > 12-FULL-67-14b. Next base: position 18,227 of record JBBQSP010000016.1, on the reverse strand, counting down.
CTGAAGGTCGCACACGGCTACGAGCAGGCGAGCAAGAACCGGATGTCGCCAAAGACAGTGCCCGCACTCGCGGGCGAGAGCATCCAGTACTAACAAGAGATAAAGAGATTAGGAACTCTTGAACTCCTGATCTCCTGTTCTCACTGGGGCGCGTGCGTCTTCATGCGGCTGATGTCGCAGCCGGCCGGTAACCGGTCTCTATCCGGCAGGACGTTGCCCAGGTAACAACCGGGAATCACGTACAGCGTCCTGCTGCCGGTCGGCACCACGGGCGGCGCGGCCGCGGGCGGCAGCGCGCCCGTCGGGCGCAGGTCGCCACGGTAGGTGATGCCGCGCTCGGCTTCGACGCGCACGTCGAAGGTCATCGGCTCGTAACCGGGAGCGCGAATCTCGATGCGATGCGCCCCCGCCCTCAACTCGAGTTCGCCGCGGTGATCCGAGGGCGTGCCGACATACACGCCGTCCACATAAATCTGCAGCAGCGCGGCCGGCTCGACTTCGAGCCGCAGGTATCCGACATCTGAAACCGGCGGGGGCGGTGCCGGTGTGGCGCCCGGCGGGACGGCCGGCGCCATCACGTAGGGCACGCCGTACGAATATCCAATCCCATACGTGGGGTACACGGGCCGGCCTGGACGACGCCGATCGCGAGGGTGGTGAATGGGCTGCGAAGGACGCGGGCCGCGCTCCCAGGCCGGCGACCGTTGCTGCTCCCACGCGGGCACTTGATTGCGCTCCCACGCCGGCGCCGGCACGGTCCACTCCCAGGGCTTCGGATAGTTAACGGTAGCGGGCAGGCCAATCGCCGGGAGTGGCAAACCGATGCTCCCCATCACCGCCGGTGGAGGCGCAGTGGGTCGCTGGTGTTGCTGCGCGCTGGCCACCAGCGGCAGTCCGAGAACGATCAGAAGCGCGCACAGGTAACGCATGTGAAGACCCCGCCGCCAGGTGGCATCGCAGTCTGACGGACACCCCCATTGTAAGCACAGTCTAGAATTACTGCGTGCCCGAGCTCCCTGAAGTTGAAACCGTCCGCCGAATGCTCGAGCCGGCCCTGCAACGCGCGAAATTCAGGCGCGTGATCCTCAATCGGCCCAACCTTCGCATCCCATTCCCCGACCGCTTTGCCGAGCGTTTGCGCGGGACCACCGTGGCGGCCGTCCAACGGCGCGGCAAATACCTCATCGTGGCGCTGTCATCTGGCGAAAGCCTGATCATGCACTTGGGCATGTCGGGATGGTTCCACGTGGCGCCGATCGGCGACCGCACCCGCGAGACCGATGCGCACGATCACGTGGTGTTCGTGATGTCGTCGGGCCTGAGCGTGGTGTTCAACGACCCGCGCCGGTTTGGCTTCATGGATCTCGCGGCGGTCGCCGACGATTACCCGTCGCTGAAGGCCATGGGGCCCGAACCACTGTCGCCCGAGTTCACGGCGGCGTCGTTGGCACGCGCGTGCCGCGGCAAGAGAGTTCCCATCAAGGTGGCGCTACTGGATCAACGCATCGTTGGCGGTCTCGGCAACATCTACGCGAGCGAAGCCCTGCACCACGCGCGGCTGTCGCCGCTGCGCAAGGCCTCGAGCATCGCCACCAGCACGGGCAAGCCGCGCAAGGAAGCGGTGCAGCTGGCCGCCTCGATTAAGGCGGTATTGACGAACGCGATTCGCCGCTCGGAGTCACCGTACCGGGCGGGACGATTCCTCGTCTACGAACGGGCCGGCGAGCCGTGCCTTCGCAAGGGATGCGGCGGAACGATCCAGCAGTTCACGCAGGCGGCGCGCTCGACCTACTACTGCCCACTCTGCCAGCGCTGACGTTCAGGAGACGCGCGGCAGCACCGGCGCTTCGGCCAGCTCGACTTCCTTCACCGCGTCAGGCGACGATCTCGGCGGCGACACCACTGCGGCCAGCTCTTCATCCATCGGCCGCTGCTCGCGGCTCGCCGCCAGTTGCGACTCGTCCGTGAGGTCGAGCCGCAGCGGCGTCATCGAGACCCACCGTTGCTCGATCGCCCACCGGTCGGTGCCCTCGTCTGCGCCTTCGAGCGGCTTCACGCTGAACCAGAACAACTCGCGGCCCTGGGGATCCTTCGTCGGCACGATCAGCCCGTCGTACTGCCGCACCGACACGCGCGTCCAGATGATGCCCCGCGGGTCTTTGGGCAGGTTGACGTTGACGAGCGACAGCTCGTCCGCCGGCACCAGCACCTCGAGCACCCGGCGCATCCAGGGCTTCAGCGCCGTGAAGTCATCGATGCTCGACGGCGCGCTGAAGGCAATGCCGCGCATTCCAAGCAGGGCGGCCTGTTTCGCGGCGGCCAGGGTGCCCGAGTGCCAGATCGAGTTGCCGATGTTGAGCCCGAGGTTGCAGCCCGATACGACCAGATCAACCTTCTCCCATTGATGGGCACCGAGCGCGACACAATCGGCCGGCGTGCCGTTGACGCGAAACGCGGGGAATCCGTGGATGGGGGTTTCCCGGTAGGAAAGCGGGCGGCTGGCGGTAATGGCGTGGCCCATGGATGACTGCTCGACGTTGGGCGCCACGATGCGGACCGTGCCGAACTCCGAGGCAACTTCGGCCAGCGCGGCAATACCCGGGCTATAGATGCCATCGTCATTGCACACGAGGATTTTCATGCCCGGGTAAATGCAAGAGCACGGCCAGCGGCATGGGATGTGCTAGGTAAACAGCGCGTATGAACGTCTGCCTCTTCTGGAACCCACACGCCGGCGAGGGCCTGTCAATGGACGAGGTGACGGCCTTGATCCGTGACGCGGGTCATTCGGTCGATCGCGTCATCAGGCAGCCGTCGGAACTGGCCCTTGAGTCACATGTCGGCGTCGACGCGATCGTGGCGGCCGGCGGCGATGGCACGGTGGCGGTCGCGGCGAAAGCGCTGGCGGGTGGCGACGTGCCGCTGTGTGTTCTTCCACTCGGCACCGCGAACAACATTGCCGACAGCCTGAACCTGCGAGGAGAGCCACGTCAGGTGATTGCGGAGTGGGCCGGACAGCAGGTCGTGCGCATCGACGCCGGTATCATCCAGGACGCCGCCGGCGAAACCCCGTTCTTCGAAAGCGTCGGCGCCGGCCTCGTCGCCGCCGCTATCGAGCGGGCCAACACGGTTGTTGACGCGGACGCCGACGTGGCCATCCAGCTTCAGCAAGCGCGCGACATGTACGTGGATCTGATCGATTGCCTGGAGCCGCGCCGAAACGAGATCAACATCGATGGCACGTTGATCGCGGGCGACTACTTGTTGGTGGAAGTGTTGAACATGCCATCAGTCGGGCCCAACCTGCGGCTCACGCCAGAGGTCAGTCCGGCTGACGGCCTGCTGTCGCTGGTTGTGGCCACTGAAGCGGATCGCGCCGGCTTGCGCGCGTACCTGCAGGCGCGGGCGGCGGGCGAGCCCGGCGACGCCGGGCTCAAGTCATGGCGCGGCAGCAAGATCTCGATCGCGGGTCTCGCGCAGTATCACGTCGATGACGAGGTGAGGACCGCCAACGACCGGGCGGTGACGATGGGCATCAGGCGCGGCTACCTGCCGGTGATGGCTTGACCACAGACAAGAGCCAGCCACAGATTAAGCACAGATTTCCAAGTGCTCAACTCCTCTTCCAGGGGCTCCGCCGTCAGTCCGCGCGCACGGCCGTCACCGGCTGCGTTTGTCCCGCTCGTAACGCGGGCAAGGCGCAGGCGGCGACGCCCGTGATCGCCAACACCACTGCAACACTGGCGTAGATCGTTGGGTCGGCGGGACTGACGCCAACCAGCACGCCGCCCAACAGGCGCGACATCCCTAGTGCCGTCGCCATGCCGATCGCGATCCCGGTGCCGACCAGCGCACCGCCGTTCCGCAGTACTTGCCGCATCAGGTGTCGCGGCGTCGCTCCAAGCGCCAGGCGCACACCAAACTCGCGCGTTTGCTGGCTCACGCCGTACGCCACCACGCCGTAGATACCGACCGCCGCCAGGACCAGCGCGAGCGCGCTGAACAACGCCACCAGTTGCGCCGACGTTTGCGCCGGCATGGTCGATTCGCCGACCAGCGTCTCCAGCGACTTCACGTGATAAACCGGCTGCTCGGGGTCGATGGCCTGGATGGCCGCGCGGATCGAGGTGGTCAGTTCCTCGGGATTGAGCACCGTGCGCGCCGCCAGCATCATCATGCTCGCCGGCGCCTGCACCATGGGCACGTACACCTCCGGATCGGGATCCTCGGTGAGGGCGTCGTGATGCACGTCGCCGACCACACCCACGATCGTCAGCCACGGGGCGTCGCCCGCGCCCAGCCGCAGCCGGCAGCCAATTGCCTCGCCCCCGAAGTGGCGCTGCGCGAGCGTCTCGTTGACGATCGCGACGCGCTCGCCCTCGGGGAGCTCGCGGTCCTCGAACAGACGTCCCGCCAGGAGTGGAATGCCCATGGCCTGGTGATAGCCGGCCGTCGCCACGCGATACGCGACCGACGGCTCGCGGCCGGGCTCGGGCGCCGGGGCGCCATCCACCGTGATGCGCGTGCCGCGGTTGTAGGTGCTGAACGGCAACGTGTTCACCAGGCCGGCCGACGACACGCCAGGCAGTTGCCCGACCCGATCGACCACCTGCTCGAAGAACCGCCGTCGTGCGCCGGCGTCCGCGTACTTGTACTCGGGCAGCGTCATCGCCATCGTCATCACACCGGCCGCGTCGAATCCCGGGCTGACCCGCTGAAGGCTGTCGTAGCTGCGGACCAGCAGCCCGGCGCCCACGAGCAGCAGCGTCGCCAGTGCGACCTCGGCCACGACCAGGGTCGACCGCAAGCGGCGCGTGCCGCGGCTGCCGCCCGCCGCCGCGGATTCCTTGAGCGCGCCCTCGAATTGGTCACGCGATGCCCGCCACGCCGGCAACACGCCAAAGATCGCGCTGGTGACGAGTGAAATCAGCAGGGTATATGCGAGCGTCACCCGGTCCACACCCAACTCGTTGATGTTGGGCACTGTCGTGAGCAGCGCGTCGGGCAGCACCCCGCGAAGGCCGTCAAGCGCCAGTATGGAGAGCAACACACCGCCAATGCCGCCGGCCGCCGACAGCAGCACGCCTTCGATTAACAGTTGCCGGCCAATGCGGAAGCGGCTGGCGCCGATGGCTGCGCGCACCGCGAGTTCTCGATAGCGCGACACTCCGCGCGCCAGCAGCAGGTTCGCGACGTTCGCGCACGCCAGCAGCAACACCAGTGATACGGTCGTCAACAGGATCGCAATCGCCGGACCCGCCTGCTCATCGTCCAGCTTGCCCATTTCGACGACCCGCGCGCCCAGCGCGAGATTGGTCTCGGGGTAACGCTCGGCGTTGCCCGTCATGATGACGTCAACTTCCGCCTGCGCCTGGGCATAGGACGCGCCTGGACGAAGCCGCCCGACCACCGTCGCACCCGCCGTGGCACCCGGCTGGCCTCGCTCCGCGTCCCTGATCGTCCAGGGGATCCAGAGATCGCCCTTGAAGTTGAACACCGGGTACTCGAACCGCGGCGGCATCACGCCAATCACTTCGCGTGGCTCGCCGTTCACGACAATGCGGCGGCCGACGATGGCGGCGTCGCCGCCGAACCGGCGCTGCCACAGCCCATGACTGATCACCGCCACGTCATCTCGGTTCGACTGAATGTCGGCCTCGCCGAACACGCGGCCGATCGCGGGTGGCACCGCGAGTAGCGCGAAGGTGGCCGGCGTCACGCGGTACGCCTGCACGCGATCGGGCACATCGCCGCCGGTCAGGTTCGCGCTGATGTAGGCGTAGGCCGCGATGGCGTCGAACGACGAGGCGTGCCGTTGCAGGTCGAGCAGGTCGGCGGCGCGCAGGTTGAAACGCATCTCACCTTCCTCGACATCCCACCCCAACACGAACGCGACGCGCGAAGCGTCGTAGTACGGCAGCGGCTTGAGGGCCAGGACGTTGACGATGCTGAAGATGGCGGAGTTGGCGCCGATGCCAAGCGCGAGGGTGATGACGACGGCCGCGGTGAAGCCGGGGCTGCGCCACATCAGGCGGAACCCGTATTTCACGTCCTGCCAGAGGGATTGCATGGCGGTGTCTCCTTCAGGGGTGTGCACAGGCCGGCGCGTGGCGTCGGCACGAAGGCGATCGAACCAGCACGCGGCGATCGAGCGGACGGTCAGGCTCCAGAACCGGCGTCGCGACGGCGCAGCGTGCCACTCCTCTTCGAGATCGCCGCCAATCGGCTCCCGCAAATCCCGCGGCAACAGGAGGCGCAGCAGCAACAGGGCCAGCCGTGGCGGCGTCATCGGGTCCCAAGCTTGGGGATGCTGGCAGCCATTCGCGCCAGCGACCGCTGCGACTGCCGCAACAGCGTCGCGCCGGCTGGGAGAATGCGGTAGTAACGCTTGCTCTTGCCACCGCGTTGAGCGGTGGGCTCGCCCAGGCGCGACACCACCAGTCCCCGCCGTTCGAGACGGTCGAGCGCGGTGTAGACCGCCCCCGGCGAAACCGTGCGGCCGGTGCGGCTCTCGATCACACGGCGAATCTCCACGCCGTAGGACTCGTCTTTCGCGCCGGTGAGCGCCAGAAGCAGGAGCTGCTCGAACTCGCCCAGGAAGGTCCGCATAGTCTAATTGTAGTTAATATACGGCCGTTCGTTCGTTCAAGTTCAATCCGCGCCTGATTAGCGGTGGTTACGGCGCGCGAGCGCCAGGCCGTTCAGGCCGTAGTCGTCGCGCCGGCCGAGGCCGAGCTCCACGCGAACTTCGTTCTCGCGCTGGATGGCGCATGCATCGGTGGCGCGCTGGCCGGGCGCAGGGTCGGCGCAACGGCCCGACATGTGGCCCCTCAGCAGGTACGGCAGGGCATGCCCATACACCTCGTGGGCCAGGATGCGGTCGAGGTCGGCGTCGAGGTCGAACATTCGGCCGTTGCGCGCGTGCAGCACTTCGAGCAACTCCACGTTGACGACTACGACGACGAGGTCAACGGTGCCGTTCTCTCCGGGAATAGGCTGGACCTCGGCGAGCACCCGGTCGTCGAACGGCTTGGCGGGTCCCCCCGCGGAGTCGGCCACACGCACCTGGTCGGGCGTCACGAGAAGCGCGCGGCGGCCGGTCGCGGCCAGGTCGTCGATGGCCTGTCGCCAGGCGGCGCTGCCCGCATGCAGCCTGAGCACGCTGGCCACCAGGGCCGGATGGCTGGCGTGAATGATCTTCGCGTCGGTCTCGGGCTTCGTCTTGGAAAGCGGCGACTTGGTGAGTTGGGTTTGAGAGAAGGCAGAAGTCGAGTACCCGGCAACGAGAATTGCCGCGACCGCACACGAGGCGAACCACCTCGACTGGCCCTGAGTCATACAACAGCTAAGCAACACTAAGGTTAATTGTGTGTTACATCAAGTAAACTTCGCAGGCTGAGCATTTGGCCAGAAATACCGTTTTTGTTAGGAAAAACGTGAATCGTCCCCGGTGGACGAGGTTGGCGGACGCCCGAGTTGTAACGGGAACTAGCGGACGAGGGCGACGCGAAAGCCGATAAATGCGCGTCGAGCGCCGGGATCGGCGGCACCGCGGGTGGTCGTGCGAGCCTGGCGCGCCGCGTCACCGAAGTGGCCGCCGCGCATCACCCACAACGCATCGGCGTCGAGGTTGGCGCGATCGTCGGACGGGTCGTACGGATACGGCTGATAAGGACTGCTCGTCCACTCCCACACGTTGCCGCTCATGTCGGCCAGGCCGTACGGGCACTCGGGACACGCGAACTGCCCCACCGGCGTGACGCCGGTGCCCTCGAAGTTGCCGCGATCCTTACGCGGCTGATCACCCCACGGATACGCACGGCGGTCGCCGCCGCGCGCCGCCTTTTCCCACTGCGCCTCGGTCGGCAGGCGCACGCGCCAGCCGGCGCGAACCAGGTCGCCCGCCGGCCCCGGCGCCTTCGCCAGCACGCTCTCGAGCCACCGGCAGTACGCGATCGCGTTGGGCCAGGTGACGAACGTCACCGGATGGATGGGTTGGCCGGCCAGGGTGTTGGCATCGACCGGCGCCTTGGTCGCGTTCACGAACGCGGCGTACTGCGCCACGGTGACCTCGTGCCGCGCGAGGTAAAACGCCGGCACATCAACGGTGCCTTCGCCTTGCGACGGCGACCACTTCTCGTTGTCGAAGGCACGCGGATCAATCGCGGGATCCGCGCCCATGGTGAACGGCCCGGCCGGGATCTCGACGAAGTCGGGCCAATCCCCCAAGCCTTGTTGCGCACCGATCGCGAGCGACGACAGCGCCAGCGTGACAAAGACGATGCCGAGTCGCATCATCGAGTCGCCGTCTGCGTGCCGCACGCGAAGTCCCAGCCGTGCTTGCACGCGCGCGTGTAGAGATCGGGCTCCGCCATTTCCATCAGGTTCGGGCCGCCCTCGCGCAACAGCAACCGCAGATCAAACGCCCGCGGATCAGCCTGCGCCGGTGAGGACGAGTCGAGCAGGTTGACGCATCCGGCCTGGAAACGTGCCTCGCACGCGCGCGAGAAGTACGCAAACGCGCGCTCGGCGTCGGCGGGCACCAATCGGCCTTCGGTGTAGTGCCGGCCCAGTTCGTTGCAGGCCCACCCGGCGTTGTCGCCGCAGTACGACGCCTCGATCCGCAACAGCCGCGCGCAGGCCTGCGGCTTGTCGGCCGCGCACGCCTGCTGCCAGAACGGCAGCGAATCGCCCTTGTGCATGCCATCGGCGGCGCCGGTCATGGTCATCGCGCCGAAGATCAGCACCCACACGCCCATGTGCGCCAGGTTGGCGCGGCCAAGCGGCGGGTCGAGCCCGAGCACGTGGATCCAGGGCCGCGCGCCCAGGTGGCGCACCGCGCGATCGATCGCCGGCACGGCCAGGTTCAGCAGCGGCACGCACAGCAGCTTGTCGTAGAAGGTCGGCATGCCCATCGCGCCGAGCAGCGCATACAGCCCGAAGACGCCAAGCCCGTACAGCACGCCGAAGATCGCGCGCCCGAGCGGCGTTCGCGGCGACGTGGAGGGATCGGTCACGAGCAGGTGCAGCCCGAGGAACACCGCCGACGGGATGTCGGAGTCCACGAAGTACGGCACGCCGGTAATGGCGGTGTAGATCAGGCTGCCGCCAAACAGCATCAGCGCCGCCATGGCGGTGACCGGTGTGATCGAGAAGAAATACATCACCACGAGTCCCACACCGAACAGCACCTTGTAGATGTTCGGGCCGAGGCTGAACGTGGTGGCAATCTCCTGTCCCCACGTCAGGTGCGTGGTGCCGGTGGCGAGCAGCACCACCGAGAAAATGGCCAGTGTGAACGCCGAGGGGTTGAAGATGTGGACCAACTTCCCGTCGCGCTCCCACCGGACAAACGCCTTGCCGGCAAAGCCGATCGCGACCAGGAGGAACTGGAACGCAAACCAGTCGTCCACGAACCACAGGAACAGGTTGGTGCTGAAGATGATCGGAAAGGGCCCGAAGCCCAGCCCATAACGTTCGCGGCGCGACCACGACAGGAGCATGTCGAAGGCGTAAGCAAACAGCAGTTGGCCAACCAGGAGCGGCGCAAAGTCGTAGACCGGGCGCCAGTAGTAGCCCCAATAGGCGTAAACGGTGAGGTGGCAGCACGCCTGGATGTAGTGCTGCTGACGCGGCGGGGCGAGGTAAATGCCCGGGGAGCCACCCTTGAGATCCCGCATGGCAAGGACCGCGAGCCAGGCCAACAAGATCGCGCCAGACCCCCAAAACGACCACAAAAGGGCCTGACTGGCCTCGATTCTGGGCAAAAGCGTCAGGGCCAGCAGGCCGGCGGTAAAGACCAGTGGCAGCAGCAGGACGCTGGTCGAGCGTGCCCCTGGGGCATCGAACGATTGTTCAGGACGTGGGGGTGTTCCCTCGCGCCGGTCCCGGCGCTTCGCGGACGACATGGCTGTTCTTGGTGACCGAAAGGTGAGCTTTAAGCTTGTACACCACGCCCTCCCCCCGCGCAAATGGTTGACAGAAACCCTCTGGACAGCGCACTCTTGGCCGGCTGTACTTATAGTTCGGCGTGACCGGCCTCTTCGGGGCAAGCGCGCGAGCAACATAGCAGAGGTGCCGATGACAAGGGGAATATCGGGTAAGTGGACCCGCCACGCGTTCGTGGGCGGGTTGGTGGTCGCGGTCGCGGTGGTCCTTTCGGGACTCGCCGGTGTCGCGCAGAACAAGGCCGACTGGACGACGATCACGGGAGGTAATGACTCCACGAGATACTCGCCGCTCGATCAAATCAACGCGTCGAACTTCAACTCGCTGGCGGTGGCCTGGGAGTGGGGCGCCGCGTCGGCTCCGGGAGTGGATATTGGCGATATCAATGGCCGCTCGCTGCCGATTTACGTCGACGGCATGCTGCTGACCACGTCGGGCCCGCGCCGCACGGTGGTGTCGCTCGATCCGGCGACCGGCAAGACGCTGTGGACGTTCCAGGAACCCGAGACGCCGCGTCACGCGTACTCGATGCGTTCGAACCACGGCAAGGGCGTGGCCTACGGCCGCATCAACGGCCGCGGCGTGGTGTTTGTCACCACCCCGGGCTTCTTCCTGCACGCGCTCGACGCCAAGACCGGCCAGCCGCTCGAGAAGTGGGGCGGTGCGGTGCCAGTGCGCGGCTTCCCCACCACCGGCTCGGTGGACATGCTGAAGGACCTGATCGCGGATTGGGATCCGTGGCTGAACGCGAAGCTGCCGTATGACCCGGCGCAAGGCCTGCCCCTCACGCTCGGCTACATCACCACCTCTTCGCCGCCCATCGTCGTCAACGACACGCTGGTCGTCGGCAACTCGGCCGAGCAGGGTTACAACCAGACGCGCGTCGAGAACGTGCCCGGCGACATTCTTGGCTACGACGTCAAGACCGGCAAGTACCTGTGGAAGTTCCACGTCATTCCGCGGCCGGGCGAGTTCGGTCACGAGACGTGGGAGAACGATGCGTGGAAGTGGACCGGCGACATCTCGTCGTGGGCGCCGATGTCGGCCGACCCCGCGCGCGGTCTGGTCTACATCCCGACCAACGGCGCGACCATCGACTACTTCGGCGGCTTCCGTCCGGGCGACAACCTGTTCGGCACGAGCGTGATTGCCCTCGACGTGAAGACCGGCAAGCGCGTGTGGCACCACCAGTTGGTGCGTCACGACATCTGGAACTACGACACGCCGACCGCGCCCGTGCTGATGGACGTGACCGTGGACGGCAAGCGGATCCCCGGCCTGTTCCAGGTGACCAAACAGTCGTGGGTCTACTCGTATGACCGCACCAACGGCCGGCCGATTTGGCCGTTCGTCGACAAACCGGCGCCCCAGTCGCTGGTGCCCACCGAGAAGCTGGCGGCAACGCAGCCGCACCCGACCAAGCCGGCGCCCTACGACCTGCAGGGCCGCACGGAGGATCATTTGATCGACTACACGCCGGAGATCAAGCGGCTCGCGCTCGCGCGCGCCAAGGAGCGTGATCTGCTGGCGCCGCTGTTCGCCCCGCCAACGCACCGCGGCAACAAGGAGGGCAAGGGCCCGGCAAACATCTGCCCCGGCGGCGGCGGCGGCGCCAACATCACCGGACCACCGGCGGCCGATCCTCAGACCGGCGTCCTGTTCATCGCGTCAACGAGCGGTTGCTCGCCGACGATCCTCGCTCCGGCGGCGGAGAAGGACAACGACAAGATGACCGGCACGACGCTGGCCATGTTCGCCACGGCTCGTGGCGAAGGCGCGCCGCCGGCCAAGCCGGATCCGAACGATCCGCTGTTCGGCATTCCCGACATCTTCAAGGGTCCGAGCGGCCGCATCACCGCGATCGACATGAACACCGGCGAACATCTGTGGATGGTTCCCCACGGCGACACGCCGCAGGCCGCTCAGGACGCGTTCAAGAACAACCCGCTCCTGAAGGGCGTGACGGTCGACACCAACTGGGGCCGCCGCGGCACAGCCGCCCTCGCCGCCACGTCGACGCTGCTGCTGGCGGCGGGTCAGACCGCCGACAACCGACCGCACCTGTTCGCCATCGACAAGAAGACCGGCAAGCGGGTGGGCGCGGTGCCGACTCGCGCGCTCGGTCAGTACGGCTTGATGACCTACCTGCACGCGGGCAAACAGTACATCGTGCTGCCGCGTAACGGTGGCTACACGACGCTCGCGCTCCCGTAAGCGTCCGGAGACTGGAAAAGGCCGGGCACAGCAATGTGTCCGGCCTTTTTTCTTGTACGGACATTGCCACAGAGGACACAGAGTAAATCCTTCAAAATGCGTGTCGGCCGCTTCGAAGCATGATCGCATTTAGAAAGAATTAACTCTGAGTCCTCTGTGTGCTCTGTGGCTAATGGTTTTTCGTAAGGAACTGGTCGATGGCTGCCGCGGCGCGGCGGCCGTCGTCAATCGCCCAGACGATGAGTGACTGGCCGCGTTGCATGTCGCCGGCGGCGAAGACGCCAGGGACGTTCGTCCTCCACTGCTCGTCGCGGGCGACGGTGCCGCGGTCGTTCAGGCGAATGTCGAGGTCGGTAAGCAGGCGGCTCTTCTCGGGTCCGACAAAGCCCATCGCCAACAGCACCAGGTCGGCCTGCATCTCGAACGCGCTGTCGGGCAGCGGTTCGAACGACGCGCGGCCGTTGGTCACGACGCGGCTCACCTGGTGACCGTGGAGGGTGCGGAGGTGACCGCTGGCGTCGCCGGTGAGCTCGGTGGTGGCGACGGCGTAGACACGATCCCCGCCTTCTTCGTGGGCCGAAGACGTGCGGAAGATGTTGGGCCACAGCGGCCACGGGTTGTCGTCGGCGCGCCCCGGTGGCGGCGCCGGCATCAGTTCGAGCTGGCTCACTGACAGGGCACCCTGGCGATGCACGGTGCCAAGGCAGTCGGCACCCGTATCGCCACCGCCGATGATGACGACGTGCTTGCCGGCGGCGGTGATCTCGGGCGCACTAAAGTGCGCCCCTACGCCGGCCCCTACATCGTCTCCTTGGCACTTGCGGTTCTGTAGGGTGAGGTACTCCATGGCGAAGTGCACGCCTCTCAGTTGGCGGCCGGGCACGTCAAGGTCGCGCGGCTGGCCGGCGCCGCCGGCCAGCAGGATGGCGTCGAAGTCGCGCTGTAGATCATCCGCGGTGACGTCCTTGCCCACGTTCAGGCCGGTGCGAAACACGACCCCCTCAGCGCGCATCAGGTCGAGTCGGCGGTCGAGCACCCGCTTCTCCAACTTGAACTCGGGGATGCCGTAGCGCAGCAGGCCGCCCACGCGATCGGACTTCTCGAACACGGTCACGCTGTGGCCGGCGCGATTGAGTTGCGCGGCGGCGGCGAGACCCGCGGGGCCTGAGCCGATCACGGCCACCTTCTTCCAGGTGCGGGTCACCGGCGGCTCGGGGACGATCCAGCCTTCGTCAAAGGCGCGATCGACGATCGACAACTCGATCGACTTGATCGTGACCGGATCCTTGTTGATGCCGAGCACGCACGACCCCTCGCACGGCGCCGGGCACAGCAGGCCGGTGAACTCGGGGAAGTTGTTGGTCTGGTGCAGCCGCTCGATGGCCGCCCGCCAGTTGTTCTTGTAGACGAGGTCGTTCCAGTCGGGGATGAGGTTGCCGAGCGGACAGCCCTGGTGACAGAACGGGATGCCACAGTCCATGCAACGCGCCGCCTGGCGCGTCAGGTCCTCGACGGGATAGGCCCGGTAGACGTGGCGATAGTCGCCAATACGCTCCGCGACCGGCCGCGACGGCGGCTTGCTGCGAGAGAACTCGATAAATCCGGTTGGTTTACCCATTTACGTATGGGCCACAGAGGACACAGAGGACACAGAGTTAATTCTTCAAAATGCGTGTCAGCCGCTTCGACGCTCGATCGCATTTAGAAAAAGTGTCTCTGTGTCCTCTGTGTCCCTGTGGCCAATTCCCTAAGCCACAAGGTCGCTGAAAGCCGGTTCGCGTGACTCGGCCCGTGCCTTCGCCTCTGCCTCTTTCACCCGTTTGAAGTCGCGTGGCATCACCACCACGAACTGCTTGTGCATGGCCGCCCACGACTGCAGCACGCGCTCGCCGACGGCACTGCTGGTCAACTCGACGTGCCGGCCGACCAGGTTCCGTACCAGTTCGATCTCGGCCGCATCCTCGAGCTGCTCGAGCGCCACCATGTCGATGTTGCAGTGCAGGGCGAATGACCCGTCGGTGTCGAGCACGTAGGCAATGCCGCCGCTCATGCCGGCGGCGAAGTTGCGGCCGGTCTGGCCCAGCACCACGACGCGGCCGCCGGTCATGTACTCGCAGGCATGGTCGCCGACGCCTTCGACCACGGCCTGGGCGCCGCTGTTGCGCACGGCGAACCGCTCGCCGGCCACCCCGCGGATGAAGGCCTCGCCGCTGGTCGCGCCGTACAGCGCGACGTTGCCGATGATCACGTTTTCTTCGGCGGCGAAGGCGGCGTTCCTGGGCGGACGAACGACGAGGCGCCCGCCCGACAGGCCTTTGCCGACAAAGTCGTTGGCCTCGCCGGCCAGCGACAACGTGATGCCGCGCGGAATGAAGGCGCCGAAGCTCTGGCCCGCCGATCCAGTGAAATTGACGCGAATGGTGTCGTCTGGCAGGCCGGCGCCGCGGTAGCGCTTCGTGACCTCGTAGCCGAGCATGGTGCCGGCCGTCCGGTCGGTGTTGCGAATGGTGAACGACAGCTCCACCGGCGCGCGATAGTCCAAGGCAGGCGCCGCCTGCTCGATCAGCCGGCGATCCAGCACCTTGTCGAGGCCCGCGTCCTGTTTGCAGGTGGCGCGGCGGGCCGCATCCGCAGGCATCTCGGGGACGTGTAGCAGTTGCGACAGGTCCACGCCCTTGGCTTTCCAATGGTCGGTCGCCGTTTCAAAGTTGAGGCATTCGGCGCGGCCGATCATCTCGTCAAGCGTGCGGAAGCCGAGTTCGGCCATTAGCTCGCGCACTTCCTGCGCGATAAAGTGAAAAAAGTTCTCGACAAACTCCGGCTTGCCGCTGAAGGTCTTGCGCAGCTCGGGATCCTGCGTGGCAATGCCGACCGGGCAGGTGTTGAGGTGGCACACGCGCATCATCACGCAGCCCATGACCACCAGCGGCGCGGTGGCGAAGCCAAACTCCTCGGCGCCAAGCAGCGCTGCCACCACCACGTCGCGGCCAGTCTTCATCTGGCCATCGACCTGCACGACAATGCGGTCGCGCAGCCGATTCATCAGCAACACCTGCTGCGTCTCGGCGAGGCCCAGTTCCCACGGCACGCCGGCGTGCTTCAGGCTGGTGAGCGGCGAGGCGCCGGTACCGCCGTCGTGACCCGAAATCAAGACCACGTCGGCATGCGCCTTCGACACACCGGCGGCGACGGTGCCGACGCCGGATTCGGCGACCAGCTTCACGTGCACGCGCGCCAGCGGGTTGGCGTTCTTCAAGTCGAAGATCAACTGCGCGAGGTCTTCGATCGAGTAGATGTCGTGGTGCGGCGGCGGCGAGATCAAGCCGACCCCTGGCGTCGAGTGCCGCACCTTGGCGATCCACGGATAGACCTTGTGGCCCGGCAGCTGCCCACCCTCGCCAGGCTTGGCGCCCTGCGCCATCTTGATCTGGATGTCGTCGGCGCTGACCAGGTATTCGCTGGTGACACCGAACCGGCCCGAGGCCACCTGCTTGATGGCGCTACGGCGCGAATCGCCGTTCGCGTCGGGCACGTAGCGCGCCGGATCCTCGCCGCCTTCACCGGTGTTCGACTTGGCGCCCATCCGGTTCATGGCGATGGCCAGCGTCTCATGCGCCTCGCCGCTGATCGATCCGTACGACATGGCGCCGGTCGAAAACCGCGGCAGGATCTGCTCCACCGGTTCCACTTCGTCGAGCGGCACCGGCGGACCGAACGGCGTCATGCCGAACAGGCCACGCAGCGTGGCGCGTTGCCGGCTCTGGTCGTTGACCAGGCGGGTGTAGTCCTTGAAGATGGCGTATTGGCCGGTGCGTGTGGCGTGTTGCAGCTTGAAGACGGTGTCGGGATTAAAGAGATGGACCTCGCCATCCCTGCGCCACTGGTACTCGCCGCCGTTCACAAGGGCGGAGGAGACCGCCCCGCCGTACGCCCGCGAGTGTCTCTGCCGGACTTCTTCTGAGATCTCTTTCACGCCGACGCCGCCAATGCGCGAGGCGGTGGACGTGAAGTACTTCTCGACGAAGTGCTTGTCGAGGCCGACCGCCTCGAAGATCTGGGCGCCGCAGTAGCTTTGCAGCGTCGAGATGCCCATCTTCGACATGACCTTCAGCACGCCCTTGTTGAGGGCCTTGATGTACTTGGTCACCGCCTGGTGGTGCGCCAGGTTGGGCAGCGAGCCCTGCCGAATCAGGTCGTCCAGCGTCTCGAACGCCAGGTAGGGATTGACCGAGCCGGCCCCGTAGCCGATCAGTAAAGCAACGTGATGCACTTCGCGCGCGTCGCCGGTCTCCACCAGCAGGCCGCACTTGGTGCGCGTGCCCTCGCGCACGAGGTGATGATGCACGCCGGCCGTGGCCAGCAGGCTGGGGATGGGCGCGTGCTTCGCGTCAACACCGCGGTCCGACAGGATCAGGATGCCGTAGCCGGAGGCGACGGCGGCGCTCGCCTTGCGACACAACTCCGCCATCGCCCGCTCGAGCCCAGGGCCATCTTCATCCGGGTTGTACAGCAGCGGCAGGGTCGTCGAGCGAAACGGCGAGCCCGGCGGCAGGTGCCGCAGCTTGGCCACCTGGTCGTTGTGCAGCACCGGGAACTCGACCTTGATCTGGCGGCAGTTGGCCGGGGTCGGATCGAGCAGGTTGCCCTCGGGACCGATGGTGGACCCCATTGACGTGACCAGCTCTTCGCGAATCGCGTCGAGCGGCGGGTTGGTGACCTGGGCAAACAGCTGCGTGAAGTAGTCGTAGAGCAAACGCGGCTTGTCCGACAGCACCGCCAGCGCCGTGTCGGTGCCCATCGACCCAATCGCCTCTTCGCCGTTCTGCGCCATGGGCGTCATCAGCACGCGCAGGTCTTCCTGCGTGTAGCCAAACGCCTGCTGCCGGCGGACCACCGTCTGGTGGTCGGGCCGCTCGGCGGCGGCGGTCGGCAGGTTCTCGATGTCCACTTGGTTCTGCCGCAGCCACTCGCCGTAGGGCTGCTCACTCGCCAACGTCCGCTTGATCTCATCGTCGCTGATGATGCGGCCCTGGGCGGTGTCGATCAGCAGCATCTTGCCGGGCCGCAGGCGGTCTTTTCGGACGATGTTGTCGGCGGGGATGTCGAGGACGCCAACTTCCGAGGCCATGATGACGAGGTCGTCCTTGGTGATGCAGTAGCGCGATGGCCGCAGGCCATTGCGATCGAGCACCGCGCCAATCAGCGTGCCGTCGGTGAACGTAATCGAGGCTGGGCCGTCCCACGGCTCCATCAGCGACGCGTGGTACTCGTAGAACGCGCGCACCCCGGGATCCATGGCGGGGTTGCCGGTCCACGGCTCGGGGATCATCATCAGCACCGCGTGCGGCAGCGTCCGTCCCGACATCACCAGGAACTCGAGCACGTTGTCGAAGGTCGCCGTGTCGCTGCCCCCGGGCACGATCACCGGCAGCACCTTCTGCAGGTCGTCGCCGAACACGGCCGACTGGAGCAGGCCCTCGCGCGCCTTCATCCAGTTGGCGTTGCCGCGCAGGGTGTTGATCTCGCCGTTGTGCGCCACGTAGCGGTAGGGATGCGCCAGCGGCCACGACGGAAAGGTGTTGGTCGAGAAACGCTGGTGCACCAGGGCGAGCGCAGAGTCGAAGTCGGGGTCCGACAAGTCGGGGAACATGCCCTCGATCTGCGTCGCGGTCAGCATGCCCTTGTAGATCAGCGTGCCGGCCGACAGGCTGGAGATATAGAAGTCTTTGCGGTGCTGCAGCGCCAGGTTCAGTGTCGCCAGTTCGTGTTCGATCCGCTTGCGCGCGATGTAGAGCTGCCGCTCGAAAGCCGGGCCAGTCGTGCGCGAGCCGGTAT
Organism: Vicinamibacterales bacterium; assembly: GCA_038213735.1. Classification (GTDB taxonomy): domain Bacteria; phylum Acidobacteriota; class Vicinamibacteria; order Vicinamibacterales; family UBA2999; genus 12-FULL-67-14b. The sequence continues at coordinate 230 of JBBQSP010000016.1, read as the reverse complement.
CGGCCGAGCACATGAACAGTTGCTCGAACACCGGCGCCACGGCGGCCGCGCTCGTGCCGATCCTGGCCAGGTCGATTGGCACCGGCCGCCAGCCAAGCACCGCCAGCCCTTCCTCGACGGCAATGCGATGCACCAGGGCCCGAAGTTGCGCTTGCACCTTGTGGTCGTGCGGCAGGAACACCAGGCCGGCGCCGTACGCGCCGGCCGACGGCAGCAGGAACTGCACGGTC
>JBBQSP010000015.1:0-66038 GCA_038213735.1 Vicinamibacterales bacterium | reverse complement strand
AACCTGGACAGCACGGCCGGCTGCGAGCGCGCCAGCCACAGGCCGACGACTGCGGCGACGGCGATGGCGCCGACGATGACTTCGGCGATCTGCGCGAGCGCGGGTGGCAGGCCGGCCCGCTGGAAGAAGAACCACGTGCCGGCCAGCCGCACCACGGCGACCGACGCCGTGTAGAAGGCGTTCTCGATGGTGACGGAAGCGACGCTGGTGACGGTGGAGATGCGCGACCGCGTCAGGATGATCTTGGTAGGCTCGCTGGCGAGCAACCCAAGCGGCGTGAGGTTGCCGAGCGCGTCGGCCGCAATCACGGCGCTAAACGCATCGCGAAAGCGCAGCCCAGGATCGTTCGCGCACACGAGCCACGCCCGGGCACGGCAGGCCATGCGGGTGGCGCCCAGGATCACCACAAGGATGAACCACCAGCCGACGCTGGTGATGCCCGACACCACTTCGGCCCAACCCACCCGCCGGATGGTGAACACGAGCAGGCCGACGCCAATCAGGGCGATCAGGATGTTCAGGAGTGAGAGACGGGGACGCATCAGGACACTGAAGTTTAACTCGCGGGCGTCCGGGTGCGCGCACCGGCCCCATTTCAGGAGCCGACGCGGACGTTCACGCGCGTGCGTTCCGTGAACTCTGAATCTGAAGCCGTGAGTTCCAGTTCGTACAGGCCGGGCGCAGAGAAGGTCGCCTTGGTGCGGGCGGCGCCCGGAACGGTGAATGTCACCGTGCCCGGCCCCTTCAACATTCGCCACTCGACGGCGAGACCCTTCCCGCGCGGCAAGCCCTCGTCGTGCGCGCTGCCGAACAAGTTGAGTTCCTCGGTCGGTGCGATCGTCAGCACCGGCGGATTGTTCGGACGCGCGGTGACGCCGAGCACGCGCACGGTGGGCGCCCGGTTCAGGCACACGCCGCGTGGCGCCTGTGCGTAGTCGAGTTTCGAGAGCGCGGCTGCGCCTTCGACCAGGTTCCAGTTCGACTGCAGCATCCGCTCGCTGGTGCCGGTGGTCGTCCCGGCGTAGCCGAGCGTCCACTTCATCTTGCCGTCGAACTCCGGCCCCACCACCATCACGCACTGGAAGCGCCAATGGCCCGGCTTGAAACTAGTCGGCTGCATCCGGTCGGCCGGTGCCGGCCCGAAACTGTTGGCTGGACCCGGGGGGATGCTCACCACGTCGGCGTTGTGACTGAAGTAGGCAAACGACAGCGTGTAGCTGCCGTCGGGGTTTTTCAGAAAACCGTCGTAGGCCGGGTAAATGGGCTGGTTTTGCTGGGCATGGGTCGCTGTGACAAGGACGAGGGCGGCCGCCAACGTGTAGACAATACGCATCGTGTCCCTTTCGGCGGGACCAAGTCCCGCCCTCCTGGTGCCCCGCTACGGTGCTAGAGTATGCCCCACAGGGAGGCCAGATGGTCACCGTTCGACAACTCGCCGGCGCTTCGGGGTTCATGCTCGCCGCGACGCTGCTGTTCTCCACTCAGTCCGCGACCCACGCGCAGGCACCCGGTGCGCCGGTGCCCACGTTCACCAAGGACGTGCTCCCCATCCTCCAGCGCTCGTGTCAGACGTGCCACCGGCCAGGCACGCATGCCCCGATGTCGCTCGTCACTTACCGCGATGCGCGGCCGTGGGCGCGCTCGATCAAGCAGAAAGTCACCAGCCGCGAGATGCCGCCGTGGCACATCGACCGCAGCATTGGCGAGTATCTCGAAGATCCCTCCTTGAGCGACACGGAAGTGGCGATCATCGCGGCGTGGGTCGATGGCGGTGCCGTCGAAGGCCGCGCCGCCGATGCGCCGCCGGCGCGGACCTTCTCGACCAGCACCGAGTGGACCTACGGCGAGCCCGACCTGATCGTGCGCATGGCGAAGGGCTTCAGGATCCCCGCGGATGGCCCCGACTTTATTCCTGAAGAGCACGTGGATCCGGGCCTGACCGAGGATCGCTACGTGAAATGGGTCCAGATCATCCCCGATGCGCATCGCGCCGTGCATCACGCGCACGTCTATGTCGATCATCCCGAAGGCGTTGACACCAGCGGCCTGAACCTCGGCATGGGGTCGAACGTCGGCAACGCGCTGGATCTGATCGAATACGGCGCCGGCAACGACGCCGACGTCTTCCCGGACGGCACCGCCAAGATCCTGAAGAAGGGCGCGCAGTTCCGCTTCGAGGCCCACTATCACCCGTACGGCGAAGAGACCTTCGACCGCATGCGTGTGGGCATCAAGTTCTATCCCAAGGGTGTCGTGCCGTCTCGGGTGGTCACGTCGCATCGCATCCGCACCGGGGTCGGCAACGACTGGGCGCTCAACCGCGAGCGCATTGAAGACCTGCTACTGCGCGCCGGCCACAAGATCACCATCGACGAGCCATCGATGCCCACGGGCGCGCTGATTGCCGAGAACCCGCTGCATGCCGCGGCGCTGCTCAGCATCCCGCCGAATACGGTGGTGCAACACGAGCGCTTCTGGCCACTGCCGAAGCCGGCCCTGGTGATCAGCTTCCAGCCCCACATGCACTTTCGCGGGTCGAAGCTGTACCTCGAGGCGATTCACCCTGACGGCCGCCGCGAAATGCTGACCAGCGCCACGCACTACGAACAAAACTGGCAGGTCACCTACAAGTACAAGACACCGCACCTGTTCCCGGCGGGCACCATTCTCCACACGGTGTCGACGCACGACAACACCGCCGCCAACAGGCACAACCCAGACCCGACCGCCTGGATCGGCTGGGGCAGCCGAACCATGGATGAAATGGGCCATGGCTGGACCGACGTCGCGTTCCTGACCGACGCGCAGTATCTGGAGGAGCTGGCGGCGCGCAAGGCGCAGCGGAAAGCCACGACCACCGAGGCGCGGCAGCAACAGTGACACCCGCCTCCGCGCTTCGCGCTACGGCGCGGCAAGCCCTCGTCGTCGTGCTTCTCGCGACGGCAACGCTGAACGCGCAGCAAGGGACCACTGGTGGCGAGTGGCGCACGTGGGGTGGCGACCTTGGTGTCACCCGCTACTCCCCGCTTGACCAGGTCAACGCCGCCAACTTCAAGGACCTCGAAGTCGCCTGGCGCTTCCGGACCGAAAACCTCGGCTCGCGACCTGACTTCAACCTGCAGACTACTCCGCTGATGATCAACGGCGTGTTGTACGCCACGGCCGGCGAGCATCGCAACGCGGTGGCGCTCAATGCCGCCACCGGCGAAATGCTCTGGATGCATCGGCTCGAGGAGGGCCGCCGCGCCGAGTTGTCATCCCGCCGGCTGTCGGGACGAGGTGTTGGCTACTGGACCGACGGGAAGGGCGACGAGCGCGTCTTCTACGTCACCATCGGCTACCAACTGGTTGGCCTCGATGCGAGGACCGGGCATCCACTCAAGGACTTTGGCGTCAACGGCATCGTCGACCTAAGGCGCGATGTTGGTCAGGCCCTGGATCTGGTTGAAGCTGACATCGCCTGGAACGGCGCGCCCGTCGTCGCCAAGAACGTCGTCATCGTCGGTGCCGCCCATCGCGCTGGCACCGTGCCGAAGAGCCGGAGCAATGCGAAAGGCTTCGTGCGCGGCTTTGACGCGCGGACCGGCCGCCGCTTGTGGACCTTCCAGACCGTTCCCGGCCCGGGCGAGTTCGGCCACGATACCTGGCTCGAGAAGTCCGCCGAGTACACAGGCAACACCGGCGTGTGGACGCAGTTCGCCGTCGACGAGCAACTCGGGCTGGTCTACCTGCCGGTCGAGAGTCCGACCGGTGACTATTACGGTGGCCATCGGCCCGGCAACAACCTGTTTGGAGAGAGCCTGGTCGCAGTCGATCTGCAGACCGGCAAGCGCGCCTGGCACTACCAACTCGTGCACCATCCGATCTGGGACTACGACATCCCGTGTTCGCCGATCCTGGTGGACATCACCGTTAACGGCCGGAAGATCGCGGCCGTCGCGCAACCGACCAAGCAGGGTTTTGTCTACGTCTTCGATCGCAAGACCGGCGAGCCCGTCTGGCCGATCGAGGAGCGGCCGGTCGAGAAAGGGACGGTGCCGCGGGAGTGGTACTCGCCGACGCAGCCCTTCCCCACCAAACCGCCGCCCTTCGAGCGCCAGGGCTTCCTCGAAGAGTACGTCGTCGACTTCACGCCCGAGATCAAGGCTGAAGCGCTGGCGCTGGTGGCGAAGTACAAGATTGGCCCGTTGTTCACGCCGCCGATCGTGCGTGGCGAGAACGGCAAGGACGGCCTACTGTTCATCCCCAATGGTGCGAACTGGCCGGGGGGCGCGTTCGATCCCGAGTCGGGCATGCTGTACGTCTATTCCCACACGCTGGTGCGCGTGCTCTCCATGGTGAACGACCTCGAACGCTCGGACATGGCGTACGTCAGCGGCGGCGGGGCCTCCGAGGGTGGCGGTGGTGGCTTGTCCGTGAATGGCATTCCAATCGTAAAACCACCGTGGGGCCGCATCACTGCGATCGACATGAACAAGGGCGAGATTGCCTGGCAAATCGCTCACGGCGAGACGCCTGATGCGATCAAGAATCATCCGGCCTTGAAAGGCCTGACCATTCCGCGAACCGGCCGTCCTGGTGGCGCCGGTGGCAGCTCGGGTGGCATCGGCACGTTGGTCACCAAGACGCTGCTCATCTCCGGTGAGGGCGGCACGGTGACGATGCCCGATGGTCAACGGGGCGCCATGCTGCGCGCCTATGACAAGAAGACCGGTGTCGAGGTCGGCGCGGTGCCCATGCCGGGCGCGCAAACCGGCAACCCCATGACCTACATGCTGGGCGGCAAGCAGTACATCGTCGTCGCGGCCGGCAGTTCGATCAGGCCCGGCGAGTTAATCGCGTACCGACTGCCATGAGCGCCAACAACACGGCGCCCCATAAAGGGGCGCACTACTGTGTCTTGGTCAGGGCCCCGTACCGAGCCCACCGTAGGGCCCCCCTTTATGGGGGGCCGTTCGCATTGCTGCTGACGGCTTCGCTGCTCGCCGCCGACCGGTTCGGCGACGTCGAAATCACCACCTTCGTCCACTCGAGCATCCAGATCGAGCACGCCGGCAAGGTGATCCAGATCGATCCCTGGGGCGCTGGCGATTTCTACACCCGGGCGAAGCCGGCGGACCTGATCCTGATTACGGATGACGTGAGCCACCATCTCGATGTGAAGGCCATCGCCAAGGTGCGCAAGGCGGGCTCGCCGATCGTGATTGCGACCAACGGCCTGAAACAAGTTCCCGACGGCATCGTGATGAACAACGGCGACACCAGGCAGTTCGGCGCGGTCGGCGTCGAGGCGGTCGGCGCCTACGACATCAGGCCTGGCGACCCGTATCACCCGAAGGGCGAGGCGAACGGTTACGTTGTGACCGTCGGGGGCAAGCGCATCTATGTGGTCGGCGTCACCGAGTGCGTTCCGGAGGTGAAGGCCGTAAAGAACGTGGACGTGGCGTTCTTCCCGCTAAACCTCCCGCTCGCGCGCATGGAACCAGCCGCGGCGATCGACTGCATCTCGGCAATCAAGCCGAAGGTGGTCTATCCCTATCATTACGATCAGGAATGGGTGCGACCGGTGCCGGCCGGCGGTGCCCGCCCCACGCCAACGACGCGAGGATTGCAGGAATTAAAGGCGGCACTCGCGCCGAAGAAGATTGATGTTCGACTCGCTAACTGGTACCCGAAATGAAAACACTCACCGTTACTGCTCTTGCGCTCGTTGCCGTTACTTCCTTGCACGCCCAGAGTCGGGTCAGCCCGCGCGCGGGGGTTGACTGGCCGGGCTTCCGCGGCATTGCCGCCGCCGGTGTGAATGACGCCGCTGCCGTGCCGGTGAACTGGAGCGTGCCCGACGCCAAGCTGGTGAAGTGGAAAGTGTCGGTCGCCGGTCTTGGCCACTCCAGCCCGGTCGTGTGGGGCGATATGGTGTGCACCGCCAGCGCCATCAGCGGCACGCCGGACCCGCAGCTCAAGGTGGGCCTGTACGGCGACATCGGGTCCGTGCTCGACACGACCGCCCACAAGTTCATGGTGATGTGCTTCGACAAGAACACCGGCAAGCTGCGGTGGGAGCAGACGGCGAAGACCGGCGTGCCGATCATTAAGCGCCATCCCAAGTCCACGCATGCCAGTTCGACGCTGGCCACCGACGGCACGCACGTCGTGGCCTTCTTCGGCTCCGAGGGCCTGTATACCTACGACATGAAGGGCGACCTGGTGTGGAAGAAGGATTTCGGCGAGCTCGACTCGGGCTTCTTCATGGCGCCCGAGGCGCAGTGGGGCTTTGCCAGCTCCCCGATTATCCACAACGGCCGCGTGATCGTGCAGGCGGATGTGCAGAAGGGCTCGTTCGTGGCCGCGTTCGACGTGCGTACCGGCAAGGAACTGTGGCGGACGCCGCGCGCCGATGTGCCCACCTGGAGCACGCCAGCGGTCGTGAACATGAACGGCCGCGACCAGGTGATCGTGAACGGCTGGAAGCACATTGGCGGGTACGATCTCGAGACCGGCACGGAGGTGTGGCGCATGACCGGCGGCGGCGACATCCCGGTCCCCACGCCCATCGTCGCGCACGGCCTGGTGTTCATCACCAACGCGCACGGCAAGATGGCGCCGATTTATGCGATCAAGCCGACCGCATCCGGCGACATCTCGTTGAAGGAGGGGGAAACCTCGAATGCCCACATCGCCTGGAGCTACCTGCGGGATGGCGGCTACATGCAGACGCCGATCGTCGTCGGCGACATCCTCTACGTGTGCCGCGACAACGGCGTGCTGAGCGCCTTTGACGCGAAGACCGGCGTGCGCCACTACCAGGCGCGGCTGGGCGATGGCCGAACCGGTTTCTCGGCATCGGCGGTGTCGGCCGGCGGCCGCCTCTACTTCACGAGCGAAGATGGCGATGTCTACGTCGTGAAGGCGGGACCGGCGTACGAGTTGTTAGCGACCAACCCACTGGGTGAGGTGGCGATGGCGACACCCGCGATCTCAGAAGGCACGTTCCTGTTCCGCACGCGCGGCCACCTGGTGGCGGTCGGCGAGCGCTGACGCGCGCGTCAGACCCGCATCGCCGACACGGGGTTGATCCTCGCTGCCCTTCGCGCCGGCAACCAGCTGGCCGCCAACACCACGGTGAGCAGCACGACGGCCGTCGTGATCAGCGTGAGCGGATCTTCGGGTGCGATGCCGAACAGGATGGATCGCGCCAGCCGGCTGACGGCGGCGACGCCCAGCCCGCCGATGACACAGCCCACGAGCGCGAGCGTCAGCGACTCCATGACGACCAGCCGCGCCACCGACGCCGATGACGCGCCAATGGCCATGCGCACGGCGATCTCGCGCCGTCGCTGCCCCACCGTGTAGGCCAGCAGCGCGTACACGCCGGTCGCGGCGGTCCCGAGCCCTGCGGCCGCAAACAGCGCCACGAACAGCATCGCGAATCGATCCTGCTGCATGGTCTCGTCCAGCAGCCGGTCCATGGTGGTGACCGAGTGCACCGGTTGATCGGGATCCACCTTCAGCGCCTGGGCGCGCGCCGATTGCGCCAGGGCGCCGGGTTCGACGGTGGTGCGCACCAAAACGTTCATCACCGGGTAGGGGTTCTGCGCGTGCGGGATGAAGATCTCGGGCGCCGGTTCGCTGCGCGGGCCCTTGTACCGGGCGTCGCGGACGATGCCAACGACCTGGCGGGCGCTGGCGCCGCCCTGGTAGTCGAGCACGAGTGATCGGCCCACCGGGTCCTGCCCCGGCCAGGTGCTTCGTGCCAGGCTTTCGTTGATGATGACCACCCGGGGCGCATCAATCGCGTCCTCGGCCAGAAACTCGCGTCCGGCGACCAGCGGCAGGGCCAGCGTCGTGAAGTAGCCCGGCGTGGCCATGCGAATGTTGGCCTCGGCAAGCGCGAAGCCGTCGGGCTTGGCGCCCTCTAACCAATATGGCCGATAGAAGTCCGCGCCGATCGTGCTCATCGGCAGCAGGGTGACCGCCGCGACCGACGCTACGCCGGGCAGCTCGCGGATCGAGTCGAAGACGCGGTTGTAATAACCGTTCACGAGCGGCGCCCCTCGGTACCGCGTCACATCCGGCGCGACCCGCAGCACCAGCAGGTTCTGGGTGTCAAAGCCCGCGTCCACGCGCTGCAGGCCGGCGAAGCTGCGGGCCAGCAGCCCGGCGCCGACGAGCAGCACGACCGTGACGCCGATCTCCGCCACCACCAGCGCGCGTCGAACCCGGCTGGCGTGCTGTCCGGACGCCGGCGCGCCGTCCTTGAGCGCCGCCGACACTTCCGGGTCGCGGCCGCGCAGGCCCGGCAAGACGACGCCGATGATCGTGACCAGGATGGCCAGTGCCACCGCAAACAAGACGACGAAGGTGTTGACCTCGACTTCGTTGAGCCGCGGGATGTCGGATGGGGCAAAGGCGATCACCGCGCCCAGTGACATCGAGGTGAAGACGATCGCGACGAGCGCCGTCAGCGCGGCGCACAGGGTCGTCTCGGCCAGGTGCTCCCTGACCAGCCTGGCGCGCCCGGCGCCGAGTGCCAGGCGAATGGCCAGTTCGCGCGCGCGCGCCGTGCTCCGTGCGACGGCGAGGCTGGCCACGTTGGTGCACACGAGCATCAGCAGGCAAAACACCGCGCCGAACACCAGCAGCAGGCCGGTGCGGCTCGAACGCACCAACTCTTCGCTGAGTGGCACCAGGCGGACGGTCCAGTCGGAGTTGGTCGTCGGATGATTGGCCGCAATGCGGGCCGCGAGCAGCTCCATCCTGCCGGCGGCGGCGGCGATTGACAGCTCCGGCTTCAGGCGGCCGGCCACCTTCAGGAACCGGGCTTCGCGCGGCGGCCCCTCGGGAAAGCGCGGGCCGTTATAGGACTCGCGCATGTCCCAGGGCGTCCAGAAGGCGGCGCCCAGATCCGGAATCGCAAAGTCGGGCGGCATCACTCCCAGCACGCGCCAGTTGCGGCCTTCAACCAACAGGAATCCGCCGACCAGCGCGGGGTCGGCGCCGAGGGTTTGCCACAGCCGGTGACTCAAAACGAGGATGGGTTCGGGCCCGACCCTGCCAGACGGGATCGACGGCCTGCCATCGTACTCGTCGCCCGAGAAGGTCCGGCCGAGCAGCGGCGCGCGGCGGAACACTTCGAAGAACCCCTTCGTCACCTGGACGCCCGTGACCGGTGCGCTGCCATCGCGGCCACGCAGGGTAGCCTGTGCCGTCCACCACCCGGTGAGCGCCTCGAACGCATCGTTGTTGGCGACCCAGTCGTGGAGGTTGCCGGGCGAGGGTCCCGCGCGCAGGCGGTTCAGGGGCACGTTCGACTCCCAGACAGACACCAGCTGCTCCGGATCGGCAAAGGGCAAGGGCTTCAGGATGACGGTGTTGACCAGCGCGAACAGCGTGGTCGTGGCCGCGACGCCGAGGCCAAGCAGCAGGGACACCGTCAGCGTGAACCCGGGTGCGCGCATCACCGATCGAACCGCGCGCGCGACGTCGTGCCCGGCGCCGACGATGAGGAGATCCCAGAGCAGGGCGAGCCAGGTGGCGGCGACTGCCCCGCGACCGCGGGCACGAGCCGCCTCCAGCAGCCGCTCGGCATCATCCTTAATCGCCTGCTGCTCCTGGGCATCGCGGCTACGCAACAGCCAGAGCAATCGCCCGTAGCTCATACGCGTCCTGGCTTTCTGAGCGCGAGGCTCGCGCGCGCGTGATCGACAATGGCCTCGAGGCGCCGGACCTCGCTCGTCAGCACCTTCTTGCCGAGCGGCGTGAGAGCGAAATAGCGCCGCCGCTCGTCGTCGTCACTGGGGCGCTTCTCTGATTCGACAATCCAGTCGAGCTCTTCCAACTCGCGCAGCGCGCCGTACATGCCGGCCGGCCACACCCGGACCTGCCCCTCGGTGCGCGCGGCGACCTCCTGCATGATGCTGTAGCCATGCCGCGGGCCATCGGCCAGGGCCAGCAGGATGTGCAGCACCTTGGGCTTCAACGGCAACACGGCCTCATCGCTTCGCGGTCTGTCCGTCATGTCACGCAGACTATATATTGTTTTATATACAAATGCAATCGTTGTGAGAGAGATGGGCCCGGTGTTCGCGAGAATCATGGGACGGGAACTGGGACCGACCCCTTAGGTGTTTCGGGTCGTTGACATATATCGGACTCCGGAATATCGTCGGCCGCGATGACCATTCCAGATTCCGGTGCCTTGCGCGAGGCCAAGAAGGGGGCCGCCGAGATGGTCGTGCTCGCCATGCTCGAAGGCGAGGACCATCACGGCTACGAGCTCGCCGGCATGATCGACACCCGCTCCAGCGGCGAGCTGACCTTCAACTTCGCATCGCTCTACGCCACGCTCTACAAGCTCGAGGAGCGCGGGTTCGTGCGCGGGCGCTGGGTCGAGCGGGCCGGCCAACGGAAACGGCGCTACTACCGCATCACGCCAACCGGCCGAGCATTGCTCGAATCACAACGAAGAGAATGGCAGCGATTCTTCGCGCTGGTGCGCCAGCTCGCGGGGCTCTCCTATGCGTGAACGCGATCTGAAGGACTGGACACGCCTGGTCGAGGAACGAAGTGCCGCCGAGGGTCACACACTCTCGGACGAGGTTACGACCGAGCTCGCCATGTTCATCTCCGAGCGCTCGACATTCCAGAGTGGAGAGACCGGCGGCTGGACTGGACTCAACGTCGCGAAAATCAGCGTGATGCAGGCGACGATAGACCGTATTGGCGGCCTCTTCGGTTGACGGAACGCCCATTCTCAGACCCAGCGGGGTGCTTGTCGACGGTCGCGTTCCAGATCGTCCGCGCGCTCTCGTACCCGTGCTCGCCGGGCAGAAGAATCGCGCCTTTGAAGCCGCTCCTGAAGTCGTCGAGTTTCCGCGCGTCCAGAACTTTCATCTACGCTCCTTGTGGGTGGTGGAAGGGGTTGGCCCGCGAAGGGCGACGCCGGATTTCGCCCAGCGTCGCCCCGGAGGCATCGACAGTCTCCTTCGCTTACTTGAACATGCTCGAGAGCACGGCGCCGGCGTCTTCGTCTTCGAGCACGGGCGTCGTCCGCAGCGGCAGGAACTCCATCCACTCCGCCACCCACGCATAGAGGGCCTTCGCGTCGGTCGTTTCGACCACGGCGAAACCCGCGCCGCTCATGCCATGCCAGCGGCCGATCAACTTCACGCCCGCGGGCGGCAGGCCGCCGCCCTTGAGGAAGCGCGTCACGGCCGGTCGATACGTCGCGGGTGGCAACGTCCAGGAAACGAGGAACTTCATGACAGATCTCCTTTCAACTCGGCGAGCGCCTCGCTCGCCCCTTGTCCAGTGAAGATGGACCGGCTACTTCTTCGTGGCGACCGGCACCGGCATTGTGGTCGAGCTGATATCGTGGGCGACTTTCCAGCTGCCGTTGACCTTCTTCCACACCGTCACGAAACGCCCCCGGTCCTCGCCATCCGCCTTCGGTCCGAAGCCGGTGACGTGAAACTCGCCTGTCTGAATGGCCAGATCGCCGGAGTCGGCAACATGGACGGCAGTTGTAGACCACCCGCTGGTCTGCTTCGGGTTATCCGCGTAAGTCTTGGCCGAAAACGCCTCGAACGCGGCCGGGCCCATTGGGTCCACGTTCGGACGGTACGCCAAACCGTCGGCGGCGAACATGGCCGCCTCCCCGGCCGCATCTCGCGCCTCCACAGCCTTCGCCCAGCGCGCGTCGAGGTCTCGAATGGCGGCCTCCTCCGCGGCCAGGTCAGGTTTGGGGGCCTCAACGGGGGCCGGAGCCGGTGCCGCGCACGCGGCAGCAAGCAACGTCAGTAACACCAATGGCATCAATCGGAATCGCATCACATACCTCTGCTTGAATGTTGCGTTGACCGCTTCCTTTTACTTCTTGACCGCGGGCTGGACCTTCATTTCCACCACGATGACTTCGAACGGGGTGGTGCCGACGTTCTCGGGCAGGTGCTTGCCGCCGGGGTCCCACTGGACGGTGCGAGCCTTCATGGGTGCGTCCTGCGTCGTTCCGTCGGGCAGGGTGAACTTCCCTTTCCCGTCGGTCATGAAGATGGCGGTGTTCGGCGGGTGCTCGTGCATGACCGACTTCTCGCCGGGGCCGTAGGTAATGCGGAGGACCCGCACCTGGTCATTCTCGAACTCCACCTTGTAGTGCTTGGAGTCCACTTTGACGGGGTCCTGCGCCGACGACGATGTGACGAACGCGACCAGCAGAAATACGGGGACGAGCAACAAGGTTCTTCGCATGTCTTTCTCCTTTGTGAGGGTCGAAGCTCCGGCGGATCGAGGTGGACGAAACAGGAGATTATCCTCCCGGACGAAACGGTGGACAGTACCGAAAAGCACAACTGCTAATGTGGCTGCTCCGTCAGGCCGGAACCGCCTCGACGACGCTCACGACCGACTCGGTCGGTACGACGCGGGTGAGGCGGAAACCGGCCTTGCCGAGCAGCGAGACGTACTCGGCCTCGGTGCGCTCCTGGCCGCCGGGGATCACCAGCATGACCATGTCCTGAATCTTACCCTGATGACGATAGACCGTATTAGCGGCCTCTTCGGTTGACGGAACGCCCATTCTCAGACCCAGCGCCGACCAGGCTGCTTCACAAGCGAAGCGGTGAAGGAGAGCAACGAAGACGGATCGTCGTCCGCGCGGAGCAGGCCCCACTGAACCCGGATCAGCGGTGGCCTGCTAATGTTTCCCCGTCTTGAACAGTTGCGCCGCCAATTTTGCTGCATCGGCGTGCAATCGTTCCGATTCCGCAAGCAGCGCTTTCTGCCGCGCAACATTGCCTTCGACCCGCTTCGCCAGCAGTTCGGGCAGGTCCGCCTTGTGAGTCAGGTTCCCGTAGTTCATCCCCGTCGCCGCGAGGTCATCTTGATTCACTGCCAACGCGACGTCAATCACCTGTTTCGCAGCGTCGCCTGGCAGGCTTGGCGAATCCGTCACATGGGTCTTCAAGTGGGCGACGTAGTTGCTCCGACCGTCAGGCTGGATTGAGGCGCGCGCATCGATCAGCGTCTTCGTTGCGGCGTCGGTGTGACCCAGGGCTCTCAGCACAGCGGCGAGTTGTCGATACGACTGCGGCCACGTCGGTGCGGAGGCCACGAGGGCACGCGCATAGGGCTCTGCCTCGCCCGGTTGGTTCAGACTCGCCGGAAGGTACGTTTCCACAAGATTGTCCAATCCCTGGGCGCGGCTTTCCGCGTCCGGCGACAATTCGACGAAGCGCTTGAAATGGGCGGCGGCCCGCTGCAACCGGTCGCGGCGAGCAGGAGTGAGCCCCTGACCTGCCGTGTCTTGGGCCGAAGAAAGAAGCGCGAACGCAAGCTGATAGTGCGGCTCACGAAATGTCGGATGTCGCCCAATCCATCTATCGAAGATCAATGCGGCTTCTTCGAGCTTTCCTTCGGAGGCGAGCGCGAGAGCCTGGCGCTCCTCCTGAGCGTATCCGTCCAGTGGCGTTTGCATCGGTGCGTCCTTGCCGACAGGCGCGACATCAGCAACTTGCGATCCACCCGAATTGCATGCACAGACGCCCAGCGTCAGTGACATCGCTATCAGCAGTCTGGTCACCAGAAGGCTCCCGGTTGATGGCGCATTATAGCCTCAGGGCGGTGGCCCAACTGGGAAACTTGGCGCACGAGGACCAAGCCGCGCCGGCAAAGAGAACGGAACCAGGCGATCGAGTCGGCAGTTCAAGCACCGGAACCGCGCGAACCCCGCCGCCAGACACCCGCACGTCAGGAAGTCACGGAACTCCTGTTCGACGAAGCGCGGCAGTCCCTGTCCGTCGCGCAGATGCGCCGCCTGCGCGCGGAAGGTCCCGAAATGGTCGCGCACCAGTTGGTGCAAGGCTCCCTGCTCGGGCCGACGCGGTTGATAGGTGGATGAAGCACTCGCCACACCACGCACAGGCGCAAGGCCCGTGCCCGGCGGTCGACGGCTGTCGTGTCAACGACCGCATTGACGGCGTCACCGCCGGCGCCACGGTCCGCTTGATCTCGAAACCGATGCGCGTCCGGCCGCGAACCACCAGCAGGTCCAGCTCTGCGCCCGCGTGCGTCGCCCAGAAGTAGCATTCGTCCCAACGCGCGCGGAGCCGGTCGACGATCGACGCAATGGCGAAACCTTCGAATGAGGCGCCGACCTTCTGGTGCCGCTCGATATCTTCTCGCGCACCCAGGTTCAGCAGCGCATGCAACACGCCGCTGTCGGCGGCTTCAACGGCAATACGTGTTCATCCCTTCGCGGTCGGTCCGTCATGTTCGCGGCGAACTATATATCGTTCAATATACAGATGCAATCGTTGTGAGGCGGATTGGCCCGCTTTGGAGAGAAACGTGGGACCAGAGAAGGGACCGTACGTGCGAAAGGCCCGGTAAACCCGGGCCTTTCTGAAGAATTTGGTCGGGGCGAAAGGATTCGAACCTTCGACCTCTCGGTCCCGAACCGAGCGCTCTACCAGGCTGAGCCACGCCCCGACGTCCAGACAGCATAACCCAAGGCGGGCTCGAAAAGCACCAAAACAAGCGGATTGACTGAAGGCGGGTCTAGAGACCCGCCTCTACGGACGGCGTTATTCGTAGCGCAAAGCGACCATCGGGTCGACCTTGGCGGCGCGAAGGGCGGGGAACCACACCGCGAAGAAGGCGACGACCGTGAGCAGGACGGGCACGCCGATAAAGACCAGCGGATCCTGCGCCGTCACGTCGAACAGGAACGAGGTCATCAACCGGGCCAGGCCCCACGAGGCCGCCAGGCCAATCACCACACCGGCGATCGCGAGCCGCATGCCCTGGAACACCACCATGCGCCGCACGCTCGCACCGTCGGCGCCAAGCGACAGGCGAATGCCGATCTCCTGCGTCCGCTGCTCCACCGTGTAGGCCATCAGGCCGTAAATGCCGATGGCGGCCAGCAGCAGCGCTGAGGCGCCGAACACCGTCATCAGCCACATGTTGAACCGCTGGCGCGAGGTCGAGCGCTCGACGATTTCGGCCATGGAGCGCACGTTGGACACCGGCAACCCGGTCGCCTGTCGCAGCTCTTCCTGCACGGCCGCGCTCAGCGCGTAGGGATCGCCGGCCGTCCGCACCACCCAGCCCATGGGCGACAGCCCGAGGTTGAGGGCGCTGGCCGCGTCTGGTACTTGCGACTGCGGGATGTACATGGCCGGGCCCGGTTGCTGCTGCAGACCACCATCACGCGTATCGCCGACCACCCCGATGATCTGCCGCTCCCCTTCGGTCGCAAACTCGCGCATCACGCCGCGGCCGATCACGAGGCGCTCGTTCAATGGATCCTTGTCCTTGAAGTGCTCGTTCGCGAACGCCTCGTTGATGATCACCACTGGCAGGGCGACGCTGTCGTCGCGCTCGGTGAAGTCGCGGCCACGCTTGACTGGGATCTTGAATACGTCGAAGTAACCCGGCGTCACGTTGATCCACTGACCGCCGCCGTGAAAGGGGCCGTCGGCGAGCGGACGGCCGACAATGACGAATGGCAGGCCGTAGCCGCCCTGCAGCGGGACGCAGCAGGTCGAGCTGGCCGCGACGACGCCTGGCAGCGCGCGCAGCCGATCGGTGCCGTTACGGACCATGAGGTCAACGGCCTGCGCGGATGCGAACTGCGGTCCGGTCACCGACATCCGCATGGTCAGCACGTTGTTGGCGTCAAAGCCGGGATCGACCTGCGACAGCGCGACGGCCGATCGAATCAGCAACGCGGATCCGACCAGCAGGGTGAGCGCCAGGGCCACTTCGGTGACCACGAGGATCGACCGCGTCTTGTTCTGGCGGAAGCCGGTGCCCGAGCGGCCGCCGGTCTCCTTCAGCGTCGAGGTGAGGTCCGTCTTGGAGCTCTGCAACGCCGGGATGAGGCCAAACAGCACGCCGGTCGCCAGCGAGACGCCAACCGTGAACGCCACCACCCGCCAATCGATCCCGACCAGGGCGCCGTCCACGCCGATGCGCGGCAGGCCCGCGGTGTTCACCGACAGCAGCGCGCGAATGGCCAGCGCGCCGAACGCCAGGCCCAGCGCGCCGCCAATCACCGACAGCACGATGCTTTCGGTCATCACCTGGCTGATGATGCGGCCGCGCGAGCCGCCGAGGGCCGCGCGGATCGCGATCTCCCGCTTGCGGCCCGTGGCGCGCACCAGCAACAGGTTGGCGACGTTGGCGCACGCGATCAGCAGGACGAAGCCCACCGCGCCGACTAAAACGAACAGCGACTGGCGCACGTTGCGGACCAGCACTTCCCCAACCAGGTCGGCGCCGAACGACTGATTCGGACCGAGACCGTTTGGGAACTTTGCCTTGAAGTCCGCACTCGACGCGTTCATCCGCGCCTTGGCCTGATCGAGCGACACGCCCTCCTTCAAGCGGCCTGCGCTCTGGAAGTAGTGCCCCTGGTCGGCGGTGTTGGGGTCGAGCTGAAACGGCACCCACACCTGGGGCGGCAGGGCGCCGAAGTCCTGGAAGTTGAAGTCGCCGAGCACCCCGACGACGGTGTACGGGAAGCCGCCAATCGACATGGCCTGCCCCACCACGGCGGGGTCGCGCTTGAAGCGCGTCTCCCACAAGGCCTTGCTGAGGACGACTACGCGGTCACCGCCGGGGCGATCCTCTTCCGGCGTGAAGGTGCGGCCTTGGATGGTCTGCGCTCCAAACAGGCTGAAGAATTCCGACGAGACGCGGCCCGAGCGGAACTGTTCGGGCTGGCTGCCGTCCGTGTAGTTCACCACGCCCTGGGTGAACGCCGAGACCCGATCGACAATCTGGGCCTGCTCGCGAAAATGCTGAAACTTGGCGGGTGATGCCGCCGGCCCAGAACCGTTCGGCGACACGGTCATGAAATAGACCATGCGGTCCGCGTTCGGAAACGGCAGCGGCCGCAGCAAGACCGCGTTCACGACCGAGAAACTGGCCGTGTTCACGGCAATGCCCAGGGTCAGTGCGGCGACGGCCGCGAGGGCAAACGCCGGACTTTGCACGAACATGCGCAGGGCGTGACGGATGTCGCGGAGAAGAGTGTCGACCATTAGCAGTTGGACGCCAGGCCCCCATGTTTTGTTCGGTTCGGCGTAGTATTCGTCCCATGAGAATGGCGCTGGTCAGGCGGGTGGGGCTGGTTGGGCTTGTGGGGCTGGTCGCGATCTCGGCGCTCGGTGCGCAACAGCCAATGGCGCGAAAGAAGTTGCTGTTTCTGACGCATGCCGGGCTCTACAAGCACACCAGCCTGGGACCCGCCGAGAAAGCGGTGATTGAACTGGGCAAGGCCGGCGGGTTCGACGTGACGACGGTCGAGGGCTACAAACAGGAGGCCGAGAAGCTGGACTTCAGCTTCTTCACGCCCGAGTACCTGGCCGGCTTCGACGGCCTGATGATGATGACCAACGGCAACCTGCCCATGACCGATGCGCAGAAGAAGGCGCTGCTCGACTTCGTGCGCAGCGGCAAGGGTTTCATCGGCGCGCACTGCGCCGCGCTGACCTTCTACAACTACCCGGAGTTTGGCGAGATGTTGGGTGGTTACTATCGGCGGTCTGTTCGCCAGAACGCGATCGGCGTGCTCAAGGTCGAGGATCCGAATCATCCGGCAACGAAGATGCTCGGCGGCAGCTGGCCGTTAGTCGATGAGTTCTACCACTTCGGCACGGCGCCCTGGGACGCCGCGCGGCCCAAGGACAACGTCGACGTGCTGTTCGGCAATCACATCCCGATGGGATTCTCACGCGACCGGGTGCGCGTGTTGCTCAGCCTGGACACCACCAAGACCAATATCGAGGGAATGCCCGACGTGGTGAAGGGTGGCGATTACCCGCAGGCGTGGACGCGCGAGTACGGCAAGGGGCGGTCGTTCTACACGTCGCTCGGCCATCGCGACGACATCTGGTCGGCTGACCCGGTGTTCCGCGCCCACATCAACGGCGGGATCCGGTGGGCGTTGGGACTCGAAAACTGACGGGCGCTTCCGCCGGGTCGGGAGGGCTCTCCCTGTCGGGAGGGAACTACCCGTCGGGATTACTTTTCGAACTCGATCATTCGGTCGGACTTACCCGTCATGAAGAACCGGGCGCGGCGGCCGGCGACCTTGTCGGTGCCGGTGCCGGGTTCAGTGCCGACGGCCTGTGGATACCACTGCCCACCGGTCATGATCCTGGTGGGCGTGGACCACGCGCGCGGGTCCGAGACGACCGGCGCGAATGACACGTAGATTCCTTCCTGCCCAAACTGATCGTCCTTGGCGCGGTTGAGCAGCATCACGTACTGCTCCAAGTATGTGTTCCAGTGAATGGACGCGCCCCAGAACACGTCGTTCACCGCCGAGCGATCGTGGAACGGCCGGCTGGCCGTGACGAGCGGCGAGCCCGCGGGATAGGCGAACGGCGCGGCGTCATCCGCGCGCGACGCCGGCAGCCACGCGCCATCGTTCCAGATGGTGGCCTTTCCTTCCGGTGCGTCGCGATCGGCCCACGCCATTCGGGCCACTGCCACACCCTGAAGGGACGGCTCGCGCAGGTATTGACTGAAGTAGAGATACAGGTCCTGCCCGCTGGCGTCGAGTACGGCGGTGACATCGCCCACCCCGCCCAGCACGAAGCGATTGGCCGAGCCGCAAGCCTCGCTGCCGGGCGGCGCATCGAGGACGATCCCGAGGTCCTCCCACGTGGCGCCCTGGTCACTGGACCGCATGGCGCCCAGGCGCGGCAACTGGCGGTCGGGCCGGCCGCACTGATCGGCGGGCCGCTCGTGATGGTAGTAGCCGTACCACGTGCCGGCCTCGTCCGGGATGATCGCTTCCATCCACACACCGTTGCCGGGATGGGAACCAAACGCGACCGGCGCGCCGTGCTGCAGCGTCTCGAGCGTTGCACCCGAGGATCGCACCGGCACGCCGCCCCATGACGTGAGCACGAACAGCCGGTTGATGCCGTCAACGAGCGACCAGACGAGCGGGTTGTTTGAATCGATCTCGCCTGGTAGATCAAACCGGGCCGCGGACACCAGGCGAGTTGTTGGAGTGCGGTTGGACTGAGCTTGCAGAGGCGACCAAAGCAAGACGGCCGCTGAGAGGCACGCGGCCAGTCCCGACACGAAGCGTCCTCCCGACAAGTGGTGCCCTCCCGACAAGTGGTGCCCTCCCGTCTACTTCAAGTGCTGTGCGAGCGTATCGAGGAACGTGTAGTCGGTGAGGTCCGGCTGGAGCGGCGTTACCGACGTATAGCCTTCCATCACCGCCTCGTAGTCCGAGCGTCCGCTGTCGGGATGGTACTCGTCGAGCGCCTCGTCTATCCAGTAGTAATGGTTACCCCGCGGGTCGGTGCGCGAGTCGATCTGGGTGACGTGATTGCGCTTGGCCTGGGTCGTGACCCGCAGGCCCTTGGGCGTCCCGGCCGGGACGTTGATGTTGAGGAACGAGCGCGCCGGGAGGCCCTGCGCCAAGACCATCTGCGCGACCGTGGCCGCGTCGGCGGCAGCGGGGCCGAAGTTGTAGGCGCGCGAGCGCCGGAGCGAGACGGCAATGCCGGGCGCGCCGAGCAGCGCGCCCTCGAGCGCGCCAGACACGGTTCCCGAGTAGGTGATGTCGTCGCCCAGGTTCCAGCCCTTGTTGATGCCCGAGACGACCAAGTCGGGCAACCGCTTCAGGATGATCTCGCAGCCCAGGTTGACGCAGTCGGTGGGCGTGCCGTCCACGGCGTAGACCCCTTCGCTGATGGTTTCAATGCGCAACGGCCGGCGCAGCGTCAGGGCGTGGCCAATGGCGCTCGCCTCCTGCAGGGGGCCGACCACAACCACGTCGCCCAGCGGTTTCAGGGCCGCGGCGAGAACATGAATCCCCTCCGACTGCACCCCATCGTCATTTGTCACGAGAATCAAGGGCATAGAACCACCGATCATACCCGACCGGCGAACTCGCTATAATCCCCATCATGGAATGGTGGCTCTGGCTCGCCGGCGGTCTTGCGTTGGTGGTGGCAGAACTCATCACCCCCAGCGGGTTTTTCATCATCTTCTTCGGCATCGGCGCGCTGGCGGTCGGTGTACTCGCCGCGCTCGGTGTCGCCACGTCCCTGCCCATGCAGGGCCTGCTTTTTACCGTCCTGTCGGTGGCCTCGCTGCTGGTCTTCCGCGGGCGGCTCAAGACGACCTTCCAGCCGCCGCCCCCTCCGTCCATCGACTCGTTCGTCGGCGTGCTCGCCGTGGTGCAGGAGAGCCTGCAGCCGGGCCTGGTCGGCCGGGTCGAGGTGCGCGGCGCTTCGTGGAGTGCGCGCAACACCAGCGAGGTCACGCTCGCGGCGGGCCAGCGCGCGCGGGTCGCCGGCATTGACGGCCTGCTGCTGACGGTCGTTCCCGAATAGCCCGTCCAAGTCCCCAAGCCCCCAAGACCCCAAGCCCGACAAGGAGTGCACTAATGGAAGGCGGCCTGTTCGTCATCATCTTGCTCGCAATCATCACGCTGGTCATCCTGGCCAAGACCGCGATCGTCGTTCCGCAGCAGAGCGCCTTCGTGGTCGAGCGGCTGGGCCGCTTTGCCGGCGTGCTCGACGCCGGGTTTCACATCCTGGTGCCGTTTATCGACGTGGTGCGCTACAAGCACTCGCTCAAGGAAATGGCGCTCGATATTCCGGCGCAGATCTGCATCACGCGCGACAACGTGCAGGTGCAGGTGGACGGCGTGCTCTATCTGAAAGTGCTTAATCCCGAACGCACCTCGTACGGCATCTCGGACCACATTTTCGCAATCTCGCAGCTGGCCCAGACAACCCTGCGTAGCGAAGTCGGCAAGATCGACCTGGACAAAACCTTCGAGGAACGCACTAACATCAACATCTCGGTGGTGGCCGAACTCGACAAGGCGACGGAGCCGTGGGGTGTGAAAGTGCTGCGTTACGAGGTCAAGAGCATCACGCCTCCGGCAGACATCCTGGCCGCGATGGAGAAGCAGATGCGCGCCGAGCGCGAGAAGCGCGCGGTGATTCTGACCTCCGAAGGCCAGCGCGACGCCGCCATCAACTCGGCCGAGGGCGACAAGCAACAGGTGATCAAGGCGTCGGAAGCGCGCCGCCAGCAGCAGATCAACGAAGCCGAAGGCCAGGCGTCGGCCATCCTCGCCGTCGCCACGGCCACGGCCGAGGGCATCAAGCGCGTCGCCGAAGCGACCACCGCCCCCGGCGGCGCTGAGGCCATTCAGTTGAAGGTGGCCGAGCAGTACATCGCCGAGTTCGGCAAGGTGATCAACAATGCCGACACGATCATCCTACCGTCGAACCTGGGCGACGTGGCGTCGATGATCACCACGGCCATGAACGTCGTGAACCAATCCAAGAAGTAGCGCCGCGATTAGCGCCAGGGCTGCGCCGGTCGTGAATGCGACCGGCGCGCCGAACGTCTGCCACAGCAATCCAAAGAACAATCCCGCCGCCAGGGCGCCAAAGCCCTGGACCGCCGCGTGCCAGCCGTATGCCGAGGCCCGCATGGCTTCAGGCGCCAGGTCGGCAATCAGCGCCTTCTCGCTGCCCTCCACCGCCGACGCATACACGCTGTAGAGCATGAACCAGCCGATGAGCGCTTCAATCGACGTGCTCCAAGCAAAGCCCGCGTAGACCACGGCGTACAACAGCCAGCCCGTTACGATCAGCGTGCGGCGGCCCAGCCGATCGGACAGCGCACCGCCTTTCATCGACAGCAGCGCCTTGATCGCATGCTGCGCGCTCCAGAGCGCGGTCAGGCCGATGAGCGGCACGCCCGACTGCGAGAGCTGTAGCAAAAGGAACGCGTCGGAAGAGTTGCCGAGGGTGAAGACGGACAGGATCCACAGATAGCGCTTCAGCGGCGCGGGTAGGGACGACAAACCTAAAGGTTTGTCGCCACGCATCGTTAAAGGCTTGTCGCCACGCATCGTTAAAGGTTTGTCGCCACGCATCGCTAAAGGTTTGTCGTCACGCATCGTTAAAGGTTTGTCGCCACGACTGGCAGGCAACCCTGAAGGGCTGCCCGCACCGCCGCCAGCCGTTTCCGGCACGCGCAGGAGCGCGATCACCGCGAGTGCGCCGGGGATGATCGTCAGGAAGAACAGCAGGCGGTAGTTGTCGGGCGAGAACCAGAGGAACGCCGTGGCGAGCATTGGGCCAATGGCGGCGCCCGCGTGGTCCATGCCCCAGTGATAGCCGAACACCCGTCCGCGCTCGCCGGGTGGCGCGAGCGCCGCAAGCATGGCGTCGCGCGGGGCGCCTCGTAGGCCCTTACCGACTCGGTCGGTGACTCGAATAGCAAACACGTGGCCCCACGAGGTGGCCAGGGCGATCAACGGCCGCACCAGCGACGACAGCGCGTAGCCGGCCACGACCATTGGCTTCCTGGCGCCGAGGCGGTCGGACCAGCGCCCGGCGAAGACCTTGAGGGCACTGCTGGTGGCGTCGGCCGCGCCTTCGATAATACCCAGCGCTACCGGCGGGCCGCCGAGCACCTGCGTGATGAAGACCGGCAGCAGCGGGTAGACGGCCTCGGTCGCCGCGTCGGTGAGCAGGCTCACCCACCCAAGCAGCCTGACCGGTCGCGGGAGCGGGGCCTGTGCCGTGCGCGCCTACCTCTTCACGAGTTCGGCGACGATCGCGTCGGCCTTGTAAACAACCTTGAGGGCCTCGAGCATGCCGCGCGAGTCAACGGATACCGCGCGATTCACCTCTCCGTCATAGACGAAGTAGCCCGGCAGCGACTGGATGTTGCCATCGAAGATCAAGCCCACCAGCTCGCCCTTCGCGTTGATGACCGGCGAGCCGCTGTTGCCGCCGACGATGTCGTTGGTGCTGACGAAGTCGAAGGGCGTGGTGGGTTTCACGACGCCGCGCGCCTTCATCCACGAGTCGGCGATCTTGTACGGCGGCTGCTGCTTGTGCTCGTCGCCACGCACGTACAGGCCGCGAATCTCGGTGAACGGCGACACCTGCTTGCCGTTCTCCATGTAGCCCTTCACTTGGCCGTACGACAGCCGCAGCGTAAAGGTGCCGTCGGGATACGCCGCGTCGCCCTGCGTCGCAAACACCGCCTGTGCAATGCGCGCGTACGCGTCGCGCTCGACGCCAAGCACTTCGTTGTCGTACTTCGTTCGCAGTTCCCGCGAACGCGGATCGATCAGCTTCGCGAGCGCAATGAACGGATCGGTCGAGGCCTCGACAGCGACCTTGCCGCCGGCGAACAACGCCTTGCGCACGGCGGGGTCGCCCAGCTTGGTGCCCGCCACCAGTTCAGCTGCCCGCGCCGCAGGCGACTTCCCGGCCAGGATCGGCTTGACCAGCGCGTGGTCGGCGCCGAGGTGCTTCAGCATCACCGTGAGGCCGGCGGCGAGCTTGGCTTCTTCGACGCCCGGGTAGACCGGCGCGGCCGATCCCAGCTGGCGCTCCAGGGCGGGCTTGCGCGCATCCGAGTACTCGGGCAAGCGTTGGCCGTTCGGCTTGGCCGATTCGTCGGCCCATCGCACCAGCGCGCGGGCGGTGGTGAAATACTGCGAATAGAGCGCCAGTCCGTTCTCGAAGAATACTCGCTCCTGGTTGTAGGCCGGCAGCGCGCGGCGAGCGGCCGCCACCTTGTCCCAGGCATCGCCGTACTTGGCCTTGAGGTCCCCGTTGGCGTTGATGCGGGCGCGCAGCGCCTCTTCACCGGCGCGCTTCTTGTTCATCAAGGCGGGATCCTGCAGGCCGGCGAGCTGGCCTTTCCACGACTTGAGCGAGTTCTCGATGCCGAAGAACTCGTCCTTGGCCTGACGCTCCTGCTCGGCGCCCTTCTTCGCGTACACGTCGAGCGCGTTGCGCATCTCGGTGAACGCCGCCAGCGACACCGGCAGCGCGTAGTCGCGGAGGAACTCGAGGTGTGCGGTGGTGTTCAGGCGCTGGGTCGCGCCCGGGTGGCCCGATGTGAACACGGCGTCACCCTCGGCGGCTCCGGTCGACGACCACGGCAGGAAGTGTTTCGTGACCAGCGGCTTGCCATCCTCGTAGACGCGCCACATGGTCATGTCGAGGCAGTAGCGTGGGAACGTGAAGTTGTCGGGATCGCCGCCGTAGAACGCCGCGTCGAACTCGGGGGCAAACACCAGCCGCACGTCGGTGAACTTCTTGTAAAGATACAGGTGGTACTGGCCGCCTTGGTAGAGAGTCACCACTTCGGCTTCGAGTCCGGTGCTGGCCTGCGCGTCCTTCTCGATCGCGGCAATGGCCGAACGGCGGGCCGCCAGGGTGTCGGCCGACGACATGGCGGGCTGCACCGCCGCGTTCACCTTGGCGGTCACGTCATCGATCCGTTGCAGCGTGAGCAGCTCCAGGTCGGGCGCCTTGATCTCCTGGCCGCGCGCGCCGGCGAGAAAGCCCTTGCCGGCCAGGTCGCGCTCCGGCGTGCTCAGCTTGTGCAGCAGGTCGAGCGAGACATGGTGATTGGTCAGCACCAATCCGTCGGGCGACACAAACGAGCCCGACCCGCTGGGGAACCGGACCGAGGCCTGCTGGACCCGCTCGATCCACTGGTCGGTCAGGTCCACGCCGAGCGCCTGCTTGATGGCGGCTCGGGGAATGCGGTTGAACGGCCAAAAACCTTCGTTCGCGTGACCGACCAGTGGTTGCGCAACGATGAGGGCGAGAACGACAAACCTAAAGGTTTGTCGCCACGTCATGGCACGGAGCCGGCGGTTCGCCTGAGTCATCCCTTAATTATAGGGACCTACGGAACGTAAGCAATGCAGTCGATTTCGACGCGCAACCCGACCCCCGGTAGCCCAGCCGCCTGGATCGTCGTGCGGGCCGGACGATGCTCACCGAACACGCGCGCGTAGACGCCGTTCATTTGCTGGAATTCCTTCATGTCGAGCAGGAACACCCCGCAGCGCAGCACGTGCTGCAGGTCCGAGCCGCCGGCCTTGAGAATGGCCTGCAGGTTCTTGAGACACTGCTCGGTCTGGGTTTCGACATCCGCGCCGGCCAGTTCGCCCGTGGCGGGATCGGTCGCCCCCTGGCCCGACACGAAGAGCAGGCGCTCGAAGTTCATGCCTGGCGAGTACGGGCCAACAGGTTTCGGAAGATTTGCGGCGTGAACCGGCTTGTGAATCGACATGCGGCATTATCATGAAGGCTCGTGCCCAGATTCAAGCTCACCATCGAATATGCCGGAACGCGCTATAGCGGATGGCAAAAGCAGAAGAACGCGCGGACCGTCCAAGGTGAGATCGAACGGGCCGTCGGCGAGCTGACGCGCGACAAGACGTTCGAGTTCTACGGGTCGGGACGTACCGACGCCGGCGTGCATGCCTTGCGGCAGGTGGCGCACCTTGACATCCGCAAGCCGTTGCCGGCCGAAACCATCCGGCGCGGCATCAACGACGGCCTGCCGGCCGACATTCATATTCTCGCGGTCGACACGGTGCCGCACCGCTTTCACGCCAGGCATAGCGCCGTGGCGCGCAGCTACCTGTACCAGGTGTCGCGCCGGCGCAGCGCCTTTGCCAAACCGTTCGTGTGGTGGGTGCGCGAGCCGCTGGACGTGGCTCGCATGACCGTTGCGGCGCGCCGGCTGACCGGCATGCACGACTTCCAGGCCTTCAGTGACGACGACCCCGAGGAGAAGTCGACCGAGGTCATGGTCGAAGAGGTGACCGTCGCCGAGGACGGTGACCTCATCCTGATTCGCGTGGCCGGCTCGCACTTCATCTGGAAGATGGTGCGACGCATGGTCGGCGTGCTCGTCGAGATCGCCAAGGGCGGCATGGCCGTCGAGGAGATTGATGCCCTGCTGACGATAACGGACGAACCTAAAGGTTCGTCCCCACGTCAAGGTTCGTCCCCACGTTCCGCCACATCGCGATCGACGCCGGCGGAGCTTACTGCGCCGTCATCAGGCCTGTTTCTAGAGCGAGTGTTTTACGAGGGCGACGGGCGGCAATGGCCGCTGCGTCCCGCTGTACCGGTGCCACCTGGGCGCGAGTGACGTAGCGCTGGTAGCACTTGTAGCAGAGGGCGT
Organism: Vicinamibacterales bacterium; assembly: GCA_038213735.1. Classification (GTDB taxonomy): domain Bacteria; phylum Acidobacteriota; class Vicinamibacteria; order Vicinamibacterales; family UBA2999; genus 12-FULL-67-14b. The sequence continues at coordinate 40,028 of JBBQSP010000015.1, read as the reverse complement.
AGTACGGGTCCCAGGTGCCAATGCCCTGCTGCCGGAACAGGCTGCGGCGGTTCTCGCAGTGCTGGCAGACCTTCTTTGCGGCCGGAGCGGGTTGACGGAAGCGAATGCGAATTGTCATAACCACACCTTATTTTCGCGGCGTGACAGATTAGGTCAGCCTGGTTACCGACGACGCCGGGATTGCATTCCGTTGCGCACTGCTGCCTACTAATGCATACGGTATGCCAACCCCCCAAGGTTCATTTTCGGCCCTGATTCGTAAGCCCATGGAACGCCATACCGAAATTGTCCGACAGTGGAGGATTCTTCTAACCCTCGAGGGGCGCGCCCGAGGGTTGACCTTGGCCGAGGCCCAGGGGGTCGCCGGCGAGGGTGTGTCAGAACGCACGATCCGGCGCGATCTGGACGCCCTGACGCAGGCCGGCTTCCCCATTGAAACCACCAAGCGCGACGGCAAGACGGCGTTTACGCTGAACCGCGACGTGTTCAAGGGCGTCGCCGCGGCCGGCTTCTCACTGTCGGAGCTGTGCGCGCTCTATCTCAGTCGCACCGTGCTGTCGGCCGTCACCGGCGGACCGTTTCAGGACAGCCTGGCCTCGGCGTTCGACAAATTGTACGAAGCGCTCCCGCCGTCGTTATGGAAGTTCATCGAAAGCCTGCCCGACGCGTTGGGAGCCAAGGAGCATGCGTCACGGCCGCTGGCCGCCGGCTCGGCCAAGTCGGTGGACTCGTTGATGTCGGCCATCCTGGGCCGGCGCCGCGTGCGCATGCGCTATCACTCGTTCTCGAGCAAGAAGCTCAAGGACTACGTGGTCGAGCCCTACCGCCTCGCCTACGCGCAAGGCGGGCTCTACCTGCAGGCGTTCGTGCCCGACTATGCCGAGATGCGGACCTTTGCCGTGCAGCGCATCGAACAGGCGGTGGCACTCGAGGAAAGCTTCAATCCGGTCGCCGACTCCCCGGCCGACGTGTTTCCGCATTCCCTCGGCGCGTTCTCGGGCACGCCCGAACCCGTGGTGATTGACTTCACCGCCGCCGAGGCGCCCTACGTGCGCGAGCGGCAGTGGCACGCATCGCAAGCCATCGAAGAACTGCCCGACGGCCGCCTGCGGCTCACGTTGAACGTGGTGCTCGACTGGGAACTGCAGGCGTGGGTGATGGGCTTTGGCGCGGCCGCGCGCGTGATTGCGCCGCAAGCGTTTGCCGACCGCATTCTCAAGAGCCTGGACGAGGCGCGCGCGACCTACCTCAGGACCGTATAGGGATCGATCGGCGTGCCTTGCCACCACTGCTTCTTCTCGGTCAGCTCGAAGATTGCGAAGTGCAGGTGCGGCGTATCCTTCGGCGCATTGCCCGTCGTCCCCACGTATCCGAGCAGGTCGCCGCGCTTGACGCGATCGCCTTCCTTCAGCCCGGCGGCATAGCCCTCGAGGTGGGCGTAGTAGTAGCAGTAGGCCGAGGTCGGGTCGAACTGATACACCGTGAGGCCGCCGGCGTCGCTCACGAATAACCGGGCGATGGTGCCGTCCTCGACGGCGACCACCGGGGTATTGCGAGGCGCCAGCAGGTCGATGGCCTCGTGCCGCCGCGACGTGCCCCGCCGTTCGTCGAACATGTTGCGAAGATCTTCGCGCCGCGCTCCTTGCACCGGCACCTCGAGCCGGCGATCGCGCAGGACCTCGACCGCGTTGGCGGACATGACCGGCACCGTCAGCGATGTTTCCGGCGGCGGCGAGACGGCCGGGGGCGTTTCCTTCGCGCTGGGACGCACCTCCTCCACCGGCGATGGCGCCAGCCGCGCGGCCGCCGCGGCGGGTGGATCGGCGACGAGCCGTTCGCCGGCCGGGAAGATCGCGAACAGCGCGGCCATCACCACCATGCCGGCGACGAACCCGCCGGCGCCGGCCGCGACGAGTCCCGTGTAGGCGGACCTGGTGCGGGTCGTCATTCCGTGAACGTAACTTTCGCTCCCTTGCCGATCAACGCCGCCACGGCCGTGGCATCCCAGTTCGTGAGACGCACGCAGCCATGTGACGAGGTGTGTCCGACGGTGCCGGGTTCAGGCGTGCCGTGAATGCCGTAATGCGGCTTGCTGAGGTCGATCCACACGACGCCGACCGGACCGTTGGGACCCGGCGGCAGTTTGGCCTTCGCGTGCGTTGGATCGGCATCCCAGAACAAGTCGGGATTGTAGTTGAACACAGGGTTGCGGGCGATGACGGTGACCGTCCACTCGCCGATCGGCAGCGGATCGTGCTGGCTGCCGGTGGTTACCGGCGCGTGGTAGAGCACGGCGCCGGAGCCGTCGGTCAAAGTGAGCGCAGAGGTGCGCTTCGAGACGGTGATCGACACCCCCTCGCCCGACGTCGGCTTGGGAGCGGGCATCACGTTCGGGACCTGAATGGTTTCACCCTCGACCAGCTTTGCTGACGGGTTGAGGCGCTTCAACAGGCTCGGCGAGGCGTGAAAGCGTTCCCCGAGCGCTTCGGCGAGTGATGTGTAGTCCAGGCGCTTGAGCGAAGCCTTCTCCATCATGTCCTGGGGAATGGGCAGAAACGGTCCGGCTGCGTCCTCGGCCGTGATGGTGTACGGGATCGTGGCCGGTACCTCCATGGCCGCGACGGCATCGGCCGCGGTGGTGCCTTTCGCCCGCTCGAACGCTTCGATCGCGCGATTCGTGTTGGGACCTCCCCTGCCGTCGATCTCGCCCGGCGAGAACCGCGCCCGGTCGAGCATCACCTGGGTCGCGAGCATGTCGGGCTTTGCCGCCGGCGGTTGCTGCTGGGCAGCAATGGGTAGCCCGATGCCACTGATGACGAGAACAACGGCCGTGCCGGCCGCAAACTTGAGCGCTCTTGATCGCATGCCCGCCTCAAGAGCAAGGGGCATGCCGCTCAGGGCAGAAGTTTCAGCCCTTCGCGGACGGGCGACAGTAACTGCCTCACGCCCGCGTTGTCGCTCACGCTCGCGCTGGCGTAGATGCTCAGGAGGAACGCGCGTGTATTGTGGCGCTTCGCAAGTCCGGCCTCCGACGTGAACGCCTGGTCCCACGCATCCATTGGCGCGGGCGACAGCACTTTCGCGAACCAGGCCTTCCACTCATCGTCTGTATGGAGTCCCCTCTGCGCGATGAACAGCACCGGACGCGCCAGTCGATCGGGCTCGCCCGCCGTGTAGGACACGATGAACCGGGGAGCGACCTGTGTCGAGATGGCCGTCAGCAGGCGATCCAGCTGCGGCTTGGTGACCGCCGGGTTCAACGCCAACTGCAGGATCAGGTCGGCGCCGTGGGCGACGCCGTGTCGGAATCCCTCTTGATCGCTGAAGGCACGATAGTCGTGCACACCGGTCAGGTACGCCGCAGCCGCCTGCACGAGGCTCTCGCGCTCGTCTGCCGACATCCACGCAGCGATCCGATCCGTCCGCGCGATCTCGGCCATGACGATGGCGGCGAATGGGGCACCGAAGCCACGCGCGTCCGAGGGCCCTCGCGGCGTGGGCGCCGCGTCGGCGAGCACCGGCAGCAAACGGTCGCGCAGGCCAACGATGGTTGCGCGATCCAGCAGCCCGGCGCGCAGCCACGTCGTGAGCCCTTCGAACGCGATGCCATCGCGCAACGCCGGATTGGGATGGGCCAGGCACGGCGTCAGCGCCAGCGCGAGCGATCGTCGCGCGGCCGGATCCTCGACGGAGAACTTGTTGGCCTTCAGCGAGGCGAGGCTCGCGGTGGTCCATCCGGCCGGAGGACAGCTCTCCCCCGCCTGCCGAGCGGCCGCCGGCGCCGCCAGCATCGCGACGAGCGCAATCGCAGCAACGAACCGCATGGGGCCTACGGCGCGCCGCCGCCCGAGGCCGGTGCTGCCGGCGGCTGGAAGCCGGTCATCTGCGCGAGCCGCGTCGGGGTGAGAAGCTCTTCGTAGCGTTGTCCGTTAATGAACCACGTCGGGTAGGTCCTGATCCCCCGGTTGCGGCAGTCCGCGGTTTGAGGCGAACCCTGTCCCCCCGTACTGCACTCGATGTACGGAAGCCGGCGAGCGGACTCGCCGAAGAGGTCCTTCTGCTGCTTGCAGTGCTCGCACCAGTGGGCGCCGTACATGATCGCGCCGCTGTTGGCCAGGTGGATGGCCAGGGCGCGGGACACGGGGTCCTCGACTCCGGGCGTCCGGCCGACGACGCCGGTGTAATTCAGGTGCAGGAACAGAATCATGGCCGCCGAGACGGCTCCCCGCCAAGTCAGCCACCGTTGCCATGAGAACCCCTTGATCGTGAACGGCCGCTGTAAGGTGACCACGACCAGGATCGAGGTCATCAACGCGAGGCTGGTCAGGCAATACGGACACGTGGCGCCGAGCATGGTGAGGGAGATCGTGGTGAGGTACACGCTGTAGAGCGCGCCGAAGAAGGCGATGGTCCAGGCCATCCGCCAGTGCGTCTCGGCGCGCCTGATGAAGGCGGTGGCCGCCAGTGCCAGGTAGGTTAGCAACCCCCAAACGGCGGTCGGCACACCCAGCAACGTGGCCCATCGGCTCGACAGGACGGCGTCGCAACCACCGCCCTCGGCGCACCCCTGAACCGCGGCACTGGTCAGCGCCGTCCACGACAGGTAGCCGGCCAGCGCGAGGCCGACCAGGCTTAGCGCCAGCAGCGGCCAGTTCGGCGTGGTTCTGAACGTCCCCGCGGGGAACGTCGCGGTTACGTCCTTCTTGCTTTTTGCTTTTCGACCCATGATGTCGCCAGATTATAGGCGCGTCAGCCGGCTATCGTCTGCAGTTGCGCTCGTGTCACTGGTTGACGACGGCTTGATCGACGGCGGCCTTGAAGCGTTGCCGCAGGCCGTCGGGACTGGCCGGCACGTTCTGCGTGTTGAGCAAGACGATGAGTTGCCGGGCCGGGTCGATCGAGAAGAACGTGCCGGCGGAACCATCCCACCCGTATTCGCCCGTCGCCGTCAGGTAGCCGCGTGGGCTCGGTGTCATGACCACGTCAACGTTGGCGAGGCCCCAGCCCATGGCGCCGCTGCCCCGCTGTTGCAGCACGGTAGGCGGCAGGCCGTTGCCGGTGATCTGCTCCACCGTCTTCGCGCTCAGCAGGCGCACCCCATCAAGTTCGCCCTTGTTCATCAACATCTGGCAGAAGCGGACGAAATCGGGTGCGGTTGACACCAGGCCGACGGCGCCTTCAATCAGCGCCGGGCGCATGGTGAACGGCACTGCTTCTTCGATCTCGAACGGCGCCAGGCCGCCGGCAGGCGCCACCTGGTACACCGTGGCCAGGCGCGCCTGGGCCTCCCCTTCGACCCAGAACGTGGTGTCGTGCATTTGGAGCGGCTTCAGGATGCGATCGGTGATGAATGCATCGAACGGCTTGCCCGACGCCACTTCCACCAGCCGGCCGAGGGCCGTCGTGCCCTCGCTGTAGCGGAATCGCGTACCGGGGTCTTCCATCAATGGCGCGTTCGTGATGTTGGTGACGAACTGGGGCAAGGCCTGCGTCCGCACCCGCACCTGGCGCGTGCGGTACAACTCCGACCCCCGGTGGCTCAGACCCGAGGTGTGCAGCAGCAGGTCCTCAACGGTGATCTCCCGCGACGGCTTGCGCGAGCCCTCCGGTGTTTGCACCATCACGTTCTTGAACTCGGGCAGGTGCTTCGAGGCCGGGTCCGACAGGCGAACCTTGCCTTCCTCCACGAGCATCATCACGGCGACCGCGGTCACCGCCTTGGTTTGGGAATAGATGCGAAAGACGGTCCGCTCGTCCATGGGCGTGCGCGCCGCGATGTCTCGCAGGCCGACGGGCTCGAGGTAGGCGATTTTGCCGTGGCGGGCGACCAGCGCTACCGCGCCGGCAATCTTGCGGTCGGCGACGGCCTGGCGCAGCACGGCGGTGGCGTTTTGCAGGTGCTCAGCCGACAGGCCCACCGCGTCGGGCGTGGCGCGTGGCGTCGCTTGGCCTGCCCCGCGAAGCTTTGCGAACGTAGGCGGGGCTGTCAGGAGCGCGGTGAGCAAGAGGCCGCAAAGGGTCAAGGTGCGCAGCATGCTACGTACTTTGACCCGAAGCTAACTGAACGGCAAGGGGGTATTACAGCTCGGCGAGTATGCGATCAAGGGCGCTGGGGTCGACCGGCTTCACCAGGTGGAGATTCATCCCGACGTCTTCGGAGCGGCGGCGGTCTTCGTCCTGTCCCCACCCGGTGATCGCGACCAGGAACATGGCGGCGCCCCACTCCGCCTGCCGGATGCGTTGCGCGACCTCGTAGCCATTGAGCTTGGGGAGGCCGATGTCGAGCAGCACGACGCGCGGCCTGAATTCCTCTGCGGTGCTGAGAGCGGCTTCACCGTCGTGCGCGGTACGGGTCTCGTGGCCAAACATCGACAGCATCATCGCCATGCTCGTGGCTGAATCGGGATTATCGTCGACGACCAGGATCTTCAAATGGGGGGTATTCGGCATCATCTGTTCGTCAACCTTCGTGTCATTGCATAGCAATGAAGATGCCAACCCCGGCCGCGATTACTCCCTGGTCACCGCCGTCAGGTTCATCGTCAACCGAATGCCCGGCTTGGGCAGGTCGCTGACCGCGATGGCCGTGCGGGCCGGCCGGTGCTGCCCCATCCGCTCGGCGTAGACCCGGTTCATGGCGTCGAAGTCGGCCATGTCGCGCAGGAACACGTTGATGTGGACGACGTGGGCCAGGTCGGACCCGACCGACTCGAGCATCACCTGGAACGAATCCAGGATCTGTCGCGTTTGCGCGGCGACGTCCGGACCCGCCAGTGCGCCGGTCACCGGATCGAAGCCCGCGGTCCCACCGATGGTGATGGCGTGGCCGACCTTGCTGATGTGGCTATAGGGACCGATTGGCTGCGGCGTGCCCGGTGGCGTGTAGGTGTCAACTTTCGGCATGCGATTGGGCTCATGATACGCTCCGTTGGATGGGTAGCGCGACACCTGTTGATGATGAGGCCGGCCTCATCGCACAGCTGCGCGCCGGCGACGAGTCGGCGTACGAACACGTCGTGCGCACCTACGGCGGCCGCCTGCTGGCCGTCACCCGCCGGATCCTCGGCTCCGACGAAGACGCCCGTGACGTCGTGCAGGACGCCTTCCTCAACGCCTTCCGCAGCGTCAACCGCTTCGAGGGCAACTCGAAGCTTTCCACCTGGCTGCATCGCATTGCCGTGAACGCCGCGCTGATGAAGCTGCGGACGCGCAAGCGCAAGCCAGAGCAGTCGATTGAAACGCTGCTGCCCGCCTTCCTGGACGATGGCCACCACGAAGAACGGTTTCAGAGCTGGGATGAGCCGGTCGACCAGGTCATGGAGCGCGCGGAAACCCGGCAGTTGGTCCGGGCCCAGATCGACGCCCTGCCCGAGAGTTACCGTACCGTTCTCGTGCTGCGCGACATCGAAGGGTTAGATACCGAGGAAACCGCGAAAATGCTGGGGCTGACCGTCAACGCCACCAAGATTCGGCTGCACCGCGCCCGACAGGCGCTGCGATCCCTGCTCGCGCCGCACCTCGCCGGGGCGGGCCCGGGAAAGGCGGCCTCATGAAGTGCCGTGAGCTGGCGGAGTTCCTGATGGACTACGTGAGCGGCGAACTCCCCGAGGAGAACCGCTCCCATTTCGAGCTGCATCTGTCGCGCTGCCGCAACTGTCGCGAGTACCTGGTTCAGTACGAGGGCTGCGTCAAGGCCGGCCGCATCGCCTGCGGCGAGATGAGCGACGAGCTGCCGGCCGACGTCCCGGAGGACCTGGTGAAGGCCGTCCTCGCCGCCCGCAAACTCGACCCCTCCAGCTGATTGCGACTTGTCGCCGGCCAGCCGGCAGGCGCCTCTCGCGGACCGGCCCGCGGCGGTATTCTAGAGAGATGACGGTCCCCTTCTTGCAGTGCCTCCAACCCGGAGTCTAGGGTGGATTTCAAGGATTACTACACCACGCTCGGGATCGCGAAGACCGCCTCTGACAAAGAGATCAAGCAGGCGTTCCGCAAGCTCGCGCGCAAGTTCCACCCCGACGTCAACCCGGGCGACAAGGGCGCCGAGGCCAAGTTCAAGGAACTGAACGAGGCCAACGAAGTGTTGAGCGACCCGGTCAAGCGCAAGAAGTACGACGAGCTCGGGGCGAACTGGCGCGCGTATGAGAACGCGCCGCCGCCCCATGCCGGTGGCAGCCCGTTCGGCCAGGGCGCCGGCGGCTTTCACACCATGTCGCAAGAAGACATGGCCGACATGTTCGGCGGCGAAAGTCCGTTCTCGGACTTCTTCACGACCTTCTTCGGCGGCATGGGCGGTCCTGAACCCTCGGCCGGTGGCCGCGCCGGCCGCGGCCGGGCGCGCGCCCGCATGGGGCAGGATGTCGAGCACCCGTTCGAGTTGGACCTGGAGGATGCCTTGCGCGGCAGCGTGCAGCGTCTGCAGCTCCGGCACGACGGCCACTCGCGTTCGGTGGAAGTGCGCATTCCCGCCGGCGTGACCGACGGTTCGCGCGTGCGGGTCGCCGGCGAAGGCGGCCGCGGCACCGGCAGCGCGCCGAGCGGCGACCTGTACTTGCGGGTGCAGTTGAAGCCGCATCCGGTGTTCGAGGTCAAGGGCCGGGATGTGTTTACGAAAACCCGGGTGCCGGTGCCGACCGCGGTGCTGGGAGGCGAAGTGGACGTGGTCACGCCCGAAGCGAAGACTCTGCGGCTGAAGGTGCCGGCCGGCACCCAGAGCGGCCAGCGCTTCCGCTTACGCGGCCACGGCATGCCGTCGGTCGGCAAGCCCGAGGAGCGCGGTGACCTTTACGCGAACGTCGAGGTGGACATCCCGAAGACGCCGAGCGATGAGGAGCGCGCGTTGTACGAGCAGCTGCGCGCCCTTCGTAGGTGAGAAGCGAGAACTAGGAAGCGAGAAGCGGATCATGAATCTCAACAAATTTACCGAGAAGGCCCAGGAGGCCGTGTTGGCGGCGCCGCAACTGGCGTCGGAGCTGAACCACGCGCAGGTGGAGCCCGAGCACCTGCTGGTGACGCTCGCCGAGCAACAGAACGGCGTCGTGCCCACCGTCTTCCGCAAGCTCGGTGTGGACCCGGCCGTCGTTGGCGGCGCGCTGCGCGCGCACCTCGGCAAGCAGCCCAAGGCGCACGGCGGCTCGGAACCGCACCTCTCTCCCCGGCTGCGGGTCGCGTTCGACGCGGCGCAGACCGAAGCCAAGGCCATGCAGGACGAGTACGTCAGCACCGAGCACTTGCTGCTCGGCCTGCTGAACGAGACCGGCAGGTCGGCCACCGTCGATCAGCTCAAGGCCAACGGCATTACCCGGGCGACGGTGCTCGAGGCGCTGACCGCGGTGCGCGGCAGCCAGCGCGTGACCGACCAGAATCCCGAGGGCAAGTACGAGGCGCTCGAGAAGTATGGCCGCGACCTCACCGAGCTCGCGCGCAAGGGCGCGCTCGACCCGGTGATCGGGCGCGACGAAGAAGTGCGCCGCGTGATCCAGGTGCTGTCGCGCCGCACCAAGAACAACCCGGTGCTGATCGGCGAACCCGGCGTCGGCAAGACCGCCATCGTCGAGGGCCTCGCCCAGCGCATTGTGCGCGGCGACGTCCCCGAAGGCCTCAAGGATAAGAAGATCGTCACGCTGGACATGGGCGCGCTGATTGCCGGTGCCAAGTATCGCGGCGAGTTCGAAGATCGGCTGAAGGCGGTGCTGAAGGAAGTGTCCGAGGCCGGAGGCCAGATCGTCCTCTTCATCGACGAACTGCACACCGTGGTCGGGGCCGGCGCATCGGAAGGGTCGATGGATGCGTCCAACATGCTGAAGCCCATGCTCGCGCGCGGCGAGCTGCACACGATCGGCGCGACGACCCTCGACGAGTACCGCAAGTACATCGAGAAGGACGCCGCGCTCGAGCGCCGCTTCCAGCCGGTGCAGGTCGGCGAGCCGACCGTCGAAGACACCATCAGCATCCTGCGCGGCTTGCGCGAACGCTACGAGATCCATCATGGCGTGAAGTTCAAGGACGCGGCGCTGGTGGCGGCGGCCGTGCTGTCGCAGCGCTACATCGCCGACCGGTTCCTGCCCGACAAGGCCATCGACCTGATGGACGAAGCCGCGTCCAAGCTGCGGATGGAGATCGATTCCATGCCGGTCGAGCTGGATGAGGTGCGCCGCCGCATCATGCAGCTCGAGATCGAGCGCGAGGCCTTGCGCAAGGAAAAGGATCAGGCGTCGAAGGACCGCCTGGCCAAGCTCGAAAAAGACCTGGCCGATTTCAAAGAGCAGGATACGGAACTGCGTTCGCACTGGGAGCAGGAGAAAGAGGCGATCCAGGCCGGCCGCCAGTTGAAGGAACAACTCGAAAAGGTCCGCCTCGAGGTCGAGCAGGCGCAGCGCTCGGGTGACTACGCCGTGGCGTCGGAGCTGCAGTACGGCCGCGTGCCGGAGCTCGAAGCCAGGATCAAGGCCTTCGAGACGCGTTTGCAGGGCCTGCAGCAGGTCAAAAGCATGCTGAAGGAAGAAGTTGACGAAGAGGACATCGCCGAGGTCGTCGGCAAGTGGACCGGCATTCCCGTGAGCCGGCTGCTCGAAGGTGAAGTGCAGAAGTTGCTCAAGATGGAAGAGCGGCTGCACCAGCGCGTCGTCGGGCAGGACGAAGCGGTGGTCTCGGTCTCGAACGCTATTCGGCGCGCTCGCGCCGGCTTGCAGGACCCCAACCGGCCGCTCGGCAGCTTCATCTTCCTGGGCCCCACGGGCGTCGGCAAGACCGAACTGGCGCGCGCGCTGGCCGAGTTCCTGTTCGACTCTGAGCAGGCGACGATTCGTCTCGACATGTCCGAGTACCAGGAGAAGCACACCGTGTCGCGCATGATCGGCGCGCCGCCCGGATACGTCGGCTACGACGAGGCCGGCCAGTTGACCGAGGCGGTCCGGCGCCGGCCGTACGCGGTGGTGCTGTTCGACGAGGTCGAGAAAGCCCACCCGGAAGTGCTGAATGTGTTGCTGCAGTTGCTCGATGACGGCCGCCTCACCGACGGCAAGGGCCGGGTGGTGGACTTCACGAACACCGTGGTCATCATGACCTCGAACCTGCGCGACCTCGACTCGCTGCGGGGGCATTTTCGGCCGGAGTTCATCAACCGCATCGACGACATCGTGTTCTTCCACGCCCTCGATCGGGAACACATTGCGCAAATCGTCGAGATCCAGATGCGCGGACTGTTGAGGCGCCTGGCCGACCGGAAGATTCACATCACCTTGAGTGACGCGGCGAAGGACTTCCTGGTGCGCGAGGGGTATGATCCAGTCTACGGGGCCCGGCCGCTGAAACGGGCCCTCCAGCGGCTGCTGCTCGACCCCCTGGCGCTCAGGGTGCTCGACGGCGAGTTCCGCGATGGCGATACCGTCGTCGTCGACCACGTCCGCCTTCGCCAAGGCTCCGGCGAGGCAGGCCCTGGGCAACTGAGTTTCGCGAAAGGTGACGCAGTAAATGTCTAGTCCCGTCACGCCGCCCGGCGGCCCGAAAGATCGCCGGCCGGCGACGCCCAAGCCGACAGCTCTCTGGTGGGTGCTCGGTGCCCTGACCGTGCTCGCGCTGGGCCAGGCGTTTTTCCTGGCGCCGGCGGGCCGGCAGATGTCTTACAGCGAGTTCAAGGGGCTGGTCCGCAGCGGCCAGGTAGCCGAAGTGTCGGTCGGCGACTCGATCATCCGCGGCACGCTCAAGAAGGCCGGCGACGATGGGACGACCACGTTCTCGACGACCCGGGTTACCGATCCGAAGCTCGTGGAGGAACTGGATGCCGCCAGCGTGAAGTACTCGGGCGAGCTCGTCAGCCGCTGGCTGCCCGAGGTCCTCGGCTGGGTCATTCCCCTGCTGCTGCTGTTTGGCCTGTGGACGTTCTTCTTCAAACGCATGGGCGGCGCCGAGGGCGGCATCATGTCGTTCTCGCGCAGCAAGGCCAAGCTCATGGCGGAAGACGACGTGAAGACAACGTTTGCCGACGTGGCTGGCGTCGACGAAGCCGCGCAGGAGCTGCGCGAGATCGTCGAGTTCCTGAAGACCCCGAAGAAGTACACCAACCTGGGCGGCAAGATCCCCAAGGGCGTGCTGCTGGTCGGCCCGCCGGGCACCGGCAAGACCCTGCTGGCGCGCGCCGTGGCCGGCGAGGCCAAGGTCCCCTTCTTCAGCATGAGCGGCTCGGAGTTTGTCGAGATGTTCGTGGGCGTCGGCGCGGCGCGAGTCCGCGACATGTTCGCCCAGGCCGAGGCCAAGGCGCCGTGCATCGTGTTCATCGACGAGCTCGACGCCCTCGGCAAGGCGCGCCAGCAAAGCGCGTTTGGCGGTCACGAGGAACGCGAGCAGACGCTCAATCAATTGCTCTCGGAGATGGACGGCTTCGATGCCCGCAAGGCCATCATCATCATGGCCGCGACCAACCGGCCGGAGGTGCTGGACCCGGCGTTGATGCGCCCGGGCCGCTTCGACCGCCAGGTGCTGGTGGACAAGCCCGACGTCAAGGGCCGCGAAGCGGTGTTGAAGATTCACGTGCGCAACGTGAAGCTCAACCCCGCGGTGGACCTGCGCACGGTGGCGGCGCGCACGGCCGGCTTCGCCGGCGCCGACCTCGCCAACCTGGTCAACGAGGCCGCCCTGCTGGCCGCGCGGCGCGATGCCGAGACCGTGGAGATGCACGACTTCAACGAGGCCATCGACCGGCTGGTCGCCGGGCTCGAAAAGAAGCGCGTGATGAACACCAAGGAACGCGAGATCGTCGCGTACCACGAGTCGGGCCATGCCATCGTCGCGAGCGTGCTGCCCAACATGGACCCGGTGCACAAGATCTCGATCGTCGCCCGCGGCTTCGGTGCGCTCGGCTACACCATGCAGTTGCCGCTCGAAGAGCGCTACCTGATGCAGAAAGGCGACCTGCTCAACCAGATGGCCATCCTGCTGGGCGGACGCGCCGCCGAAGAGATTGCCATCGGCGAGATCTCAACCGGCGCCCAGAACGACTTGCAGCGGGTCTCGGACCTCGCCCGCTCGATGGTCACCGAATGGGGCATGAGCGAGCGGCTGGGCACGATCAACTTCGATCCGCCGCGCCGGGGCCGCTTCCTCGACCTGGGAATGCCGATCGAGCGCGGCCTGTACAGCGACGACACCGCCCGCATGATCGACGACGAAGTAAAACAGCTCATCGCCGGCGCCCACAACGAGGCCCGGCGGATCCTGCGCGAGCACCGCGAGGTGCTCGAACGCGTCACCCGCCGCCTGCTGGAGAAGGAAGTGATGGAGGGTGACGAGCTGCGCGAGATCATGAGCGCCCAGCCGCAGGAACAGGAGATCAAGAGTTCAGGAGCGACGGTTTCCTAAGACGTCCAGGCATTCTGACAGGTCGAGTATTGGAGGCCAGTATGGCGTGCATCAAGAACGCGGTGCCGTGGGCTCTACTGGGAGGGCTAATCGCCTGGTCGCTGCTGGTGGCCCCAGTATCCTCCTACAGCGTGCCTCGCTTCCCGGAGTCGACTGTCTTGTCCGGCGCGGACATTGAAGAGGCGGTCGAGCGCGGCCGGAGCGGCGACGTAGCGCCGTACCTGATCAACGGCCTGGGGGGTGGGTCTAAACCAAAGGCAGCGATCTACACACCTTTCGTCCGAGTGGCGCTGGCTGCGGCAGCACGACTGCTGACATATGGCGGGGCGACAATCTTGTTCCAGGCTGGCCCGCAGTGGATGGCGTCACCTGAAGTGCTGGTCGTATTCGGTCGGCCTTGTCCGGGCAACAGCGCGTGTGAAGCGGGCGGAGTCGTGATCGATCCCATGGCCGAAAGCCCGACGCGAGTCTATCTCGAGCAAACTCAACCTCCGTCGTCCGGGCCGCGCCCGATTGCGACACCGGTTCGAGTGCTCCCACTCCGTGACCTGCAGTGGCTGGGAGCCATCCCCGTGGAAGGACCGGTCGTAGCTGCCACGTTCAGCCCCAAGGACTTCAGAGCCGGCGCCAGGGTTGCGGCGGAATGGGGACGTTGGGATAGCGTGACCTTCGTGGTTGGCGGCTACCTCCAGCAGGCAGATCTTGACACTTGGCGGTAGCCACCGCGCCTCGTGAACTCCTGACCTCCTGTTTTCGTATTTGACTACATTGCAGGCATTCATATAGCCTGCAATGCAGTCATGGCACCCATCTACCTCGGCGAATTCGAATACGCGGTCCTGCTGGCGACCCTGCACCTCGATCAGGAGGCCTATGCGGTGCCCGTTCGCGAGCTGATCGAGTCGCGAACCGGCCGCCCCGTGGCCCGCGGCGCGCTTTATACCGCGCTCGACCGGCTCGAGGCCAAGGGCTGCTTGCGCTCGCGGATGGGCGATCCCACCGACGAACGCGGCGGCAAGGCCCGCCGCTATTTCACCGTCAGCGCCGCCGGACTGAAGGCCCTCAAGGCCACCCACGGCGCCCTGGCCAACATGGCCCGGGGCCTCGAAACCATCCTGGAGCAATCATGACTTCCCCCTCCCGATTCGCGGAGCGCGTCCTGGCCCTGGTCGTGCACGACCCCGAATGGCGGGATGGGGTGATTGGCGACTTGCGTGAAGAGCATGCGCGCATGGTGGCGCGCGTCGGCGCGGTCCGCGCGCGTCGCTGGCACCGCCGCCAGTCGCTCGGCATCGCCTTTCGTTACGGCACGCATCCCTGCTCCGTCGCCGTACGCCGCCGCCCCGCTGGCTGGCGGCGGCCGCGCAGGAGCCTGACGGCCGATGGTCGGCCGGCATGACGCGCGACCTGCTCTACGCGTGGCGCGGCGTCACGCACCGGCCCGCGGTGTCGGGCGTCATCATTCTCACGCTGGCGCTGGCCCTGTCGGCCAACAGCACGATCTTCAGCCTGATGGACGCGCTGGTGCTGCGGCCGTACCGCTTCGAGGGCGTCGAGCGACTGGTGATTGTTGCCACCCGCTCGCCGACGCAAACCCTCCTCGACCCGCAGTCCGTCGCTCCCGCCGATTTGCGCGATTGGCAACAACAGTCGGCGACCATCGAGCGCTGGGCGGCGTACGAGTGGTGGGATGCCAACTTGTCGGGGGTGGATGTTCCGGAGCAGGTTCCCGGCTTCCGGGTGTCGCCCGAATTCTTCACCACGCTCGGCACCACACTCCCGGTGGGACGTGACTTTCACGCCGAGGAGGGCGAGCCCGGTCCCAATCGCCGTGTGGTCCTCAGCCACGATCTGTGGGTGCGCCGGTTCGGCGCGCGCCCTGACATCGTCGGCACCATGGTGCGATTCGACGGCGAGCCGCATGAAGTGGTCGGCATTGCGCCAGAGGGCTTCCACGTGCCACTCGGCGCGCAGGTCTGGTCGCCGCTCGCGTTTGATGCGAACGGCTGGAACGAACGGCGCCGGAACAACCTGACGGTGATCGGCCGCCTGGCGGACGGAACCACGTTCGAGCAGGCGCAATCGGAACTGACGACGCTCGTTGACCGCCAGCGCCGGGACCACCCCGACACCAATGCCAACCGGCTGGCCGACGTCCTGACGTTCACCAAGGGCATGGCTGATCCCGGCGCCGGCGGCTTCATGGCCGTTTGGCAGGCCGCGGCCGGCCTGCTGCTGCTGATCGCCTGCGCGAACATCGCCAACCTGTTGCTCGCCCGCGGGTCCGAACGCGCCCAGGAGTACGCCGTCCGGCTCGCGCTCGGCGCCAGCCGCCGGCGCCTGTTCGGGCAAACGCTGCTCGAGGGACTGCTCCTCTCGCTCCTGGCGACAGTACTGTCGGTGCCCCTGACGGTGGCCGGCCTCGAGCTATCCCGGTCCGCGATTCCTGCCCCGCTGCTTCGCTTCATTCCCGGCTGGGAGTTCCTGGCGGTGGACCTGCGGCTCCTGCTGATGACCGCCGCGCTGGCCGTGGTCGCGACCATGGCCTTCGCACTGATTCCGGCCGTGCAGGCCACGCACGCTCATGTCGCCGACAGCCTGCGCAAGGGCGCGCGCAGCGTCATCTCAAGCCGCGGCCGTCGCTGGATGCGCAGCGGGCTCGCGACTGCGCAGGTCTCGCTGGCGCTGGCGCTGCTGTTTGGATCGGGTCTGGTCCTGGGCGCGGCGAACCGCGCGACCCACGGCGCGATGGGCTTCAACAAGCAGAACGTGCTGGTCGCCCAGTTGGTCTTGCCTGCGCGCAACTACGCCGACGCCGAACAGCGCCGCCAGTTCATCGCCCGCGTGCTCGACGGCGTGCGGCAGATTCCTGCCGTGTCGGCCGCCGGCGTGACCAGTAACATCCCGGCCGGCTTCTCGAACACCCGCCGGCAGTTCTGGCCCGAAGGCCAGGATCTGCGCGAGAACGAGGTGGGCTTCGCCGACTACCGCCGCGTGACGGCCGGCTACTTTGCCGCCCTCGAAATCCCGTTGACCGCAGGGCGCTGGGCCGACGATCGCGATCGCGACACGACCCTGCCAGTGGCGGTGGTGAGCCAGCGGCTCGCGGCTGATTACTGGCCCGGCCAGGATCCGCTCGGCCGCCGGTTCAAGCTGGCAGCCGACGGCGAGTGGCTGACCGTGATTGGCGTCGCCGGCAACACCATCCACAACTGGTTTACCCACCGCCGCGACCACACGGTGTATCGCCCGGTCGCGCAGGACGCGCCCTATGCGATCGCGTTCACGGTCAGGACCGTCGGCGACCCGTCGGCGCTGTCGAGCGACTTGCGGCAGGCGGTGGCGGCGGCCGACGCCGACCAACCGATTGCGTCGCTGTCGTCACTGAGCGTCCTCGTTGACGAACGCGCCGGCGGGCTCGCCTTCATCGCGAACGCGCTTGGCATCGTTGCCCTGATCGCGCTGGCGTTATCGGTCATGGGCATCTACAGCCTGATGGCGTTCGTGACCGCGCAGCGCACGCAGGAGATTGGCGTGCGCATGGCGCTTGGCGCCGGCCGCTGGCAGGTGATTCGGCTGACCACCGCGCACGCGCTGCGGATCACGATTGCCGGCTCGCTGATCGGCGCGGCGCTGTCGTTCGCCATTGGCCAGATCATGCAGCGGGTGTTGTTCGGACTGGTGTTCACCGACCTGTGGCAGCTGGCGCTCTTGATGGTGGTGTTCGGGCTGGCAGCGCTGTCGGCCGCCTACCTGCCGGCCCGCCGCGCGGCGCGCATTGATCCCATGAACGCGTTGCGAGAAACGTAGAGGGTTCAGAGGTTCACGGGTTCAGGGGTTCACGGGTCCGGAAGGTGAACCCGTGAACTTTGTGAACACCTGAACCGCTGAACCTGTATAGTTTCGGCCGAGGTTCCCAACTTGGCCGAGCTGTTTCAACAGACCTACAGTCCCGTCGCTGGCAGCATCCTGCTGTCGGCACTCGTCGCGTCGATCCCGCCGATCCTGCTGGCGATCTGCCTGGCCGGGCTCCGCATTGCGCCCTGGAAGTCGGCGATTGTCGGCGCGGGCAGTGCGTTCTTGCTGGCCTGGATGGTCTGGGGCATGCCGCTCGGGCTGACAGTGGCGGCCGCGACGCACGGCATGGCGTTCGGACTGTGGCCGATCTGCTGGATCGTCTTCTGCTCGGTGATGTTCTACAACCTGTCGGTCGAGAGCGGCGACTTCGACGTGATTCGCCGTTCGCTGGCGCGGCTCACGACCGACCGCCGCATCCAGATCCTGTTGGTGGCGTTCTGCTTCGGCGCGCTCATCGAGGGCATTGCCGGGTTCGGCGCCCCGGTGGCCATTACCGCGGCAATGCTGGCGGGCCTCGGGTTCGAGCCGATCATGGCCGCGGTGCTGGCCCTGATCGCCAACACCGCCCCGGTGGCGTTCGGGTCGCTCGGCATTCCGGTGACCACCCTCGGCGGCCTGCTGGCGCCCATGCTCGGCGAAGACGTCCAGACGACGACCCGCGCGCTGTCGGCCATGGTCGGCCGGCAACTCCCCTTCTTCTCGCTGATCATCCCGGCGTACCTGATCGTCTTGTATTCCGGGTGGAGCCGGATGCTGGCCGTCTTTCCGGCCGTGCTGGTCACGGGTCTCTCGTTTGCAATCGGCCAGTTCGCCGTCTCGAACTACGTCGGGCCGGAGTTAACTGACACACTGGCGGCGCTCTTCTCGCTGGCCTCGGTCGCGCTGCTGTTGAAGTTCTGGCAGCCGCGCGACATCTACAACGACGGCACCACCGCGCCCGTGGAGACGACGGTCGACGTGTCGAGCCGCGTCTGGCGCGCTTATGCCACCTACGGCATCCTGATCGTGACGGTGCTGATCGGCCAGGTCGGCAACTTCGCGGGCATGTCGCAGTTGCAGCCGCCGGCTAACGTCACGGCCCTGCTGCGCTGCGGTCAGATCGGCAATCGGCTGTGCCCCGAGCCGTGGATCGGCGAGCCGGCCTCGGTCGATCCGCAGGGCTTCCGCTTCCCGGTGTGGGAGTTCAGCTGGCCCGGCGCCTACAACACGGTGGACGGCAGGCCGCAGCCGCTGGTGCAGCGCCAGCCGCCGGTGGTCGAAGCGGCATCACCGTACGCGCTGACCTACCGGCTCGACCTGCTGGCGACGGCCGGCACCCTGGTGCTGTTCGCCACCTTCATCGCGCTCATTCCCATGGTGTTGGCAGGGTCGCGTCCCGGCATTCTCGGCGTCGCGTTCAGGAAGACCGCGGCGCAACTGCGGCTGCCGATCATCACCATCGCCTTCATCCTGTCGATCGCCACCGTCATGAACTACTCGGGCATGACCTCGTCCATGGCCCTGGCGCTGGCGCAGACCGGCTGGCTGTTCCCGTTCTTCTCGGCGTGGCTCGGCATGCTCGGCGTGTTCCTGACCGGCAGCGACACCTCGTCCAACACGCTGTTTGGCCCGCTGCAGGCGACCACCGCCAAGGTGTCGGGACTTGATCCCATCCTGATGGGCGCGACCAACAGTTCGGCGGGCGTGATGGGCAAGATGATCAGCCCGCAGAACCTGTCGGTTGGTGCCGCGGGCGTGGGAGCGGTGGGCCGGGAAGGCGAGATCTTCTCGAAGGTAATCGTCCACAGCCTCGTGCTGACCGCGCTGATGGGCGTTCTCGCCATGCTGCAGCAGTACGTCTTCCCGTGGATGATTCCCAAGCTGTAAGAACCTGCCGGGAGGGCACCTCTTGTCGGGAGGGCACATCTAGTCGGGAGACGCGTTCCCCGACGGGACTACGGAGTGGCTGGCGGAGCCGGCGGATTGGCCTTGGGGCCCGGCGCGCCCTCGTTGCCGACGAAGCCGCAGGTCTTGTGCGTACCGTCGCAAAACGGCCGCTGCTTCGACTGGCCGCAGCGGCACAGCGAGAACGGCTTCTTCGGCACCACGTACTCGGCGCCGGTCCAATCGATTAACTTCACGTCCTCGCCCTCGACCAGCAGCGAACCGTTTTCTCGAACCTTGATTGTGATCATGAATTCTCCGGCGGCACTAAAGTGCCGCCCTTCTGGCACTATCCGCGCTGCATGGCCGACAGGAACTCGGCGTTGTTCTTGGTCTTCCCCATCTTGTCGAGCAGCAATTCCATGGCCTCGACTGGCGACAGCGGGTTGAGCACGCGCCTCAGCACGTAGATGCGGCTCAGGTCTTCCTTGGTGTGCAGCAACTCTTCTTTGCGGGTGCCGCTCTTCAGGATGTCGATGGCCGGGAAGGTACGCTTGTCCGACAGCTTGCGATCCAGATGGATCTCCATGTTGCCGGTGCCCTTGAACTCCTCGAAGATCACATCGTCCATACGCGAGCCGGTATCGACCAGCGCGGTGGCGACGATGGTGAGGGAGCCGCCTTCTTCGATGTTGCGGGCGGCGCCGAAGAAGCGCTTGGGCTTCTGCAGGGCGTTGCTGTCAAGGCCGCCCGACAGCACCTTGCCCGACGCGGGAATCACGGTGTTGTAGGCGCGCGCGAGGCGGGTGACCGAGTCGAGCAGGATCAGCACGTCCTTCTTGTGTTCGACCAGGCGCTTGGCCTTCTCGATTACCATCTCGGCGACCTGCACGTGGCGCTGTGCGGGTTCGTCGAACGTGGACGAGATCACCTCGCCGTCGACCGAGCGCTGCATGTCGGTGACTTCTTCGGGGCGCTCGT
Organism: Vicinamibacterales bacterium; assembly: GCA_038213735.1. Taxonomy (GTDB): domain Bacteria; phylum Acidobacteriota; class Vicinamibacteria; order Vicinamibacterales; family UBA2999; genus 12-FULL-67-14b. The sequence goes on along the minus strand of JBBQSP010000015.1, from coordinate 19,973 downwards.
CGATCAGCAGCACGATCAGGTAAATCTCGGGGTGATTCTTCGCCACCGACTGCGCAATACTTTGCAGCAGCATGGTCTTGCCGGTGCGGGGCGGCGCGACAATCAGTCCGCGCTGGCCCTTGCCAAGCGGCGTCATGAGGTCCATGACGCGGGCCGACAGGTTCTCGGCCTCGGTTTCCAGCTTGATGCGCTCAAGTGGATAGAGCGGCGTCAGGTTCTCGAAGAACAGCTTCTCGCGCGCCTGGTCGGGGGCCTCGAAGTTGACGGCCTCGACCTTGATCAGGGCGAAGTAGCGCTCCCCTTCTTTCGGCGGACGGATCTGGCCCGACACGGTATCGCCGGTCTGGAGGTCGAACTTGCGGATTTGAGACGGCGACACGTAGATGTCGTCGGGGCCGGGCAGGTAGTTGTAGTCGGGAGCGCGGAGGAACCCGAAGCCGTCGGGGAGCACTTCGAGCACGCCTTCCGAGAAGATGAACCCGCTCAGCTCCGTCTGCGCCTTGAGGATCTGGAAGATCAGCTCCTGCTTGCGCATCCCGGTCGCGCCGGCGACGTCCAGGTCCTTGGCCACCTGGGTGAGATGCTGGATGCTCATCTCTTTCAGCTGGTTGATGTTGAGCCCGGGCTTCTTGCTCTCGTTCAGGGCATGTTCGGCCGATTCGGCGGCCACATCGGGCTGGGGCGGGGGTTGGTGACCGCCACCGCGGTGGGGACCGTGACGCTTATGACTGGGCATGCAGGTTATTCCAAGAGAGGCTGGCTCGGGTTGTCAGGTTCAGGAAAGGGGCGGAGCGGGTCCGCAAGTGACGCGTCTCGAACGCGGACGGAACGAAACAGAGGCAAAACCGTGAGAAACTGCCGCTAGTATACCAGAAGTGCATCGCATCACGCTCCCCCTGCTGCTGCTCGCGACGGTCACGTTCTTCGCCGGTCTTGGCCGGGGGGCTATTACTGATTCAGACGAGGCGTTTTACGCCGACTCGGCCCGCGAAATGGTGACGTCGGGCGACTGGATCACCCCCTATTACAACTACGAGCCACGGTTCCAGAAGCCGGTGTTGTATTACTGGCTGACGGCGGCCGCCTCGCTCGTACTCGGCGCGAACGAGATGGCCGCCCGCTTCTGGGCCGCCATGGCCGGGCTGGGTCTGGTGCTCGTGACGGCCGCGGCCGGTCGCCGCTGGTATGACGAGTCCACCGGCCTGCTGGCCGGCGCCATTGTCGCCACCAACTTCGGCTACTTCTCGATCGGCCGGATGGCGCTGCCAGACCTACCGCTGGCCTTCTCCATTTCGCTGGCGATTTGGGCGGCGCTCGTCGCCACGCTCGAACAGGAACGTTCGCCCCGCAAGTTCGTGCTGCTTGCGGCGCTGGCACTCGGCCTGGGGTTCCTCACCAAGGGACCGGTGGGCCTGATCATCCCGATCATCGTGATTGTGCCGGTCCTGATGATCGAGCGGCGCTCGATCGCCCTGACGCCAAGCGACATCCTCCTCGGCTTCATCGTCATGGTCGGCGTCGCCGTGCCGTGGTACGTCGTGATGTGGTTCCGCCACGGCAACGAGTACCTGCAGGGGTTCTTCATCGGCGACAACTTCGAGCGGTTCGCGACCGACCGCTTCAACGATCCGCGGCCGTGGTGGTTCTATCTTCCGATTCTTGCCGGCGGGCTGCTGCCGTGGACGCCGCTGGCGCTGGTGTGGCTGGGACCGCTCACGCAGTTTGTGCGGCGCCGGCGCGACATCGGCACCATCGACCTGCGGCTGATGCTGTGGGCGGCGTTGCCGCTGGTGTTCTTCTCGTGGTCGGTCGGCAAGCAGCCGCGTTACATCCTGCCGGTGCTGCCGCCGCTGGCGTTGCTTCTCGCCTCGTCCATCGTCGAACGCACACAAGAATGGCGCGGGTTCGATGGGGCGCGGTCACGGCCGCGCCGTGCCACCGGCGTGGTGATCGGCTCGCTGCTGAGCGGTGCGTTCTTCATCACTCTGGGCGCGTTGCTGTACCGCGTGCAGCCGCTGCTGATCAACGTGGCGCCAATCTTCACCCAGGTGGCGGCCGGCCTGATCGCGGCCGCCGGGGTGGTGATCGTGCTGGTGGCGTTGTCGCGCCAGTGGCGGATGGCGCCGGCGGTGATTGCGCTCGCCGCCGCCGTGACGCTGCCGGCGCTGCAGTTCGGCGGCCTGTCGAGCGGGTCCGAAGACACGGTCAGGCAGATGGCGCGGCTGGTCCAGGCACAGAGATCCTCCCACGAGGCGGTGGGCACCTACCGGGTCTTCGTGCGCAACCTGGTGTTCTACGCCCACACGAAGACCACCGATATCATCACCGACGATCAGGCGTCCGACTTCATGTCGCAGCAGGCCAGGGCGCTGATGGTGGCGCCGGCCGACGTGATCGACCGCCTGGAGCGCGAGCGGAACCTGCACATGGTGCGGATTGCGGAACTGCCCTACTTCAACGAGGCGGGTGTGAGGGTGCGCACGCTGCTGTGGCCCGACCCGTCACGCGACCTGACGCGCGTGGTGCTGGTAGCCAACCGCTAGGTCCGGCTAACGCCGGACGCCACATCGATGTAGTGTCCGCCTTTAGGCGGACCGTTTGATCCACGCATCAATCGTGTCGCGGACCGACAGCACGTCGTTGCCGGTGCCGGGCATCAGGAGCCATCCGCCGTCTTTTCGTCGCAGGGCGACCACCCCGCGCTCGACCTTCGCATACAAAAAGTCGCCTCGAGGGAACGACCGGCGCTTCATCAGGCTGTTGACGTGCATGGTGTCGCCCTCGAGCACGATGCGCGAAAACAGCGCGTCGGCGGTCGCCGCCAGCGCGAAGGCGGCCGCGGCCATGCCGGCGTAGCGCAGGAGGTACGAGTCGCCGTAAAAGTAGAAATACGACGACATGCCGAGAAACGCGGCGGCCGACGCGCAAATAGCCGCCAGTACCCACGGCGCCATGCGAATGGTGGTTGGCTTCATGATCGACAAACCTGAAGGTTTGTCGCCACTCTCCAGCTGTGTCGCCACCTATCGGCTGGCGGCAGTGGGGATCTTGCCGCTCTGTTCCATGGCCGCGACGAACGCGAACATCCGATCGACGCCTTCGCGCAGCCGGTCGAGCGAGGTGGCGTACGACAGCCGGAAGAACCCGGGCGCGTCGAACCCCTCGCCCGGCGTGACGGCGACGGACACTTCTTTCAACAGCGCCTCGGCGAGCTCGCCGGTGGACTTGATGCCCCCGGGCGACAGCAGGTCGGCGACGTACGGGAACAGGTAGAACGCCCCCGAAGGCTTGACGCACACGAACCGGGGATCGGCGGTCAACCAGCCATGCACCGCATCGCGGCGCTTCCGGTACTCGTCGAGCATCATCGTGAGTCCGTCCTGGGGGCCGGTGAGCGCGGCAATGCCGGCCTTCTGCGTGATCGAGTTGATGTTCGAGGTAGCGTGCCCCTGGAGCACGTTGCACTGGGCGATGACCGCCTTCGGCCCGATCGCCCAGCCGCAACGCCACCCAGTCATGGCGTAGCTCTTCGACGCCGAACTGCAGATGACGGTCCGGTCGGGCAGGCGGTCGAACAGGATCTTGACCAGGTTGTGCGGCACCGGGTCGTAAATCAGGTGCTCGTAGGTGATGTCGGCGATCACCCAGATGCCGCGGGCCGCGGCCACATCCGCGATCGCGGTCATCTCGGCTTCCGAAATCAACGCGCCAGTAGGGTTACAGGGCGAGTTGATGATGATGGCCTTGGTCTTCGGCGTAATCGCCGCGATGATCGGGTCGGCCTTGATGGCAAAGCCGTCCTCGCGATGCGTTTGCACCATCACCGGCGTGGCATCGGCCAGCTTGATCTGATCGCCGATGGTCGGCCAAAACGGGCTATGCGAGATCACCTCGTCGCCCTGGTCAAACAGCACCATGGCGGCGTTGTAGAGGGCCTGCTTGGCGCCGGCGGAGATGATCACCTCGTCTGGCTTGATGGTGACGCCGTAGCGCGAGCTGTAGTCGTGAGCAATGGCGTCGCGGAACTCGAGCACGCCCGCCGACGGGGTGTATTTCGTGAAGTTCGCGTTCAGCGCTGCGTGGCCGGCGTCCTTTACGTGCTCAGGGGTGCCGAAGTCCGGTTCGCCCGCGCCCAAATCGACCACGTCCACGCCCTGGCGGCGCAGGCGGTCGGCTTCCGCCGACACCTTCAGGGTGGGTGACACGCTAACGCGGCTCATGCGACGTGCGAAAGTCATCGATCTGATCCTCGGAACTAGTCTTGCGCCTTCGGCCGGCCCGCCCGTTTGGCGTGCAGGCGCTCTTCGACAATTGGCGGCACCAGGCCATCGATCTTGCCGTTCAACATGAACACTTCCTTGATCAACCGCGAGCTGATGTAGGTGTACTGCTCGGCCGGCATCATGAAGACCGTCTCGATCTCGGGCGCCAGGTGGCGATTCATGAGCGCCATCTGGAACTCGTACTCGAAGTCCGACACCGCGCGCAGGCCGCGCACCAGCACCGAGGCCTGCTTGCGCAGCGCATACTCGACCAGCAGGCCGTCGAACGTTTCCACCTGCACGTTGGGCCGGCCCTTGAACACTTCCTGGATTAACGCCACCCGCTCCGACTCCGAAAACAGCGGCGTCTTCTCGACATTGGCCAGGATCGCCACGATGATCCGGTCGAAGATTCTGGCGCCCCGCTCGATGATGTCGACGTGACCGTTGGTCAGCGGATCAAACGATCCGGGATAAATGGCAATGCGGGTCGGTGGCGGTTGGCTCATGCGTAGAAACTCAGGGCGCTGTCGCCCGATTTGACGGTCCGGGTCACGGTCAATCCGTCCGGAACCGGCGGCGTGACGCGCGAGGCGTGCTCGAGTACCAGCACCGCGCCAGGCTGGCGCTGCCCGGCCGCGTCGCGAACCGCGCTCGCGAGTGCCGGGTAGTCGTACGGCGGATCGAGCACGATGATGTCGAACGGGCCGCCGGGAAGGGGACGCGCCAGCGCGCGGTCGACGGAATCGCGGATGATCGCACAGCGCTGTTCCTCCCCGCAGAGCCGGCGATTCTCTTCGATCAACTGCAAGGCGCGCCGATCCTGCTCGACGCACGTCGCCGCCGCGGCGCCACGGCTCAGCGCCTCGAGCGCAATCGCGCCGGTGCCGGCGAACACGTCGAGCACCCGGGCGTCCACGACATGGGGCGCAATGATGTTGAACAAGGTCTCTCGCAGCTTATCCGAAGTCGGGCGCAGGCCATCCCATTTTGGTGCCTTGAGTCCCCTGCCCTTGTTCGTGCCGGCGATGATTCTCATGGGTCAGCCAACGGTGATCAGTCCGAACTGGCGCTGCCAGACGCTGCGCACGTACGCCTTCTGCGCCTCCGTCAGTGTGCCCCTGTCCACGCGGACGCGGGCCTCTTGGTACGCCCGCTCCAGCAGATCGACGTCACGCGTCAGGTCGCCCGCGCGTAGCGTCGGCAGGCCCGACTGGCGCGTGCCGAAGAAATCGCCGGGGCCGCGCAACTGCAAGTCGCGCTCGGCAATCACGAACCCGTCCGACGTGTCGGCCATGGCCTTCAACCGCGCCTTCGCTTCGTCCGTCCACGGCGCCTGGTACAGCAGGACGCAGGTCGAGGCATGTTCGCCGCGGCCGATCCGCCCGCGCAACTGGTGCAGTTGCGACAGGCCGAATCGCTCGGCGTGTTCCACCACCATCAGCGTGGCGTTGGCGACGTCCACGCCGACCTCGACGACCGTGGTCGAGACCAGCACCTGCAGGGCGCCGCTGCTGAACGCGTGCATGACCCGTTCCTTCTCGTCGCCCTTCATGCGCCCGTGCAGCAGCGACACGGTAAACTCGGGAAACACCCGGGTCAGTTCCTCGGCCATCGCGGTCGCGGCCTTGAGGTCGATCTTCTCCGACTCTTCGACCAGCGGGTAGATCACGTAGACCTGGCGACCGCGCCCGACCTCGTCGCGGATCATTTGGAACGCCTCGTCTCGACGAGAGTCGGCCTTCACCACGGTGCGCACCGGCTTTCGGCCCGGTGGCAGGCCGCGAATGACTGACACTTCCATGTCGCCGCACTCGGTCAACGCGAGCGTGCGCGGAATCGGCGTCGCGGTCATGACCAGCACGTCAGGATTCAAGCCCTTGGCGGCCAGGGTGCCGCGCTGGACTACCCCGAAGCGATGCTGCTCGTCGATCACCGCCAGCGCCAGCGCCTTGAACTTGACGTGGTCCTGCACCAGCGCCTGCGTCCCGACCACGAGGTTGATCTCGCCGCGCTCGATCGCCGGCAACAAGTCCCGCCGCGTGGCAGCGGTGACGCGCCCGGTGAGCAGGGCCGTACGGTACGGCCGGCCGTCAAGCACCTTCACCATCGTCCGGTAGTGCTGCTCGGCCAAGATTTCGGTGGGCGCCATCACGGCCACCTGGAAGCCGTTTTCCATCGCGACCACCGCGGCGAGCACGGCGACAATGGTCTTGCCGGCGCCGACGTCGCCCTGCAGCAGCCGCTGCATGGGCCACGGCCGCTGCAGGTCGGTGACGATTTCGAGCAGCGCATCGCGCTGGCCCGGCGTGAGCTTGAATGGCAGCACTGCGCGGGCGCATTCGCGAATGCGGTCGTCCACCACGCACACCAGCCCCTTGCGGACCTGCGCGTTCTCGTGACGCCGCAGGGCAAGGCCGGTCTGGAACACGAAGAAGTCTTCGAAGATCAGCCGGCGCTGCGCGGCAGTCGCGAAGGCGTTGAGCGCGTCGAGCGGCGTGCTCGCGTCGGGGAAATGCGCCTGCCACAACGCGTCGCGCCGCGACGGCCACTGCTCTTTCGCGAGGATGTCGGCGGGCACCGGGTCGAACCCGTCGGGCGCCACCTGCTCGAGCGCCTGCCATACGAAGCGGCGCTGCATGTTCGGCGTGACGCTGCCGGTGCGTTCGTAGACCGGCACGATCCGACCGGTGTGCAGCGTATCGATCTCCTTGCCGGATTCGGGTTCGCCACCGTCCTTGACGATTTCGAATTCAGGGTCGGTAATCTGCAACCCGCGCGAGCCCCAGAACTCGACCTTGCCGAACAGCACCAGGCGTTGGTGAGGCCGGATTACGTCCTTGAGAAATGCCTGGTTCGGCCAGACCACCTGGATCTGCCCGCTCGGGTCCTGCACCAGCGCCTGGAACAGGCGGAAGCCCGGGCGGCGGGTCTGGGCGAGGCCGGCGTTCAGCACTTCCCCGCTGATCGCGGCGGTCATGCCCGGGCGTAACGAGATGATGGTCTGGAGCCGGCTGCGATCTTCGTAGCGGCGGGGAAAACGGAACAGCAGGTCCTCAACGGTGTGGAGGCCCGCCTTCTTCAAGTCGGCGGCCTTGCGCGGGCCGACGCCCTTCAGAAACTGCAGGGGCAGCTGGAGGACATCCTCGGCCACAAGCGCTATTGGACGACGGTGAAACGGCCGGTGGCGACGTCGATGCGCCGGATCTCGGCCGGCAGCTCGAACGTGTCGTCGATCGACGACCCCTGCGGATTGTCCTTGGTGCGGGTGAAGTAGTTGACCATTTGCGCGAGCAGCGACTTCGGCACCGGGATGCCGCTGACGTCGGCGCGCTCGAGTTCGAAGCGGCCCTTGCCGTCGCCGGTGACAATGCGGCCGACCGCGCTCACGGGCAGCTTGCCGGTGAGGTAGCTCGTCGGATCGAACCACCCGCCGCTGCTTTGCTTCTGGCGCACGACATCCAAGTCGACCACGGCGCGCCCGGTCACCCGGCCCTGGCCGTGCATGGTGATGACCGGCTCGGCCAGCCCAGTGGGTAGCAGCGGTCCCGACTTGAACTTGAGATACGAATTGGTTTCGTCTTCGGTGAACGGCGTGGAGCGCGGCGTCTTCGCCTCGGTCTCGGCGTTCGCCTGCACAGTGACGATCTTCTTCTCAAACGACTGGGCGAGCCCGGGCGTCAAGGGGACGGCGGCAATCAGCGTGGTTCCTGCGACCACGCACCCGGCAAGAATCAATCGCGCGCCCATGCCCTCATTCTACCCGCCTTCGCGACCAATGGTCGCTACGGCGTGGCAGGCCCGCCTTCGCCGGGAGGCGGACGCCGGACCGGTGGATTTCCTGGCTGAGCATTGGGACGGTTCTGCTGGCGGGCCCGCATCAGCAACTCGATCTTGCGGCGCTCGATCTGTTCCTCGAAGATGCGGAAGCGCGCCTGTTGCCGGATCTCGAGCACCTCGTCCAGCGCGGTGTAGGCCTTGCGCAACTCAGCCGCCGTCCGCGACTCGAGTTCCTGCAGCGCGGCCAGCCGCTCGGTGATCATCGCGTCCTCGCCGCGCACGGGTTGCTGGCGCGGGTTGGTCAGGCGCTGCAGCTCGCCCATCAGGCGGAAACGCTCCTGCTGGTTGCGGCGGCGGGTCTCCTGCAGCGCGCGCAGGCGCGTCAGGAACTGTGGATACTGCTCGTCGGTGAGCGACAGCGCCTGCTGCGCCTCCATCACCAGGTACGCGTCGAACAGCTTCTGGATCTCGCCCGGCGTCATGTCGCTGTTGTCGAGTCCGGGCAGCGGCTGGCGGCCCGGCTGGGCCTGGTACTGCTGCGCCGACACGCCGGTCGACAACATCATCAGCAACGCGGCGGCGAGAACGATTCGTGGGGTGTTCATGACTTGGCTCGTGTCAACTCCGCCATCAGCAGACGGGTGAGTTCCTGTTGTTCGGTCGTGGTCAGATCGCGCACCGCGCGGTCAGCGGCGCCCGGGGCGACCGCCAGTCCGGCCGAGATGGCGGTGTCCCAGTCGAGATCGCCGACCAGGTCGGCGACGAGGGCGAACCCCTCGTCCGCTCGCGTGGTGTCGGCCGGTTCAACGGCAATCGCGACGGTCGCCGGCACCACCTTCTGCCGAGGCAACGCGATGCCGAGCGCCAGCACCAGCAGGGCCAGCACGCCGAGGGGCGCGAGCACCGGCCAGCGCAGCCACTGGCGCCAACCGCCGGCTGACTGCGGCTCGGCGTCGATCGCGGCTCGCACGCGCTCGGACAGATGCGACCAGAAGAGCGGCGACGGTTCGGGCACGGCGACGGCGAGCGCTTCACGCAGCACCGTGGCGAGGTCCGCAACTTGCTGCCGGCAGGCTTCGCACGCGTCGAGGTGTTGCTGACGCGCCGGGTCGAGCGCCCCTTCGGCAGCGTCGATCAGTTCGTCGGAAGTCAGGTGGTTCATGGCTCGTTCCCGAGAAGCTTCTTCAAGTTGGCCAGCGCGTGAAAGAAGTTGGCCTTGGTGGCGCCGACCGAGCTGCCTAGGATATCGGCGATCTGCTGGTGCGACAACTCGTGGTACGCCCGGAGGATCAACGTGGCGCGCTGCTTCTTCGGCAGCGAGGCAATCGCCTTGCGGACCGCCGTCGCGCGCTCTTCGCGCAGCAACGCCGCTTGCGCGCCTTCGATGCGCGTGTCTTCGAAGTGATCGGTCGACTCGATCGGATCGGTGGCCGGGGTCTTCGCGCTCACGCGGTTCAGGCACACATTCACCGCGATGCGATAAAGCCAGGTCGGGAGCGCCGACTGCCCCTTGAAGGTCTTGAGGCCCCGCCAGGCGCGCACAAACGATTCCTGCGCGAGGTCGCTGGCATCTTCGTGATTGCCCGCGAAGCGATAGCAGACCTGATAGACGGTTCGGCGATGGCGTTCGACGATCACGTCGAACGCGCCGCGCTGGCCCGCGACCGACGCCGTCACCAGCTTCGCGTCGTCCAGGGCGCCGTAATCGGTAGCGGCGACGGTTCCAGCGTCGGCTGGAGTCACCACCGTGACCGTCCACCGGGTGTCAACCGCCGGGGCCCATGCGTTACGAACGGCCGATCCATGTGTCATGACCGCGGTCCTCTGCTGTAGGAATTAGACCGGCAGCGGGGCGGAAGGTTGAATAGTATGCGGCAAGCCGGTCGGCTCTATCGGGCCGGGTTGACTTTCGCCTCTTGTTTGCTTACGCTTCCTGTTCAGGGCGAAGAAACGGAGCAACCCGACACCCGGGAGTGCATTTATGCAACCACTCACCAAGCGCCAGCGCGAAATTCTCGATTACCTCAACGAGTTCATCCAGCAGCACGGGTACGCCCCGAGCCTGGAGGAAATCGGCGAACGGTTCAGCCTGTCGTCGCTGGCCACCGTGCACAAGCACCTCACCAACCTGCAGGAAAAGGGGTTCATCCGCCGCGCGTGGAATCGCAGCCGGTCGGTCGAGCTCTTGCCCAGCCGCTCGGGCGGCCGCGCCGTCGAGCTGCCCATGCTGGGCTACGTGGCGGCCGGCATGCCGATCGAGGCGGTGGCCGGCACCGAGACGGTGAGCGTGCCCGACTCGCTGATCGCCGGCAGGCGCGACACCTACGTGCTGCGCGTGCGGGGCGAATCCATGATCGACGAGCAGATTCGCGACGGCGACTGGGTGGTGGTCGAAGACCGCAAGACCGCCGACAACGGCGACATGGTGATTGCCCTGGTCGATGGCCAGGACGTGACGCTCAAGAAGTTCTACAAAGAGAGCAACCGCATTCGCCTGCAGCCGGCGAATCCGGCCATGCAGCCGATCTACGTCGACCTCGACGGCGTACAGATCCAGGGCGTCGTCGTCGGCGTCATGCGGAAGTACTGACGGCGTGGGGCTTGGGGTAGGCTTAGAGCCAGCAGGCCCCAAATCATGAGCGACCGTAAACAGATCAATTTCACCATCGTTCCCGAGGACGGTGGTTCCGAGCCGCGCACGTACGCCAACTTCTGCGCGGTGAATCACACCCCGTTCGACTTCACCCTCACCTTCTGCGAAGTGCAGCCGCTGTCGGAGAAGGAGATTCGCGAGGCCGAGGCCGAGCACGTCGTCCGCGCGCCGGTGCGCGCCAAGATCGTGCTGCCGGTGCAGTTCATTCCGACGCTGATCGCGGCGTTGACGGAGAACATGCGCGTTTATTCCGAGTCGCATCAGCCACCGCAGCCCGTGCCTCCGGGCAGGGGACCGATCCACTAGCCGCGGCTTCCTCCCCATGAAAACAGCCGCGGCGGTCAGTCGTGTCATCGACGGTCTCGATCGGCACTATCCGGATGCGGACACGGAGCTGGCCCATCGCAACGCCTTCGAGCTGCTGGTGGCGACCATGCTGTCGGCGCAGTCGACCGATGCCCGCGTCAACCTCGTCACGCCGGCGCTGTTCAAGCGCTTCCCCGACGCCAGGTCGCTGGCGGCTGCCGGCACGGCGGAGCTCGAGACCCTGATCCACGCCACCGGCTTCTTTCGCCAGAAGGCCAAGTCGCTGCTCGGCATGGCCGCGACGCTCATCGAACAGCACCAGGGCAAGGTTCCGGCCTCAATGGACGCTCTCACGGCCCTGCCCGGCGTGGGGCGCAAGACCGCCAACGTGGTGCTCGGGCACGCCCTCGGCGTGCCGGGACTACCGGTCGATCGCCACGTGCTGCGGGTCGCCAACAGGATTGGCCTCGCCCACGGTGATGATCCCGTGAAGGTCGAGGCGCAGCTTTGCGAGCAACTGCCGCCGAAGCGGTGGACGCGCGCGTCGGACGACTTGATCCTGCACGGCCGCCGCATCTGCAAGCCCAAGCCCAACTGCCCGATCTGCAATGTGCGCAACGATTGCGACTTCTTTATGACAGGGGTCGTCACGAAGCCGAAAATCCGGCCAAAGCCGAAGGCTACATCGACCATAAATGTGGCGAAGCCCCCGGTCCGGCTGAAGCCGGACACCACACCCGCAAAGAAGAAGGCGCGGCGATGACCCGCGAGCACTTCAGGGCGCTGGTTCAGAAAGCGATCGACCAGATTCCGCGCCGCTTCGCGCGCGCCATTCACAACGTCGCGATCGTGGTCGACGACGAGCCCTCGGACGAGTTGCTCGACGACAGGGATGTCGATGACGGCGGAACCCTCTTTGGGCTCTACGAGGGCACGCCGCTCACGGAACGGTCGGGATACGGCAACACCCTTCCGGACCGGATCACGTTGTTCCAGGGCCCCATCGAAGACGAGTGCGAAGACGACGAGGACGAGATCTTCATTGAGATTGGTCTCACCCTGATCCACGAGCTCGGCCACTACTTCGGCATGTCTGAGGAGGACATCGCGCCGCACGAGGAACGCTGGCTGCGCGGCGAGGACGACCCGGACGATGACGAGGAGCCGCAGGCGTGAGGGCACGCAAGCGGTTCGCGCAGCATTTTCTCGAGCCGGCCTGGGTCGTCAAGGTGGTGAAGGCCGTGGACGCCAGGGCCGACGAGAGCATTCTCGAGATTGGTCCGGGCCGCGCCGCCATTACCCGGCCGCTGGCGGAACAGTGCGGCCGCCTGCTGGCGGTGGAGGTCGATCGCGACCTGGCCGGCGAACTGGAGGCCACCAAGCCCGCCAACGTCACCGTGATCGTCGGCGACGTGCTCGAGCTGGACCTGGCGGCGGCGCTGTCGCACTGGCTGGGCGCGCCGCTGGGGCCCGGGCACGCGGTGCGGGTGGTCGGCAACCTGCCCTACAACATCTCGTCCCCGATCCTGTTTTCGTTGCTCGAACTCGCCGCTACGACCGGTGGGGTCCGCGACGCCATCCTGATGTTGCAGAAGGAGGTGGCCGATCGGCTGGTGGCCAGGGTGGGCACCGGCGAGTACGGCGTGCTGACGGTGCTGACGGCCGTGCATGCCGACGTCACGCGGTTGCTGTCGCTGCCGCCGGGGGCCTTTCGGCCGCCGCCTCAGGTGCAATCGGCCGTGGTCCGGCTCACCTTTCGACCGCCGGCGGTGGACATTCCCGACATGCCGGGTTTTGTCCGGATGGTCCGAACCATGTTCACCCAGCGGCGCAAGACCCTGTCGAACGCGCTCAAGCCGTTCGGACTCGAACGGTCGGTGGCGCCGGCCGAGGCGCTGGCGCGGGCCGGGGTCGATGGCCGACGGCGGCCCGAGACGCTGGACATGGCCGAGATGGCGGCCCTCTTCCGGGCCTTCCATAATCCCGGAAGTTGAAGCTGTGCTATAGTTTCCGACGAAACCCGCCTCGTTTTCCAGGCGCTCCCAGCGGCCTGAACGGGTGACCATGCCGGCTCGCCAGAGTCCACGGTTGCCTTGCTAGTTTTCCCTGGGCGTGAAGTCACGCCTGGCTGGGATATCGCATGAGTGTGTCCGTGCCCGTGGCTCCGGCCGCGGCGCTCGCAGTCGACGTAGTGCCGCTTGGCGGCCTCGGCGAGTTCGGCCTCAACATGATGGCCATCTCGTGTGGGGATACCACTATTGTTGTCGACGCCGGTGCGATGTTCCCCGAGGCCGATCAACTCGGCGTCGACCTGATCATTCCCGACATGGCGTACCTCGAAAGCCGCAAGGGCCAGATCAAGGCACTGGTGCTCACGCACGGTCACGAGGATCACATGGGCGCCGTGCCCTACGTGTTGCCGCACCTCGACGGTCCGCTCTACGGCACCCCGCTGGCGCTGGCGTTTGCGGGCAAGAAGCTCGAGGAGCACGAACTCGACCCCAAGACCGTGGCCGTCAAGCCCGGTGACGTGATCCCCATCGGTCCGTTCACGCTTGAATTCCTTCGCGTCACGCACAGCATGCCCGACTGCGTCGCCGTGGTGATTCGCACCCCGCAGGGCGTGTTGCTGCACACCGGCGACTTCAAGGTTGATCAGACGCCGATGGACGGCGAGGCGTTCGATCTGCATGGCTTCGCCCGGCTCGGCGCCGAGGGCGTGCTCGCGATGTTCTGCGACAGCACCAACATCGACCGCCGCGGCTACACCGGCTCGGAGAAGGACGTCGAAGACGGCTTCGAGGAGGTCTTCACCAGCACCGAGGGCAAGATCGTCGTGGCGACGTTCTCGTCGAGCCTGTATCGACTGCAGATTGTTGCCGACCTGGCCGCCCAGTTCGACCGCAAGCTGGCGTTCATCGGCCGCGGCATGACGACCAACTCACAGATCGCGCAGCGCCTGGGCCACCTGCACCTGCAATCCGGCGTGGTCATCAAAGACAGCGACGTGGGGGTGTTTCCCTCGCAGGACGTGGTCTGCCTGGTCACCGGCTCGCAGGGCGAGGCCAACGCCGCGTTGTCGCGCATCGCCATCAACGACCACCGCCACGTGAAGCTGACCGAGGGCGACCGGGTGGTCCTGTCGGCGCGGGCGATCCCCGGCAACGAGAAGTCCATCGGCCGGGTGATGAACCATCTGGCCCGCCGGGGCGTCGACGTCGTCACGGAGTCGACCAAGCACGTCCACGTGTCGGGACACGGCGCCGAGGAAGAGATCAAGCTCGTGCTGTCGCTCGTCCGGCCGAAGTACCTGATTCCCGTTCACGGCGAGTTCCGCCACCTGGCGCGGCACGCGAAAGTGGCTCGCTTTGTGACCCGCGGCTTGCCGACGGCGGTCGAGGTCATCACCGCCGAGGATGGCGACGTGGTTCGCTTCGACGCGGAGGGCGGCCGAATCGCGGACAGGACGCCCGCCGGCCGGGTGTTGATCGACGGCACGCGCGTCGGTGAAGTGGACGATGAAGTGCTGCGCGACCGGCGGCACATCTCGATCGACGGCATCATCATGCCGGTAGTGGCGATCAACGCCCGCACCGGGATCGTCGAAGGCGTGCCGGAGCTGGTGGCGCGCGGGTTCGTGAGCGACGACAGTACCGCGGCCCTGCTGCTCGAAGGCGCGCGCGTCGTCAGCAGCGCGCTCGCCGAGTGCAGCGTCGAGGAACGGACCGATCCGGGATTGATAAAGGAACGCATCCGCACGGAAGTGCGGCGGTTTCTGAAGAAACGCACCGGCCGGCGCCCCATGGTGCTGCCGGTGGTGATTGAGATTTGAGGAGAGACTGAGTGGCTGCATCCGGATCCGCCTTGTCGCGCCGCGTCAGCGAAGTCGTTGGCGTCGCGCTGTTCGCGGTGACGCTTATCTGGCTGATTGCGCTGGCGACCTACGACCCGAACGACCCGGTCTGGTTCTTCAGCACCGGGACCCACGACGTGCCGGCCAACTTCGCCGGCCGGGTCGGGGCGTTCCTCGCTGAGCTGTCGTACCAGCTCCTGGGCTACGCGTCGTACCTGCTGCCGGCGGCCGTGGCAGTGGCCGGCTGGCACTACTTCTGGTGCACGAAGATCGACGCCGCGTTTACGAAGATGATCGGCGCCATCATGTTGCTGTCGTTTGGCAGCGCCTTCCTGGGCCTGACACTTGGCCGGGTTGACTTTGGCCCGCGCCCGTTCCGCGCCGGCGGCTACCTGGGGGAATGGCTCGGCGGCTTCATGTCGGAGTATCTGAGCCGCACCGGTTCGGTGATCGTCATCCTCGCCTTGATCGTCGCCGCGGTGATCATCTCAACCCAGGTCTCGTTCGGCCGGCTCTTCAGCGCGGTGTTCGCGGCCATGCAGGGCGTGGCCGCCCAGGGCGGCGAGTCGTTCCGGCTGTGGCGCGAAGAGCGCCGCAAGGCCAAGCAGCGCCGCGAGGTCCTGGTCAAGTACGGCAAGAAGGACGCCGCCGAGGCCGCGAAGGCTGACACACCCGAGAAGAAGACGGCCCGGATCGAGCGGCCCGAACCGGCTGCGCCCGCGCGCGTGGCCGCGCGGGAGATCGCGGACGAGCCGGTGGCCGCTGCGCCCCGGACCCCGCCGGTCGTCAAGAAAGCGCCGGTGCGGACGCCGATGGCGCCACCGTTGCCGCTGCCAGAGCCGGACCGCAACGTCGAACGCCGCCTCGGGTCGTACACCCTGCCGCCGGTGTCACTGCTCGACGCGGCGAAAGCCGAAACCAAGATCGACGAGCGCGAGCTGATGGAGTCGGCCCGCCTGCTGGAAGAGAAGTGCCGCGAGTTCTCGGTCGAAGGATCGGTGGTGCAGATTCACCCGGGCCCGGTCGTGACCACGTTCGAGTTCAAGCCCGACGCCGGCGTCAAGTATTCGAAGGTCACGGGCCTGTCAGACGACCTGTGCCTGGCCATGCAGGCCGAATCGGTGCTGATCGACCGCATTCCCGGCAAGGCGACGGTCGGCATCCAGATTCCCAACCCGAACCGCGAAGCGATCTCACTGCGCGAGTTGCTGGAGGCTGACGCCTACACGCGCTCGGGGTCGAAGCTCACGTTCGCGCTGGGCAAGACTATTCACGGCGAGCCCTACATGGCCGACCTGGCGACCATGCCCCACCTGCTGATCGCCGGCTCGACCGGCTCGGGCAAGTCGGTCGGGCTGAACGCGATCCTCACCAGCATCCTCTATCGCGCCACCCCGGACGATGTGCGGATGATCATGGTGGATCCGAAGCGGCTCGAACTCGGCATGTACGAGGACATTCCTCACTTGATGACCCCGGTTGTGGTCGAGCCGAAGAAGGCTGCCAATGCGCTGCGCTGGGCCGTGCGCGAAATGGAAGAACGCTACAAGACGCTGGCGGCCTACGGCGTGCGCAACATCGAACAATTCAACCGCAACGTCCGCGCGGTGATCGAGTCGGGCGAGGTGCCGGAAGAGGGCAAGCCCACCCGTCCCCTGCCCTTCATCATGGTGGTGGTCGACGAGTTGGCCGACCTGATGATGGTGGCCGGCAATGAGGTGGAAGAGTCGATTTGGCGGCTCGCGCAAATGGCGCGCGCCGTCGGCATCCACCTGATCCTGGCCACCCAGCGGCCGTCGGTGGACGTGATCACCGGCTTGATCAAGGCGAACCTGCCAGCGCGCATTTCGTTCCGCGTCTCATCCAAGATCGACTCGCGCACCATTCTCGACAGCAACGGCGCCGAGCAGCTGCTGGGTAAGGGCGACATGCTCTTCCTGCCGCCGGCCTCGTCGCGGCACATCCGCTTGCACGGTCCCTATATTTCCGAGCAGGAATCGGCGCGGGTCGCCAGCTTCCTGCGCAAACAGGGCAAGCCGGTCTACGACGAATCGATCACCGAGGAAGAGCGGACCAACAACCAGGAGTTGCTGTACGAAAAGGACGACCTCTACGACGAGGCCGCGCGCATTGTCGTGCAGGCCGGCCAGGTCTCGATCTCGTACCTGCAGCGCAAGATGCGGATTGGCTTCAGCCGCGCCGCTCGCCTCGTCGACATGATGGAGGCCGAAGGTCTCGTCTCGCCGGCCACCGGCGGCAAGCCGCGCGAGGTGCTGGTCGGTCGTGAGTACTTCGAGGAGGTCGATGCCCAACTCAGATGACGCTGTGAACCACCAGGGCCGCAGATGACACAGATCTCACGAACCGTCCTGGCTTGTGCCATCGCGCTCGTAGTGTCTGTGCCGGCTGTGGCGCAGACGGCGCGCCAACGGTATGAGGCGGCGCTCGCGCGGGACCAGAAGGTCCGGGTGCAACTGGCTGGCGACGAGGCCCCGTCGCGCGAAGCCAAGACTGAAGCCGAGAAAGTGATTACGGCGTTCGAAGCGGTCGTGCGGCGCTATCCGACCAGCGGTTACGCCGACAACGCGCTCTGGCAGGCGGCCAGCTTGGCCGACGCGGCGTTCCAGAGGTTCAACGCCGCCGAAGATCAGGCGCAGGCAATCCGCCTCTATCGCTGGCTCGTGGCCGAGTATCCAACCAGTTCGCTGGTGCGGCGCGCGACCCAGCAGTTGGCGCAACTCGCAAAGCCGGCGCCGGTCGCGGCCCAGCTGGTGGAATCGGCACGGCCCGCGCCGGCAGCCCCAGCCGGTCCGGCCGCCACCCTGCTCTCCATTGATCGCATGGTCTTGCCCGACACGGTCCGCATCACCCTCGCGCTCGACCGCGAAGTGGCGTACCGCGAAGAACGCATTGCCGGTCCCGCGCGGCTGTTCTTCGACCTTAAGGGCGTGCAGTTGACACCGGCACTGTTGGACAAGGTCCTGACCTATCCCAGCGACATCGTCAGCAAGATTCGCATCGGCCGGCATCCGGATTCAACCGTGCGGGTGGTTCTGGACCTTGAAGAGGTGTCGCGCTACAGCGTCTTCACGCTCTACAATCCATACCGCCTCGTGATCGACGCCGAACGCGCGGTCGGCCGCACGGCGACCGCCCCGTCGGCGGCCGCACCGGCGACGAGTGCTCCCGAACCGCCACTGGCCGTCGCGCTGTCACCGCCCAAGGCCGCCCGGCCGACAGAGATCGCCAGGCCGCCCGCGGCGCCCTCTCCGACGCTTCCGTCAGCGCCGACGACGACGGCTGCGGTGCCGCTGGCGTCGCCCTCGGCGGCCGCAGCCAACGTCACCGGCGGCTTTTCAATGGCCCGGCAACTTGGCCTCGGCGTCTCTCGCATCGTCATTGACCCGGGACACGGCGGCCACGATCCTGGCGTGCTCGGCCGGGGCTTGACCGAGGCCGCACTCGTGCTGGACGTGGCCCTTCGGCTCGAGAAGCTGCTGCAGAAGGAGCCCGGGCTGGAGGTGGTGCTGACGCGACGCAGCGACGTCTACATTCCCCTGGAGGAGCGCACCGAACTGGCCAACCGCGAGAGCGCCGACCTGTTCCTGTCGATTCACGCCAACGCCAGCCGCAACGTGGCGGCAAAGGGAATCGAGACTTACTACCTGAGCTTTGCTTCGTCCCCGGAAGCCGAAGCCGTCGCGGCGCGCGAGAACTCGGCGTCGAATCGCGAGATGCACCAGTTGCCCGACATCATCAAGGCGATCACCCTCAACAACAAGCTGGACGAGTCCCGGGACCTGGCGAATATGGTGCAGGAATCGCTGGTGACGTCGCTGCGGAAAACCAACAAGGAGGTGCGCAGCCGCGGCGTGAAGAAGGCGCCGTTCGTGGTGCTGATTGGCGCGGCCATGCCGAGCGTGCTGGCCGAGGTTTCGTTTGTCAGCAACAAGCAGGAACTCGCCCTGCTCAAGACCAACGCCTACAAGCAGGGGATCGCCGAGTCGCTGTTCAACGCGGTGATGCGATACCGCAAGTCACTTAAGGGCCTGCCGGCCATTGCGTCTCAGGAACACTAAGCGCGGAACAGGTTGTGCTGGTTGCCGCGTGCCTCGATGATCGTGATCGCGCGGCGCGAACGATACCAGGTGAAGAGACCGCCCGCCAGCAGGCCGGCGACGAGGGCCGACGCCATGATCACCCCGGTGAGGCCAAAGGCCGCCACCGACACGTCGATCATGCCGAGCTCCTTCGCCGGGTCGTCGGTGACGACCTGGACGATGGTCACCGTGGGCGCGGTTGCCTGTGGTTCCTGCATGTTCATCGATTATCCGCCTAAAGGCGGATGCCATAACGATTAGACACCAAGGTTAGACACCGGGAAGGCCGCCTCGGGCCACATCAATGAGCGTCCGAATCATGGTGCCAGTGGCGCCCTTCGGCTGCCACGGCTTGCTCTCTTCGGCCCAAGCGGTGCCGGCTATATCGAGGTGGGCCCAGGCGCCGTCGCCGGCGAATTCCTTCAGGAACATCGCCGCGGTGATCGAGCCGGCCGGCCGGCCCGGGCTGTTGACCATGTCGGCAATCTCGCTCTTCAATTGTTCGCGATAGTCATCAAACAGCGGCAGCGGCCAGACTCTCTCCCCTGCCCGGCCCGCGGCCGCGCGCACGTGCTCGACCCAGGGTTCCGGTGTCCCGAACAGGCCGGTCGTGATCTTGCCGAGCGCGACCACCACGGCGCCGGTCAGGGTGGCGACATCGACCACATGCGTTGCCCCGAGCCTGCGCGCGTACCAGAGCGCATCGCCCAGGATCAACCGTCCCTCGGCATCCGTGTTGTTCACTTCGACCGTGAGACCCGAGGCCGCGCGCAGGATGTCGCCGGGCTTGGTGGCCTTGCCCCCGGGCATGTTCTCGACCATCGGCACGACCGCGATCGCCCGAACAGGTAACTGCTGGAGCGCAATCGACCGCAGCGCGGCCACCACCGTCGCGCCGCCGGCCATGTCGTCCTTCATCCGATCCATGCCGTCGGCCGGCTTGAGCGAAATGCCACCGGTGTCGAAGGTGACGCCCGTGCCGACGAGCCCGAGGGTCGCCCCGGCCGGCGCGTGGGCCG